>JAVKFF010000142.1:0-6725 GCA_040226215.1 Azospirillaceae bacterium
CCAGGGCGCAGTTGTATTTCCGCCCGCCCCGGCCCCGCGCCGCCGCGCGCATGGCGGCCCCGGCCATCGCCGGGCACCTGCGGGTCTGGAGCCCGAAGCGTGTCCCGCCAGCGTTGGCCGGTTTTCCCTCCGACGGTGCGCCGATGGGTGCCGTCGCACCTCCGGCCCGCCCGTTTCCCCGGGCCGCCGGTGGTCGGAGGGCGTGAATGCCGACGAAGGGCCGCGCGCCGCCGACAGGGGCGGTGCGCAGCGCCCCTTCGACGAGCCTGGGCCGGCGCTGCGTGCCCGTGCAGCGCCCGAGCAGTGGATGTGAAAGGTCGAGGACCTATGGCCAAGTCGCTAACCGCCCGTAAGAGAATTCGCAAGGATTTCGGACGCATTCCGGAAGTGGCCCAGATGCCGAACCTGATCGAGGTGCAGCGCAGCTCCTACGATCAGTTCCTGCAGATGGACGTGCCCAAGGACAAGCGCGAGCATGTCGGCGTGCAGGAGGTGTTCCGCTCGGTCTTTCCGATTCGCGACTTCTCCGAGCGCGCGGAGCTGGACTTCGTCGACTACGAGCTCGAGCACCCGAAATACGATGTCGAGGAGTGCCAGCAGCGCGGCATGACCTATGCCGCGCCCCTGAAGGTGACGCTGCGCCTGACCGTCTTCGACATCGAGGAGGAGACCGGCCTGCGCTCGATCCGCGACATCAAGGAGCAGGACGTCTACATGGGCGACATGCCGCTCATGACGGATAACGGCACCTTCATCGTCAACGGCACCGAGCGGGTCATCGTCTCGCAGATGCACCGCAGCCCCGGCGTGTTCTTCGACCACGACCGCGGCAAGACCCATTCCTCGGGGAAGTACCTGTTTTCCGCCCGGGTGATCCCCTATCGCGGCTCCTGGCTCGACTTCGAGTTCGACCCGAAGGACCATCTCTACGTGCGCATCGACCGGCGCCGCAAGCTGCCGGTGACGACGCTGCTGATGGCGCTCGATGACGCCGCCACCGAGGCGCTGCGCGCGGAGCGCAAGGCGCAGGGCCAGGAGCTGCTGCCTTACGAGGCGCAGGGCATGTCCAAGGAGGAGGTGCTCGCCAATTTCTATTCGAGCCAGGCCTTCCAGCGCGTCAAGGGCGGCTGGAAGACCCCGTTCGATCCGGAGGCGCTGAAGGGCGCCAAGCTGATCGCCGACCTGGTCGACGCCGCGTCGGGCGAGGTGCGCCTGGCGGCCGGCGAGAAGCTGACCCCGCGCAAGGCCAAGAAGCTGGTCGAGGACGGCCTGAAGGATCAGCTGGTCACCGATGACGAGCTGATCGGCCGCTACTTCGCCACCGACATCGTCGACATGAAGACGGGCGAGGTGTTCTACGAGGCCGGCGACGAGATCACGCAGGAAATCATCACCTTCCTCGACGAGAAGGCGATCAAGCGGATCGAGACGCTGGCGATCGACCATGTGACGACCGGCGCCTATGTGCGCAACACGCTGGAGATCGACAAGAACGCCACCCGCGAGGACGCGCTGATCGACATCTACCGCGTCATGCGCCCGGGCGAGCCGCCGACGCTGGAGTCGGCCGAGGCGCTGTTCAAGGGCCTGTTCTTCGATCCCGAGCGCTATGACCTGTCGGCCGTCGGCCGGGTGAAGATGAATGCCCGCCTGGGCTTCGAGACGGACGACCAGCTGCGCGTGCTGCGCAAGATCGACGTGCTGGAGATCCTGAAGATCCTGCACCAGTTGAAGGACGGTCTCGGCGACATCGACGACATCGACAATCTCGGCAACCGACGCGTCCGCTCGGTGGGCGAGCTGATGGAGAACCAGTACCGGGTCGGCCTCCTGCGCATGGAGCGGGCGATCCGCGAGCGCATGAGCTCGGTCGATATCGACACCGTGATGCCGCACGACCTGATCAACGCCAAGCCGGCGGCGGCGGCGGTCCGGGAATTCTTCGGCTCCTCGCAGCTCAGCCAGTTCATGGACCAGACCACCCCGCTGTCGGAGGTGACCCACAAGCGCCGCCTCTCGGCCCTCGGCCCGGGCGGACTGACGCGCGAGCGCGCCGGCTTCGAGGTGCGCGACGTGCACGTCACCCATTACGGCCGGATCTGCCCGATCGAGACGCCGGAGGGGCCGAATATCGGCCTCATCAACTCGCTGGCGACCTATGCCCGGGTGAACAAGTACGGCTTCATCGAGAGCCCCTACCGCCGCGTGGTGGACGCCCAGGTCACGGACGAGGTGATCTACCTCTCGGCCATGGAGGAGCACCGCTACACCATCGCCCAGGCGAATGCCGAGCTCGACAAGGACGGCCGCTTCACCGGCGATCTGGTGCAGTGCCGCCAGCGCGGCGAGGCGATGATGGCCCGGCCCGACATGATCGACCTGATCGACGTGTCGCCCAAGCAGATCGTCTCGGTGGCCGCGGCGCTGATCCCGTTCCTGGAGAACGACGACGCCAACCGGGCGCTGATGGGCTCCAACATGCAGCGCCAGGCGGTGCCGCTGGTGCGCGCCGAGGCGCCGATGGTCGGCACCGGCATGGAGGCGACCGTGGCGCGGGATTCCGGCGTCACCATCGTCGCCCGCCGCGCCGGCGTGGTGGACCAGGTGGACGGCACCCGCATCGTGGTGCGCGCGACCGAGGAGATGGAAGCCGCCTCGTCGACGGTCGACATCTACAATCTGCTGAAGTTCCAGCGCTCGAACCAGAACACCTGCATCAACCAGCGGCCGCTGGTGAAGGTGGGCGATCTCGTGGCGCGCGGCGACATCATCGCCGACGGCCCGTCGACCGAGCTTGGCGAGCTGGCGCTGGGGCGCAACGTGCTGTGTGCCTTCATGCCGTGGAACGGCTACAATTTCGAGGACTCGATCCTGATCTCCGAGCGGATCGTGCGCGACGACGTCTTCACCTCAATCCACATCGAGGAATTCGAGGTCATGGCGCGCGACACCAAGCTGGGCCAGGAGGAGATCACCCGCGACATCCCGAATGTCGGCGAGGAGGCGCTGCGCCATCTCGACGAGGCCGGCATCGTCTATATCGGCGCCGAGGTCAATCCGGGCGACATCCTGGTCGGCAAGGTGACGCCGAAGGGCGAAAGCCCGATGACCCCGGAGGAGAAGCTGCTGCGCGCCATCTTCGGCGAGAAGGCGGCCGATGTGCGGGACACCTCGCTCAGGCTGCCGCCGGGCGTCACCGGCACGATCGTCGAGGTGCGGGTGTTCTCGCGCCGCGGCGTCGACAAGGACGAGCGCGCCCTGGCGATCGAGCAGGCGGAGATCGAGCGACTGGCCAAGGACCGCGACGACGAGCGGGCCATCCTGCAGCGCAATTTCAACGCCCGGCTGAAGGAGATGCTGCTGGGCCAGGTCGCCCTGTCGGGGCCCAAGGGCTCCGACATCAAGGGCAAGATCACGCCGGAGATGCTGGAAGGCTACACCGCCGCCCAGTGGCGCCAGGTCGTGGTCGAGGACGAGGGCCGCATGGCCGATCTCGAATCCTTCGGCAAGGTCTTCGACGACCAGGTCGACGCCCTGCAGAAGCGCTTCGAGGACAAGGTCGAGAAGCTGCAGCGTGGCGACGAACTGCCGCCCGGCGTGATGAAGATGGTGAAGGTCTTCGTCGCCGTGAAGCGCAAGTTGCAGCCCGGCGACAAGATGGCCGGCCGGCATGGCAACAAGGGTGTGATCAGCCGCATCACGCCGATGGAGGACATGCCCTATCTCGAGGACGGCACCCCGGTCGACATCGTGCTGAACCCGCTCGGTGTGCCGAGCCGCATGAATGTCGGCCAGATCCTGGAGACCCATCTGGGCTGGGCTTCAGCCGGTCTCGGCCGGCAGATCGGCGAGATGCTGGACGCGCTGACATACGGATCCGGCGAGCCGGAGGCGGTGAAGGGCGAGCTCAAGGCGAAGCTGCAGACCATCTATGGCGCCAAGCAGTATGACCAGGAGATCGCCGACCTGGACGACGACCAACTGATCGAGATGGCGGAGAACCTGCGCATCGGCGTGCCGATGGGCACGCCGGTCTTCGACGGCGCGCGCGAGGACGACATCGTGCGCATGCTGGGCGAGGCCGGGCTCGACGCCTCTGGCCAGGTGACGCTGATCGACGGCCGCACGGGCGAGTCCTTCGCCCGCAAGGTCACGGTGGGCTACATCTACATGCTGAAGCTTCACCACCTGGTGGACGACAAGATCCACGCCCGTTCCATCGGCCCCTACAGCCTGGTCACCCAGCAGCCGCTGGGCGGCAAGGCGCAGTTCGGCGGCCAGCGCTTCGGCGAGATGGAGGTCTGGGCGCTGGAGGCCTACGGTGCGGCCTACACCCTGCAGGAGATGCTCACCGTCAAGTCGGACGACGTGGCCGGCCGGACCAAGGTCTACGAGGCCATCGTCCGCGGCGACGACAATTTCGAGTCCGGCATCCCGGAGAGCTTCAACGTGCTGGTGAAGGAGCTGCGCTCGCTCGGCCTCAACGTGGATCTGGAAGAGGAAACCTATTGACGGGGCCCTACGGGTCCGATGACGGCGCGCCCGCTCGATAGGGGCGGGCGCCGCCATGGTGACATTGCCAGGCCGGCGGGTGTCGATGACCGACCGGCCCTATCCCTGGGATCGAAGGGGACCAAGGTATGAATGAGTTGATGAACATGCTCGGGATCCAGCAGAAGCCGGAGGAGTTCGACGGCATCCGCATCGCGATCGCGAGTCCCGAGCAGATTCGCTCCTGGAGCTTCGGCGAGATCAAGAAGCCCGAGACCATCAACTACCGCACGTTCAAGCCCGAGAAGGACGGCCTGTTCTGCGCCCGCATCTTCGGGCCGATCAAGGACTACGAGTGCCTGTGCGGCAAGTACAAGCGGATGAAGTACAAGGGCATCATCTGCGAGAAGTGCGGCGTCGAGGTCACCTTGTCCAAGGTGCGCCGCGAGCGCATGGGCCATATCGAGCTGGCCTCGCCGGTCGCCCACATCTGGTTCCTGAAGTCGCTGCCCAGCCGCATCGGCCTGATGGTCGACATGACGCTGAAGGATCTCGAGCGCGTCCTTTATTTCGAGAACTACGTGGTCACCGAGCCAGGCCTGACGCCGCTGAAGCGGCTGCAGCTGATGTCGGAGGCCGAGTTCGCCGACGCCCAGGACGAGTTCGGCGAGGAGAACTTCACCGCCAAGATCGGTGCCGAGGCGCTGAAGGACCTGCTCTCGGGAATCGACCTGGAGGAGGAGCGCGTCACCGTGCGTGACGAGCTGCGCGAGACCAAGTCGGAAGCCAAGCGCAAGAAGCTGGTCAAGCGCCTGAAGCTGATCGAGGCGTTCATGGAGTCGCGCGCCCATCCGGAGTG
The DNA here is from genome assembly GCA_040226215.1 of Azospirillaceae bacterium. Classification (GTDB taxonomy): domain Bacteria; phylum Pseudomonadota; class Alphaproteobacteria; order DSM-16000; family Inquilinaceae; genus JAVKFF01. Next base: position 5,351 of record JAVKFF010000142.1, read on the forward strand.
GATGGTGCTTGACGTCATCCCGGTCATCCCGCCGGAACTGCGCCCGCTCGTCCCGCTGGACGGCGGCCGCTTCGCGACCTCGGACCTGAACGACCTCTACCGCCGCGTCATCAACCGCAACAACCGCCTGAAGCGGCTGATCGAGCTGCGCGCGCCGGACATCATCGTGCGCAACGAGAAGCGCATGCTGCAGGAGGCCGTCGACGCGCTGTTCGACAATGGCCGCCGCGGCCGCGTCATCACCGGCGCCAACAAGCGCCCGCTGAAGTCGCTCTCCGACATGCTGAAGGGCAAGCAGGGCCGCTTCCGGCAGAACCTGCTGGGCAAGCGGGTCGACTATTCCGGCCGCTCGGTGATCGTCGTGGGCCCGGAGCTGAAGCTGCACCAGTGCGGCCTGCCCAAGAAGATGGCGCTGGAGCTGTTCAAGCCGTTCATCTACGCCAAGCTGGAGCTGAAGGGCCTGGCCGCCACGGTGAAGATGGCCAAGAAGATGGTGGAGAAGGAGCGGCCCGAGGTCTGGGATATCCTGGAAGAGGTGATCCGCGAGCATCCGGTCCTCCTGAACCGGGCGCCGACCCTGCATCGCCTCGGCATCCAGGCCTTCGAGCCGACCCTGATCGAGGGCAAGGCGATCCAGCTGCACCCGCTGGTCTGCGCGGCCTTCAACGCCGATTTCGACGGCGACCAGATGGCGGTCCACGTGCCTCTGTCGCTCGAGGCGCAGCTTGAAGCCCGCGTGCTCATGATGTCGACCAACAACATCCTGAGCCCGGCGAACGGCAAGCCGATCATCGTGCCTAGCCAGGACATCGTCCTGGGCCTCTACTACATGACCCTGGAAGAGGCCGTGCCGCTCGGCCTGACGGTGTCGTTCGACGATGCCGCCCTGCTGCTGAAGGCCTGGACCGCCGACGAGGTCGTCGTCTTCGACCGCAAGTCGGGAAGCGAACTGCCCAAGGCGCAGTCGCTGGAGGATGCCGGCAAGGTGCTGGCCTCCGACCCGCTGATCGAGCGGGTGCCGGCCTATGCCGAGATCGGCGAGATCGAACGCGCGCTGGATGCCGGCGCCATCCACCTGCACAGCCGGGTCCGCGGCCGCTACAAGACCGTCGACGAGGACGGCAACCCGGTCATCCAGAAGGTGACGGCGACGGCCGGCCGCATGCTGCTTGCCGACATCCTGCCGCGCAGCCACAAGATCGGCTTCGACCTGATCAACCGCATCCTGACCAAGAAGGAGATCACCTCGGTCATCGACAATGTCTACCGTCACTGCGGCCAGAAGGAGACCGTGATCTTCTGCGACCGGATGATGGGGATGGGCTTCAACCGTGCCTGCCGCGCCGGCATCTCGTTCGGCAAGGACGACATGGTG
>JAVKFF010000143.1:0-4033 GCA_040226215.1 Azospirillaceae bacterium
CGACGGAACCCTCTGTACCGGCACCGTGGTCGGCCCCCGCGTTGTCCTTACCGCAGCTGCCTGCGTGCAGGAGGACGGCGGTACGGCGCAGATCGTTCTGCCGGATGCTCGCACCATGGTGGTGCGCTGCAGCTCGGCGCCTGCGCGGGGGGCAAACCCGTCATCGGGGGCCGCGCTCTGTCGCGGGCTCGATGAGATACCGGTGCCGGCGATCGAGGCGTTTGCCACGCCGGAGAGCCGGCGCGCCCGGCCGGGCGACACCGTGCTGTTTGCGGGCTATGGCTGCCGTGCCGCGGCCGGCGGGGTCTATGGCACAAAGGCGCTCGGGGTCGGATCGGTTTTCCGTCCGGCGGAAGAGCGGGCATCGGGGGGCACTGCCGACCTGGTGACCCGAGGCTCGGCCCTCTGCGCCGGGGATGCGGGCGCCGGCGCCCTTCTGTTCACCGATGGCGGGGAGGGGGAGCGCCATGTGGTCGGCGTCGGTGTCCGGGGAAACAGGGTCGACCTGTCGATATTCTCGCCTGTCGATGGCGAGGCATTCAGGACGTGGGCGCTGCAATGGGCAGAGGAATACGGCCAGATCGTTTGCGGGCTGACCGACACCGGCGCAGATTGCAGGGAGCCCCCGACCTACCGGCAGTCCGAACGCGGCTTGCATATGGCGGGCCTGCTGCGGGACGAAGGCCTCGTCTATTCCGAGGTCGCCGTGCCGGCAGTGCCCAGTGCCTGGGCGCCGGGTCTGGGAAATCCCCTCAGCCTTCATGTCGGGTATGCGCCGGCTGAGGTTGCTGCGCAGCCCGCCCCGGCGGAGAAGAAGGAGCGGCTGCTCGGCGCCGTCATCGTTGCCTCCCACGGCGCAGGCGAGAGCTTGCAGGCGGTTGCGGGTCGGGTCTGCCGTTCGGAGATGGCCGCAGCGCGGGACGTGCAAGTCACATCCTATCTCCGACTCGCTGTGGACCATCTGCTTCTGTCAACCGGTCGCGAGATATCCGCAGACCTGCCGATCGGCGCAGCGGGCGAGATCGAACTGCCGCTATGTTCCGTGCTGCAGCCAGAGGCAAGCGTTCTGCCCCTCCACGTCGACAGCGGTTGGGGATTCGAGAATCTGTTCAACCTGGCCAGGAAGTATGGCGATTGGGACCGGCTGGTGGCCGATCACGGGCATGCGCCATCCTTCCGCGTCTTTCTCGACCGGTTCCGCAGCCTGAACCCCGATGTTGCGGAACTGCATCCCGGGGCGCCCGTGCTTGTTCCGATCCGGATGCCCCAGGGCGCCGATGCTCTGGCCCAGGCTGCAACAGGGGGCAGCGATACGAAATCCTCGATGGAGGAGGTACGTTTCGACAAGAGCCAGTTCAAGCCGGTCTCCGTGGGTAACGGGTGGGGCCGTTGGAAGCTCTTCACCATATCGCGCGAATGGGGATGGGATCGCTTCAAAGGCGGATCGCTCCGCAGCGGGGATCTGGATTTCGTCTCGGTCTTCGATGCTGTGAACAACAATTCTGGGACATTGCATCCGGGCAAGCCCGTCCTCGTGCCGATCGTCAGTCCCAGGCAGTTGCGGATCTACCGCGGCGACGCACCGGTTGAGGCTGCGCTGGCCGAACCCGCCGATGCTGCGGTATGGCCATCCGCCGCCGCAACGGAGGATGCGCTACAGCCGATCCTCAGCAGTTCAGAGAACGCGAAGTGCAAGGTTTCGCCGCCGCCCTCCGACCTCAACTACCCGTTCGACGTGGTCGGCCTGCTCGCAGCGCTGCAGGAGAACGAGCAATACCATCCCAGGGAGCCATTGCCGCCGGTGAAGGTGCTGGTCGCCGACAGCGGATTGGTGCGTGCGGCATTCAAGCTGCTGCCGATGGACCCGCCCGACGGTGGCTGGCAGGACCTCCAGCCGATCAACCAGGAGGACGAGGCCTCGCTGCACGGGACGCAGGTGGCGTCGCTGGTAGTGGGGGGGCCGCTTTTTGCGCGTATCCACGCGATGATGGAGCGGCGGATCGCGCTGAAGATGTTCCGGATCTATGACTATGTGCTGTCATCGGAGACCCAGAAGACCCTCATCACGGTTCGTCAGTCGTTGTTCAACGAAGTAATCTCGCTGCTTCGGACACGCAACGGCATCGTCAATCTCAGCCTGCAGCGGAAGCTTCAGATCGACGGGCTGCTGAGCTACATCAAGGATCAGAAGCTTGTCCTGTTCGTTGTTGCGGCCGGCAACCAGAGTGCTTCCCTGGTCAAGAACCCAGCCTATCCGGCAGCTTATGGCGGCGCGAGCGGCGACGGCAGAGCGCATTTCATCACCGTCGCCTCGATCGAGCCGGGACCCCGGCTGGCCCATCATTCCAATCGTGGAGCCGGAGTCGTCGAGATCGGCGCGCCCGGCTGCGAGATGCCGGTGTTCACTCGGGGCAAACATGGCTCCCTGATCACCAGCCGCGCGTTCGGGGGGACCTCCCTTGCGGCACCGCTGGTGACCTTTGCCGCGGCGTTGACCCGCTACGAGACGGATCGCGACATCGCAATGAGTGAAATCAAGAAGCGACTCCTGACCTCGGCCGATCTCAACATCAGCGGCGGCAAAGACGTACAGGAGTTGCAGAAAAGTATCCAGGATGGGCGCGTCCTCAACATCCTGAAGGCGGTGCGCGTGCATCGCGACCTTGTGGAAACACCGGGCGAGCCGGGTGAGGTCAATTCGGGTACAGCAGTCTTCTTCAGGGGCGACAGACCGATAACCGGAGCGACGACCCGTATCTCGTTCACATGCCTCGACGAACAGATCGGTACGTCGGATGTCGAGATTTCCTGGCGGGATATTCTGAAGATCTGGCCCTATCAGTTGAGCTCGGAGAATAAAGTAGCTCGCATCTACTTCGAGCCGCAGGAGGACAACAAGGGATTCATGACAATGAAGACATGCTTCCTGCCGCCGGACGTTCGGATCGGGTTGCAAGGCGATGGCGCCGATCCAGAGACCCTCGTGTTCGGTCCCCTGCCGCTCGGCGAGATCCGGGACTATGTGCGCCGCTTGTCTCCGCGCTGATGTCTTTCCCGTCGGTCCGGGATCTCACTCAATGGCCGGGTGGTGGCGCGCGACGGGCACCTGGTCGGGGTCGACGAGGAGCAGATCATTCGCGAGGGCGGTGACTGGGCAAAGCGGCTGGTGGCCTGACCGGCACCGGCCGGTGGCCTGATCCGGCCCCCGCTTCAGCTTCCGGCATCCCGGCCGCCGGGCTCCTTTTCCGGCGCGCCGAGGCCCCAGCGGATGTTCCAGCCGCGCACGTCGACATGCACGAAGGGGCCGTGCCATTCGTTTGCCGGATAGGCGGCGACGCCGCCCAGCCTGGCTTCCGGTGCGGTCTCGGGAAACTTCCGCTCCACCAGGCCGGCCAGCCACAGCGCGTCCCCGACATCGATCCTGCCGTCGCGGTTCAGGTCGTCCATCAGGCCGTCCTTCGGCGCGGTATCGGGGAACACATCGGCGGCCGCGCCATAGACATGCCGGCTGTAGGCGCCGCTGCCGATGCGGCGGTTGTAGGCCGGCGTGCGGTAGCCGCTCATCACCTGCAGCCCGTCGGCGCGATGGCCGCTGGCGTTCAGTTCCTCCAGCAGTTCCTCCAGCTTGACCAGCAGGTCCGGGTTCAGGACCAGGTATTTCGGGAAATCGCTCTCCTGCTTGGCGAGGAACTGGCCGAGGGTGAAATGCGGGCTGACATGGATCCCGGTCATGTTCTCGTCGACCTGGATGAAGCCGATCGGCGGCAGGTATTGCGGGAAGCCCTTGTACGGCTCCTGCCGGTAGGCGCCGATCTCATAGGCGCCGATGCTGCCTGTCGCCGCGGCCCCGGCCGGCACCATGACGAACATGATCACCGCCGCCCTGCTGCGCCCCGCCCCGTCGCGGAACACCATCGGATAGGCCCCCGGCCGGTCCGGTGCGGTCCAGACCAGGCCATAATCGGAGTCCACCTGTCCGGCGGGGACCTGGACCCGCAGCCCGGCATGCCCGGGAAGGTCGATCACCGCGCGG
>JAVKFF010000144.1:0-94327 GCA_040226215.1 Azospirillaceae bacterium
GCACCGCCCGAGCCGACATACATGTCCACGCCACTGTCCGGCTGGGAGGTGGCGATGACACCCGATACGTCGCCGTCGGATATCAGCATGATCCGCGCTCCGGCTTCGCGTGTCTTGGCGATCAGTTCCTCGTGCCGCGGCCGGTCGAGAATGCAGACGACGAGGTCGGAGATCTCCGACTGCCTGGCGAGCGCCAGCGACTTCAGGTTCTGTGCCACGGTGGAATCGATGTCCACGAGGTCCGCGGGCAGCCCGCCACCGACGGCGATCTTTTCCATGTAGACGTCAGGCGCCTTGAGGAAGCCCCCCTTGTTGGCCATGGCCACCACGGCCAGCGCGTTCGGTCCACCCTTGGCGGTGATCGTCGTGCCCTCAAGCGGGTCGAGGGCGATGTCGATCGCCGGGCCCTTGCCGATCCCGACACGCTCGCCGATGAACAGCATGGGCGCCTCGTCGCGCTCACCCTCGCCGATCACCACCTCACCGTCGATATACAGGCTGTTGAGCGCCTTGCGCATAGCGTCGACCGCCGCCTGGTCCGCCGACTTCTCATCGCCGCGTCCCATAAGCAGAGAGGCGGCGAGCGCCGCTGCCTCCGTGACGCGCACAACCTCGAGAGCCAGGTTGCGGTCCATCTGAACGGTTTCGGCCATGGCGTCTTTCCCCGTACCGGTTGAGGCGATCGCTGGCGAACCAGCTGTGAGCGGACTCCGGCGCACCGAGTGCGCCGACCCCCTGAATGCTACCGGCCGTTGAACGGCTCGATGCGGATCATGTGCGGCTCCTCGACCACGGCGCTCTCCTGCCGGATCTTGGCCAGTACGGCGCGGATCGCCGCTTCGCTTGTCTCGTGGGTGGTGATGACGACGGGTACCGCATCGGTGGAGGACCGTCCACGCTGGATCAGGCTTTCCAACGAGATGTCTTGATCGCGCATGTGCGCGGAGATCGCCGCGATGACGCCGGGACGATCCTTGACCATCAGGCGCAGATAGTAGGCGCCCCGATGCCGGTCAAGATCACGCACTGCCAGCGGCTTGAGCGTTCGCTCGACAGTGCCGAGCACCGGGACCCGAATGCCGCGGGCGACGTCCAACAGGTCGCCGACGATCGCCGAGGCAGTCGGGCCGGCGCCGGCGCCCGCCCCCTCCAGCATGACCTCGCCGACGAAATCGCCGACCACGACGACAGCATTGAACACGCCGTCCACCGCGGCGATCGGCGCGGATCTGCGCACCAGCGCCGGGTGCACGCGCAGCTCGATCTCGCCGTTGTCGGCCCGCGCGATGCCGAGCAGCTTGATGCGAAAGCCGAGTTCCTCCGCGAAGGCGATGTCCTCGGCGCCGATCTTTCGGATGCCCTCAACATGGACATCCTCGAAACGCACCGTACCGTTGAAGGCGAGACCGGCCAGGATCGCCAGCTTGTGCGCGGCGTCGATGCCGTCGACATCGAAGGTCGGATCGGCCTCGGCATAGCCGAGTTCCTGGGCTTCCTTCAGAACCTCATCGAAATTCCGGCCGGTCTGCCGCATCTCGGTGAGGATATAGTTGCAGGTGCCGTTGAGAATGCCGTGCAGGCTGGAAATACGGTTGGCCGCGAGCGCCTCGCGCACGCTCTTGATCACCGGTATGCCGCCGGCGACCGCCGCCTCGTAGCCGAGCGTCGTGTCGCCCGCGGCCGCCGCCTCGGCGAGCCGGCCGCCATGCTCGGCGAGCAGCGCCTTGTTCGCCGTGACAACGGGTTTGCCAACGGCGAGGGCGCGTTCGACCAGCAGCCGCGCCACACCCTCGGCTCCGCCGATCACCTCGACGATGACATCGACCGCAGGGTCGTCGACCATGTCGAGCGGATCGTCGCACCAGAGTGCACCGGAGAGGTCGACGCCGCGGTCCTTGGCACGGTCGCGGGCGGATACGGCGGTCACCCGCATGGGCCGGCCGCCACGGGCGGTCAGCAGGTCGGCATTGCGGTCGAGTATGTGCAGCACGCCGGTACCGACGGTCCCGAGCCCCGCGATCCCGATATTGAGCGGCTTGCCCATCAACGGCCCCGCCGGCGAATCAGACGACTGCTAGGAGACTTGCCGAACGTCCTGTCCATCATCAACTTTGCTCATGAAACTCTTGATATTCTTAACAGCCTGTCGGAGGCGGTGCTTGTTCTCGACCAGCGCCAGGCGCACATGGCCGTCGCCATACTCGCCAAATCCGACGCCGGGGGCGACGGCAACCTTCGCATGCTCCAGCAGCAGCTTCGAGAAGGCGAGCGAGCCCAGATGGGCGAAGCGTGGCGGCAGTGGCGCCCAGGCGAACATGGTCGCCTCCGGACGTGGCACCTCCCCCCCGGCGGCACCGAGCCCGTTGATGAGTACATCCCGCCGGTCCCGGTAGAGGGCGCGCACGTCCTCCACACAGTCCTGCGGCCCGTTCAGAGCCGCTGTCGCCGCGACCTGGACCGGCGTGAAGGCGCCATAGTCGAGATAGGACTTCACCCGCGCCAGCGCGCCGACGAGCCGCGCGTTGCCGGCCGCGAAGCCGATGCGCCAGCCGGGCATGCTGTATGTCTTGCTGAGAGAGGTGAATTCGACGGCGATATCCTTGGCGCCGGGCACCTGCAGGATCGAGGGCGGCACGCGCTCCCCGAAATAGATCTCCGAATAGGCCAGGTCGGAGAGCACGTAGATGCCGTTGCGGCGGCAGAAATCCACCACGTCGGCATAGAAGGCGAGATCAACCACCTGGGCAGTCGGATTGGAAGGATAGTTGATGACGAGCGCGGTCGGCTTGGGCACCGAATGACGCACCGCGCGCTCCAGGTGATGGATGAAATCCGGACCGGCCTCTGCCGGCACGCTGCGCACCGCCGCCCCCGCGATGATGAAGCCGAACATGTGGATGGGGTAGCTCGGGTTCGGCGCCAGGATGATGTCGCCCGGACTGGTGATCGCCTGCGCGAGATTGGCGAGCCCCTCCTTCGAGCCCAGGGTGACCACGACCTCGCGATCGGCATCGAGCACGACGCCGAAGCGGCGCTGGTAGTAGCCGACCAGCGCCCTTCGGAGCCCGGGAATGCCGCGGGAAGTGGAATACCGGTGGGTGCGGGGATTGCGCACCGCCTCAACCAGCTTTTCGACGATGTGGGAAGGCGTCGGCTGGTCTGGATTGCCCATGCCGAGATCGATGATGTCCTCGCCCGCTGCCCGGGCCTTCGCCTTCATCTCGTTGACTTCGGCGAACACGTAAGGCGGCAGCCGCCGGATCCGATGGAATTCCTGCTCGATCACCTTGTGGGCTCGCGATCCTGATCAGAGAGCGGCGGTCCGCGCCTTGCGGGACTGCCCGACTGTGCGACGAAGACCTACTCTACGAAGACATCGACGCGACGAGCCCGCGCAATATCGCTCACCTGCGGCTCTGTAACCGCATTGCCGAAGACCGAGATCCGCGACGCATCCACGCCCTGGTTGACCAGCGCCGCGGCGATCGCGTTCGCGCGCTGCAGCGCCACGCCGAGCGCGGCGGCCCGATCGGTCGTATCGTCGACGAGCGCGTAGCCGACCACGCGGACCGCGCCGCCGCCGCTGACCTGCCCGGCGACGCCGGCCAGTTGCCCGCTGGCACTTCCCGGCACGCTGGTTTCACCGGCGCCGAAGGTGATGGTGACAGGCCCACCGCTGGTGGCGACCGTGCCAGTCGACTGCTCCAGGCGATCGCGCAGCGACTGCATGATCGAGCCGCCTGACGCCGTGGTCGCCGCGCTCGAATCCTGGTTCGCGGCGGTTGAACCTGCGACCGCTCCGCTGGCACCGGCATTGGCGTTGTCGCGATCGGTCTCGAGCTCTTCGCGGACCTCGGTCAGTTCCTCATTGCTCGGCAGGTTGTCCGGCTCATCGGGCACATCGGCCAGATTCGGGAAGGCGACGCCGCTGTCCGGCGGCGTATTGACGGGCTGGGCCGGGCCGCGCGTCGGTATCGATGAACTCGCCGCGGCCGGCTGCGGCGCCTGGGGAGCGCGCTGCTGCTGTGGCGGCGGCGCCTGCTGCGGCGCGCGGGGCGTGCCGGCGACGACGTCCTCCGGCGCCAGGGCGAGTGACGTTCCGCCCTGCGCGGAGGACGCCGAGCTGGACTGGGCGACCTGCGGGCGGGTGGACGGCGTCACGTCGCCGGCATAGGTGCTGCTGTCGAAGCTGACGGCGTCGGTGACGCGTTCGACCGTGCTGCAGCCGCCCAGGGCGCCAGCGGCGAGCGTGGCGGTCATTATCGCGCCCACCACGCCGCCATAAGATCTGCCGGTCACTCGTGATGTCACCATTGCGCTGCTTCGAACCATCTCACTTCACTGCCTTCGACCGGATAAAAGAGGGCGATCGTGTCTCCTGCCGACCAGCCATGGCGATCAAGCCATTGATGACGGGCAGTATCGCTTAACCCACTTGCCTCCTAGTGGCAACGGAGTGTGGCTAGGCAAAGGCAGATCGGATCGATAGACTCGTTGCTCTGTGGGCGTCCTGGCGCACTTCGGATCACCAGGCGAGGCGAGCATGTCATCAGCGAAACCAGCTTCATCCGGCCGTAGCGCCGCGGATCAGGACCAGGTCCACCTGCCCGACCCGATGGCGATGGGCAAGGCCTGGGCCGAGATCGCCGAGCGCAGCCAAAAGCTGGTGGCCGGTTTCCTCGAGCGTCAGCGCAAGGACGGACCGGCAGAACTCGATCCGCTCAATCTCGGTCAGGCGTTCATCGAGATGACCACGCGGCTGATCGCGGACCCGTCGCGGCTGGCCCAGGCGCAGATGCAGTTCTGGGGCGAGTACATGACCTTGTGGCAGCGTTCGGCCATGAAGTTCATGGGTCACGACACCGATCCCGTCGCCCTGCCCGAAAGCGGCGACCGACGGTTCAAGGATGCCGCCTGGGACGAGAATGTCGTTTTCGACTTCATCAAGCAGTCCTACCTGCTGGCCTCGAAATACATCCAGGGCACGGTGAAGGAGGTCGATGGGCTCGACAGCAAGACGTCGCGAAAGGTCGATTTCTACACCCGCCAGTTCGTCGACGCGATGGCGCCGTCGAACTTCGTGATGACCAATCCCCAGGTATTGCGCACCACGCTGGAAACCGGTGGCGAGAACCTCGTGAAGGGGCTCGACAACCTGTTGACCGACCTGGAACGCGGCCAGGGCGAGCTTCGCATCACGATGACCGACACCGACGCCTTCGAGGTCGGGCGCAACATCGCCGTGTCCCCGGGTGAGGTCGTTTTCCAGAACGACCTCATGCAGCTTGTCCAGTATGCGCCCGCGACCGAGACAGTGGCGCGCCGCCCGCTGCTGATCATCCCGCCCTGGATCAACAAGTTCTACATCCTCGACCTCAGGCCGGAGAACAGCTTCATCCGCTGGGCCGTCTCCCAGGGCCTGACCGTCTTCGTGATCTCCTGGGTCAATCCCGACGCCCGTTTGGCGAAGAAATCCTTCGAGGATTACATGTTCGAGGGACCGCTCGCAGCCATGGAGGCGGTCGAGCAGCAGACGGGGGAGCGGGAGCTCAACGTCATCGGCTACTGCCTCGGCGGCACGCTGCTCGCGGCCACCCTGGCGCACATGACCGCCAAGGGCACGGCCGACCGGGTGAAAAGCGCGACCTACTTCACCACCATGATCGATTTCCAGGAGGCGGGCGAACTCGGCGTCTTCATCGACGAGGAACAGCTGGCCGCCCTGGAGGCGCGCATGGCCAAGGAGGGCTATCTCGAGGGCAGCGCGATGGCGACCACGTTCAACATGCTGCGCGCCAACGACCTCATCTGGTCCTTCGTGGTGAACAACTATCTGCTGGGCAAGGAGCCCTTCCCCTTCGATCTGCTCTACTGGAACAGCGATTCCACGCGCATGCCCGCAGCGATGCACAGCTACTACCTGCGGCGCATGTACCAGGAGAACAGGCTTGTGGAACCGGGCGCGCTGACACTCGGCGGCACACCCATCGACCTGTCGAAGATCGAGGTGCCGAGCTTCATCCTTTCCACCAAGGAGGATCACATCGCGCCCTGGCGCTCGACCTATGCCGGTACCCAGACCTATGGCGGGCCGGTCAAGTTTGTGCTCTCCGGATCCGGTCACATCGCCGGCGTGGTCAACCCGCCCGAGCCGGTAAAATACGCCCACTGGACCAAAAGCCGGCGCGCCCGCAGCCCGGAAGCCTGGCTCAAGGGGGCCGAGGAGAAGCCCGGCTCGTGGTGGCCGGAATGGCGGAAGTGGCTGAAGAAGTTCGACGGCGGCAGCGTGCCGGCCCGTGATCCTCGCCAAGGCCCGCTCCAGCCGATCGAGCCCGCCCCCGGATCCTACGTAAAGGTTCGCGCGGCCGACTGACCGGTTCGCTCAACGCCGGAGCCTGCTAGCCGTAGGATTCGAGGTGCTGGCGGGCGAGTTCCGCATAGTGCCGAGAGGACCAGAGAAAGCGGTCGATCTCCTCGCGGCTCAAATCGCGCATCTTCCTGGCGGGCGCGCCGCTCCACAACTCGCCCGATTTCACCCGCTTTCCGGGCGTAACCAACGCGCCGGCGGCGACCATGGCGTCGCTTTCGACGACGGCACCGTCCATCACCACTGCCCGCATGCCCACGAAAGCCCGGTCCTCCAGCGTGCAGTCGTGCAGCAGGGCCATGTGACCGACCGTGACGTCGTCGCCGATATGGGTCCCCTGGCCGTCATGGTTGCAGTGGACCGTAGTGCCGTCCTGAAGGTTTGTGCGCCGCCCGACACGGATGACGTTGACGTCGCCGCGCAGCGTGACGGCGTACCACACGCTCGATGCCTCGCCGATCTCCACGTCGCCGACGACGGCGGCGTTGCCGGCGACGAAGACACGCGGCTCCAGCCGCGGAAACGTCCCGTTATACGGCAGGATCAGTCCGGACAATGTCGCCCGCTTCCTGGGACCATCATCGGAAGGACTGAATGCCGGGCGGGCAGCGTAGATAGGTCCAGCTTGTCTCGGTGTCCAGCTTGCCGTCGGCGCCATAAACCGCATAGTCGATGATGTCGTCACCGACCCAGGCGTATTCGTCGGTGTACACCTCGTTGATCGGCCCGGTGTCGTCCAGCAGATAGGTGCAGGAGATCCGGCTGTTGTCGACGATTTCGCAGAAGCCGGCGAGATCGATCTGGATATTGTTCGCATCATTGCGGCTGAAGGAGAGCAAGGCGCCATCGGGCCCGAAGCTGTCCCAGCTGTCGCGGCAGGCATCGGCCACCGCGCCGGACGAGACATTGCGTGCCCCGTACTCGAAAAAGGCCCAGCGGCCCGTCATCGGGAACTCATCCTGGGCCAGGGCCGGCACCGCGAACGCAGCCACCAGACCGCCGATCAACACCTTGCGCATTCGTCCTACTCCCCTCCGATCGGACACTTGTTCAGCTCGGGAGTATTTTGACTGGTCATTGAGAGCCTTGGCAACCTTCGGAGAGATTCTACATCACCAAAATACTACCCGTAGACATAAAAAATGGCCGGTGACGGGCCCCGCCACCGGCCATTTCCGATCGGCTTCGATCGGCTGTCCTAGCGCTTGGAGAACTGGAAGCTGCGGCGGGCCTTGCGGCGGCCATACTTCTTGCGCTCCACCGTGCGGCTGTCGCGGGTCAGGAACCCGCCCTGCTTCAGCGCGCCGCGCAGCGGCGGCTCGAAGTTGACCAGCGCCCGGCTGATGCCGTGGCGCACCGCGCCGGCCTGTCCCGACAGTCCACCTCCGACCACGGTGCAGACGACGTCGAACTGGTTGGCCCGGTCCACCGTGGTGAAGGGTTGCAGCAGCAGCATGCGCAGGACGGGCCTTGCGAAGTACTGCTCCTGGTCCTTGCCGTTGACCGTGATGCGTCCCGAGCCCGGCTTCAGCCAGACACGGGCGATGGCGTCCTTGCGGCGGCCGGTGGCATAGGCGCGGCCCCACTGGTCGATCTTCGGCTCGACCGGAATGTCGGTCTCCGCCTCGACGCCGCCGGCGCCAAGATCCTTGAGATCGGTAAGGGTCTGGGTCTCGGCCATCGACCTACCTCTTGTTCTTCGGGTTCATGGCGCCGATGTCCAGCGCCTCGGGCTGCTGGGCGGCGTGCGGATGCTCCGTGCCGGCATAGACGCGCAGCTTGGTCATCATCTGGCGGCCGAGCGGACCGCGCGGGATCATGCGCTCCACGGCCTTGTAGATGACCCGCTCCGGGTACTTGCCGTCGAGGATCTCGCCCTTCGACTTGCCCTTGATCCCGCCGGGATAGCCGGTGTGCCAGTAGAAGATGTCCTGCGTCGCCTTGCGACCGGTCAGGCGCACCTTCTCGGCATTGATGACGACCACGTGGTCGCCGGTGTCGACATGCGGCGTGAAGATCGCCTTGTGCTTGCCGCGCAGGCGCAACGCGATCTGGCTGGCCAACCGGCCGAGCACGACGCCGTCGGCATCGACGACGTACCATTTGCGTTGAACCTCCGCGGCCTTCGCGGAAACGGTCGTCATGGCAGAACCTGTCCGTCTGGCTGTGCGTTGATCGAAACGGAAACCGGCCCCTGGGCCAGGGCAAATCTCGCCCGGGTCGGGACCGGATGTGCGCCGGGTTCTATGGCCCGCTCCGCTGGAAGTCAACGAAATTCTGCCATGCAGAACCGGCAGTTAACGATGTGGTATTAAATTACCTCAATCCCGTGGTGGAATCGAGTATGTGCCGGTGGCGTGCGCCACGACAGCGCTTTGCGGGTCCTCGACATGCACTTCCCCCACCGCCAGCCGGCTGCCGAGCTTCATCAGCCGGCAACGGGCGTCGAGCAGCCCAGGCCGTGGCCGGCGCAGGAAGTTGATGGTCATCGAGGTGGTGACTGCCAGTTCAACCCTGCCGATCATCGACATGACCGCGCCGTACAGCGCCAGGTCGCATAGCGCGAAGAGCGTGGGGCCGGAGATCGTGCCGCCAGGGCGGATGTAGCGTTCATCGGCCGCCAGGCGCAGCACCAGCCGCCCCCTGCCCCATTCCAGCAGACTCAGCGGCAGGTCGCGCGCCTCGGGCAGTCCGTCGCGCACCAGTGCCAGGAAATCCTCGGCCTCGATGGCTGTGTTTTCGTCACGGCTGCCGTCTCCCTCACTCATGCTGCGGACCTTTAACCCGTCGTTTCGCTGGTGCTAGATTGCGCGAGCCTTTCCGAGGGAACAAGCGCGGGAGCCCGCATGACCGCATCACCGAAGCCGATCGAGGACGAACTGCGCGTCGAGCGCGGCGACGGCATCGCGCGGCTCACGCTCGATCGGCCAGCCACGCGCAACGCCCTCTCTCTCGCCCTGATGGAGCGGCTCGATCGAGAGCTCGCCGAACTCGCCCGCGATCCGGCGATCAAGGTCGTCGTCATCGCCGCCGAAGGGCCGGCATTCTCCGCCGGCCACGACCTGAAGGAACTGCGCGGCGCCGATCGCGCCATGCTTACACGCATCTTCGAGACCTGCAGCCGCCTGATGACGCGCATCGTCGATCTGCCCAGGCCGGTGATCGCCGAGGTCGGCGGCATGGCGACGGCGGCCGGCTGCCAGCTCGTCGCCTCCTGCGACCTCGCCATCGCCTCGACCGGCGCGCGCTTCGCCACGCCCGGGGTCAATATCGGGCTTTTCTGCTCCACGCCGATGGTGGCCCTGTCCCGCGCCGTCGGCCGCAAGCAGGCGATGGAGATGCTGCTGACCGGCGATCCGGTCGACGCCGAGACGGCGGTCGCCCTCGGCCTCGTCAACCGCGCCGTCCCGGCCGCGGAGCTGCGCCAGGCCGTCGACGCGCTCGCCACCTCGATCGCGGCCAAGTCGCCCCTGACCGTCGCCATCGGCAAGGAGGCGTTCTACCGCCAGATCGAGATGCCGCTCGCCGAGGCCTACCGATACACCGCCGAGGTCATGGTCCGGAACATGCTGGCCCGGGACGCGGCGGAGGGCATCGACGCCTTCATCGCCAAGCGCCAGCCGGTCTGGAGCGGCGAATGATGGACGGCAGCGCCAACGCGTCCGCTGCCGCCGAGAGCGGGGCGGTCGACCACGACCGCTATCCCGATGCCTATCTGCGCGGCATCCTGGACACCGTGAAAACCATCGCCATGGTCGGCGCCAGCCCGAAATGGATCCGGCCCAGCTACTTCGCCATGAAGTACCTGCAGGCCAAGGGATACCGCGTGATCCCGGTCAATCCGATTGCCGCTGGCCTGGAGATCCTGGGCGAGCCCTGCCATGCCAGCCTGGCGGAGATCCCGGAACCCGTCGACATGGTCGACATCTTCCGCAATTCCGAGGCGGCGCTCGGCATCACCCGCCAGGCGCTGGCGCTCCGCCCCCTGCCCGCCGTCGTCTGGATGCAGCTCGGCGTACGCAACGACAAGGCAGCGGCACTGGCCGAGTCCGCCGGGCTCAACGTGGTGATGAACCGCTGCCCCAAGATCGAATACGCCCGGCTCAATGGCGAGATCGCCTGGCAGGGCGTGAACTCCCGTGTCATCTCATCGAAACGAAGAAGGACCTGACTCCCATGGCGGACGAGCCCAAGACCCCCGGCTTCGACACACTGCTGGTGCATGCCGGTACCGCGCCCGACCCGACGACCGGCGCCCGGCAGACACCGATCTACCAGACCACATCCTTCGTCTTCGACGATGTCGAGCACGCGGCCTCGCTGTTCAACCTGCAGAAGCTGGGCTTCATCTACTCCCGCCTGACCAACCCCACCGTCTCGGCCCTCGAGGAGCGGATGGCGGCACTCGAGGGCGGCGTCGGCGCCACCGCCACCTCGTCGGGCCACGCCGCCCAGCTGCTCGCCCTCTTCCCCTTCATGGAGCCGGGCGCGGAAATCATTCTCGCCAAGAAGCTCTATGGCGGCTCGATCAACCAGCTCGGCAACAGCTTCCCGCGCGCTTTCGGGTGGAAGTCCGTCTTCGTCGACGGCGACGACCCGGAGAACTTCCGCAAGGCGGCGAGCGAGAACACCCGTGCCCTGTTCATCGAATCGGTGGCCAACCCCGGCGGCGTGATCCAGGACATCGAGGCCATCGCCAAGGTGGCGCACGAGATCGGCGTGCCGCTGATCGTCGACAACACCATGGCCACGCCCTATCTCTGCCGGCCTTTCGAGTTCGGCGCCGACATCTGCGTCCACTCCACCACCAAGTTCCTCTCGGGCAACGGCACCTCGATCGGCGGCGTGGTCGTCGATTCGGGCCGTTTCGACTGGTCCCAGTCGGACAAGTTCAACGGCCTGACGGCCGAGAATCCCGGCTATCACGGGCTGAAATTCCACGAGACCTTCGGCGAGCTCGCCTACACCTTCCACGGCCACGCCGTGGGCTTGCGCGACCTTGGCGTCAACCAGCAGCCGATGAACGCCTTCCTCACCCTCTTGGGTATCGAGACCCTGTCGCTGCGCATGGCGCGCCATTGCGAGAACGCCATGAAGGTGGCCGAGCATCTGGAAGGCCACCCCAAGGTCGAGTGGGTGAACTATGCCGGCCTCGCCTCATCGCCCTACAACAAGCTGGCGAAGAAATATACGCCAAAGGGTTGTGGGGCTGTCTTCACATTCGGTGTGAAGGGTGGTTATGAAGCCGGGGTGAAGCTGGTGGAGAGCGTCGAGCTGTTCAGCCACCTCGCCAATATCGGCGACGCCCGCTCGCTGATCATCCACCCGGCCTCGACGACCCACCGCCAGCTCTCCGAGGAGAAGCTGCTGGAGGCCGGCGCCGGTCCCGACGTGGTGCGCCTGTCGGTCGGCATCGAGGATGTCGCGGACATCATCGCCGACCTCGACCAGGGGCTGGCAAAGGCGACGGCCTGACAGCCAGGCGACGGCGTTTCCGCGCCCTTCGGCGGCGCGTCCCGGACAATTTTCGGGGCGCGCCGTTTCCATGCCGCCTCAAGCGCCCGCTTGCGCCCTACTCCGCCGGCACCGCGACAGGGGCTGCCTGCCGCCGGTCGCCCGGCAGCGCCAGCGCCGAGAGCAGCGCCATCGCGGCGAAGACGGTGAGGATCAGCAGCAACAGCGTGAAGCCGCCGGTCGCGCCGAAGGTCCAGGCGATCAGGTTGATGGCGATCGGGCCGATGCCGAAGGCCAGCACGAACTTCGCGCCATAGGCCAGGCCCCGGTGCCGGGCCGGGGTGTAGCGCGCCAGCAGAAGATTCTCCGCCGGCAGGTAGAAGGTGCCGATGAACACCGCCGCGCAGGTCACCGCCAGCAGCGGCAGGCCGACAGTCTGGCTGACCAGGAACAGGAACGGCACCTGGATGGCGAGGCCGATCAGGTAGATCCGCTTGGCCGGGTGCCGGTCGGCCAGCATGCCGCCGACCAGCTGTGCGGTGGCGGCGAACAGGTAGACCGCCGTTACCATGAAGCCGACATAGGCGACATTACCGCCGACCAGCGCGTCCATGCGCGCCTCGAACAGGCGCGGCATGGCGGTCGACAGGGCGTGAAACACCATGGCGCCGGCCGCCATGGTCACGGTCAGCACGATGAAGGTGCGCATCATGTCGCCGCGGGCCACGCCGCGGCTGATGCTGTCGCCCGACTTGTTGCCGTCCGCCGCCTTGCCGGCAAGGCAGAGCCCGGCAAGTGCCACGCCGAAGGCGATCGAGGCCACGCCCGGCAGGATGAAGGCCTCGCGCCAGCTGGCGATCTCGATCAGACCGCCGGCGATCGCCGCGGCGAGCGCGATGCCGATCGAGCCGAAGATGCCGACCACGCCGATGGCCCGGCCGGGATTGGGCGCATTGCCGACGACCCAGGACATGCCGACGGGATGGTAGATCGAGGCGCCGATGCCGAGCACCGCGAGGCCGATCCACAAGGCCGCCGGACCGTCCGAGAGGCCCGCCGCAACCGCCCCGGCGCCGGTCACCAGAAAGAACACCACCATCATCCAGCGCTCCGACCAGCGGTCGCCCAGCCAGCCGGCGAGCGGCGCGCCGAGGCCGATCAGCAGCGCCCCCAGGGTCCAGAGCTGGATCAACTCGTCATAGCCCATGGTCCAGACCCGCTCGAGCTCGATGACGATGGTGAGGTACAGCGCCGCCATCACGTGCATGGTCGCGTGGCCGAGGCTGGAGAAGATCACGGCGACACGGCCGGCGGCGGGTGACAACGGGCTCATCCTTTCGGGCAAGACGGAACGGCCTCGCCGGTCATGATACCCCCTTCCCGCTCGCTGGCGAGGCGCGCCCGCTCATGGCCCGTATGCAGACCGCGGACGTCCGTCGATCGGCGGGATCCGCCCCGGGGTGTCCAGCCGCCCGCACGCCGCTCTTGAAGGGTCCACGGCAGATCCGCGGCGCGAAAAATCATGAACAAAAATTATCATTCCTTAACATTCCGTGCCTGTTTCGCCGCAGCCGGGCGACCGCCGGGGATATCCAGACACGCCTCGTCGACGGCTACGGGATTATATTCCTGCGCTGGGTGGGCGTCCAGAGCGCGTCGGCCATATCGCGTCGGCCATATCGCGTCGGCCAGGGCGTATCGGCCAGAGCGTATCGGCCAGGGCGTAGCGGCCAGGGCGTAGCGGCCAGAGCGAGTCAGTGCCAACCGGCCAGGCCGGGACGCCGCGTCACGCCAGCGCCGTCTCCTCGCCGATCCAGTCGAGATAGGGCTGGTGGCCGTCGGCGATGGGCCATACCGTCAGGCATGGCACCGCGTAGGGGTGGCGTTCTGCCAGCACCGCCTCGATCGCCGCCACCCGGCCGGCCACGGTCTTGGCCAGCATGGCGACCTCCTCCTGCTCCTCCACCTTGCCTTCCCAGCGGAACACCGAGACCATGGCCGGCAGGATGTTGGCGCAGGCGATCAGCCGCTCCTCCACCAGGGCCGCCGCGATCTGCCGGGCATTGTCCATGTCGGGAAAGGTCATGTAGAGGGTGACCGCCTGGCTGCCGGACATCTCGTCTCCTCCGTCGCAGTTCGGGTGCCGCCTTGTTTCGGCATTCTGCTCGCATCATAGGGATGGCGCGGCACGTCGTCGAACGGGCGGTGGCGTTCCAGCCCTTCCCCCCGCCCGACGGCCGCTCTAGGCTCAGGCCAGCCACGCGCCCGGACGACCTGCATGGATGGAAGCCTCATGGACCGCGTCGACCTCCGCTCCGATACCGTCACCAGGCCGTCCGCGGCGATGCGCGCCGCCATGGCCGCCGCGCCGGTCGGCGACGACCAGTACGGCGAGGACCCGACCGTCATCGCCCTGCAGGAGCGCATCGCCGGCCTGCTCGGCAAGGAGGCGGCGCTGTTCCTGGCCAGCGGCACCATGGCCAACCAGATCGCCCTCAAGCTGCTCGCGGCGCCGGGGGACGAGGTGGTCCTGGGCGACGAGATGCACGTGGTCTGGCACGAGACCGGCGCCGCCCCGGTCAATGCCGGGGTGCAGTTCCGCGTCGTCGGCCGCGGCGGTCTCTTCACCGCCGGCGACGTCGCGGCCGCCTTCAAGCCGCGCGACCACGTCATCTTCCCGCCGACCACGCTGGTCGTCGTGGAGAACACGCACAATCGCGGCGGCGGCCTGGTCTTCCCGCAGCAGGAGGTGGCCGCCATCTGCGAGCGCGCCCGCGACCTCGGCATGGCCGCCTATTGCGATGGGGCGCGGCTGTTCAACGCCGCCATCGCCAGTGGCCGCCCACTCGCCGAACTCGCCCTTCCCTTCGACATGGTCTCGGTCGCGCTCTCCAAGGGTCTCGGCAGCCCGGTCGGCAGCGTCATCGCCGGCCGGCGGGCGGACATCGCCCGGGCGGTACGCGTGCGGCGCATGTTTGGCGGCGCCTGGCGCCAGGCCGGCATCCTGGCGGCCGCCGGGCTTCATGCGCTCGACCACAATCTCGATCGCCTGGCCGAGGACCACGCCAATGCCCGCCTCATCGCCGAGGCCATCGCCGGCCTGCCGGGCATAAGGCTCGACCTCGCCACGGTGCAGACCAACATCGTCGTCTTCCGCCTCGACGACGGCGTGCCGGACGCCGCCGCCCTGGTCGCCGCCGCGGCGGAGCGCGGTGTCCTCCTGATGCCGTTCGGCCCGCGCATCGTGCGCGCCACCACCCATCTCGACGTCACCGCCGAGCAATGCCGGTACGCCACCCAGGTGATCGCGGAGATCGCGAAAGGCTGGTAACCCCGGAGCGACATTCCTTTGGCGCGACATTCCGCTGGCGCGACATTCTCCTTTGGCGCGACATTCCTTTTTCGCCGCGCATTGCCTATCATCGGGCACGCCCGTGATGGTGGGACGACAATGTGGAAGACGATGACCGAGGCGAGTTCCCCGGCCCGACGCAGGCCGGCCAACAAGGATGCGCCGCCCAAGCGCAAGCCCTCGGCCACGCAGCGCCGCTGGCTCGCCCGCGGTCTCGAACAGCCGAGCGGCAAGCTGCCCCTGTTCGACCGCCAGGGCCAGAAGATCAGCCCGCGCATGGTTCGCGCCTGTCTCGACGCCGGCTGGGCCGAGCCCTGGTTCGACAACCCGCTCAAACCCGACTGGCTGGTCTGCCGCCTGACCGACGAAGGGCGACGGCTGGTTGAGGGTTGACCCCAGCCGCACGGCCCCGACCGGGTTGACGAACCGATGCCCGTGTCAGCGCGCCACCAACCTCACCGATGTCATCCCCGACCCGATCGGGGATTCATGCCGACCGTGCGGATCGCCCGCCGGTCTGGATTCCCGCATTCGCGGGAATGACAAGTAAAATCAGATAGTTGAATCGTCGTCCCGGGCGCGATGCGGTGCGCTGTGCCGCTTCGCTGTCCCGGGACCGGCATCCCGTCATTGCCGGCTCCGACACGTGCGAGGGCGACCGGCCGGTCCCGGTGCACCCTGCGGTCGACGTTTGCGAGGAAGCAGAGCGGGAACCCACCGTCGTTCCGCACGCAGGCGACAGCCGGAGATGCGGAACCTTGTGCCCGTCCTCGCCAACGCCGCGGCGAGACGGCGCGAGGTCCCGGCTCGCCCTGCGGTCGGCCGGACCGACGCTGATTTGCGGCCTTCGTCTTAAAGTGGTGTCGTCCCGGGCGCGATGCGGCGCGGAGTGCCGCGTCGCAGACCCGGGACCGGAATCCCGTCTTCACCGACATCAAGACTCGCGAAGTCGACCAGCCGGTCCCGGCTCTCCCTGCGGTCGGCCGGGAGGACGCCAGAAGTTCTCGCTGACCGGAAGCGGTGTTGACCAGGCCGCAACAAGGCCAAAGGCAAGGCGTCGCTGAAAGGGTGTGAGAATGGTCGGAGCGGGGAGATTTGAACTCCCGACCCCCGGTCCCCCAGACCGGTGCGCTAACCAGGCTACGCTACGCTCCGAACCTTTGCCGTCGTGGGCGGCTTGGGCCGGCCTGTCGACGAGCGGGCGGACTATACTGAGGGCGGCTGGCCCCATCAAGGCGCAATCGCCCCGCCGCGCCGGGATGTCTGAAGCGCCCGATCCCGGCGCCACAGGCCCGGCGATCAGTCGGAGGTCAATGCCGCGCGCAGGGCCTTCAACTCGCGCAGGACGTCGGCGAGCTGCTGGCGCACATCGGCCGGCAGGGCGCCGTGTCGGCCGCCATCGGTGGTGGCCGGCGCGGTTGCCGCGGGGCCGCTCGCGCTCTCGTCCCGATCCTCCGGCGCCGTCGGGGTGACCGTCGGCAGCGGCTGGCCGGGCTTCACCTGGCCTTCCTTCAGCAGCTTCTGCACGCCGCGGATGGTGAAGCCTTCCTCGTAGAGCAGGTGCTGGATCTGGCGCAGCAGGTCGATGTCCTCGGGCCGGTAGTAGCGCCTGCCGCCGCCGCGTTTGAGCGGCCGCACCTGGCTGAACTTGGTCTCCCAGAAGCGCAGCACGTGCTGGGGCACGGAGAGTTCCTCGGAGACCTCGCTGATGGTCCGGTAGGCCGCGGCGGACTTGCCCCCGCCCCGCCGACCGGCCGTTGCCGTTGCTTCAGACATCTTCCGTACCCATCGTCATTGACGCGTCACGCCGGCGCCGTCTCGTTGATCCGGTCCTTCAGCACATGCGAGGCGCGGAACACCAGGACCCGGCGCGGTTGAATGGGAACCTCCTCGCCCGTCTTGGGGTTGCGTCCGATGCGCTCGCCCTTCTGGCGCACGGAGAAACTGCCGAAACTGGAGATCTTCACCACGTCCCCGTCGGCGAGCGCGAGGGCGATCTCGTCGAGAACCGCCTCAACGAGTTCGGCGGACTCGTTGCGGGACAATCCCACCTCCTCGTAGACCGCTTCGCTCAACTGCGCGCGCGTGACGGTATCGCCAGCCATCGGAGCCCTCCTGCACAAGGTCAGGCGCGCATGCTAAGCGTTCCAAAAAAGATCGTCAATTACAAAGACTTGAGCTGACACGTTAAAGCGGACGGCGCGATTGACATGGAATCGCCTTATTTCCGCAGGCGCGATCCTACCAGCGGACCAGCGCCGAACCCCAGGTAAAGCCCCCGCCCATGGCCTCCAGGAGCAGCAGGTCGCCGCGCTTTATGCGGCCGTCGCCGACCGCTTCGGCCAGGGCCAGCGGGATCGAGGCGGCCGAGGTGTTGGCGTGCCGCTCGACCGTCAGCACCACCTTCTCCGCCGGCATGTTCAGCTTGCGCGCCGTGGCGTCGATGATCCGCCGATTGGCCTGGTGCGGGATCAGCCAGTCGAGCTGATCGGCGGTGATGCCATTAAATTTCAACGCTTCATCAACAACTTCTGCAAGTTTATTGACAGCGTGCTTGAATACCTCCCGGCCGTTCATGCGCACCTTGCCGATGGTCCCGGTGCTCGAGGCACCGCCGTCGACATAGAGCATCTCCTCGTAGCGGCCGTCGGAATGCAGATGGGTGGAGAGGACGCCGGTGTCGGCGGCCGTGCCGGACTGGTCGGGCAAGGCGGTCAGAACGACGGCGCCGGCGCCGTCGCCGAACAACACGCAGGTCGACCGGTCCTGCCAGTCGAGCAGCCGCGAGAAGGCCTCGGCACCGATGACCAGCGCGCCGCGCGCCTGCCCCATGGCGATGGCGTTGTTGGCGACGGCGAGCGCGTAGACGAAACCGGAGCACACCGCCTGCACGTCGAAGGCCATGCCGTGATGCATGCCGAGCCGCGACTGCACCCTGACCGCCGTCGCCGGGAAGGTCAGGTCGGGCGTGGTGGTGGCCAGGACGATCATGTCGATGTCGTCCGGCGTCATGCCGGCATTGTCCAGCGCCGCGCGGGCCGCGTTCAGCGCCAGGTCGGAGGTCAGCTCGTCCGGCGCAACGATATGGCGCGAGCGGATGCCGGTGCGCTGCACGATCCACTCGTCGGAGGTGTCGACCAACTGGGCGAGGTCGTCATTGGTCACCACGCGGCGCGGCAGATAGGCACCGCAGCCGGCGAACCGGGCGCGAATCGCCATCAGGCACCTCCGACGGCGGGAACGGCAGCCGGCTCGCCGCCATAGCGACCGACTTCCTCGGCCACGTGCTTGTTGAAGCCGTTCAGCACGAGGTCGACGCCGACGTCGATGGCATGGGCGAAACCGCGTGCGTCCGTGCCGCCATGGCTCTTCACGCAGATGCCGCGCAGGCCGAGGAACATCGCCCCGTTGTACTGCCGCGGGTCGACCCGGCGGCGCAACTTGTTGAAGGCGTTGCGGGCCAGCAGATAGCCCAGCGCGGCGAAGATCGACGACTTGAAGGTGCGCCGGATCCACTCGTTGATCAGCGAGGCGGTGCCCTCCGCCGTCTTCAGTGCCACGTTGCCGGTGAAGCCGTCGGTCACCACCACGTCGACCGTGCCCTTGGGAATGTCGTTGCCCTCCACGAAACCGGCGAACTGGCCTGGCAGCGCGATCTGGCTCAGCCGGTTGGCCGCTTCCTTGACCACCTCGTTGCCCTTCAGCGCCTCCGCGCCGACGTTGAGCACGCCGATGGTCGGCTGGCTCATGCCCAGCACGGCCTTGGCGAAGACCGCGCCCATCACCGCGAACTGCACCAGGTTCTCGGGATCGCACTCGACATTGGCGCCGAGGTCGAGGATCACCGATTCGCCGCGCGAGGTGGGGAAGAAGGACGCGATCGCCGGCCGGTCGATGCCCGGCAGGGTCTTCAGCGCGTATTTGGCCATCGCCATCAACGCGCCGGTATTGCCGGCCGAGACGATGCAGTCCGCCTCGCCGCTGGCCACGGCGTCGATGGCCAGGCGCATGCTCGACCCCCGACCCTGGCGCAGCGCCACGGATGGCCGGGCATCGTTACCGATCGCTTCGGCCGTGTGCCGGATCTCGGCGCATTCGGAAAGCAGCTTGTGGTGCCGCAGCCCAGGCCGGATGCGCGCCTCGTCGCCGAACAGCAGGAAGCGCACGCCGGGGTGCCGGATCCGGGCGATCTGCGCGCCAGCCAGCACCACCTCCGGTGCCCGGTCGCCGCCCATCGCGTCGAGCGCGATGGTCAGGTCCTCGGCCTTGCGCGTGCTCATTGCCATTCCTCGCGCCGTCTCCGCCGCAACGCCCGTGTCGCGACGGGCTGAGGGCACCGGCCCGCGCAGGACCGCTCCCGCCGGCGCCGGCCGCCGACCATGGTCGGGCGCGGACGGGGCATGGATCGCAAAGTCAGCGTGGACGCTTGACCTCGAGCACCTGCCGGCCGCGATACATGCCGGTCTTCAGGTCGATGTGATGCGGGCGGACAAGCTCGCCCGAATCCGGGCTCTCAACATAGCTCGGATTGTCCAGCGCGTGATGCGACCGGCGCATGTCACGACGCGATTTCGAGGTCTTTCTCTTGGGAACGGCCATAACGCATTCTCTCTCACGCAAAAAGCGGCCAAACCTCTGGCCGCCCGTCAAGACGGCCTAGATAGAGGAAATGCTCCGCGGGGGCAAGGTTCCGCCGCTATTTAGCGGCCTCGCTTGATGCGCTCAAGCGCCGCGAACGGATTGGCGCTATGCGCATCCTCCGCATCGGGGTCGATGGTGATCTCGACCGGCCCCTCGATGCCGGGCTTGTGCGGATAGGGATCGAGTGCCAGCGCCAGATGCTGGGCCACCAGTTCGCCCACATCGATGGCATTGCCGGTCAGGGGTTCCGGGTCCTCCGCGTCAGGATCCAGGTCCACCTCCGCCAGTTCCAGATCCGCCGCCGCCCGGCTCTCGGCATAGAGCGCCTCGTAGTCCTCGCTCACCGTGCTGGCGAAGGGCTCGAGCGTGACGACGCAGACCGGCCGCACCGCCGCCTCCAGACTGCCGGACACCCGGTAGAGCCCGGGCCCGGCCTTGCGGACGTCGACGGTCGCCGTCAGGGAATCGATGCCGTCGAGACCGAAGCGCCTGGCGAGGCGTGCGCGCTCCTCGGCCGTGGCCTCGATCTCGAAGCCCTTGAGCCGGCCGATCTCAGTAAGCTTTATCGGGCGCGAGAACTCGGGGCCAGGTGCGGGGTCGCTCATGCCGCCGCCTCCGCCGACCCCGTCGCGCCATCGGGGGCGAAGGCCACCTCTCCGTTCAGCAGGCCCTGATCCGGCTGCGCGGACAGCGCCCGGCGCTGCGCCACGACATAGCCGGCGACGGCGGCGAGCGTTGCCGGGCCGACAGCGGCATCGCGCAAGAGATTGCGGTCGAGAACGGCGCCGAGCGCCGCTGCGTTGCCGCGCTCCAGCGCCCCGGCATAGGCCGCCAGCCGGCCGTTGAAGGCACGCGCCATCCTGCGCACCCGCTTGGGAACGGCGAGATCGCCGACACCCAGCTCGCGCAGGTTCGCGTCGATGTCGCGGAACATCACCTGGTACAGCGTGTCGGCCAGCGCCGTGCCCGCCGGCCCGGCGCGACGCAACCGCTCGACCACCAGTGCCGTGTGCAGGCAGATCGCCTCCCAGCGGCCGTCGGCGGTGTCCGGCACGCCGAATTCGATGAACACGCGCGGCCGCCTCGCCTGCGCCACAATGGCCTCGTAGGCACGCCTCGCCGCCGCCCGGCGCGCACGGCCGACACTCCATCGGTTGAGCAAACGCATTGACTGAGCGGCGCATCTCGTGATTGACAAGGACCGCGTGTCGGCTCTCGCAAGACGGCACGCGGCCTGCCAACATGGGGAGCAGCCCCGGCGAGGTCAACCGCCATCGCGCGGACGGATGGGGCATGTCGCCGCCCACCCCGCCGGCTTGCGTTGGCGGCATGCGTCACCCAGCGGCACGGGCACAACGGGATACCCAGGGGGGATACCCAGAGGGGGATACCCAGGGGCGATACCCAGAGGGGGAAACCCAGAAGATGGTTCAGTCTCGGATGATCGATCGGCGTTTGACAGGAACCGGGCTTGGCGCCGGCATGCGGGCCGGCCTTCTCGCCCTCGCCCTCGCCACCGCCGCCTGTGGCACCTCCGCGCTGCGCGGCAACCTGGTCGAGGACCGTCACCTCAGCCAGCTGCAGGAGGGCGTGAGCACCACCGACGACGTCATCGCCGCGCTTGGTCCGCCGACCGCCCGCGCCACCTTCGACGAAGGCATCTGGTACTATATCGGCGAGCGGACCGAGCAGTTCGCCTTCCTGTCGCCCGAGGTCGTCGAGCGGCGCGTCGTGCGCGTCCAGTTCGACGGTCAGGGCCGGGTCGCCAGCCTGCAGCAGCTCACCCTCGACGATGCCCGCGAGTTCGCCCTGGTCTCGCGCGAGACGCCGACGCTCGGCCGCGAACTCGGCCTGTTGGAGCAGCTGTTCGGCAATATCGGCCGCTTCGACGCCGGCGGCGCCGTCGATACCATCGGCACCCGCGGCACCGGCATCTAGGCACTGCACGGACGGCCGGCCGGTCCCGGCTCTCCCTCCGGTCGGGCGGGACGACGATATATCGTTCAGATTTCCACAAGGAGCTGTCGTCCCGTGCGCGATGCGGCGCGAAGTGCCGCTTCGCAGACCCGGGACCGGTCGGCCGTCCTCGCTGGCGCTCGCATAAAGGAAAGCCCCGGCGCGTCGCCGCGCCGGGGCTCCAGAGGTGGCCTTGGGCTGCCTGGCCGGTCAGTGCGCCAGCACCGCCAGCAGCAGCAGGGCGACGATGTTGGTGATCTTGATCATCGGGTTGACGGCCGGACCGGCGGTGTCCTTGTAGGGATCGCCGACCGTGTCGCCGGTGACCGCGGCCTTGTGGGCCTCCGAGCCCTTGCCGCCGTGATGGCCGTCCTCGATATACTTCTTGGCGTTGTCCCAGGCGCCGCCGCCCGCGGTCATCGACAGGGCCACGAACAGGCCGGTGACGATGACGCCCAGCAGCATGGCGCCGAGCGCGGAGAAGGCCGCTCCCTGACCGCCGATCCAGCTGATGATCAGGAACAGCGCGATCGGCGAGAGCAGCGGCAGCAGCGAGGGTACCACCATCTCCTTGATCGCCGCCTTGGTCAGCATGTCCACGCAGCGCGCATAGTCAGGCTTGGAGGTGCCGTCCATGATGCCCTTGTCCTCGCGGAACTGGCGCCGCACCTCCTCGACCACGGCACCGCCGGCCCGGCCGACGGCCATCATGCCCATGGCGCCGAACAGATAGGGCAGCAGGCCGCCGATGAACAGGCCGACCACCACATAGGGGTTCTGCAGCGAGAAGTTCACCGGCACATCGGCGAAGTAGAAGGCCAGGTCCTCGGTATAGGCGGCGAACAGCACCAGCGCGCCCAGCCCGGCCGAGCCGATGGCGTAGCCCTTGGTCACCGCCTTGGTGGTGTTGCCGACTGCGTCGAGCGCGTCGGTCACCTCGCGCACCGAGCTGTCCAGGTCCGCCATCTCGGCGATGCCACCGGCGTTGTCGGTCACCGGGCCGAAGGCATCCAGCGCGACGATCATGCCGGCCAGCGCCAGCATGGCGGTCACCGCGATGCCGATGCCGTAGAGGCCGCCCAGCGCGTAGGTCGACAAGACGCCGGCGACGATGACGATCACCGGCAGGGCGGTCGCCTCCATGGAGACGGCCAGACCCTGGATGATGTTGGTGCCGTGGCCGGTCTCCGAGGCCTTGGCGATCGACCGCACCGGGCGGTAGCCGGTGCCGGTGTAATATTCGGTGATCACCACGATCACGCCGGTGATGGCGAGACCGATGAAGGCGCAGACCATCAGCCCCCAGCCCTCGAAGGTCGCCCCCTCGAAAGGCGCCCCGAAGCCGACGGAGAGCAGGTTGGCGACGACGATGCCGGGGATCGCCAGCAGGCCGGTCACCGCCAGGCCCTTGTAGAGGGCCCCCATGATCGACTTCGACGGGCCGAGGCGCACGGCGAAGGTGCCGATGATGGAGGCGAGGATGCACACGCCGCCGATCAGCAGCGGGTAGAGCATCAATTCGGGCACCACCGTGGTGGCGCTGAACAGGATCGAGGCCAGCACCATGGTGGCGCCGACCGTGACCACATAGGTCTCGAACAGGTCGGCGGCCATGCCGGCGCAGTCGCCGACATTGTCGCCCACATTGTCGGCGATGACGCCCGGGTTGCGCGGGTCGTCCTCGGGGATGCCCGCCTCCACCTTGCCCACCAGGTCGGCGCCGACATCCGCGCCCTTGGTGAAGATGCCGCCGCCCAGTCGCGCGAAGATGGAGATCAGCGAGGCGCCGAAGGCGAGGCCGATCAGCGAGTTGGCCACCGTCCGGCTGCCCGCCTCGTTGCCGATCGACAGCAGGAAGGCGAAGTAGATGGTGATCGACAGCAGCGCCAGCCCGGCGACCAGCATGCCTGTCACCGCACCCGACTTGAAGGCGATCGACAGGCCGGCGGCCAGGCCGCCATCGGCGGAGGCCTGCGTGGTGCGCACATTGGCGCGCACCGAAACGTTCATGCCGATGAAGCCGGCGACGCCCGACAGGATGGCGCCGATGGCGAAGCCGACCGCAACCTCCCAGCCCAGCAGGATGAAGCCGAGGATGAAGATCAGCACGCCGACGACGGCGATGGTGATGTACTGGCGCTTCAGATAGGCGTTGGCGCCTTCCTGGATGGCGCCGGCGATCTGCTGCATGCGCTCGTTGCCCGGGCTCGCCGAGAGCACGGATCGCGACGCCCAGACCCCGTAGACGATCGCGAGCGCGCCGCAGATCACGGCGATGATGAGAAGAACGGCGGTCATATTTGTCCCCTAATGCCTGCCTTCTTGGTTTGACCCCTTCCCGCCCCGCCGGAACGACGGAGATGCGAGTCACGCAAGGAAGCGAGGCACCGTCACGGGTGGGAAAGGCGGGCGGAAAATGCCGTAAGCGTCACGACAATGCAACTGATCGTGCGGCGCCTGTTATGAATAACGGGCATCCGATTCCGCGCGGATGGCCTGCTTCAGTCAGCACCCAGGGGCGCGCCGTCGGCGGCGCGGTCGCGTCCGCGCGCCAACAGCCAGAGATTGGCCAGCACCACGACGCCGAGGAAGGGGATCACGCCGATCACCACGGCCTGCCAGCCAAGCGTGGCGTGCAGCACCCCCGACGACAGCGAAGCGAAGGCGACGACGGAGAACACCACAAAGTCGTTCAGCGCCTGCACCTTGTTGCGTTCCTCCGGCCGGTGGCATTCGGTCGCCAGGGTGGTGCCGCCGATGAACATGAAGTTCCAGGCGAGGCCGAGCAGCGCCAGCGAACCCCAGAAGTCCCAGACGCCGACGTCGATCAGGCCGAAGGCGATGGCGCCGACATTCAGGAGACAGCCGGTCAGGATAATCGTCTGCACGCCGAAGCGCTTGATCAGCGAGCCGGTGACGAAGCTGGGCGCGAACATGGCCAGCGCGTGCCACTGGATGACCCAGGCGGTGTCCTCGAAGCTGTGCGCGTAGTGGTCCATCGCCAGCGGCGTGGAGGTCATCAGCAGCGTCATCATGCCGTAGCCGATGGCCGCCGAGAGCACCGCGACGATGAACAGCGGCTGGCTGGCGATCACCTTGAGCGGCCGCCCGTGATCGGCGCGCTGGGCCGCCGTCAGATTGGGAATGCGGATGAACTGCAGCACCACCATGACCATCAGGTAGAGCGCCGCGGTGGCGATGTAGCAGCCTAGGAAGAGATTGCCGGAGATCAGGGTGCGCGTCTGGTTGGCGAGTTCGGGGCCCAGCACGGCGGCGATCACGCCGCCGGCCAGCACCAGGCTGATCGCCTTGGAACGGAAGCTCTCTGAGGCGGTATCGGCGGCGGCGAAGCGGTAGAGCTGGGTGACGCCGTTCTGCACGCCGATCAGCGCCGAGCCCAGCACGAACAGCCAGAAATCGCCCGACCAGACGGCGAGCCCGGCGACCAGCGCGCCCGTCACGCCGATCGCCGCGCCGATGGTGAAGCCGGCGCGCCGGCCGATGCGCCGCATGATCAGCGAGGCCGGGACAGTGGTCAGCATCACCGCGACGAAGGTCAGGCCGAGCGGCAGGGTGGCCAGGCTCTTGTCCTCGGCCAGGCTGTAGCCGACCAGGCCCGAGATGATCATCATCATTGAGGTGGCCGACATGCCCAGCGCCATCGAGGTCGCCAGAAGGCCGACATTCATGATCGTCGGATCGCGGAATTGCTTGCTCATGATTCGGGCACCATGGCGACAGCCCCGCCGTCCGGCAAGCGACCGGCCGGCACACCCGCCATGCGACTGGCGCTGTATCGGGACAATCGCTGGCGGCCGACATCGGTCACGGATCCGGGACGCTCGGCCGCTCCTGGAAAGCAGGTACCGTCCGACCACGGACATCGCAGATCGTCCTTCGAGCATCCCCGCGCCTGCCCTAGTCTTGGTGCCGGCACACTGGCTTCCGTCACGGGGTGCGATGAGCCTGAAGAACGAGCTGTACGCCGCCCTGCGCCAGTATGATGGCCGGGCGCTGACGATCCTGTCCGAAGCCGCGGCCCGGTTCGGGCAACGGCCAGGCTATCTCGGCGCACTGATCGATCTTGCGCCGAACCGGGTGCGGTTCGTCTCGGCGGGCGCGACCTGGATGCTGAAGGCGGCGCTGGAGGGCGGCAGTCGGCTGACACCGCCGCAGACTGCCCGACTGCTTGGCAAACTCGACGGGATCACCGCCTGGCAGGCGCGGCTCCATGTCTGCCAGGTCTCCTGCCGCTTGGATGTGCCGGAAGAACACCAGGCCGCGTTTCGCCGCTGGCTGACACCGCTTCTGGCTGCCGAACGGCCCTTTCTTCGGGCATGGGCGCTCGATGCCCTGTGCCGGTTAGACGCGACGCATTGCGAGACGCTGCTCGACCGGATGGCCGAAGATCCGGCCGCCTCGGTCCGTGCCCGAGTCCGCAACCTGCGAGGGAAGCTGGCGCCGCGTCCGGGTTGACCAGGGCGGTGCCAAATCAGAATGGGGCCGAACCGCATTGCGCCTGACGCGATGATCGGTTAATGTCCAGCCATCATCAATTAAAGTCGGACTTTAATGCATGAGCCTTTCATATGAACTGCGGGCGCTCAGTTCCGTCTCCCTCGTGGCGTGCCGCGTCGCCGCCGTCCTGCTTCCCGTCCTGGCCGGGCTGGTCTGGTTCTTCGGCGGGCTCGGCACCCTCCTGCCGCTGCTCGAAGCCGACCAGGGGGCAGTGTCTCCACTCCATTGGCTGGGGCCGAGCATGGTGCTGCTGATGGCCTTCGTCGCGTCGGGCGGCCTCTGGTCGCTCTCGAACGCGTTCGCGGAGTTCGCCGCCGGCGTCGTCTTCACGCCGAGGGCGGCCTCGGCGGTCCGCGGCTTCTCATGGACGTTGGTGATCCTGGCGATACTCGACGCGCTGTCACGGGCGCTTGTCGTGGCGCTGGACGGGCGGAGCTTCTGGGCCGAACTGTTCGTCGACATCAGGACCATCGGCTTTCTGGTCGTCGCCCTCTTTCTGGCGGTCGTCGCCCAGGCCCTGGTCGAAGGCACTCGGCTGACCGAAGACAACCAAAGCATCATCTGATGGCGATCCTCGTTCGTCTCGACGTCATGCTGGCGCGCAGAAAGATGCAATCCAAGGAACTGGCGCGAGAGATCGGTCTGAGCGAGCAGAGCCTGTCGATTCTGAAGACGGGCCGCGCGCGCGGTATCCGGTTCGAAACGCTCGACAAGATCTGCGGCGTTCTCGATTGCCAGCCCGGCGACATCCTGGAGCGTGCGCCCTGACCATCCGGTCTTCTCACACCGGATCTTCTCACACCGGACAGGGCGACCCGCGGGCAGAGGGCCATCCCGCGCAGCGATGACGCCACGATCCCCGGCGATGCCTCTGGGCATCAACCGGGGAGCGCGGCAAGCGCGCCGGCCGGCTAGTAGTGGCGCCAGCCGCTGAGCCGCTCCTCGATGTCCCCGTCGCGCCCGCGGAAATGGACGCCGCTGCCCTCGCCGACGCGGCCGATGCGGCTGATGGCGACGCCGTGCCTGGCGGCGAGCGCCGCGACCTGATCCGCCTGTTCCGGCGGCGCGGTGAACAGGATCTCGTAGTCGTCGCCGCCCGAGGCCGCCTCCAGGAACAGGTCGATGTCCTCGGCGATCAGCGCCGCGGCCGCATCGGAAAGCGGCAGGCGGTCGAGCGCCACGTCGATGGCGACGCCGCTCGCCCGGGCGATGTGGGCGACGTCGCCGCCGAGCCCGTCCGACACGTCCATCGCAGCGCCCGCGACGCCGATCAGGTCCGGCCCCAGCGCGACAGGCGGTTCGGGCAGGTGATAGCGGCCGGTCAGGAAGGTGGCCGCGTCGGGCGCGGCGACCAGCCTGCCCTTGAGGATGGCGAGCCCCAGCACCGCGTCCCCCACCGTGCCCGTCACCCAGAGGTCGTGTCCCGGCCGGGCGCCATCGCGCCTCAGGCAGGCGCCGGCGGGCAGCGTGCCGAGCATGGTCACCGACAGCACCGCCGGCCCCTCGGTCCTGACCGAATCGCCGCCAAGCAGCGCGATACCGTAGCGCTCCTGATCCGCCTTCAGGCCGCGCGCGAACCCGGCGATCCAGTCCTCGCCCAGCGATTCAGGCAACGCCAGCGTCAGCAGATAGTGGCGTGGCGTGGCGCCCTTGGCCGCCAGATCGCTCAGGTTGACGCGCAGCAGCTTGCGCGCCAGCCGGGCCGGGTCCTCGCCCCGCAGATAGTGCGTGCCCTCGACCATGGCGTCGGTGGTGACGACCGCCTCCTCGCCGGCGGTCAACGCGAACACGGCGGCATCGTCCTTGAGGCCGGCGGCGCCCGCATCCGTCGCCAGCGGCGCGAAATAGGTCGCGATGCGCTCGAACTCGCCCCTGCCAGCCATGGGGTCTCCTCAACGCCGCTCAGCGGGCGGCGGTCATCTCGTCGGGACGCAGTGTCCGGGCCACCCGGTCCATCACCGCGTTGACGATGCCCGGCTCCTTCTCGGAGAAGAAGGCATGCGCCAGGTCGACATAGTCGGTGATGATGATGCGGGCGTCGGTCGCCGGCTTCTCCAGCAGTTCCCAGGTGCCGGCGCGCAGGATCAGGCGCAGCAGCAGCTCCAGCCGGTCGGGCGTGTACCCCTTGGACAGCGCCGCGCCGAAGAGCCCGTCGACGTCCGCCGTGCGCGCCGAAACACCGCGCACGATCTCGCCGAACAGCGGCCGGTCGGGGTCGATCAGCCGGTCGCCGTCCTGCTCGCCGCCCAGGCGATGGCGCACGAAATCCTTGAGCACGTCGTCGACCGGTTGGCCGGTCTGCGCGATCTGGTACAGCGCCTGCACCGCGTATAGCCGCGCCGCCGATCGTCGCGCCGTCGTCGATGTGGTCTGGTCGCTGGTCATCGCGCTGGCATTCGCTTCTCGGGACACGCTCGATAGGGGCTCAGGGATCGATGCCGGCGAGCTGGCGGCGCAGCGACACCATGGCCAGGCAGGCCTCCGCCGCGTCCCGGCCCTTGTTCTTCTCCGTCCGCCGGGCCCTGGCCCAGGCCTGCGCGCCGTTCTCCACGGTCAGGATGCCATAGCCGATCGGCAGTCGCCGCGCGATCGCCAGGTCCTGCAGGCCCCGCGCGCTCTCGCCGCAGACGTAGTCATAGTGCGTGGTCTCGCCCCGGATCACGCAACCCAGCGCGACGAAGCCGTCATAGCGCTCGGTATCGGCCGCCATGGCGATGGCCGCCGGGATCTCGAAGGCGCCGGGCACCCAGATGCGCTGATGCGTCGCCCCGGCATCGTCCAGCGCCTCCTTGGCGCCGGTGAACAGCTCGTCGGAGATGTCCTGGTAGAAGCGGGCTTCCACGATCAGGACGTGCGGGGCTTCGGCCATCGCCAGCTCGTCGTCAGAGGTTGATCGGCCGTCGGCCGGTGATAGTCAGACCATAGCCTTCCAGGCCGATGATCGTCTTGTCCGTATTCGACAGGAGTTCCATGTGGTGAACGCCGAGGTCCAGCAGGATCTGCGCGCCGATGCCGTAATCCCGCAGTTCCGGCTTGCCCGAGCGCGGCACGTCCTCGCCGGCCTCCAGCGCGTTCAGCCGCCGGGTCAGGCTGTCGGGCCGGGGCTCGCGGATCAGCACCACGACGCCCCGTCCCTCCTCGCCGATCAGTCGCATCGCCGTCTGCAGGTCGCCCGAGGGCGCGCCGCCGACGCCCAGCACGTCGCTCAGCACGTTGAGCGCGTGCATGCGCACCAGCACCGGCCCCGGCGCCGCCAGGTCGCCCTTCACCAGGGCAATGTGCTCGGCATACTGCACCGTGTTGACGTAGACGATCATGCGCCACTCGCCGCCATAGCGGCTCTCGACCGTGTTCTCCACCTCGCGTCGGATCATCCGCTCCTGACGCCGACGATAGCGGATCAGGTCGGCGATCGTGCCGACCTTCAGCCCGTGATACTGGGCGAAGCGCACCAGGTCGGGCAGGCGTGCCATGCTGCCGTCGTCGTTCATGATCTCGCAGATCACCGCCGACGGGTTCAGCCCGGCCAGCCGCGACAGGTCGACCGAGGCCTCGGTATGGCCGGCGCGCACCAGCACGCCGCCGTCGCGGGCCAGCAGCGGGAAGACGTGCCCCGGCGTCGCCAGGTCGTCGCGTCCCATGGCGGGATCGATGGCGACGGCCACCGTGCGCGCCCGGTCGGCGGCGGAGATGCCGGTCGTCACCCCCTCCTTCGCCTCGATGGAAAGGGTGAAGGCCGTGCCGTGGCGCGAGGCGTTGGTCTGCTCCATCAGCGGCAGGCCCAGCTTCTCGATGCGGCCACGCTCCAGCGCCAGGCAGATCAGCCCGCGGCCGTGCTTGGCCATGAAGTTGATGGCCTCGGCGTCCGCCTTCTCCGCCGGGATCACCAGGTCGCCCTCGTTCTCCCGGTCCTCGTCGTCGACCAGGATGAACATGCGGCCCTGGCGTGCCTCCTCGATGATGTCCTCGATGGGCGAGAGGAACTCCTGGTCCTCCGCGCTCAGCCGCTGTTCCATGGCCCGCGCGATGCTGGCCTTGGAGACGATGCCCGGTTGCGGGCTGCCGGCGGTGTTCATCCCTGGTGCTCCGACCACTCGTTCAGGCGGGCGACATAGCGCGCCAGCATGTCCACCTCAAGGTTTACCGAATCGCCGACGCGCACGCCCGGCCGCTCGTCGCCCGGTGCGGTGAAGGTGGTCATCGCCTGGGTGTGGGGAATGATGTTGACGCCGAACACGGCGCCGTCCACCTCGTTCACCGTCAGCGAGACGCCGTTCAGCGCCACCGAGCCCTTGGGTGCGATGAAGCGGGCGAGCGCCTCGGGCACCTCGAAGCGCCAGCGCACGGACCCGCCTTCCGGCTCGGCGGCGACGACCGTCGCCAGCCCGTCCACATGGCCGTAGACCAGATGGCCGCCGATCTCGTCGCCGAGCCGCATGGAGCGCTCCAGGTTGATCGCATGTCCCTCGCGCCAGCCGCCGAGCGTTGTCTTCGACAGGGTCTCGGCCGAGACGTCGACGGCGAAGCGCCCCGCGGCCTTCTCCACCACCGTCAGGCAGACCCCGTCGCAGGCGATCGAGGCGCCGAGATCGATGGTCGCGGTATCGAAGCGGGTCTCGATCACCAGGCGGCGGTCGCCCCGCTCCTCGAGCGCCGCGAGGCGGCCGATATCGCTGATAATACCTGTGAACATGGCGGCGCAAGTTCCTCGAAATAAACCTATCTTCTGCGTGGAAGCAGATCTGGCGGCAGACCCTGGCCAAGCCGCCAGAACAGTCCGGTCATGATCGCCAGGCCCTCCCGCGCGACGGGCTCGAGCAGGTGCTCGTCCGGTCCGTGCTGGCCGCAGCCGGTGTAGCTGTGCGGCACCCACAAGGTGGGCATGCCGAGGTCGTCGGCAAGCACATCGGTCGGCAGGGAGCCGCCGGCATTGGGCAGCACCGCCGTCGGCTTGCCGCTGATCGCCGCCATCTCGTCGGCCACCAGGCGCGCCAGCGGGTCGGCCGGCGACAGCCTTGTGGCCCGGAACATCGGCTCTTCCGGCGCCTCGATCGCCACATCGGCGAAGCCCCGCTCGTCGAGGAAGCGCCGCAGCGCCGGCATCAGCGCGGCCACCTCCGTGCCCACGACGGTGCGGATCTGGCACTGCGCCACGGCCTGCGGCGGGATGGCGTTGACCGGCGCGACCGGGTCGCCCGCCCCCAGCGCCAGCACCTCGAAGGTGTTCCAGCCGAAGACCCGCTCGGCCGGGGTCAGACCCTCGGCCCCCCAGTGCGGATCGACATGCTCCCCCCGCGGCTCGATGTCGGCCAGCGCGGCGCGGACCTCCTCGGTCAGGCTGTCGGGTGCCCAGGCCGCCACCGCGCAGCGGCCGTTCGCATCGATGATCGCGGCGATGGCATTGGCCAGGATCGTCGCCGGGTTGCGGGCGAGGCCGCCCCAATTGCCCGAGTGCAGCCCGCCCTCGCGCAGCTTCAGGCGCAGCGCGAAGTTGAGCGCACCGCGCGTGCCCAGCACCAGCGTCGGCCGCTCCGGATCGAGGCGGGGTCCGTCGGAGGCGAGCACGAAATCGGCCTGGATGGCCTCGCGCTCGGCCAGGCAGATCGTCCTGAGCCCGGGCGAGCCGGTCTCCTCGGAGGAGTCGATCAGCCAGCGCAGGTTGAAGCCGAGCCGGCCACGCGTCGCCAGCACCGCTGCCAGAGCGGCGAGGACGATGGAGTGCTGGCCCTTATTGTCGGCCGTGCCCCGGCCGTACCAGCGCTCGCCCACACGCGTCATGCGCCACGGATCGCGGCCGTCCGACCACGCCCCCTCCATGCCCGGCACCACGTCGGCATGGCCGTAGCACAGCACGGTCGGCAGGGCCGGATCCTCGTCCCTGGCGCCGATCAGCACCGGCGAGCCCGGCGCCTCCGGGTTGGCGACCTCGCGGACGGCGCAGCCCAGCGCCTCCAGGGCCGGATGCATCTCCCGGTCCAGATAGGCACGGATCGCCGGATGGCCGCGGTCGGCATCCGCCGCCACCGTGGGCAAGGCGACCCGGCGCGCCAGGGTCTCGTAGAACCCGCCATCGTCGAACCCGGCCAGCGCGCGGGCCATCGCCGCCTCCGCCGAGGCGCCGTCAGGTAACATCGGCCACCCCCATGGCGTCATAGATGCCCAGCGTGTCCGCGCCCAGGCGTTGCTGTCGGGCGAGCGGCAGGTTGAAGGCCTCCGACAGCCGCTCCAGCGCCAGCCCGGCCACCGCCGGATGGCCGTCCCCGCCGATGATCGTCGGTGCCTGGAACCAGTAGAGGCGGTCGACGAGATGGGCGCCGATCAGCGCCGCGGCGAGATGGGCGCCGCCCTCCACCAGCACGCGGGTGATGCCGCGCGCCGCGAGCGCGGCCAGCACGGCCGCCGGCGAGGGCAGCTCGGTGTGGCCGTCGCCGGCCTCGATCACCTCGACGCCGGCCTGACGATAGCCTTCCAGGCGGCTGCGGTCGTTGCCCGGCGCGGTGACCAGCCAGGTCGGCCGCGTCTCGGCCGTCGCCACCAGGCGAGCGGTCAGCGGCAGCCGCAGGCTGCGGTCCACCACCACGCGCACCGGCGAGCGGTCGGCAAGCCCCGGCAGGCGGCAGCCGAGATCGGGATCGTCGGCCAGCGCCGTGCCGCTGCCCACCATGATGGCGTCGTAGCGCGCCCTGAGCCCGTGCGCCCAGTCGCGGGATTCCGGTCCGGTGATCCAGCGGCTTTCGCCGCCATGGGTGGCGATGCGGCCGTCAAGCGACGAGGCCAGCTTGAGCGCCACATAGGGCCGGCCCTGGCGGATGCGCGTGAGGAAGCCGCGATTGACGGCCGCGGCGGCCACCGCGCCTACCCCCTCCGTCACCCGGATGCCGGCCTCGCGCAGCCGGGCGATGCCACCGCCATCGACCCGCGGATCGGGATCCCGCAGCGCCGTCACAACCCGGGCGACGCCGGCCGCCACCAGCGCTTCGGCGCAGGGTGGGGTCCGTCCGTGATGGGCGCAGGGCTCCAGCGAGACATAGGCCGTCGCGCCCCGGGCTGCCGCGCCGGCCCGGGCCAGCGCCTCGGTCTCGGCGTGCGGCCGGCCGCCGGCCTGGGTCCAGCCGCGGCCGACCACAAGGCCGTCGGCGACGATAAAGCAGCCGACCGCCGGGTTGGGCGCCACCCGGCCCAGCCCCCGGCGCGCCAGGGCGAGGGCCATCGCCATGAAGTGCGGATCGTCCGATTCGGGGCGCTCGGAGGCTGCGCCGTCAGTCGGCGACGCCATCGGCGTCCAGCTTCAGCTGGTCCACGAACTCGGTGAACTCCCCGGGCTCGCGGAAATCCTTGTAGACCGAGGCGTAGCGCACATAGGCGACCTTATCGAGGGCGGCGAG
The DNA here is from genome assembly GCA_040226215.1 of Azospirillaceae bacterium. Taxonomy (GTDB): domain Bacteria; phylum Pseudomonadota; class Alphaproteobacteria; order DSM-16000; family Inquilinaceae; genus JAVKFF01. Next base: position 33,674 of record JAVKFF010000144.1, read on the forward strand.
CTGGCGCATCACCATCTCGCCGATCACCTTGGACGGGATCTCGGTCTCGCCGGAGCTCTCGAGCTGACGGGTCATCGAATTCACCAGCCGCTCGACCCGATCGGTCGCGATGTCGCGCTTGCGCAGCGCGATCTTCAGCGAGCGGAACAGCTTTTCGCGGTCGAACGGCTCGCGCGAGCCGTTGGTCTTGACCACGGTCAGCTCGCGGATCTGCACCCGCTCGAAGGTGGTGAAACGGGCGCCGCAGGCCGGACAGAAGCGCCGGCGGCGGATCGCGGAGTTGTCTTCGGTCGGACGCGAGTCCTTCACTTGCGTATCGTCATGCCCGCAGAAAGGACACCGCATCGCCCTACCCCCCCTTCCTCTTCTGTCGCTCGATGGCCGGCCTGCCAATCCTATCGGTAGATTGGGAACCGGCCGGTCAGCGCCTTGACCCGCTCGTGCACCGCGTTTTCGACCGCGCTGTTGTCCTCGCGGTTCGCCGCCAGCCCGTCGAGCACCTCGACGATCAGCTCGCCCACCTGGCGGAATTCCGCCTGGCCGAAGCCGCGGGTTGTCGCCGCCGGGCTGCCGACCCGCACGCCCGAGGTCACCGTCGGTTTCTCCGGGTCGAAGGGCACGCCGTTCTTGTTGCAGGTGATGCCGGCCGCTTCCAGTGAGGTCTCGGCGATATTGCCCGTCAGCCCCTTGGGCCGGAGATCGACCAGGGCGAGATGGGTGTCGGTGCCACCGGACACGATGTCCAGGCCGCCCTCCTGCAGCGTCGCCGCCAGCGTCTTGGCGTTGTCGACCACGGCGCGGGCATAGGTCTTGAAGCTGGGCGACAAGGCCTCGCCGAATGCCACCGCCTTGGCGGCGATGACATGCATCAGCGGGCCGCCCTGCAGGCCCGGGAACAGGGCCGAGTTGATCTTCTTGCCCAGGTCGAGGTCGTTCGACAGCACCATGCCGCCGCGCGGACCGCGCAGCGTCTTGTGCGTCGTCGTGGTCACCACATGGGCATGCGGCAGCGGGCTCGGATGCACGCCGCCGGCGACCAGGCCGGCGAAATGCGCCATGTCCACCATCAGATAGGCGCCGACGCTGTCGGCGATCTCGCGGAAGCGCTTGAAGTCGATCTCACGCGGATAGGCCGAGCCGCCGGCGATGATCATCTTGGGCTTGTGCTCGCGCGCCATGTCGGCCAGCACGTCGTAGTCGATCAGCGCGTCCTGCTGGCGCACGCCATAGCTGACCGCGTTGAACCACTTGCCCGACAGGTTCGGCGGCGCGCCGTGGGTCAGGTGGCCGCCGGCCGCCAGCGACAGGCCCATGATGGTATCGCCCGGCTTCAGCAGGGCCAGCATCACCGTCTGGTTCGCCTGCGCGCCGGAATGGGGCTGCACATTGGCGAAGGCGCAGCCGAACAGCTTCTTCGCCCGCTCGATGGCCAGGCTCTCGGCCACGTCGACATACTCGCAGCCGCCGTAGTAGCGGCGCCCTGGGTAGCCCTCGGCGTATTTGTTGGTCAGCACCGATCCCTGGGCTTCCAGGACGGCGCGCGAGACGATGTTCTCGCTGGCGATCAGCTCGATCTGCTCCTGCTGGCGCCTCAGCTCGTCGCCGATCGCGTCGAAGACTTCCCGGTCCCGCTCCGCCAGATCGTCGTGGAAGAAGGAGTCGAAGACGGACCGGGCCTCGGGTGACGTGCTGTTCATATGTGAACCATATCCCTTCTGTTCTGCCCCTTGGACGGGGCGCACCCTGCCCCGGCGCCGATCCGGCGCGATCGGCCGCGCGGTGGCGGGCGCATGGCCATGCAGCGGACTACACGGCGGAAAGCTTGGCGACCCTGCGGTCGTGACGGCCGCCTTGGTAGGCGGTCTTGAGGAAGACGTCCAGACACTCCCGGGCGACTTCCGGCCCGATCAGCCGGGCGCCGAGCGCGAGGACGTTCGCATCGTTGTGTTCGCGGGCGAGCCGCGCGCTCGTCACGTCGTGACACAGCGCCGCGCGCACGGCCGGATTCCGGTTCGCCGCGATCGAGATGCCGATCCCGGTCCCGCAGATGACGACGCCCCGTTCCGCCTCGCCGGCGGCGATCACCTCTCCCATCCGGCGTCCGAAATCGGGGTAGTCGACCGACTTGTTCTCCAGCGTGCCGAGGTCCAGGACTTCGACGCCCTGGTCGCGCAGATGGGTTGCCAGCTGCGCCTTGAGGTCGAAGCCGGCGTGATCGGATGCGAGAGCGACGGGGCTGGCCATCGGATGAAGACTGCCTCAGCGGGAACGGAAATTCGAGGGGTTATTGTTGCCGGACGGCCAAAGCGACACAAGATTTGGTGTCATGCCGGGCGCTCATGCCACGTCCGCGCCGATGCAACGCTGCCGCGGGCCACGCGGGCCATCCTGGCAGAGCTGCGCCGATGGCGGTGACCGGAACGCGCCCGGTGCGCTATGGTGTCGGCGAAATGGGGCATGACAAGCCAGGGCCGGCCCTTTATTTTAGGCTTAAAATAAATTCACCGTCCCGCCGTGCCGAGGAGCGCTTCGATGACCGCCGCACCATCCGCCGATACCAAGCCCGCCAACCTGCGGCCGAGCTTCAACTGGGAAGACCCGCTGCACCTCGACGCGCAGCTCAGCGAGGACGAGCGCATGATCCGCGACGCGGCCCATGCCTACTGCCAGGAGAAGCTGATGCCCCGCGTGCTGGAGGCTAACCGGCACGAAGTGTTCCATCGCGAGATCATGAACGAGATGGGCGAGCTCGGCTTTCTCGGCGCTACCCTGCCGGAGGAATATGGCTGCGCCGGCGTCAACTACGTCTGCTACGGCCTGATCGCCCGGGAGGTGGAGCGCGTGGACAGCGGCTACCGCTCGACCATGTCGGTGCAGTCCTCGCTGGTCATGTACCCGATCTACGCCTTCGGCAGCGATAGCCAGAAGAAGAAGTACCTGCCCAAGCTGGCCAGCGGCGAATGGGTCGGCTGCTTCGGGCTGACCGAGCCCGATGCCGGATCCGACCCCGGCGCCATGAAGACGCGGGCGAAGAAGACCGCCGGCGGCTATCGCCTGTCCGGTGCGAAGATGTGGATCACCAATTCCTCGATCGCCGATGTCTTCGTGGTCTGGGCCAAGGATGACGAGGGCGACATCCGCGGCTTCATCCTCGACAAGGGCATGAAGGGGCTGAGCGCGCCGAAGATCGAGGGCAAGTTCTCGCTGCGCGCCTCGGTCACCGGCGAGATCGTCATGGACGAGGTCGAGGTGCCGGAAGAGAACCTGCTGCCCAATGTGAAGGGGCTGAAGGGGCCCTTCTCCTGCCTCAACAACGCCCGCTTCGGTATCGCCTGGGGCGCGATGGGCGCGGCGGAGTTCTGCTGGCACGCCGCGCGCGCCTACACCATGGAGCGCAAGATGTTCGGCCGGCCGCTCGCCAACACCCAGCTCATCCAGAAGAAGCTGGCGGACATGCAGACGGAGATCACGCTCGGCCTGCAGGGCGCGCTGCAGCTCGGCCGCATGAAGGACGCCGGCACCGCCGCGCCGGAGGCCATCAGCCTGATGAAGCGCAACAACTGCGGCAAGGCGCTGGACATCGCCCGGGTTGCCCGCGACATGCACGGCGGCAACGGCGTGGCGGACGAATACCATGTCATCCGCCACGTCATGAACCTGGAGGCGGTCAACACCTATGAGGGCACCCACGACGTGCATGCCCTCATCCTCGGTCGCGCCCAGACCGGCCTCAACGCCTTCGGCTGAGCCCGCTCTCCATTGCGTGCCGGAACGAAAAAAGGGCCCGCGGTGTCGACCGCGGGCCCTTCTTTCTACCTCGGGGACCAGTCAGGTCCGACAGGTCAGCCTTCCGGCGTCAGCCGCATGGTCTCGCGGTCCTCGGTGTAGGCTTCCTGCTCATAGGCCGGGACCTCGTCGAACTGCGCCTCGGTGAACGGCGTGGCGATGTAGAGATAGCCGTCCTCGTCCTGGTAGATCTCGACCTCGCCGAAACCGACGGCGACGGGCTTCTCGCCCATGCCAAGGAAACCGCCGACATCCACGACCACGACGTCCACGCCGCCGTCAGCGGTCAGCACGACGTTGCCGACATCGCCGACATACACGTTCTCGCTGCTGTAGACCTCCGCATCGATCAGGTTGTCGGTATCGATGGTGCCGGTCTCGACCCGGGTCATGTTGGCGAACGGATTGTCCTCCATGACCTCCTCGGAAGCCGCCTGATCCTGCGGTACCGCCTCCTCGGTCATCGGCTCTTCGGTGGTCGCGTCCTCGGCCATCTGCTGGTCGGCCGCTCCCTCCTCGGTCACCGGCTCCTCGGTGGTGTCCTCGGCCATCTGCTGGTCGGTGCCCTCCTCGGCCACCGGCTCCTCGGTGGTGGCGTCCGTGACGGTCTGGTCCTCCTCGACCATCTCGTCCTCGTCCGTCTGCTGGTCCGAGGCCATGGTGTCGTGCTCGGCCCGTTCGAACGGCTCGGCGGCCTCCAGCTCCTCGGCCGAGGCGTCGGAGACCACGCGGAACTCGCCCTCGCCGGTCTCGACGATGGTGAGGCGGTTGAAGTCCACCGCCACGTCCTTCTCGCCGATGCCGATGAAGCCGCCGACGCCGATGATGACGGCGTGAACCGTGCCGTCCTCGCCGATCAGGGCGTCATTGACGCTGCCGATCGCCTCGGCATCCTCGGCCTCGGAGGTGTAGACACTGAGGCCCATGAGGTTGGACGCCAGATAGCCCTGGGCGTTCGCGTCCAGGGTCGCGGTATCGGTCAGCCGCAGGTGGGTTTGCGCCTCCATGTCGCCCGACGTCTCCGTCTGGGCCATGACGGGTGCGCTCAACAGCGCCACAAGGGCCGTCGTCGCAAACAGTTTACGCATTGATCTGTCCTCCAGAATGAGGTTGCTGCGATTGCTCTCGCACTACGCACCCCAAACAGGAGGTTCAGATCGAAGGTTCCGCACCGCCGGGAAATAATTGAACACACCTGCCATACAGCCGTGGCGGGTCGCGACGGCTCTCGAGCCGGCTCAGGACTGCGCGCTGATCATCTTGAAGATGCCGGAAAAATCGGTGTCACCCTCGCCCTGGTTGACGAACAGCGAATAGAGCGCCGTCGCCTCCGCGCCCAGCGGGGTCGAGGCGCCGGCGGCGTTCGCCGCCTCCTGCGCCAGGCGCAAATCCTTCAGCATCATCGCCGCGGTGAAACCCGGCTGGTAGTCGCGATTGGCGGGCGATGTCGGCACCGGTCCCGGCACCGGGCAGTAGGTCGTCAGCGACCAGCACTGGCCAGAGCTCTTCGAGGCGATGTCGAACAGGCGCTGGCGATCGAGCCCCAGCCGGTCGGCGAGCGCGAAGGCCTCCGACACCGCCAGCATGGAGATGCCCAGCACCATGTTGTTGCAGATCTTCGCCGCCTGCCCGGCGCCAGCGTCGCCGGCATGCACGATGGTCTTGCCCATCGCCTGGAGGATCGGCCGGGCCGCCTCACAGGCCGTCTCCGGTCCGCCCACCATGAAGGTCAGCGACCCCGCCTGCGCACCGCCCACACCGCCGGACACCGGCGCGTCGATCATCGCAAAGCCATTTCCCGCGGCGGCCTCCGCCACCGCCCGCGCGGTCGCCACGTCGATCGTCGAGCAGTCGATCAGCAGCGTGCCCGCCGGTGCCGAGGCCAGCACGCCGCCATCGGCCTCGTAGACCACGCGCACGGCCTGGCCGGCCGGCAGCATGGTGACGACCGCGTCGACATCCGTGACCGCCTCGGCGATCGACGCCGCCACCGCCACGCCGTGACCGGCCGCCTGCTCCAGGTTGGCCGATACGAGGTCGAAGCCCCGCACCGCGTGACCGGCCTTGACCAGATTGGCCGCCATCGGTCCGCCCATGTTGCCAAGGCCGATGAATCCGATCGTCGCCATCGATGCTGCCCTCCCTTGCGCCGGCGCGGGCCGCAGTTGTCAACAGGTGCTTTCGGCCCGCCTGTCACGACCCCGCGACCATCCCCCGTGACTACCTCATGTCATCGGCGCACGGAAGCGGCTGGTTCGTCATGTCCTCCGCGCACCGGCCACTGCCCCGGCTGCGATGACAGGCGCGCTGGCCCACCCCGGCGGTCATGCCCCTGTTGCCTGAACACTGTCCCGCCACGCCTGGCCAGACACGCCATGTCTGGGTGCCGGTCCCGGACCGGCATCCCAGCCCTGAAATCAGATGAGAATCCATATCCATTTCAACCGCGAAGCACATGAGTTGAAACAATTCTCTTCGGTCATTCTGGCATGGACAATCCGTCCGGCCGCCGGCACGTGCGACGGCGGATGGTCCGCTGCATGGCGCGGCTTTCGGGCCGAACCGGCGACACACCGGACACATGGCCGGCCGGCGACTGTCTCGCGACAGGGTCCGTGTGCGGATGACCGCGGCGCGGCGTTGACATCGGTCGGCCGCGGGCGCCGCCTCGACGAACGAGGCCGTCACCGCGCGGCGGTCACCGGCAACGTCATGGCGACCGCTGCTGGCCGGCTAACGTTCCCCAGAGATATCCACAACACGCGGGACCGGATGCCCGCTCGTTCCCGTGCCAGGCGAGGTGGGTTTACCGCCTTGCAGGTTCGGCGCGTGTTGCGGACCGAGCCGACACGGCCCGATGCAGCGCAGACCGCAAGTGGAGCGATCACCCTTCCAAGATGTTCAGGCAGCGTGTCAGTCGCCTGCCAGGCGTTTCGGACGAGCGGCTGAATGATCACTCCCGCGATACTCGTTCCCGCACCGTGACGGAAAAAGTAAACATTGGTTGGATTCTTTCCAAAATCGGTTGAGTTGGTCCGCCACGGCACCATATCCGCGTTGGAAACCTTGGAGGCTGCCATGCTTATGTGGGCTCTCATTTTCCTGGCCGTGGCGGTGATCGCCGCCATCTTCGGCTTCACCGGCATCGCCGTGGTCGCGGCCGAAATCGCCCAGATCATCTTCTTCATCTTCCTGGTGCTGTTCGTGGTCATGCTGATCACCCACCTGGTTCGGGGCCGCGCGCCGCGACCCTGATCCTCGACGGCTGTCGCCACCGAGGCCCCGGATGCCCGTCCGGGGCCTTTCGCGTGCCGGGACATATTTTTCCGGCTCCCTGTCGAAACCGGCCGCCGCGCGGCGTCGTAGGTGCATGACGGGGGCGGTCCCCGTCGCGACACCGAGGAGTGACAGCCATGCAGTACATGATGATGATCTTCGAGCCCGCCTCCGAATTCGCCAAGCGGGAGAACACCTCGATCGCGCCCGAGTACTGGGGCGCCTGGTCGGCCTACAGCCAGGCCCTGGCCGAGGCCGGCGTGATGGTCGGCGGCAACGGCCTGCAGCCGCCGCCGACCGCCACCACGCTGCGTCTGCGCAACGGCGCCCGTGAGGTGCAGGACGGCCCCTTCGCCGACACCAAGGAGCAGCTCGGCGGCTACTACGTGATCGACGTGCCCGACCTCGACAGCGCCCTCGCCTGGGCGGCGCGCTGCCCGTCGGCGGCGGTCTCGGCGATCGAGGTCAGGCCCGTCCTGGCCATGCAGAACGCCTGACGCCCCGACCGCGAGGATGGACACCCGGGAGGACCCGTCGCCGGCCGTTCTAGCGGCGGAGGCGGCGGCGCGGTCCTCCTACGGTCGCCTGCTCGCCTATCTCGCCGCCCGCTGGCGCGACGTCGCCGCGGCGGAGGACGCGCTCGCCGAAGCCCTCGCCCGGGCGCTCGCCCGCTGGCCGGTCGAGGGCGTGCCACGGATGCCCGAGGCCTGGCTGCTCACCACCGCCAGACGCCTGCTGATCTCCGCCGCCCGGCGGCGGCAGGTGGCTCTGCGTGGCGAGGCGACAGTGCGCCTCATCGACGAGGAGCTGAACGCCATGGAACGGAGCGCCATCCCGGACGAGCGGCTGAAGCTGCTCTTCGTCTGCGCCCATCCGGCCATCGACCCGGCGGTCCACGCCCCCCTGATGCTGCAGACCGTGCTCGGGCTCGATGCCGCGCGCATCGCCTCGGCCTTCCTGGTCTCGCCGGCGACCATGGGTCAGCGGCTGGTCCGCGCCAAGGCGCGCATCAAGGCAAGCGGCATCGGCTTCGCGGTGCCGACGACCGAGGAACTGGCACCCCGCCTCGACAGCGTACTTGACGCCATCTACGCCGCCTTCGGCAGCGGCTGGGACGGCATCGCGGCGGACGACCCGCGCACTCGCGGCCTGGCGGCGGAGGCGCTCTGGCTCGGCCGCGTGCTGGTCGGCCTGCTGCCGGAGGAGCCCGAAGCCCGTGGCCTGCTCGCCCTGATGCTGCATGCCCACGCCCGCCGGGAGGCGCGGCGCGATGGCGACGGACGCTTCGTGCCGTTGGCCGAGCAGGATCCGGATACCTGGGACTGGCCGCTGGTGCGCGAGGCGGAGGACGAGCTGCGCCGCGCCGCCGGCTTCGGCCGTCTTGGCCGCTATCAGATGGAGGCGGCGATCCAGTCGGCCCACGTGCAGGGCCTGCTCTCCGGCAGCGTGCCCTGGCCAGCGATCGCCGGCCTCTATGCCGCGCTGACCGCCCTCACCCCGGCGATCGGCGCCCGGGTCAGCCACGCCGTCGCCGTCGGCGAGACGGACGGGGCGGCGGCCGGTCTTGCCCGTCTCGACACCATCGACGGCGAGCGGGTCAGCACATACCAGCCCTACTGGGTCGCGCGGGCCGCGCTGCTCGGCCGGACAGGCGACCAGGCCGGCGCCCGCGCGGCCCTCGAGCGCGCCATCGGCTTGACCGAAGATCCGGCCGTGCGCGCCTTCCTGCTCGCCCGGTTGAGCTAATCCCGGATCATCGCCTCCAGCGTTTCCAGCCGGTCCGCCTCGACCGCCGGCTTGTCCCAGCGGATGCGGCCTATGCGCGGAAAGCGCATGGCGACGCCGGACTTGTGGCGGGTCGAACGCGCCACGCTGTCGAAGGCGACCTCGAACACAAGCTCCGGCTTGACGGCGCGGACCGGGCCGAAACGCTCGACGGTGTGGGCCCGCACCCATTTGTCGAGCTGCGCCAGTTCCTGGTCGGTGAAGCCGAAATAGGCCTTTCCCACCGGCACCAGCTCCTCCCGTCCCGCCTCCCCGTCCGGACGCCAGGCGCCGAAGGTGAAGTCGGAATAGAAGCTGGAGCGCTTGCCATGGCCGCGCTGCGCGTACATCAGCACGCAATCGAGCGTCAGCGGCCCGCGCTTCCACTTGAACCAGGGTCCCTTGGGCCGGCCGGCCACGTAGGTGCTGTCGCCGCGCTTGAGCATCAGGCCCTCGATGGCACCGCCCTCGGTCTCACCGCGCAATCGCTCCAGATCGTCCCAGCCTGCGAAGGCGAGTTGCGGGGAAAGGTCCATGCGCGCCGGCCGCCAGCGCGCGTACCAGGCCTCCAGCCGCGCCCGCCGGGTGTCGAGATCGAGGCCGCGCACGTCCGCCTCGCCGTCGTGCAGGATATCGTACAGACGGATCCAGGCCGGGTGCTCGGCCAGCATCCGCTGGGTCACCCGCTTGCGGTTGAGGCGCTGCTGCAGCCGGTTGAAGCTCTCGACCCGCCCGTCCGTGGCGACCAGCAGCTCGCCATCGAGCACGCCCTCGAAGTCCTTCGCCTCGACGATATCGGGAAAGGCGCCGGAGATGTCCTCGCCGGTGCGCGAGAACAGCCGACGCTTGCCGCCCCGTGCGGCCACCTGCACGCGGATGCCGTCCCACTTCCATTCCGCCCGGTAGGCGTCGATGTCGAGGCTCTCCCGGACCGCCTGCTCCAGCGGATGCGACAGCATCAGAGGCCGGAAGACCGCCCGCTCGTCGATCGCCGGCTTCTCCGCCCGGCCTTCCAGCCAGGCGAAGAGGTCGCTGTAGGGCGGCTCCAGCCCGTGCCAGATCTCCTCGACCTCGTCGACCGCGATGTCGGCCGTCTGCGCCAGCGCGGTCTTGGCCAGCCGGGCGGAGACGCCGACCCGCAGACCGCCGGTGATCAGCTTCAGAAGCGCCAGCCGCTCCGACGCCGTCAGCCCGTCCAGCCAGTGCTCGACCAGCGGTGCCGCGCCGCTGCGCCCGGCTGCGCGCAGACCATGCACCACGCGCGACAGGCGCGGCGTCTCGGCCTTCTCGACGCGCTCGGGCCAGATCAGTGCCACGGTCTCCGCCAGGTCGCCGACATAGTCATAGGACCAGGCGAACAGCGCCGGGTCGACCCGATCCATGGCCAGGCCGCGGATCAGCCCGGCCTTGACGCCTGGCATGTCGACGCCGTCGGCGAGCGCGGCCAGCCCCCAGCCCCGGTCCGGGTCCGGCGTCTGCCTGAAATAGTCGGCCATCAGGCGCAGCTTGCCGTTGCGCGAGGGCATGAAGGCCAGTCGCTCGATCAGCGCGGCGAAGGCCTTCATTCGACCGCGTCCTCCTCGAAGCCGACCAGCGACAGGGCGCGGCCGCGCCGTCCGCCGGCCTCGATGGCGTGGATCAGCGCCTCCTCCCGGCCATGGGTGACCCAGACCTCCGGCGCGTCGACATCCAGGACGGTGCGGTTGAGCTCGTCCCAGTCGGCGTGGTCGGAAATCACCAGCGGCAGCTCGACGCCGCGCTGGCGGGCGCGCTGGCGCACCCGCATCCAGCCAGACGCCATGGCCACCACCGGGTCGGGCAGGCGCCGCGCCCAGCGGTCGGCAATGGCCGAGGGCGGCGCCAGCACGATCTCGCCCGCCATCTCCTTCTTCGCCGCCGCCGTCGCCGGGCGGATCGGGCCGAGGTCGACGCCGAGTTCCCGGTAGAGCTCCGTCAGCCCGATCAGCGCCCCGTGCAGGAAGACCGGCCGGTCGTAGCCCGCCTGGCGCAGCAGCGCGATCAGCCGCTGGCACTTGCCCAGCCCGTAGGCGCCGATGACATGCGCGCGCTCCGGAAACAGGGCGACCGATTTCAGCAGCTTGCCGATCTCGGCCATCGGATCGGGATGGCGGAAGACCGGCAGCCCGAAGGTCGCCTCGGTCACGAAGACGTCGCACGGCACCGGCTCGAACGGCCGGCAGGTCGGGTCGGGCACCCGTTTGTAGTCGCCGGAAAAGACGATGCGGCTGCCGCCATAGGCCAGCGCGATCTGAGCCGAGCCCAGAACGTGGCCGGCCGGGTGGAAACTGACCTCCACCTCGCCCACCATTACGCGCGCGCCATAGCTGGCGGCGGTGAGCTGGCGCCCCGCCTGCTCGCCGTAGCGCGCGCGCATGATGGCCAGCGTCTCGGCCGTGGCCAGCACCGCGTGGTTGCCAGGCCGCGCATGGTCGCCATGGCCGTGGGTCACCAGCGCGCACTCGACCGGTCGGACGGGATCGACATAGGCGTCGGCCGGCCGCACATAGACGCCCTGAGGCCGCAGCTCGACCCAGCTTTCCGGATGCTTCGCCGTCATGGTGAGCGATGATATGGGGGAATTGGTCGCATGAGGCCAGCGGGGGTTGTTCGCCACGGCACCGTGGCCGCAAGCTGTGCACCAATCCAGCCGCCAACCGGAACCCGATGACCGGAACCATCGCCTGCTTCGGCGCCGCCCATGTCGACTACAAGGCCCAGGCGCTCGCCGGGGTTACCATGGGCTCGTCCAACCCCGTCCGGGTGGCGGAGAGCTTCGGCGGCGTGGCGCGCAACGTCGCCGAGACCCTGGCCAGGCTGGACGTCCCGGTCTCGATGGTCAGCCGCGTGGGCGACGACCCGCCGGGCGACAACGTGGTGGCGGAGCTCAATGCGCGCGGCATCGACACCGAGCAGATCAGCCGCTCGACGACCAGCCGTACCGCCAGCTACACCGCGCTCATGGAGCCGACCGGCGAGATGGCCGTCGCCATGGCGGACATGGGCATCTACGACGAGATCACGCCCGGCGTCCTCGCCCCGGCCATGCAACAGCTCCACGACCGGACGCTCTGGTTCGTCGACACCAACCTGCCGACCGCGGCCTTGCAACGCCTGCTCGCCCCCCGCCATCCGCGTCCCCTCGTCGCCGTCGACACCGTCTCGGTCGCCAAGTCCGCCAAGCTGCGCGGGTTGATGGGAGGCATCGACATCCTGTTCGTCAACAAGGGCGAGGCGGCCTTCCTCTCCGGCATCGAACTGCGCGCGCCCCTCGACGTCAGCGAGGCGGCAAACCGGTTGCGCGCCCAGGGGGCCGGCGCTGTCGTCATCTCGCTGGGCTCGGAGGGCGGCTTCGTTGCCTCCGACGGCGTCTACGATTTCTTCCCCGCGCTGGGCGCCCGGGTCAAGGACGTGACCGGCGCCGGCGATGCCCTGGTGGCTGGCGTGCTCTACGGCCAGTTGCGCGGCTCGAAGCTCGACGACTGCATGCGCCTCGGCATCGCCTGCGCCGCCATGACGGTCGAAAGCACGGCCTCGGTCTCGCCGACCCTGACGACGGCGCAGATCCTGCGCCGCGCCGGCCTCACGCCTGCCTGAGCAGCGATTGACCTTGACCCGCCCGGCCGCACCTCATCCCGACCTCGTCCTCGGCGCGGAGATCGCCGACGCGCTCGCCGACAGGCGCCCGGTCGTGGCGCTGGAAAGTACCATCATCGCCCACGGCATGCCCTATCCCGACAACCTGGCGACCGCGCACGCGCTGGAGGAGGCGGTACGGCGGGCAGGCGCGCTGCCCGCCACCATCGCCATCTTCGACGGCCGCATCCATGTCGGCCTCGACGCGCAGGGGCTGGAGCGTCTCGCTGGCGACCCGTCGGTCGCCAAGGCGAGCCGCCGCGACCTGCCGCTCCTTCTCGCCACCGGCCGCTCCGGCGCCACCACGGTGGCCGCCACCATGGTCGCCGCCCACCTCGCCGGCATCCGCGTCTTCGCCACCGGCGGCATCGGCGGCGTGCACCGGGGGGCGGCGACCAGCTTCGACGTCTCCGCCGACCTGCCGGAACTGGCCCGCACACCGGTCGCCGTGGTCTGCGCCGGCGCCAAGTCCATCCTCGATCTGCCCAAGACGCTGGAATACCTGGAGACCTGGTCGGTGCCCGTCATCGGCTACGGCACCGACACCTTCCCGGCCTTCTGGGCCCGCTCATCCGGTCTGCCCGTGACGCTGCGCGCCGACGGCCCGGCGGCGGTCGCCGGCATCCTGCGGGCGCAGGACCGGCTGGCGCTGGGCCATGGGACGGTGGTCGCCAACCCGATCCCGGAGACCGACGCCCTGCCCGCCGCCGAGATCGACCGGGCCATCGCCACCGCTCTCGAGGACGCCACGACCCGCGGCATCGCCGGCAAGGAGACGACGCCCTTCCTGCTCTCCCGTATCGTCGAGCTCACCGGTGGCCGCAGCCTCAAGGCCAATATCGCGCTGGCCCGCCACAACGCCTTCACCGCCGGCGAAATCGCCGTCGCCTATGCGGGTTTGGAACCTGTAGTCCCTTGATTCCCCTGTCATCCCCGCGAAAGCGGGGATCCAGTCTCCGGCGCGACCCGCACTGCCGGGCTGGATGCCCGATCAAGCCGGGCATGACAATCGGGGGCGGCGTTCTCAACACACCACCTGCCGTACCGGACGTATCTGAACCAGCACCGTCGTCCCGGAGCGCGGGGTCGGCGACAGCCGAACCCGGGCATCCGTGACCTCGATCCCGTCTTCGCCAGAGGCGGGGTCTTCGAGGACGGGCTCGAGGTCCCGCATCTCCGCTTCGCTGCGTGCGGGACGACGGCCCTCGAGTGAGAGGCCACCCGTCTTCCAGGTCGGCGCCCCTCACACCACCGGCAGCACCCTTCGCACCAGGGCCGCGGCGCCATCGGCGACCGCATCGACGAAGGCGACGAAGTCGAGATGGCTGTCGGCGCCGGCGAGGTCGGAGACGGTGCGCAGCACCAGCCACGGCACGCCCAGCGCCGCGGCGGTCTGGGCGATGGCGGCCCCCTCCATCTCGACCGCCAGCCCCGCCGTCTCGTCGGCCAGCCGGTCGCGGCTGACCGCGCAGTTGACGAACTGGTCGCCGGACAGCACCGGGCCGTAATGCAGGGCCGGCCTGTAGTCCCGTCCGCCGACCGCGAAGGGCGGCGGCCGCCAGTCGCCGACCGCGCCCCTGACCCGCGCCAGCAGGTCCGCCGCCAGGTCGTAGCCATGCTCGGTCGGCACGCCCGGCAGTGGCGGCAGACCCGGCTGGTAGCGCACCAGGCGCCCGTCCACCAGCGCGCCGTAGTCGTGCTGGATCGCCCGGGTCGCCACAACGGCATCGCCGATGCCGAGCCGCGGCACCATCGCCCCCGCAACGCCGGAGCAGATCACCGCCCGGCAGCCCAGCTCCTCGACCAGCAGGGTGGTGGCGATGGCCGCGTTGACCTTGCCGATGCCCGACATCACCGCGACCACCGGCCGACCGTCTATCGTACCGGCATGGAAGGCGCGGCCGGCGACGGTCAGCATCGGCCGGCGATCGAGTTCGCCGGCGAAGCAGGCGAACTCCCGCTCCATGGCCAGGATCAGGCCGGTCGGCTGGGTCGGCGGTGCCGGATCGCTCATGGATGGCGTCCGCCGGGGGTCACAACAGGCCGAGGACGATGAAGACCGTGACGCCGAAGGCGAGCGCCTTGGCGATCACCAGGACCTGCCGGTCCGCCATCCGGTCATAGGCGGAATCCGTCGGCGCCAACAGCCAGCGGAACACCCCGCTGACGCCGTAGCTGCCATAGCGCGCCGAGGGCTGGAACAGCGCCACGTCCGGCTTCCTGATCAGCCCGATCAGCGCCATGCCGCCGGCGAAACCGCCGATATGCGCCCACCAGGCCACGCCGGTGTCGGCCACGTCCTTGACCGAGGCCAGCAGCGGCTCGAAGCCGAAATAGAGGTTGATCAGGATATGCGCGCCGACGGCCAGTCCCGCCGGCACCACCAGCGGCAGGCGCCCGAGGATGATCACCAGCACCCAGGCGCGCGGGTGCAGCAGGAGGTAGGCGCCCATCACCCCGGCGATGGCACCGCTGGCGCCGATCACCGGCGTCATCGGGATGGCCGACATCACCCCGTGCGCGAGATTGCCCAGCACGCCAATGGCGACGAAGAAGCCGAGATAGCGCCCGTGGCCGACCGCATCCTCCACATTGTCGCCGAAGACCCAAAGGATCAGCATGTTGCCCGCGAGGTGCAGCAGGTCGCCATGCATGAACACCGCGGTGACGGCGCGCAGCCACCAGGGCGTGTCGGCCAGCGGCGGCGGCATGGCGGCAGCGTCGAAAAACTGCGCGGGAAAGAAGCCGTAGTCGAGGATCGACGGGGCATCGAGAAAATACTGGCCGGCGAACACCACGCAGCACAACACGATCAGCCCGTGGTTCACCCACGGCGTCTTGATGTGGACGCGCGGATTGCCGTCGCTCAGGACCAGGATCATCGCCGGCCGCCCCTCCCCTCAGTGCCGCCATGGTTCCCGCATTCGCGTCATTCGGCAAGCGCGAATGGGTGTCCGGTCCTAGTCCCGTCCCCCTTCCAGGAGACGCAGCGCGTAGGCACGGATGTCGGCAGGCCAATCCGCCATCTCGCGGTCGAGCTTGGCCCGGTCGCCGGCGAACAGCGCGCGGGCCGCCTCCTCGAAGCGAGGCAGGTCGCCTGCCAGCGCCGACATGAAGCGATAGGCCGCCTCGCGCGCCGCCCTGGTCCGGTCCAGTTCGCCGGACTCCCGCCTGGCCGCATCGACCAGCCGCCGCAGCGCCGCGGAGGCGCCGCCCGGCTGACCGGCCAGCCAGTCCCAGTGGCGCGGCAGCAGCGTGACCTCGCGCGCCACCACGCCCATTCTGGGCCGGCCGCGGCCGCGCTGGGTCTGGGTCCCGGCCTCCGATGAGGTTTCGGTCTCCGCGCCCGGCACAACCGCGTAGCGCCAGGCGACCGACACCGCGTCACCGCTGAGGTCGAGATCCACGACCCGGCCCGTGGCATCGTCGAAGACGAGGATGCCGGCCGTCTGCTCGGCATCGAGCACGCGCTTGACGGCGCTCGCCACGTCGCCGAGCGCTCCGGCGGCCAGCCTGGAGCCATTCATGAAAGCGGTCACATTCCGCATGTTCCGTGCCATCGGCCGGTCGTCCCTGATATGCCTGAATCCGTAGCGCCCCTATTTATATCCGGGCAAAAATATGTCAATAACATCCGGGTAAAAATTCCAGCACTCCACGAGAGCGACAGCCATGACCCCGCCGATCGACCGCAAGGCCGCCATCGCCGCCTACAAGGAACGTCGGGACACACCCGGCATCGTCGCCCTGCGCATCGCTGGCGGTCTCTGGATCGGCGCCACACCGACCCTGGACAAGGCCGAGAACCGCCATCGCTTCATGCTGCGCCTCGGCCAGCATGCCTCGCCGACATTGCAGGCCGCCTGGCGGGATCATGGCGACGATGCCCTCTCCTTCGAGGTGCTCGAACGGCAGGCGGACGCGGACGAACGGGATCCACGCCGCATCCGGACCTGGCTGAAGAAGCGGCAGGCGGACTGGTGCGCCCGCCTTGGCGGCGTGGCGGTCTGACCGGATCGGCGGACATTGGGCCCGACGCCCCTACCAATCGCCGGCTTTGTGCTCTAAATGTTCTCCTCCATGAGGAGACTTCGCCGATGGACGACCCGCTGAGCCGCGACGCGCCGGCGCCGGGGCTGCTGCCGCCGAATTTCGCCGGCTGGTTCGCCCATCGCGGCTGGCGTCTGCGCGCCCATCAGGCAGCGATGGTCGAGGCCGCTGGCGGGGGCGAGAACGCGTTGCTGATCGCGCCGACCGGCGGCGGCAAGACACTGGCCGGCTTCCTGCCTTCCCTGATCGAGCTCTCCGAGCGGCCCCGCCCGGGCCTGCACACGCTCTACATTTCGCCCTTGAAGGCGCTGGCGGTCGACATCCATCGCAACCTGGAACAGCCCATCGCCGAGCTGCGCCTGCCGATCCGCCACGAGACGCGCACCGGCGATACGCCGCAGGCCAAGCGCGAGCGCCAGCGCAAGAACCCGCCCAACATGCTGATGACCACGCCGGAGAGCCTGGCCCTGCTGCTCTCCTATCCAGACGCGACGCGCATCTTCGGCGGGCTGGCGACCGTCATCGTCGACGAGCTTCACGCGCTTGCCGGCACCAAGCGCGGCGACCTGCTGGCGCTCGGCCTGGCCCGGCTCTCCCTGGTCGCCCCGGCGCATCGCCGCGTCGGCCTGTCGGCCACCGTCGCCCATCCCGACGCCCTGGTCGCCTGGTTGTCGAAACAGGGCCGGGCGGAGGCCGGCGACGTCCGTCTGATCGAAGGCGGCGGCGGCGCCGAGGCATCGGTCGAGATCCTGGAGACGGCCGAGCGCCTGCCCTGGTCGGGCCATATGGGCCACCACTCGATCGCCGAGGTCTACGAGCGGCTCTCCCGGGCCAGGACCACCATCGTCTTCGTCAACACCCGGGCCCAGGCCGAGATCATCTTCCAGGAGCTCTGGCGCATAAACGAGGCCAGCCTGCCCATCGCCCTACACCACGGCTCGCTGGCGCGCGAGCAGCGGCGCAAGGTCGAGGCGGCGATGGCGTCCGGCCAGCTGCGCGCGGTCGTGGCCACCTCCTCGCTCGACCTCGGAATCGACTGGGCCGCCGTCGACCAGGTCATCCAGGTCGGCGCGCCCAAGGGGGTCAGCCGCCTGCTGCAGCGCATCGGCCGCTCGAACCACAGGCTCGACGAGCCGAGCCGCGCGCAGCTGGTGCCCGCCAACCGCTTCGAGGGGCGGGAGTGCAGCGCCGCGCGCGACGGCGTGCGCGAGATGACGCTGGATGGCGACCGGCCGCAGCCCGGCGGCCTCGACGTGCTGGCCCAGCACGTGCTCGGCATGGCCTGCAGCGGACCCTTCGCCGCCGATGACCTCCATGCCGAAGTCAGGCGGGCGGCCCCCTATGCCGACCTCGCCCGCAAGGATTTCGACGACGTGCTCGACTTCGTGGCGACCGGCGGCTACGCGCTGGGCAGCTACGACAAGTTCCGCCATCTCCGGCGCGAGGAAGACGGCCGCTACGTCGCTGCCGGGCCACGCGTCGCCCAGCTCTACCGCATGAATGTCGGCACCATCGTGGAGGCGGAGGTCTACAAGGTGCGGCTGGGCCGCGGCCGGATCCTCGGCGAGATCGAGGAATACTTCGTCAATTCCCTCACACCAGGCGACACCTTCATCTTCTCAGGCCAGCTGCTGACCTTCCAGCGGCTGGAGGAGACGACCTGCGTGGTCAGCCGCGGCGGCAATGGCGGCGAACCGAGGGTCCCGGCCTATGGCGGCGGGCGTCTGCCGCTCACCACCCATCTCGCCGACCGGGTGCGCGCGCTGCTCGCCGATCCCGATGCCTGGGCCCGTTTCCCGGGCCAGGTCCGCGAATGGCTGCGCCTGCAGCGCTGGCGCTCCGTCATGCCGCGGGCCGACGGCCTGCTGGTCGAGACCTTCCCGCGCGGCAACAAGCATTTCCTCGTCGCCTACTGCTTCGAGGGCCGCAACGCCCACCAGACGCTGGGCATGCTGCTGACCAGGCGCATGGAACGCGCCGGCCTGCGCCCGCTGGGCTTCGTCGCCACCGACTACGTCATCGCCACCTGGAGCCTGAACGAGCCCACGGACATCGACGATCTGTTCGCCGAGGACATGCTGGGAGACGACCTGGAGGAGTGGATGGACGAGAGCTCCCTGCTGCGCCGCACCTTCCGCAACGTCGCCATCATCGCCGGCCTGATCGAGCGGCGCCATCCGGGGCTGGAGAAATCGGGTCGCCAGGTGACCTTCTCCGCCGACCTGATCTACGACGTGCTGCGCCGGCACGAACCCGACCACGTGCTCCTGCGCGCCACCCGCCTCGACGCCGCCAAGGGGCTGACCGATATCGGCCGCCTCGCCGGCATGCTGGCCCGCGTCAAGGGCCGCATCACCCACCGCCGGCTCGACCGGGTGTCACCGCTCGCCGTGCCGATCCTGCTGGAGGTCGGGCGGGAGCAGGTGCGTGGCGATGCCCATGACGCGCTGCTGGCGGAGACCGAGGACGACCTCGTCGCCGAGGCGACGGCCGGCCTGATGGACCGGCGCGGCGACCAGGCGCCGCTGCCCTGGGCGGACCTCTGAGCGCACCTTTCAGTCGAGGTCCAGGCGGAATTTCAGGAAGCGGCTGCCGTCATAGTCGACCTCGCCGACGGGGCGCGCGCCCAGCCGATCGAGCCCGCCCAGATGCCGGCGCGAGGGCGGCAGCAGGAAGGTGACGTACGGGATGCGCGCCTCTTCGCGGGCGAAGGCGAACGCCTGCCGGGTGATGCGCATGCCGAGCCCGAAGCGGTCAGGCTTCAGTACCAGCCCGTAGTCCCACTCCTCGCCCTCCTTCTGGAAGCCGCCCCAGCCGACATAGGCGCCCTCGGCCAGGATCGCCCAGTGGCCGAGGCCGTCCCGCTCCCAGCACGCCTCCTTCGCCCGCACGAAGGCGGCACAGGTCTCATGGTCCCAACCGTCCTTCGCCAGCGGCATGTGCGCGGTGACCCGGGGGTCGGACATATGCCGGATGATCTCCTCGGGCGCGATCGCCGTCAGCCGGGTGAAGGCGATCTCGGGCGCGGTCTCGTTGGTCACGGTCGTGGTGGTCCGGGATGGGTTCAGCGCGGATGATCGGCGCCGCGTACCACCATGGTCGCATTCCCGATAGACTTGAATGCGTTGCACGGCGGACCATCAGACGCATCCACGCAATGGACGCGTCCCGCGATCCTGCGCTCGCCGCACCTCAGTCCGCCGGCTCCAGGAACCGCTTGGGCATCGCCTCGCGATAGGGGAAGTTCACGAAGTGGGGCCGCGCCTCACGGAGCGTGCGGGCGACGGAGGGTCGCGCCAGCAGCCGCTCGAAATAGGCGTCGATCGCCGGGTGGCTGTCCGCGAAGGGTTCGACGATGCCGGCGTAGAACAGCGCCGGCGCGGCGGCGCAGTCGGCCATGCTGAAATCCTCGCCGACGATCCATTCGCCGGCTTCGGCCAACCGCCGGTCGAGCGTGTCGTAGGCCGTGCACAGCCCGTCCCGCGCCTCGGCCACGCCGTGCGGATCCGCCGCCCCTTCCGGCCGCAGCCGGTCGACCACGATCTTCTGCATCGGCACCTGGACATAGGCGTCGAAGAACCGGTCCCACAGGCGAACCTCCAGGCGGGCATCCGGCTCGGCCGGCAACAGCGGCACCGGTCCCGGATGGTGCCGCGCCAGGTATTCGATGATCACGCTGGTCTCCGGCACCGTCCGGTCGCGCGCGTCGTCGCGCAGGACGGGGATCTTGCCGACCGGCCACAACTCGAGGAAGCGGGCGCTGTCGCCGGGATCGGCAAAGTCGACGACCCGCGCCTCGAACGGCGTGTCGTTCTCGTAGAGTGCGATCAGCACCTTGTGACAGAAGGACGCGAGCGGATGATAGTGCAGTGCGAGGCTCATCGCGAAGACGGCTCCCTGCCCCACGGCCGGCGTCTCTCCCGACCGGAGGCGTCGAAGGACTTTGGGCTCGGACTATGTTCATGTTATGTTCGTGCCCTGTCAAGCGAAGGAACGCGCATCATGACCGACGACGCACGCCCGACCGGCCGCGAGCCCGAGAATCGGCCCATCGCCGCGGCGGAGATCCCCTGGGAGGAGTTCCGCCATGGCAGCCGCTACGCCTTGCGCTATCGCCACCTCTCCGCCGCCACGCCGGGGCAGCCCTACCGGGTCGGCGTGGCGGTGGAGGAACTGCCGCCGGGCAAGCAGAGCTGCCCCGCCCACTATCACACGGCGGAGGAGGAGCATGTCTATGTGCTCACCGGCGCGCTCACCGTTCGGCTCGGCCGCCGGCGCATCGTGATGAGCGAGGGCGACTATGTCCGTTTCCCGGCCGGTTCGGCGGAGGAGCATTGCCTGATCAACCACACCGACCGGGCCTGCACCTACCTGGTGATCGGCGAGCGCAACGTCGACGATGTCCGCGTCTACCCCGAGTCCAACAAGGTGATGATCGCCCGCACCCGGGAGATCTTCGACCGAGGCACGACGCGCGACTATTGGGATGGCGAGACCGTGGACTGACGCCCGACGCCTGGTCGGCGCTTGCCGGACGGCGGCCGTCATGCGCTATGGTGCCGATCCCACATCCGGCAGAATCGCCCGACCACGACCGACCACGCACAACGGCAAGACCGCATGGATCACCAGCTTTCCTTCTTCGGCCAGACGCTGATCCTGCACCATAGCGGCGCGGCCTATCTGCCGGCGCAAGGCGTGCTCCTCGTCGCCGATCTGCATCTGGAGAAGGGCAGCGCCTTCGCCGCGAAGGGACGCCACCTGCCGCCCTACGATACCGGCCACACGCTGGCGCGGCTCGCCGCCGTCATCCGGCATTTCTCGCCCCGGCTGATCGTCTGCCTCGGCGATTCCTTCCACGACGGCGCGGCGCCGTCGCGCATGTCGCCCGGCGACCGTGCTCGCCTCGCCGCCCTGCAGGCCGGCTGCCGCTGGATCTGGGTCGCCGGCAACCATGACCCGGACCCGGCCGGGGAAATCGGCGGCGAGCGTCGGCCCGATCTGACGCTGGACGGCATCGTCCTGCGCCACGAGGCCCAGGCCGGCGCCGAGGCCGAGATTTCCGGCCACTACCACCCCAAGGCCGTGATCCAGTCCCGGGTGCGGCGGATCGGCGGCCGCTGCTTCGCCGGCGACGGCAACCGGCTGATCCTGCCTGCCTTCGGGGCTTATGCCGGTGGCTTGAACGTGCTGTCGCCGGCCTATCGCCGCCTGCTCGCGCGTCCCTGTCTGGTTCACCTCATCGGACGAGACCGGCTCTACCGCTTTCCCGACAGCGCGCTGCTGCCCGACGCAAGGGAGGACCGGCCTTTCGCCGCGGCGGGCTGAGGCCGGTGCCGGCGTGCGGACATGGAAAGGGCCGGCGGCGAACCGCCGGCCCCCCCTCGCGCCATCGCGCGATACACGGCCTACTCCATGTCGGGCATGATCACCTGGTCGATGACGTGGATCACGCCGTTGTCGGCCATGATGTCCGCGGCGACCACGGTGGCGCCGTCCACCATCACGCCGTCGCCGGTGCCGTCGACCTCGATGGTGTCGCCCTGCACGCTGGTCAGCTCGACTTCCGCGCCCGCGGCGTCGGCCGCCATCACGGTGCCCGGCACCACGTGATAGGTCAGGATCGCCACCAGCTGGTCACGGTTCTCGGGCTGCAGAAGGGTCTCGACCGTGCCTTCGGGCAAGGCTGCAAACGCTTCGTCGGTCGGCGCGAAGACGGTGAACGGGCCCTCGCCGCGCAGCGTCTCGACCAGGCCGGCCGCCTCGACAGCGGCGACGAGCGTGGAGAACTGTCCCGCCTCGACCGCGGTGTCGACGATGTCGGCGGCACCGGCGCTACCGGCGGTCAGGGCGAAGGGGGCGGCGATCAGGGCAATCTTCGAAAACGACTTCATCGGTCATCTCCAGTTCCAGAGGGGTTGGATCGTACGGCGTTCGACGCCGCGATCGACAGCGGAACTAGAGATCGGCTCGAACTGTTCAAGCGCTTGAACCGAATAATAATTTTTTCTCTACTTGTGATCCGGCAGGCCGCTCGGATCGTAATAGGGAGAATGACGGATCGGAACACGAAAAGCCGCAATCTATGCTCATGATCGCCTCCACTACCTAAGTAATAGTCCGATCATTACTGGCCAAATCCGGGGTTTCACCGCAGCAGACAATGACCGACTCATCCCGCGCCATCGTCTGGTTCCGCCACGATCTGCGCCTTTCCGACAACCCGGCCTTGGCGCACGCCGCGCGCCATCACGACCAGGTGCTCGCCCTCTACTGCCTGGACGAGGAGAGCGCCGGCGCCTGGACGCCCGGCGGGGCGAGCCGCTGGTGGCTGCACCACAGCCTGGCCGCGCTCGCCGCGACGCTGGACGAGAAGGGCGTGCCGCTCGTGCTCCGGCGTGGCCCGGCGGAACGGGTCGTTCCCGAACTCGCCGAACAGGAGGCGGTGGCGGCGGTCTACTGGAACCGGCGCTACTACGCCTGGGGGGTGGCGGCGGACAAGGCCATCAAGCGCATGTTGGGCGAGACCGGCATCACCGCGGAAAGTTTCAACGGGACGCTGCTGCGCGAACCCTGGGAGACCAGGACTGGCCACGGCGCGCCCTACCGGGTCTACACGCCCTTCTGGCGAGCCTACCAGGCGGCCGGCACCCCGGCGGAACCGCAGCGCCGCCCGGCCAGGGTTACGGGGCTTGTTCGGCCGCCTGCTTCCGACCGGCTGGCGGACTGGGGCCTGCTGCCGACCGGACCGGACTGGGCGGGCGGTCTGCGTGCGGCCTGGACACCGGGCGAGGACGCCGCGAGACGGCGGCTCCACGCCTTCCTCGACGACCGGATCGGGACCTACGCCCGCGACCGCAACCGGCCGGATATCGACGCCACCAGCTTCCTCTCCCCGCACCTCCATTTCGGCGAGATCGGCCCACGCCAGATCTGGCACGCCGTGCTGGCGCACGAGCAGGCCCATGGCGGCCGGTCGAAGGGCAGCGAGACCTTCCTGAAGGAGCTGGTCTGGCGGGAATTCTCCCACAACCTGCTGTTCTACTTCCCCGGGATCTTCGAGGCGCCTATCGACCGGCGCTTCGAGGACTTTCCCTGGCGCCAGGACGCGGACGCGCTCAAGGCCTGGCAGCGCGGGCGAACCGGCTATCCCGTCGTCGACGCCGGCATGCGCCAGCTCTGGGAGACCGGCTGGATGCACAACCGCGTCCGCATGGTGGTGGCCAGCTTCCTCGTGAAGCACCTGCTGCTGCCCTGGCAGCGGGGCGAGGCCTGGTTCTGGGACACGCTGGTCGATGCCGACCACGCCAACAACGCGTCCAGTTGGCAATGGGTGGCCGGCTGCGGGGCCGACGCCGCACCCTTTTTCCGCATCTTCAATCCGATGACGCAGGGTGAAAAGTTCGATCCGGACGGCGCCTATGTTCGTAAATGGGTTCCGGAACTGAAGGAACTGCCGACCAAATGGATCCACGCGCCGTGGACTGCGACGCCGCAGACGCTCGAGGAGGCGGGAATACGCCTCGGCGAGACCTATCCCCACCCCATCGTCGACCACGCCGCGGCCCGGGCCCGCGCGCTGGACGCCTTCGATCGGATCAAGCGCGGCGCGTCCGGCTGACGCAGTCTTCCTCGACATATCCACGCCTGCCCGCCTCGGGCACCGCTCCGACCAGGAACGCCGCATGAGGATCGCCATCATCGGCAGCGGCGTCAGCGGCCTCGGCGCCGCCTGGCTGCTCGACCCGCATCACCGGGTGACCATCTATGAAGCCGCGGGCCGGCTCGGCGGCCATGCCAACACGATCATGGCGCCGCTCGGCCCCGACGGGCCTGCGGTACCGGTCGATACCGGCTTCATCGTCTACAACGAGCACACCTATCCCAACCTGACGGCGCTGTTCCGGACGCTGGACGTGCCGAGCACGGCAACCGCGATGTCCTTCGCCGTCTCCAGCCGCGATGGCCGGCTGGAATATGCCGGCAGCAGCGCGCTGCACCTCTACGCCCAGCCGCGCAACCTGTTCCGCGCCGCCCACCATCGCATGGTGCGCGACATCCTGCGCTTCTTCCGCGAGGCGCCGGCCCTGCTCGACGAGGAGACCGAAGGGCACGGACCGACACTCGGCGCCTGGCTCGCCGCCAACGGCTACAGCGAGGCCTTCATCTTCGACCACCTGCTGCCCATGGGCGCCGCCATCTGGTCCAGCACGGTGGCCGAGATGATGCGCTTCCCCGCTCGGTCCTTCGTCGCCTTCTTCCGCAATCACGGCCTGCTCAGCGTACGCGACCGACCGCAGTGGCGCTCGGTCGCCGGCGGCAGCCGCACCTATGTCGAGCGCATCCGCAAGAATCTGCGCGGCGAGGTGAGGACCGATTCGGCGGCCGTCTCGGTGCGGCGCCTGCCGACCGGTGTGGCCGTCACCGACCGGCATGGCGAGACGGAGGTCTTCGACGAGGTGATCCTCGCCTGCCACGCCGACCAGGCGCTGGCTCTCCTGGACGACCGGGACGAGCTGGAGCACCGGCATCTCTCCGCCTTCCGCTACGAGCCCAACAAGGCGGTCCTGCACAGCGACACCAGCCTGATGCCAAGACGGCGGCGCGTCTGGTCGGCCTGGAACTATCTCTCGCGCGGGGTAACGCAGAACGACGCCCGGCTGTGCGTCAGCTACTGGATGAACCGCCTGCAGGCCCTGCGCTGCAGGCGACCCTTCTTCGTCACGGTCAACCCGGTGCATACGCCGGCACCGGACACGGTCGTCGCGGCCTTCGACTACGCCCACCCGCAGTTCGACCAGGCCGCGGTCGATGCCCAGGCGTCGCTCGGCGAGCTGCAGGGCCGACGGCATACCTGGTTCTGCGGCAGCTATTTCGGCTACGGTTTCCACGAGGACGGCCTCGCCTCGGGCCTCGCCGTCGCGGAGGCGCTTGGCGCCCGGCGACCCTGGTCGATCACCGAGTCGAGCCCGGCCTATGCCAATGCCATGCCGCGCCTGCCCGCCGGCATGATCCTGGAGGCCGCGGAATGATCGCCGACAGTCACGACGCCCCGGGCGCCATCTATCGCGGCCGCGTCATGCATCGCCGGCTGGCGCCGCTCGGCCATCGCTTCGACTACCGCGTGTTCTCGCTCTTCGTCGATGTCGATGCGATACCGGCGATCGCCCGGCGCTGCCGGCTGCTCGGCCACAACCGCTTCAACCTGTTCTCCCTCCACGACCGGGATCACGGGCCGCGCGACGGCTCGCCCCTGCGCCCCTGGCTGGAGGACGTGTTCAGCCGCGCGGGATATGACGGGCCGACGCTCGGCTACCGGCTGCTGACCTTTCCCCGCATCCTGGGCTACGTCTTCAACCCGCTCAGCATCTACTTCGCCTACCGGCCCGATGGCGGGCTTGCCGGCATTCTCTACGAGGTGCGCAACACCTTCGGCGACATGCATTCCTATCTCATTCCCGTCGCCGCCGATCGTCCGCCGGGCACGCCGATCGTCCAGCGCTGCGACAAGGCATTCTACGTCTCGCCCTTCATGGAGATGGACGCGGAATACCATTTCCGGCTCAAGGAACCGGCGGAGCGGCTGTCGATCCTCATCCGCCAGTATGTCGACGGCCGGGAGACCCTGGTCGCCTGCCAGACCGGCGAGCGCCTCGCCCTCGACGACCGCAGCCTGGCGCGCCTGTTCGTCAGCCACCCGCTGATGACCCTGAAGGTGGTCGCCGCCATCCACTGGCAGGCCTGGCGGCTGTGGCGCAAGGGCGCCCGCTTTCGCAAGCGCACGGCGCCGCCGGCCGCGCCCGTCACCTTCTTTCCCTTGACCCGCGCGCCGCGCTGACGCCTAGTCTCACTTGCCGGGAATCAGCCCGTGCGCCCTCGGCCCCGCCCGCCCCCGCGATGAGATGAGCGACCGCGCCAGCAAGCCGCCCCGAGCCATGCGTCTGCTCCTTCGCCTGGGCGAGCAGTTGAGCATCGGCACGCTGACCGCCGAACTTCCCGACGGCACGGTCCGTCGCTTCGGCACGGCCGGCACCCGACCCGCCGCGCACATCGTCGTGCATCGCGACCGGCTGGCGCGACGCTTCCTGATGGGCGGCAACCTCGGGTTCTGCGAGGCCTATATCGACGGCGACTGGTCGAGCCCGGATGTCGAGGCGCTGTTCACCCTCTTTCTGGTCAACCAGCGGGCCCTGCAGCGCCGCATGCAGGGTCGCTTCTGGTTCCGGGCGCTGGGCCGGGTGCGCCACTGGCTCAACGCCAACACCCGCAGCGGATCGAAGCGCAACATCATTGCCCATTACGACCTCGGCAACCGCTTCTTCGCCGAGTGGCTCGACCCCACCATGACCTATTCCTCGGCCTTCTTCGACGGAACCGAGGATCTCGCGGCGGCGCAGCGGCGCAAATATGCCAGGCTGGCCGACGGGCTGGCGCTGGCGCCTGACCGCCACCTCCTGGAGATCGGCTGCGGCTGGGGCGGCTTCGCGGAGTATGCGGCGGCCGAACGCGGCGCCATCGTCACCGGCATCACCATCTCGCCCGCCCAGTACGAATTCGCCCGCAAGCGCCTGTTCGAGGCCGGCCTGGCCGAGCGGGCGGACATCCGCCTCGTCGACTATCGCGACGTCGAGGGCGAGTACGATCACGTCGCCTCGATCGAGATGTTCGAGGCGGTGGGCGAGGCCTACTGGCCCGCCTATTTCGACACCCTGCGCCAGCGCCTGCGCCCCGGCGGCACCGCCGGCTTGCAGATCATCACCATCGAGGACGGGCTGTTCGACTCCTACCGCCGCAAGCCCGACTACATTCAGCGTTACATCTTTCCCGGCGGCATGCTGCCCTCGCCCGCCGCGCTCGACCGCGAGGTGGCGCGCGCCGGGCTCGTCACGCGTGCGGTGGCGGAATTCGGCGAGCATTACGCCCGCACCCTGCGCGACTGGAACGGGCGGTTTCAGGCCGCCTGGCCGCGCCTCAACGCGATGGGTTACGACACCCGCTTCAAGCGGCTGTGGGAGCAGTATCTTGCCTACTGCGCGGCCGGCTTCCAGGTCGGTACGATCAATGTGCGTCAGACGATCCTCGGGCGCGGCTGAGCCTGCGGCCCCGCGATTCTGGTGATCCGGAACCGGCTGGCCAGCGTAAATCAGCAGACGAAGGACAAGCGGCCGCCCGTCCGATCGGCCGCGCCATTCACCTGACCGAGGTTCCGCCATGACGGTCGACGTCCCCAAAGGCCATCGCCCATCCTTCCGGCTCGAAGACTTCTTCGCCGGCCGGACGCGGGCTTTGGGCCTGTTCGTCGACCGCTTCGGCAAGGTCCGCCGGCAGTTCCGGGTCACGGTCGACGGCACCTGGGACGGCGACTTGCTGACCCTGGTCGAAGACTTCGTCTATGACGACGGCGAGACCGAACGCCGGGTCTGGTCGGTCCGGCCGGACGGCGCGCATGGCTATGTCGGCGAGGCGGACGGCGTGGTCGGAACCGCGACCGGCACCGCCAGCGGCAACGCCGTCAACTGGCGCTACGCCTTCGACCTGCGGATGAAGACGCGCCGACTGCGCGTGCGTTTCGACGACTGGATGTACCGGCAGGACGACCGGGTGATGATCAACCGCGCGCGGGTCACGAAATGGGGCATCCTTCTGGGCGAGGCGCTGATCTTCTTCAGCCGCGAACCGGATGCCTGCTCGGCCGGCCTGTCCGTCGCCGCGGAGTAGCTGCTCGGGCAGATTGCGACCGAATGGACCCATTCGGTCGTAAAAAATCTGCCCGATTCTCAATAGCCTAGAGCATCCTGCGCCCGTTCGGGCTCAGGATGCTCTAGACGCGGCGCCTGATCAGCCGCAGCACGCCGCCCAGCACCGGCACCTTCTCGTAGATCTGGCCGGCGGCGTCCCAGTGGTCGTGGTGCAGCAGCGCGCGCCCCGTCCCGTCGAACCGCATCTCGCTCATGCCCTCGATCGCGAAACGCCGGCCCCTGCGGGTGGTGAAAATGTAGGTCCAGCGCAGATAGGCTGCGGTTGCGCCGATGGCCTGGTCATGCACCGTCACGGACACCGACTGGAACCGCCGATAGCTTTCCGCCAGCGAGGACAGCACGGCGTCCTTGCCGGTGATGTCGTTGAATGGATCGACGAAACGCACGGTTTCCGCCAGGACGGCGCGCAGCGGCTCGACATCTTCGGGCGTGAGCGCCGCCCAGGCATCGGCATAGCGCTTCAGCGCGTCCCGCGTGTCGGTCATCGCCGGCTCGCCCCCGTGGCGCGTCCGACGATGCGGAAATAGAGCCCGCGCGGCAGGAAGCGCAACAGTTTCAGCGGCAGGGCCAGCTGCCAGGGAAAGGCGATCTCGAAGCGCCGCCGGCCGAGACCGTCGGCGATGATCCGGGCGGCCTTGTCGACCGGCACCAGGAAGGGCATGCGGAAGCGGTTGCGGTCGGTCAGCGGCGTCTTCACGAAACCCGGGCTGACCAGCTGGACGTGGACGCCTTTCGGACGGGCCTGCACGGCCAGGCTCTCCGCCAGGTTGATCACCGCCGCCTTGGAGGAGCCATAGGCCAACGCCATCGGCAACCCGCCATAGCCGCTGACCGAGCCGACCAGCACGACCTGGCCGCGCCCATCCGCCAGCATCCGCGGCATCAGGACCGACAGGACGGTCGTCATGCCCATCACGTTGATGTCGTAGATCTTGCGAAACGCCTCGACATCGATGGCGCCAATCCGGTCCGCGCTGTACGTGCCCGCGTTCAATACCGCCAGCACCACGGGACCGAGCTCGGCTGAAATCCGGTCCATTGTTTGCCGAGCCTCATCCAACTGCGTCACGTCGCAGGGCATGGCGACGATGCGGCCATCGCGCCCGGTGGTTCGCCGTGCCAGATCGGCCAGCCTGTCCACGCTGCGCGCACTGGCGGCCACCGTCCAGCCGCGCCCGGCGAGTTCCAACGCCAGCGCCGCGCCGATGCCGGAGCTGGCACCCGTGATCCAGGCGACACCGTCCCCCGGCCGCATCGCACGGAAGCTCATACCCGCTCCCCCGCGTCCAGCTTCGCAAGGAAGGCGGCGGCACCCTCGGCGATCGCCCTGCGGCGTTCCGGTTTCATGCGGTCATAGCTCCTGTAGATCATACCGAGGCGGTGATTGCCTTCCAGCCTGGCACGGTTGCGGTCGAGGAAATCCCAGTAGAGCAGGTTG
This sequence comes from Azospirillaceae bacterium, assembly GCA_040226215.1. GTDB lineage: Bacteria > Pseudomonadota > Alphaproteobacteria > DSM-16000 > Inquilinaceae > JAVKFF01. Next base: position 63,401 of record JAVKFF010000144.1, read on the forward strand.
AAGGGGCAGGCGCCTTGGCCTGTCTTCTGCTTCACGTCATAGGCGCAACCGCGGCAGTAGTCGGACATGCGGTCGATATAGGCCCCGCTCGCCGCGTAGGGCTTGGAGGCGAGCAGACCGCCATCGGCGAACTGCACCATGCCATGCGTGTTGGGCAGTTCCACCCATTCGAAGGCGTCGGCATAGACCTCGAGATACCAGTCGTCGAGCTGGCGCGGTTCGACGCCGATCAGCAGCCCGAAATTCCCCGTCACCATCAGCCGCTGGATATGGTGGGCATAGGCCAGTCGCCGCGTCTGCCCGATCGTGGCGGCGAGACACGCCATATCGGTATCGCCCGACCAGTAGAAGGCCGGCAGGTCGCGATGGGCGCCGAGGAAATTGCGCTCGGCATAGTCCGGCATGTGCAGCCAGTAGATGCCGCGGACATATTCCCGCCAGCCGAGGATCTGGCGGATGAAGCCCTCCGCCGCGTTCAGCGGTGCCGCGCCGTCCCGGTAGGCAGCTTCCACCCGGCGGATCATGCGCATCGGATCGAGCAGGCCGATATTCAGGTACATCGAGACCACGGCGTGGAACAGCGTATCATTCTTCGCGCGCATCGCGTCCTGATAGTCCCCGAAACGGGCCAGCCGTTCCGTGACGAAGGCCTCGAACAGCCGCTCGGCATCCGTCGCCGTCACCGCGTATCCAAAGGGCTCCAGGTCGCCGAAATGATCGCCGAAGCGACGCTCGACAAGCGCCAGTACCTCGCGCGTCACCCCATCGGGCTCGATCGCCTCGACCGCCGGGGCGGCGAGATCATCGGGAATCGCCTTGCGGTTGTCCCGGTCGAAATTCCACCGGCCGTCTTCCGGCTCGCCGTCGTCGTCGACGAGCACCCGGTGACGGCGTCGCATCATGCGATAGAAGTGCTCCATGCGCGGCGCCTTGCGCCCCTTGGCCCAATCCGCGAAGTCGCGCGGACCGATCAGGAACCGGTCGTCCGGCCGAACCTCCACCGGAACGCCGAGCGTCGACCGCCACCGCTTCATCGCCGACCAGACGCGCCACTCGCCCGGGAATGTCGCGACCACGCGGGCAGCCCCATGCCGCGCCACCGCCCGCGCGATCTCGCCCGTCAGGTCGCCCGTGTTCCCCGGGTCCTCGAGGGCGACATAGTCGACCGCGTAGCCCGCCGCCCGCAATGCCTCGGCGAAATGCCGCATGGCGGAGAAGATCAGGGCGATCTTCTTCGGGTGGTGGCGGACATAGGTCGCCTCGCCCATTACCTCGGCCATCAGCACCACGTCGCGCGCCCGGTCCGCGTCCCCGAGGGCGGCGATGCGGGGCGAGAGCTGGTCGCCAAGCACCAGCCTGAGTACGCGATTTGCGGTCGACATCGCTTCCTTTCGACACCTCGGGCGAACCCGACACTGCCCCTGAATATTACGTGCCGGACAGCGCCACGGTTCACCCGATCAGGGTTCGGCGATGACGCTTCGTCGCGGCGCCCATGATGTCATCGAACCGCAACACAACCGAAATTTGGCGGTCACGCAGCGCGCATAGTTTGCCCCTCGTTGCGCCCCCGAGGAGTCGGCCTAGGGTCCCGGTTCCTCGTCCGTGCGCATTCTTCACACCAGCCTAGGAGAGAGGGCAAAATGGATACGCACGACACCTCCTTTGCGACCCGGTCCCAAGCCTTTGAGGCTTCCGAGGATACCGGCCGCAATCCGTCGACCCGGCCCACCATCGGCGACGTCATCGGTGCCCGCTTCGGCCGCCGCAGCATGCTGCGCGGCAGCCTCGCCGTGACCGCCATGTCGGCCATTGGCGGTGCCGCCCTGCTCGGCTCCACCAGCCGCGGCGCCCTCGCCCAGGCCGCCAGCTTCAACTTCGAGGAGCTGACCGCCGGCGTCGACGAGACGCACCACGTCGCCGCGGGCTACACCGCCGACGTGCTGATCCGCTGGGGCGATCCGGTGCTCCCCGGCGCGCCGGCCTTCGACGTTCAGAACCAGACCGCCGCCGCCCAGGCGCAGCAGTTCGGCTACAACTGCGACTGGATCGGCTTCTACCCGCTGCCGGCCGGTTCCGACGCGGCCGATCATGGCCTGCTGGCGGTGAACCACGAATACACCATTCCGGAACTGATGTTCCCGGGCAACCTGCCTGGCGAGGACTTCGCCAACATGACGCAGGAGCACGTCGACATCGAGCTCGCCGCCCACGGCCTGTCGCTGGTCGAGGTACGGCGTGGCGCGGACGGCGCCTGGTCCTACGACCCGGAGAGCCAGTACAACCGCCGCATCACCGGCACCACCGAGATGATGCTGACCGGCCCCGTCGCCGGCCATGACCGCGTCAAGACCTCGGCCGATCCGAGCGGCACGCGCGTGCTGGGCATGCTCAACAACTGCGCCGGCGGCGTCACCCCCTGGGGCACCATCCTGACGGCGGAAGAGAACTTCCACGGCTATTTCGGCGGCACCCTGCCGGAGGGCCACGCCGAGACCCGCAACTACGAGCGGCTGGGCCTGCCCGGCGGCTGGTACGCCTGGTCGCGCTTCCACGACCGCTTCGACGTCGGCGCCGAGCCCAACGAGGGCAACCGCTTCGGCTACATGGTCGAGTTCGATCCCTACGACCCGCAGTCCGTGCCGCTGAAGCGCACCGCCATGGGCCGCTTCAAGCACGAGGGCGCCAACGTCACCATCGATGCTTCCGGCCACGCCGTCGCCTATTCCGGCGATGACGAGCGCTTCGACTATGTCTATCGCTTCATCTCTGCGGGCACCTACGATCCCAGCGACCGCGCCGCCAACATGACCCTTCTCGAAGAGGGCACGCTCTCCGTCGCCCGCTTCAACGAGGACGGCACGGTCGACTGGCTGCCTCTGGTCCACGGGCAGGGCCCGCTGACCGCGGAGAACGGCTTCAACAGCCAGGCCGATGTCCTGATCGAGACCCGCGTCGCCGCCGATCTCGTCGGCGCCACGCCGATGGACCGGCCGGAGGATATCGACATCCGGGCCCAGGACGGCCGCGTCTTCATCATGCTGACCAACAACACCCGCCGCACGGCCGAGCAGGTCGACGCCGCCAACCCGCGGGCCGACAACGCCTACGGCCACATTTTCGAGATCATCACCGACAACGATCACATGGCCGACCGGAGCCGTTGGGAGATCCTGGTGCGCTGCGGCGATCCGGCCAATCCGGAGCATGACGCGGTATGGGGTTCGGAGACCACGGAGAATGGCTGGTTCGGGGCGCCCGACAATTGCGCGGTCGACAGCCGTGGCCGGCTCTGGGTCACCACGGACGGCAACAACTTCGAGTATAGCGGCCGCACCGACGGCGTCTGGGCGATGGAGACCGAGGGCGAGTTGCGCGGCACCTCGCGTCACTTCTTCCGGGTGCCGGTGGGCGCGGAGATGTGCGGACCATTCTTCACCGCCGACGACACAACGCTCTTCGTCGCCGTGCAGCATCCGGGCGACGGCGCCTCGGGCTGGCCGGGCCATGAGGGCGACGTGACGTTCGACAACCCGCCGACCCGCTGGCCGGACTTCCAGGACGGCATGCCGCCGCGCCCGTCGGTCGTGACCATCGTCAAGGACGACGGCGGACCGATCGGCGTCTGATCCGTCCGGGCGGGGGGCGCCGTCCTCCCGCCCGCGATCTTGCGAGAGGGGCACCGTCATCGGTGCCCCTTTTTCGCGTTGCGGCAGGCAGCGCCCTGGCCGACCCCGGGCTTGCCTTTCCCCGCGCATCGCCATATCTCGGACAGGGGTTCGGGTGTGGGAGAACAACGGGAATGCGCGACATTATCGTCTTTGCGGTCTTTGTCATCGCGGCGTTGCTGGGTCTGTTCGCCGGCGCCTCCGCGCAAACCGTGACCGGCCAGACCGCCGGCGTCTTGATGGCCGCCGCCGCCGTCCTCGTCCTGTTCCGCCTGGTCGGCCGCTACATGGACGGCCGTCACGGCTGGCAGCTCGTGGACGTCCGGCCGGTCGAACCTGCCTCCAACGCCGTGCTGGCCGTCATCGCCGGCATCGCCGCGCTCGGCGGCCTGTTCCTCGCCACCCTGCACGACCCCCTGCTCTACTGGGCCGGTCTCGGCCTCGCCGCCGCCTTCGCGCTCACCGCCATCGCCGCCGCCGGCCGCGCCATCGACGGCGGACGGTAGCGGCCACGCACGGCGAACCCGCCACCGTCGTTTCGCACGCAGCGACAGCGGAGTTGCGGAACCTCGCTCTGCCGGGCCCGGAGGCCAGCGAAGTCGGGCGGCCGGTCCCGGATCAGCAGCGCATCACTTCGTGCTGCGCGGCATCCGGGACGACGGCGTACTTGCCTATACAGAGATATGTCGTCCCATGCGCGATGCGGCACGAAGTGACGCTTCGCAGACCCGGGACCGCCCTCCACTTGGCGAGTCGGTTGAACCATGCGCTAGATTGAGCACACCTCCGCGACACACCCCGCCGCCTCATGCCCCACCAAGCCGCCGACCTCGTCATCCGCCCCGCCACGATCGACGACGCTGCGGCGATCCAGGCGATCTACGCGCCGGTGGTCGAGGAGACCGTCATCTCCTTCGAGGAGGAGCCGCCGAGCGTCTCGGAAATGGCGCGGCGCATCGCCGCGACGCTCCGGGATCACCCCTTTCTCGTGGCGAATCTGGACGGCGTGATCGCCGGCTACGCCTATGCCGGGCCCTATCGCAGCCGACCGGCCTATCGCTGGTCGGTCGACGTCACCGTCTATGTCGATCCCGCCCGGCACCGCCGGGGCATCGGCCGCGCCCTCTACGGCGCCCTGCTGACCGAACTGGCACGGCGCGGCACCCACGCCGCCTTCGCCGGCATCGCCCTGCCCAACCCCGGTAGCGTGGCGCTGCACGAGGCGACGGGTTTCGTCCATGCCGGCACCCACCGCGAGGCCGGGCGCAAGTTCGGCCGCTGGGTCGATGTCGGCTGGTGGCAATATCTGTTCCCGACTTCCGCTATCTGAGAAGGTCCCCTTCCCGCCGGATTGACAGCGGGGGAGCGGCGGGCGATCCTGCCATATTGCACTGCAGCATCCCCGCCTCTTGCGAAGTGAGTGCCTTCATGCCCGACAGCGGACCCGCCACCGAGAACCGCCAGCGGCCGTCGCTCACCACCGCGTTTCGCGGGGCACTGCCGGACGGCGCGCTGATCGCCGGGCCCGAGGCCTGCTTCGCGCCGCAGGACGACAGCCCCGACTGGTCCGGCATGGTGGAGGAACTGGTCGCCACGCTCGACCGGCACGAGGCGGCGCGCGACGACGATCCGTTCTCCAATCCCGTGCTCCTGCTCACCATCGACCTGTTGAACCGGCTTGCCCGGCGGGAGCTCAGCCACGCCCAACTCGAGCAGCTCGTGCAGTGGCTGACCGTCGAGGGCTGGGCCGAGCGTGCCGAGCGCCTCGGCCGCTATGTCGGGGAAACCGATCCCGCGGCCAACGAGGAACGCCTGCGCGACCTGTTCCGCGAACTCGCCAAGGCCCGCAAGGTCGAGGAACTGGGCAACGAATCCGCCGAGAAGGTGCGCTTCGAGATCTTCCGCGAGCGGGTGGAGCGTGAGGTCTTCGGCATCGTCATCACCGCCCATCCGACCTTCACCCAGCCGACCTCGCTCATGCGCGCCATGGCGGCGCTCGCGGCGGGACGCGACAATGACGGCACGCCGCTTTCCGAGACGGCGATCGCCGAGGCGATCCGCGAGGCCGCCGGAACCGAGCACCGCCCGGACGCCGACATCTCGCTCGACCGCGAGCACGCGCTGTCGCTGGAGGCCATCGACAACATCCAGCACGCGCTGCGCCGGGTCTACGACCTGCTGCTGGAGACCGCCGCGGAGCTCTATCCGGAACGCTGGCAGGAACTGAAACCGCGCCTCGTCACCATCGCCTCATGGGTGGGCTACGACCTCGACGGCCGCTCGGACATCCGCTGGTCCGACACCCTGCACAAGCGCCTCGTCGTGCAGTCGCGCCAGCTCGCGCACTATCTGGAGGAGGTGCGGGCGCTGCGCGCCGGCAGCGGCCCGGCGACCGAGACGATCGCCGAGACGCTCGACCTCATCGAGAGCCGCCTGGCGCTCGCCGCCTCGCATGTCGGCGACGAGATCGAGGCTTTCGCCGCGCCGCCGAGCGATCCCGACAAGGCGGTCGACCAGATGCGCCGGGTCGCCAAGCGCATGCACGAGGGCCAGAAGCTGCGCCTCGTCGACTCCGCCTCGCTGGTGGAGATGATCGACCGCGCGATCAACCGCCTGGCCGGCGTCGACGGCGCGGTGGCGGTGCAGCGCCGGCTGGTGATCCTGCGCGCGGAACTGGCCAATCACGGGCTGGGCAGCGCCCACACCCATGTGCGCATCAACTCGACCCAGGTGCACAACGCGATCCGCAAGTCGGTCGACCTCGCCTCCGATCCCAACGACCCGCGCTACCGCCAGTCCTATATCGACAAGATCAGCGCGCTGCTCGACGGCGTCTCGCCGGAGACCATCAATTTCGCCTCGCTGATGGGCGAGCGGACCTCGGTCAAGCGGCTCTTCATGATCGTCACGCAGATGCTGAAATACACCGGCCGCACCGCGCCGGTGCGCTTCCTCATCGCCGAGACCGAGAGCGCCTTCACCCTGCTGACCGCCCTCTATTACGCCAAGCTGTTCGGCGTGGAGGACCATGTCGACATCTCGCCCCTGTTCGAGACCGAGCGGGCGCTGGAGGTCGGCAGCCGGATGATCGACACCCTGCTGGAGAACCCGCACTACCGCGCCCACATCGAAAAGCGCGGCCGCATCGCCGTGCAGACGGGCTATTCCGACGCCGGCCGCTTCATCGGCCAGACCCCGGCCAACGCCTCGATCGAGCGGTTGCGCCTGCGCCTCACCCGCACGCTGGCCCGGCACCAGAAGGAGGGCAGGCTGAAGGGCGTCGAGCTGCTGATCTTCGACACCCATGGCGAGTCGATCGGCCGCGGCGCCCATCCCCGCGATTTCGCCGAGCGCCTGGCCAATATCGATACCCAGGCGACGCGCGGCTACATGGAGCAGACCGGAATCGCCTTCAAGCAGGAGATGAGCTTCCAGGGCGGCGACGGCTATCTCTACTTCGTCAACCGCCCGCTCGCCTTCGCCGTCGTCACGCGCATTCTCGAGCACACGCTGAGCCACGGCCACAGCTCGGCCGGCGATCCCTTCTACGATGAGGCTTCCTTCATCCGGGAGTTTTTCACCACGGTGAAGGAGTTCCAGGTCTCGCTGATGGAGGACAATAATTACGGCGTCCTGCTGACCGCCTTCGGCACCAACCTCTTGTTCCAGTCCGGCAGCCGGCCGCTGAAGCGCCAGCACGAGGACCCGACGGACATCGACCACGCCTCGGCCAGCCAGCTCCGCGCTATCCCGCACAACGCGGTGTTGCAGCAGCTGGGCCTGCTCGCCAACACCGTCTCCGGCGTCGGCGCGGCGATCGCCCGCGATCCCGCGAAGTTCCAGCGCCTCTATCGCGAGAGCGACAGGCTGCGCCAGCTGATGGGCCTGGTGGAGTATGGCGCGGCGATCTCCGACCCCCAGATCATGAAGGCCTATGTCGACACGCTCGACCCCGGCCTGTGGATCATCCGCGCCGCCCAGTCCGCCGATCCGGCGACCGCGGAGGATCTGCTGCGTATCGGCGACGTGCACGAGGCGAGCCGGATCCACGAGCGGCAGAACCGGGTCTTCCGCAAGCTCTTCAAGGACTTCACCCAGCTGATGTCAGGCCTGGCGCCGCTGGCCGACGAGGCCGGCGATGTCGGCTGCATGGCCCTGGTGCCGGACCGCCAGCGCAAGCGGCTGCGCCTGCTGCACGCCATCCGCATCGCCCTGATGCACGAGATCTACCGGCTGGCCATGCGCACGCCGGAATTCTCCAGCCGCCACCGGCTGACCCCGCGCGAGCTGGTCGCCCATCTCATCCACCTCGACGTCGACAGCGTGGTCGACATGCTGGAGGAGATCTTCCCGACGGAGGCCTCCACGCTCGACATGGATGACTTCGGCGAGCAGGCGACCTATCGTTCCGACGAGGATCAGTCCTACCGTTTCGAGAACGAGTATATCTTCAAGCCAATGCGCGGGCTCTATCGCATCATCAGGCGGGTCTCCACCGCCACGGCACATCGCACCGGGTTCTTCGGTTGACCGACGATCGGTCATCCGGATCCAGCCGCATACCGCCCTCCGCCGAGATCATCGAGCCAGGTGCCGCGCCGGTGGCGCTGGATCCGCGCGCCCATCTCGGGCCCCGGACCGACGGCAGCCGCGCGGGCGATAGCATCCCGGCGGGCATCGCCTACATCATCGCCGCGAACTTCATCTTCGGGCTGATCAACGTCGCGGCGAAATGGCTGGCGGAAAGCCATGCCGTGGTCGAGGTCGTGTTCTTCCGCAACGCCTTCGCCCTCGTGCCCATCCTCTGGATGATGCAGCGCCAGGGCGCCTTCGCCGAGTTGCGCCGCATCAACTGGGCCGGCCACACGGTACGCGGCGTCGTCGGCTTCGGTCATCTCTCGCTGCTGTTCCTGTCCTTCACGCTGATGCCGATCGCCGATGCAACGGCACTCACCTTCGCGGCCCCGCTCTTCCTCACCGTGCTCTCCGTCCCGTTCCTGGGCGAGCGGGTCGGCGTCTGGCGCTGGACGGCGGTGCTCGCCGGTCTCGCCGGCGTGCTGATCGCCGTGCCGCCGACCGGGCAGATCGGCGCCCTCGGCCTCGCCGTCGGCCTCGGAAGCGCCACCTGCTTCGCGCTCGCCATGATCACCGTCCGCAAGGTCTCAGGCACCGACAGCTCGATCACCATCGCCTTCACCTACACCCTGATCATGACCTTCCTGTCGGGCATCGCCACCATCTTCGCCTGGTCGACGCCCAGCCTGTCGGAACTGCTGCTGCTTGCCGGCCTCGGTCTGATCGGCGGCTTCGGCCAGTTCTTCCTGGCCCGTGCGTTCGAGCGGGCGCCGGCCTCGGTCACCGCGCCCTTCACCTACACGGCGATGATCTGGGCGGTGCTGTTCGGCTGGATCATCTGGTCCGATGTGCCGGGGCTGGAACTCTGGATCGGCTGCGCCATCGTCATCGCCAGCGGCCTCGTCATCATCTGGCGCGAGGGCCATGCGAGGGCGCAGGCCCGCATCCGCTGACTGGCCCGGGCGCCCTCGCGGCCCGATCGCCGCAAGGGCTGCCATTCCGACCGCCACGGGCTACACTTCGCTCGATCCGGTTTTCCACAAGGAGCAGACCCATTCCCATGCGACACGCCATTGCCGCCGCCCTCATCGGTGCGCTTTCCGCCGCCAGCACCGCCCAGGCCGAAATGCTGAGTCCCGACAGCGCCGTCTGGCAGCAGCTCGAGACCATGCTGGGCGTACCCGGGGACGACCGCGACGCCGCCATGACCGGCAATTCTCAGGCCGTACAGCTCATGCTGCCGGGCCGCTGGGTGATCCAGCAATGGGGTGTCATGCGGGAGATCGCGGCCAGCGGCAGCCTGGAGCGCGGCTGCGAGCACATGGCGGTCAGCATCCGTCCGAGCCCGCAGGACCGCTTCACCTTCACCGCGACGGTTGAGGCCAGGGGGGAGCGGTTCGAGACCCACTCGATCGTCTGGTCCGGCGGTAGCAGCTTCACCCACATGACCCATATGGGCCCGACGCTCGACCGCCTCGGCCTCGATGTCGACCGCATGGGGATCGGACCCGTCTTCCCGATCATCAGACAGGCGGCGAGCCGTTGGACCTACCTGCCGCTGGACGACGACACCATCCTCACCGTCTCGCCCGAGGGCGGGCCGCCGATCGTGATGGCCCGCTGTCTGGAGGCGGTCGCCATGGTGTCGGAAGACGGCCTCGTCGATGCCTGCCTGGCGGCGGCCCGCGCCCACGACTTCGAGGGCACGGCCGCACAGATGGCCAGCGCCTGTGGCTGCATCGTCGGCGAGGTGGTGGCGGCGGAACTGGGCGACGACGTGCTCGCCGGGCTGCAGACCGACTTCTACGCCGGGTCGGAAGCCCTCCGCGCCTCGGACCGGGCGCTGTACGAGCGCATCAACGATACCTGCCAGCCCTGACCGGCGGCGCCGCGCTGCCGACGGGGACGCGACGCCGCTTGCGGATCAGGCCTTGGCGGCGACGAACCAGACATTCATCGGATCGTGCGGCAGCACGTGCTTGACGACGGGCGAAAAGCCGGTCTCCTCCAGCAGTGCCTTGGCCGTCTCCCAGCCCCACATGGTGCCCAGCCCCTTGCCGCCCTGGCCCAACGACACCGGCGTGCAGTGCAGGCAGGAAATCGTGTAGAGCAGCGCGGCCATGGGGAAGTCCCGATTGTTCTCCAGTCTGGCCGACCCGCCGATATCCTGCATGAGGTAGGTACCGCCGGGACGCAGAGCCTGGTGCAGCCCGGCGATCAGGGCGCCTGGGTCCTTCTGGTCATGGACGGCATCGAAACTGGTGACCAGGTCATAGCGCGCGGACTCGTCGAACCCCGTCATGTCCTTGGTCCGAAAGCGTATGTTGGTCAGTCCGCGTCGGGCCGCTTCACCCGTCGCCCACTCGATCGCGTCCGCGCACAAATCGTAGCCCGTGAAGCGGCTGTTCGGATAATGCTCCGCCAGCGTCAACAGCGCCCGTCCCCGCCCGCAACCGGCGTCGAGCACGTCGATACCCTGGCGCAAGCGATCATCGATCCCCGGAACCAGCGGCAGAATGTGGTCGAATAGGCCCGCCACCACGGTCTGGGCACTGTCGAGGGCCATGACCTCATGGAAGTTCGCGTAGTCATGGTAGTTCGTGCCCTCGCCCGTTTGGAAACAGCGGACTAGGTCGTCCTCGATGCGCGACAGGCTCACCGCCAGGCGCGCCAGGACACCGAGATCCCCCAATTGCCCGCTTTCGGTCAGACTGGCCGCGTGTTCCGGCGGCAGGTGATAGGTCTGCGCCTCGGGCTCGTAGATGATGATCTCGCCCATCACCAGCGCCGCCAGCCATTCGCGGACATAGCGCTCGGCAAGGCCGCTACGCACGGCGATCTGGTTGCTGTCGGCCGGGGGCATGGATGCCAGGGTCTCGAACAGACCGGTCCGCTTGCCGATCGCGATCATCGTCGTCAGCGCGCTGGCATTCGCCATCGCCGCTACGCTGTCCATAAACGCTTCGGCCCGTGCTGCATCGAACGGCGTCACCGTCCGTTCCAACTGCGTGTCCATCTCCATCTCCTTCACTTGGGCGAATGACCATTGGGGCAGGGCGGGCGGAGAATGGTCGAGGCGGGCGCGGGAAGGTAGAGACGGAATCGACAAGAGCAGGGCAAATCGGTCACAATGCTCGGCATGGAACAGGATAGTGGCGGGCCCAACCGCCAGACGACGATCTGCCTTCTGACCACGGCCGAGACAACACCCTTCGCCCTTTACGGGTTGCTGGACGTTTTCCGCTCCGTCGGCGCGACGTGGCAGGCCCTGACCGGAGAAGAAACCGGCACCGACCCATTGCGCGTCCTCGTTGTATCCGCCGCCGGCGAACCGTTCCTCGGCCATGGCGGCGTACCCATCGTGCCGGACGCGTCGTTGGCGACTGTCGGCGCGGCCGACGTCATCCTCGCGACGGATGTTGCGCCGCTCCCGAACCTGGATCTCGGCACGCTGTGGCCGGCGGAGACAGAGTGGTTGCGGCAGCGATATGCCGATGGCGCCATCGTCTGCTCTGCCTGCTCAGGCTCCCTGATCCTCGGGCGGTCAGGCTTGTTGGACGGTCTGCCCGCGACAACCCATTGGGGTGTGATCGATCTCTTCCGGCAATTCCTGCCGCAGGTCGACCTGCAGCCGGAGCGGCTGCTCATCGAGACCGGAGAGAGCGGACGCCTGATCACGGCCGGCGGCGCCTCGGCGTATGAAGATCTGGCGCTGCGCATCATCGCCCGCCTGCGCGGCCGGGCGGAGGCGGTGCGCATCGCCAAGATCTTCCTGTTCGGCGACCGGGCAGAGGGCCAGCTGCCCTTCGCCGGCCCGGCGCCGCCGCGGCGCCACGAGGATCGCGCCATCGCCGAGGCGCAGGCGTGGCTCGCCGACAATTACGCCGTCGACAACCCGGTCAGTGCGCTCGTCCAGCGCTCCGGGCTGGCGGAGCGCACCTTCACCCGCCGCTTCAAGGCGGCGACCGGACTGTCGCCGATCGCCTATCTGCACGTCCTGCGTATCGAGGAGGCCAAGCAGGCGCTGGAGACCACCGACGACGCCATCGACGCCATCGGCCTCGATGTGGGCTACCAGGACCCCTCCTTCTTCAGGCGTCTGTTCAAGCGCCAGGCGGGCATCACGCCGGCCCGCTACCGCCAGCGCTATCGCAACCTGGCGCGGGCCGACCGGGTTTCCTGAGCGCCGCCAATCGCCCGGGTCAGCCGTAGACGATCTGGCGCAACTGCTGCAGCCGGGTAGCGTCGGAGGGGTGGGTGGACAGGAACTCCGCCCGGCCGCCGCCCTGGGCCGCCTGCTGCTCCCAGAAGGCCACGGCCTGCACCGGATTGTAGCCGGCCCGCGCCATGTAACTGACGCCGAGCTGGTCGGCCTCCAGTTCCTGCTGGCGCGAGAAGGGCAACACGAATCCGAGCTGCCCACCGATGCCGAGGATCTCCGACCAGGTCTCAACCGAAGCCTGATCGCCGCCGATAAGGGCGCCGCCCAGCGAGGCCACGACACCGGAGAACTGCGAGGTGCCGACCCGCTCGGATGCGTGGTTCGCCGTTACGTGGCCCAGTTCGTGGCCGATCACCGCGGCCAGCTGGTCGTCATTGCGCACCGCCTCGATCATGCCGCGGTAGACGCCGACCTTGCCGTTCGGCAGGGCGAAGGCGTTGACGCCGGGATCGTCGAAGACCCGCACCTCCCAGCGATAGGGCGTCGGCCCCAGGGTCGGGATCAGCCGCTGGGCGACCCGCTGCACCGTCTGGTTGGCGGCTGGGTCGTTCCACAGCCGGTGCTCCTGCAGGTGCTGCGCCCAGGCCTGGTCGGCGGCCTGCTGGATCTGGTTGGGCGGCGGCGCGAAGACCTGGCCGACACCACCCGGATTGCAGGCGGTCAACGCCAGGCTGGCCGTGCCGAGACCGAGCCCCGCCAGCACGCCGCGCCGTGAGACGCCGTGCCGTTCCCGCCCTCTCTCACCCGGACCGGCGGGCATCTCCGGCAGGGTGGCCGGGCGGGGGTAACGCTGATCGCATTGTCCGCACATGGAACCTCGTCTCCTTGGCAGGCGTCCCGGGTGGAGGTGCCCCTCAGCAGCCTCCTTGTCGGGACCGACATGTGAGTCCAGGGATCGACCTGGGGGTCGATCCGCAACCCGATCCTAGTCCGCGAGCGTCGGCGAATTGGCGCGACATTGCGGCAAAAGCATGAAGCCCCTGTCGCCGCCGCGACCGGAGCGCTACTAGTGGGAACCGAGCGCGTCGCCGGAGGTTCCGGCCACGCCTGACCGCACTGCCGACGGAACGTCCATGGCCGACAAGCAATCCCCCGCCCCTTCCCCGACGAAGCCGCAGACCGTCAAGCTCGCCGACTACCGGCCACCGGCCTTCCTGATCGATAGCGTCGACCTCGTCTTCGATCTCGGCGCCAAGGAGACGACGGTGACCGCGCGCCTGGCATTCCGTCGCAACCCGCAGGCGGCGGAGCGATCGCGCCATCTGGTGCTGAATGGCAGCGCGCTCACGCTGGACGGGATCGATCTCGACGGTGAGCCGGTTTCGGCCAACCGCTACACCATCGAGGACGAGGATCTCTCGCTGGATATGGGCGACCGGGACGAGGGCGTGCTGGACATCACCACCCGCACCCATCCCGACCAGAACACCGCGCTGGACGGCCTCTACACCTCCAACGGCGACTTCTTCACCCAGTGCGAACCGGAAGGCTTCCGGCGCATCACCTACTATCCCGACCGGCCTGACGTGCTGTCGGTCTTCACGGTGACGATGCTGGCCGACAAGGCCCGCTATCCCGTCCTCCTGTCCAACGGCAATCCGGTCGACAGCGGTGAGGCGGAGGGCGGCCGCCACTGGGTGAAATGGCACGACCCGTTCCCCAAGCCGAGCTACCTGTTCGCCCTGGTCGCCGGCGATCTCGACATGCTGCAGGACAGCTTCACCACCCGCTCCGGCCGGGAAGTGGACCTGCGCATCTACGCCCGCGGGGACGACATTGCGAAGGTCGGCTACGCCATGCAGGCGTTGAAGGCGTCGATGAAGTGGGATGAGGAGGTCTTCGGCCTGGAATACGATCTCGACCGCTTCAACATTGTCGCGGTCGGCGATTTCAACATGGGGGCGATGGAGAACAAGTCTCTCAACGTCTTCAACACCGCCTTGCTGCTGGCCAGGCCGGAGACGGCGACGGACGCGGACTACAACCGGATCGAGAGCGTCGTCGGCCATGAATATTTCCACAACTGGACCGGCAACCGCATCACCTGCCGGGACTGGTTCCAGCTCACCCTGAAGGAAGGCCTGACCGTCTTCCGCGACCAGCAGTTCTCCGCGGACATGAACTCCGCCGCCGTGCAGCGCATCAGCGATGTGCGTCGCCTGCGCGCCGCCCAGTTCCCGGAGGATTCGGGCCCGACCGCCCATCCGATCCGGCCGGAGAGCTATATCGAGATCAACAACTTCTACACCGCCACCGTGTACGAGAAGGGCGCGGAGGTCATCCGCATGATCCACACCCTGATCGGCGCCGAGGCGTTCCGCCGGGGCATGGACCTCTATGTCGAGCGGTTCGACGGCCAGGCCGTCACGTGCGAGGACTTCGTCAAGGCGATGGAGGATGCCTCGGGCGTCGATCTCGCCCGCTTCCGGCTCTGGTATGCCCAGGCCGGCACGCCGCGCCTCGAGGTGTCGGACCGCCACGACGCGGCCGCACGGGCGCTTCACCTGACCATGCGGCAGACCGTGCCGGCCACGCCGGGCCAGCGCCGCAAGGAGCCGATGCCGATCCCCGTCGCCGTCGGTCTGCTGGACGCCGAGACCGGAGAGCCCCTGGCCTTCCGTGTCGACGGCGAGGATACGGCCTCGGAAGCGACGCGCGTGCTCCTTTTTGAATCCGGGGAATCCAGCTTCATCCTGCACGACGTCGACCGCCCCGCCATCCCGTCGCTCCTGCGCAACTTCTCGGCACCGGTCGTGCTGGCGCGGCCATCGGTCGAGCGCCTGTCCTTCCTCTATGCCAATGACGGCGACCCCTTCGCCCGCTGGGATGCGGGTCAGCAGCTGGCGACCGCCCAGCTCCTCGACATGATCGCCAGCGTGCAGCGGGGCGAGGCGCCGGTTCTGCCCGCCAGCTTCGCCGACGCCTTTGTAGCCACGCTGCACGCCGAGGGGCTGGATCCGGCGCTGAAGGCGGAGGCCCTGACCCTGCCGGGGGAGGCCTATCTCGCCGACCAGATGAAGGTGGTCGACGTGGAGGCGATCCACGCCGCGCGCAACGAGGCCCGCGCCACGCTTGGCGAGGCCCTGCGCGACCAGCTGCTCGCCGCCTTCGAGGCGCACGCGGTCGCTGAGCCCTATGCGCCGGTACCGGAGCAGACCGGACGGCGGGCCCTGCGCGGTGTCTGCCTTGCCCTGCTTGCCGCGGGGTCGCCGGAGGACACGGTCGACCTCCTGATGCGCCAGTTCCGGGATGGCGGCAACATGACCGACGTGCTGGGCGCGCTCGCCATCCTCAACCATATCGACCGGCCGGAGCGCCAGCAGGCGCTGGACGCGTTCTATGAGCGCTGGCAGGGCGACGACCTGGTGATCGACAAGTGGTTCGCCCTGCAGGCGATGAGCAGCCTGCCCGGCACGGTCCGCCGGGTGCGCGATCTGCGCGGCCATCCGGCCTTCCGGCTGAACGTGCCCAACCGGGTGCGGGCCCTGGTGGCCAGTTTCGCCTTCAGCAACCAGCTGCATTTCCACAGCGCCGACGGCAGCGGCTATTCCTTCCTCGCCGACACGGTGCTGGAGCTGGACCCGGTCAATCCGCAGATCGCCGCGCGCATCCTGGCACCCATGGGCCGCTGGCGGCGCATGGACGAGGCGCGGCAGGCGCTGATGAAGCGGGAGCTGGAGCGCATCCTCGACAAGCAGGGCCTGTCCAAGGACGTCTACGAGATCGCCAGCAAGGGCCTCGCGGCGTAGGGCTCTCCGCTCCGCCGGCCCGGTTGAGGCTACTCGAACAGCAGCAGCGCGTTGGCGGCTTCCTGGTCACCGCCGGCGGCCGCCTGCTCCAGCGCGAGCCGAAGGTCGTCGAGTTCGATCACTGCCGCCATGGTGCCGGCGTCGAGCGCGCGGCGGTACCAGGTGATGGCCAGTTCCGCGTTCGGCCGCGTGAAGCCGGAGCTTGCCGTGGAGAAGAACCGCGGATCGCTCATCCGACCGATCGCCAGCGCCGCCTCGCCGCTGCCCCGCGACCAGGCGAGTTCGTGCAGCGCCAGGGCCACGGCGGGTCGGCCGGCGTCGGCGAATCGTCCGGCGGCCGCTGTCAGCTCCGCGGCCGAGGCATCGGCGCGTACCAGCGCATCGGTCTCCTGCCGCAGCGCCGCGAGCGGATCGTCTCCGTTCACCTGTGCTGTCGTCCCGGTCAGCGCGTCGAGGGCGGCGCGTTGGTAGGCGTCGAGATCGGTCGCCGCCGGCGGGGCGCCGCCGGTGATCATCTCTTCCCGTCCGTCGTCAAACAGGGCAAACGGGTTGAACCCGCCGGTCGACATCTGCACGCCGAGAAACGCGATGCCGACGATCAGCACGATGTTTATTCCCGTGATCTTCCAGGGCAACGGCACGCCACGCCGCTGCCGCGTGCGGCTGTCGGGCAGCACGGCCGCGTCGCCGTCGTCCTTCGCGCCGGGTGTCGCGCGTTCGGCCTCCCGCGCCGATATCGCCGTTCCCCGCCAGGAACGGCCGCGCTTCCGGCGGACGCGGTCGCCTGCCCGTCGCCGCGGACCGCGATCCGGTGCGGCTGCGGCCGACCGATCGGACCCACCGGCGCTGACCACGGCCGCCCCTTCCGCCGGTGCGTCCTCGACTTCGGCGCCGAATAGCGGGTCGTCGTGTCCGGGCAGGCACGTCTCGGACGCGGCCTCGCCGGCGCGATCCTGCTCCGCGCCGAACAGGGTCGGCCAGGTTACGGTCTGTCGCAGGTCGAAGGCGGGGACCGCGATCTCGACCGCCGTGCCAGGCACGATTCGCGCAAAGGGCTCGGCGCCCAGCAGCAGGTCGGTCACGCCCTCCTGGACCACAAGGTCGAGGACCGGCACCGCGCCCGGCAGTTCCACCCAGCCCGCCTGGCGCAGATAGTGACCGTCGCTACAGCGCCGGACCAGGATCTCTGGTGTATCGGGCTCTGGTGATGCGGCTGCCGGCGCACCGTTGCCGAACAGGCGCAGCCAGGCGTAGTCGGCCGGGTAGAAGCGGTCCGTAACGATCTCGATCCGGATCGCCGGGCTGTCCGGTTTCCCGGGTGACTGAATGAGGCGCATCGGCGACATCTGTGGAAATGAATGCTATCGATCTGACGTGGCACGGCCTTGGCCACATGGAGACTGTGAGAACAAGCGGAGCTTTCCGATGGCGGGACCCAGCCGTTTTCTAGGCATGATGCTGCTTCTGCTGGTTGCGGCCTGCGGGCCGTCCGTCCAGACAGCTTCGCAGGGGCGGAGTTTCACGGGCGGCCTGCCACCGGCGCAGGATCCGTTGCTGAACGAAGCGATGGTCGGTGCGGCCGACGACGGATCGGCGGAGATCGGCCTCACCCAGGCGGTCGCGCTCGAACGGGGCTTCCGGCAACTCGACGCCGAGGAGGCGCGCCGGGCGGTTTCCGGCAACACGCTGACCCTCAACTGGCGCTCGGGTCGTATCGTTCAGCACTCCTACCACCGCCCCTCGGGCCTGCGCCTGGACAGCCTGCGCTTCACGGCGCTCGGCTTCACCAATGGCGTCACCGTGGCATGGTACATCGATTCGGATGGCGCGTATTGCGAGACCGATGCCAGCCGGCGCAACTGCGGCCCGCTGTTCGGCGACGGCGCCAGCCTGATCTGGTTCAACCGCCAGCAACCGGAGGGCCCCTACGGCACGCCTCTCGATGTCGCGACCGGCAATCAGGTCGATGCCCTGGACGGACCGATCGGTCCGCTGATGCCCCAGCCCGTGATCACCGTGGCCAGTTCGGGCGGCAGCCGCCAGGGCCTGGCGAACGTCTTCCGCCTGCGCATCCGCAATCAGCCGGAGCAACTGGCCGCCGCGCACGAGGTGCCGCACCCGACGGCGCCCGACCTGCTCTGCGTGGCGCTTCGCCATCCGACGCGCGAGCCCGAACTGCGCTGCCCCGACGGGCTCGGCGCGGTCGGGCGCGAACCGGCCGGCTGGCCAACGGACAGCGGGCCGGCACTGATGCAGTCCGGCACCGGCGCCCCGGCCTCGATCCGGGTCGATCGTATCGATCCGGCGATCGTTCCGGCGGACATGCCCTTCAGCAACCTTGGCGCCTGAACGGGCACCAGGCGACGTCCTGTGGTGAAACGAAGCGGGGCGCCGTCCGCTGGACAGGCGCCCCTGCTTGGTGAGCGGCCGGCGCGTGCCGGCCTACCAGTCGCGGACCGGCCCGGTATCGACGTGGACGAAGTCGGAGTGCGGATAGTAGCCGACGCCGCCGACGCCCAGCGACAACGCCACCTGGCGAACGGCGCCCAGATCGCGTTCAGGGATGCGGATGTCCATCGCCTGGCCGCGCACGTGGTAAGAGTTCTGCGCCACGCCGCCATTGCGCGCCGCCAGCATCGCGTTCGTCTCGGGCGATCGGTAGCCGCAGATGATGTGCGCGGCGTCCTGGCACGACATCGCCTGCTGGATCATCCAGACGATGTCGACCACGCCCGGGTCCATCTCCGTCACCTCGTCATTGCGCCGGTCGCGCAGGAAGACGTTGAGCTGGAACAGCGCGTCGGGGTTGTACCAGCCATCGGTGACGTAGGTCACGTCGATGGATTCCAGACGGTTCACGTCGTAGAGCCGGACGTGTCTGGTACCGGCGGTGGCAAAGGCAGCTTGGGGAAGCAGGGTGGTGCCGAGGAGGGCGGCACCGGCTGAGAGAACGGATCGACGATTGAATCGCATCGATGCCCCTTAGTTTCGTGGCCTAAGGTGCGTGCCGAGGGGGAACGGCGGTTATTCGACTTCTTCAGCGTTCCGGTTTCCCGCATCGCCGCCGGGAGAAGGCGACGACGACTTCGACAGCAACCCGACATGTCTTCGCGGCATGTGCGCCCCCCTTGATTCAGGGACCGCATCGGTTTTTTGTGGGCAAACCTTGACGGACAGAACCGTGGAATTCAAGCGATTTGTCCGCCGTTTCGACACACGATCCGTAACGCCTGGGCTAGACGTGCGTGAGGCGGCCTTCCGTCACGGGAAGGCCGCCTCACGCCAAAGACGATCATCCGCTCGGGCTCAGTTCGCCAGGGCGATCTCCACCCGCTCGGGACGGATGTCGGCGATCACGCCGGCGATCATCCGGTCGAGGCCGTAGACGTCCTCGCGCAGCTGCATCACCCCGGTATCGTCGCGCCAGGCGGTGATGTAGGCCATGTGCAGCGGCATTGGTGTCACCAGGTTCACGCGCGTGGTCTGGCCTGAGGCGAGGATGCCCTCGCGCCGGGCGGCCGACCAGTTGGCGGTATCCGCCAGCAGGAAGTCGGCCAGCCACATCGGATCCTCCAGCCGCACGCAGCCCGAGGAGAACGACCGCGTCGCCCGGTAGAACAGCGAGCGGGCCGGCGTGTCGTGCAGATAGACAGAGAAGTTGTTGGCCATCATGAACTTCACCCGTCCCAGCGAGTTCCCGGGGCCCGGGTCCTGGCGCAGCATGAAGGACCGGATGCCGTTGCCTACCGAGTGCCAGTCGACGAATTGCGAGGGAACCTCCACGCGGCCCGGCGACCAGTCGGAATAGAGCCGGATGTTCTGCTGCTGCAGATAGGTGGGATCCTCAAGCAGGCGCGGCAGGAAGTCGTTCACCGCGATCGAGGTCGGCACCGTCCAGGTGGGGTTGAACTCGAGATAGGTCAGCGCCGAGGAGAACAGGGGCGTCTGCCGGTCGGCGCGGCCGACGATCACGTCCATCCGCCGCACCAGATTGCCGCCGTCGAACAGTTCCAGCTCGTAGTCGGGGATGTTGACCATCAGGTAGCGGTCGCCGAGATCGGCCGGCATCCAGCGCCAGCGCTCCATCGTCGCGATGACCTGGTCGATGCGCTCCTCCACGGTCACGTTGAGCGAGGCGTAGGTCTGCGGCCCGATCACCCCGTCGACGGCGAGACCGCGGTTTTCCTGGTAGAGCTCGACGGCGGCGACCAGCGTGTCGTCATAGACCAGCGGGTCGGCATCGGGCGTCAGTTCCGCATCGACCAGTTCGCCCGTCGCCCGCAGGCGCTCGCGCAGTTCAGGGATCATCGGGCTGGATTCACCCGGCCGCACCGTGCCGTGATTGGTCACCGTCGGCCAGCCGCCGTCCTCCGCAACGCCGCGCAACTCGGCCAGGATGTCGCGTGCCTCGACATAGCCCGCGTGATCGGGGGCGTAGTCAAGCAGGCGCTGACCCGGATCGCCGGCCCGGGCGACCTCGAGCACGACGTCCGGCAGCGCCATCGGCCGCCGGTCGAAGTCGAAGTCGCGACTGAGCTGTCGCGGTTCGAAGCGGCCGCGATGCACGTCGGATGCGAAGCGCGACACCGCCTGGGACAGAAGCAGGTCCGTGGCGACCCGGCCCGACAGCGTCCGGTCCTGCATCAGGCCGGCAAGTTCGTGGCTGAAATAGTCGAAGGGGCGCAGGCCCTCGTCGTCGGCGTTCTCGAGCACGGCCAGGAGCGCGTCGACGTCCGCTTCGAAATCATCCTGTGCCGCCCAGAGCGGCGCGAAGTCGCGTGCCGCGTAAAGCTCGCGCAGCATGTCGACGTCGAGACGGACATCAGGCACGATGACGGTGACGAGGCCGTTGTCGAAGGCCTGTTCGAGAGCGGCGCTCAGCGTCCGTTCCTCGAACTGGCCGGACGTTTCGCCAAAAACAGGTGTGACGGCCGCCAGGGTCATGGCGGCCGCGCCAAGTGATACCGCGAGCCGAAGCATTCGTCCCTCCGCGCTTTCCCCACTCCCTACATAATACTAGGTAGGTGTCGGGGAAGAGTCCAATCCTGCTCCAGCCTGAATTGCCACAAAATTGCCGTTCAGAAGCGACAATCCGTCCAAAAAATCAACCAAAGCAATAGTGTTTGGTCAATTCCTCTCAGGGCAATTCAATAAAAGTCGCTTGCGGACCCTTCATGCCCGCGCGGCTCTTGAACCGGACGCGCTGATCGGATTCGAGGCCGGCCAGCCCCGCCCGCTCCAGCACACGCCCGGAGACGAACACGTCGGGTCCGCCATCGTCCGGCCGAATGAACCCAAAGCCCTTCGAGGCATTGAAGAACTTCACGGATCCCTCGATCGCCGGGCCGCTGTCGCCCCGCGGGCCGCCATCGCCCCTTGGTCCGCCACCGCCATTGTGAAAGCCTGACCGCTCCGGCATGACGGCGCCCTCGGCCGGCGGGCGGACATCGTAGATCACCGCGACCTGCGGGCCGCGCTGGCCGTCCGTAACCTCGCAGTCGATCTCCGAGCCGGGCTGCGGCGGCGCGAAGCCGGAACGGTCGAGTGCCGTGGCGTGCAGGAAGGCGTCCGGGCTTCCGTCACCCAGAGATATGAAGCCGAAGCCCTTGTCCGGATTGTACCATTTTACTTGGGCGCCGTTCGCGCGCCGCCCGACCATACCGGGCGCATCACCGTAAGACATGCCGTAAGACTTCCCGAGAGTTCGCCAATCATCGTCAAGCAGACGGACCGATTGCATGAACTGCTCGGACTACGTGAACGGAGCACGGCGGCCAGGAACAGACCCGCAATCGATGCCGGCTAGGGCGGTCAATCCTGTGAAATGATGCTATTGCGCGCGCATGCCTTTCATAGATGACGCCCGACTGCGATCACGCTCGCCTCCTGAGCGCGACCGGCCGGCACGTCCCGAACACCGCTAGCCTGGACCAACGGCGTCGCGCCATACCTCCGTCCGGGCCGAAAACCGCTCCGACCAGTGGTTAGTATGCCAGAAGCCCCGGCGGATCGCCAGTACCTGCCGATACCGCTTCTCGACGGCGCGATCCGGCGTCCCGCCCCCTTAGAGTCGCTGGCGCAGACTCTGCAGCAGGTCGGGCGAATAGTGGCCGTCGGCGGGGACGCCGATCGCCCGCTGGAAGTCGCGGATCGCGCCGATGGTGCGCGAGCCGGGGATGCCGTCCGCCGGGCCGGGGTCGAAGCCGAGCCTGGCCAGCAGTTCCTGGATCTCGCGGATCTCCTCGTAGCGCAGCGCGCGCTGACCTGGCGGCGCCTGGGCATACAGCGCCTCGCCGCCGATGAAGCGGTCGGCCAGGTGACCGATCACCAGACCGTAATAGATCGACTGGTTGTAGCGCAGGATGGTGCGGAAATTGTTGTAGACGAGGAAGGCCGCGCCCTGGTGGCCGGCCGGCAGCACGATGGAGGCCGGCAGGTCGGCCGCCGGCAGCGGCGCGCCATTGGGCAGGCTCACGCCCATCGAGGCCCATTGCGAGACCGTGCGCTGGACGTCCAGCGTCGCCTGCTCGTAAGGGAAGCCGGGCGGCAGGCGCACCTCCCTGCCCCAGCGTTCGCCGCGTTCCCAGCCATTGGCCGCCAGGTAGTTGGCGATGGAGGCAAAAACGTCCGCCTCGCTGTTCCAGATGTCGGCGAAGCCGTTCTGGTCGTAGTCGACGGCGAACTGCAGCCAGGCGGTGGGCATGAACTGCGGCTGTCCCATGGCGCCGGCCCAGGAACCGACGAGTTGGTGTTCCGGCACGCCGCGCGCCAGCACCCGCAGCGCGTCGATCAGCTGGCTGCGAAACCCGTCGCGCTCGCGCCGCAGATAGGCGCGCGCGGCAATCGACTGGATGACCTCGTAGTCGCCCTGATAGTCGCCGAAATTGCTCTCCGCGCCCCAGATCGCCACGATGTAGCGGCCGGGCACGCCATACTGCGCCTCCAGCCGGTCGAGCAGTGCTCCGTGCGTGCGCAGCATCTCCGTGCCGCGCGAGACCCGCGTGTCGCTGACCGCGTTGCCGAGATAGTCCCAGAAGGTGCGCACGAATTCCGGCTGGTTGCGATCGCGCTCGAGGATCTCCGGATCGAAGGTGACGTCGCGGAGTGCGGCATCGACGACACCGGCCGGCACGCCACCGGCGATCGCCTCGGAGCGGACACCGGCGAGCCAGGCCTCGAAGGTCACGCCGTCCTGCGGCCCGTAGACCTGCGCCGAGGCCGGCGGGCTGACGCCGAGGAAAAGCCCCGTGATCAGGACCAGGGCAAGGCGCGGAAATCTCATGATGCTCATCCAGCACGAATCCGTTGCTCGGCGGGATGGAGGGTCCGAATCGCCCCCGCCCGCCATCTTGGGGAAGTCTACCTCGACCCCGCCACCTACCTCGACCCGCCTTTCGGCGATGTCGGCGCGCCAGCGTCTCCATGGGGATCCTGACGCGGCGCGATGGACAGCTTGCCTGGAACCGTGGCACGAACATGACGATGTCTGACACGCAAGACACGCCGCCACGCGCGCTCTGGATCGACCGTCCGGGCGTGGCCAGCCTGCGCCCGGTCGAACTCCCCCCTGTCGGCCCCGCTGACGTGCTGGTCCGCAGCCGTTTCGGCGCCGTCAGCCGGGGCACCGAGGCGCTGGTCATGCAGGGCCGGGTCCCGGACAGCGAGCGCGAGCGCATGCGCTGCCCCTTCCAGGAGGGCACTTTCCCGGGGCCGGTGAAGTACGGCTACATCACCGTCGGCGTGGTGGAGACCGGTGCCTTCGGCCTGCGCGGACGGGACGTCTTCTGCCTGCACCCCCACCAGGAGCGCTTCGTGGTGCCGGCCGACGCCGTGCACGTGCTGCCCGACGGTCTGCCGCCGGAACGCGCCGTGCTCGCCGCCAACATGGAAACGGCGGTGAACGTGCTCTGGGATGCCGAGATCGGTCCGGGCGACCGCGTGGCGGTGATCGGCGCCGGCGTCGTCGGCTGCCTTGCCGCCCGTCTCGCCGCCGCCACCCCCGGCGCCGCGGTCAGCCTGGTCGACATCGACCCCGGCAAGGCGGCTGTCGCCAAGACCCTCGACCTCGACTTCCGCTCCCCCGACAGCGCGCCCGCGGACTGCGACGTGGTGATCCACGTCTCGGGCCATCCCGCCGGTCTCGAGACGGCGCTGACGGCCGCGGGAACCGAGGCCCGCATCGTCGAGGCGAGCTGGTTCGGCGACCACAGCGTACCCCTGCCCCTCGGCCAGGCCTTCCACGCCCGCCGCCTGACCCTGCGGTCGAGCCAGGTCGGCCGCATTCCGCCCGGCCGCGCGCCGCGCTGGGACCACAAGCGGCGCATGGCGCTGGCGCTAGACCTGCTGCGCGACCCGGTCTACGACGCGCTGATCACGCATGAATGCCGGTTCGACGATCTGCCGGCCGTCCTGGCGCGTATCGTTGAGCAGCCGGGCGGCGTGCTTTGCCAGCGCATCCGCTACCCCGAGGCAAGAAACAGCTGAGGTCCACCCCCGAGATGTACGCCCTGACCGTGCGCGACCACCTGATGATCGCCCATTCCTTCACCGGCGCGGTCTTCGGTCCGGCCCAGGCGCTGCACGGCGCCACCTTCGTCGTCGACGTGGAATTCCGCCGCCGGCAGCTCGACGGCGACAATCTCGTCGTCGACATCGGCCGCGCCGCGGCATGCCTGAAGGCGACCCTCGGCGCCTTCAACTACCGCAATCTCGACGAACTGCCCGAATTCGCAGGCCACAACACGACGACCGAGTTCATGGCCCACGAGGTTTTCCAGCGCATGGCCGCCGCGGCGCGAAGCGGCGCTCTCGGCGTGCCGGGCGACGCGCTGGACGCCATCAAGGTCACGCTGCACGAAAGCCACGTCGCCTGGGCATCGTTCGAAGGCTCGCTGCGGGAAACGCCGGCACCGTGACAGCGGTTGTCCACTGGCTGCAACCCGGCGCCATCGACACGCCGACGGGCGGCTTCGTCTACAATCGCCGGATCGTCGAGGGCCTGGACCGGCCGGTCGAACTCCACGTGCTGCCGGGCGGTTTTCCCAGGCCGGACCTCGCCGATCTCGAGGCCACGGACCGGGTGCTCGCCGGCCTGCCCGACGGCGCGCTCACCGTCGTCGACGGCCTCGCCTACGGGGCGATGCCCGGCCTCGCCGCACGTCATGGCCGGCGCCTGCGCATCGTCGCGCTGGTGCACCACCCGCTTGCCGACGAGGATGAGGAGACGCGGGCCGATGCCGACGCCCTCGTCGCGGCGGAGACCGCGGCCCTGGCCGAGGCCCGCCTCGTCATCACCACCAGCGCGACGACGGCCGGCCGTCTCGCCGACTTCGGCGTGCCGCGCGGCGAGCGGCTCGCCGTCGTTCCACCCGGCGTGGACCCCGCGCCGCTCGCTCCGGCCCGCTCCGGCGGTCCCTGGCGGCTCCTCTGCGTCGCCTCGCTGACGCCGCGCAAGGACCACCGGACCCTGATCGCGGCGCTGGCGCGGCTCGGCGATCTCGACTGGAAGCTCGACCTTGTCGGGTCCGCGACGCTGGCTCCGGCAACGGCCGAAGCGGTCAGGTCGGCCATCGCCGAGGCTGGCCTCGGCGACCGTATCGCCGTCCGGGGCGCCCTGCCTGCCGCCGACATCGGCCGGTGCTATGCCGAGGCCCACATCCATGTGCTCGCCACGCGGCATGAAGGGTTCGGCATCGTCATCCACGAGGCGGTGGCCCGTGGCCTGCCCGTCGTCTCGACCGCCGCCGGCGCCGTGCCGGAGGCTCTGCCGCCCGGCTGCGGTCTGCTGGTGCCGGTCGGCGACGCCGCCGCCTTCGCCGGGGCCCTGCGGCAGCTGATGACCGACGGCGATTGCTACGCCACGCTGCGCCGGGCCTGCGAGCGTGCGCGCGAGGGTCTGCCCGACTGGGATGCGCGGGCCCGCGAATTCGCCGCGGCACTGGCCCGCGTCGCGCCATGAGCTTCGCCGAAGACTGGCTCTCGCTGCGCGAACGCTTCGACCGTGCCGCCCGCTCTCCCCTGCTGATCGACAGGCTCGCGCAGCGACAGTGGTCACCGGACGGGATCACCGTCGTCGACCTCGGCGCCGGCACTGGCCAGCTGATGCACCACCTGGCGCCACGCCTGCCCGCCCGGCAGACCTGGCGGCTGCTCGACGGCGACCGGAGCCTGCTCGCCGCCGCCGCCGCGCGCACGCCGCCCCGTCCTGTCGCGCATGTCGAGACACTCCAGGCCGATCTCGCGCCGGCGGATCTGGGCGAGCTTTGCGCGGACGCCGACCTCGTGGTCACCACCGCCTTCCTCGATCTCGTCTCCGCCGCATGGCTCGACCGGCTCGCCCGGGCGCTGGCCCGGCGCCGGATCCCCTTCTACGCCGCACTGTCGGTCGATGGCCGCCAGCGCTGGTCGCCGCCCGATCCGCTGGACGAGGCCATCGAGGCGGCGTTTGCCGCCGACCAGCGGCGCGACAAGGGCTTCGGACCGGCGCTCGGCGTCGCGGCGCCCGACGCGGCTGCGGCCGCGTTCCGCGGACAGGGCTACGAGGTGCTGGACGCGCGCAGCGACTGGCATGTCGACACGGCGGAGCAGGCCATGCTCCAGTCCTGCCTCGCTTTCCAGGCGGAGGTGGCGCGGCATGTCGGCGTCGCGGGGTGCCGCGACTGGCTGGCGCGGCGCACCGACCAGATCGAAGGCGGGAGAGCCTCCCTCGTCGTCGGCCATCGCGACCTGCTCGCCCTGCCCAGACCGACCCCCTCCTAGACAGGATCACGGTTTGACGGAGCCGACATCGGCTCCGTCAAGCCGTGTGAATCCTGTCTACTATCAATCGATTAGTGCGCATTCACATACCTTGACGGAAGCGCTCACGCGATTCCGTCAAGGTATGATCCGCACTAGGCGTCAGCGGGGTGCGCGTAGGTCGAGGTCGAAGAGCGTGTCCGCACCCAGCCGGTAGCTGGCGCAGGGCGCGCGAATGGCCTGGTCCATGCGGTCGATCGCCGGCAGGCGCAGCGCCTCCACACCCGAACCGATCAGCACGGGCGCCACGGCGACGTGCAGACGGTCGAGCAGGCCCGCTTGCAGGAAACTCGACACCGTCGTGCCGCCGCCCTCAACGAAAACCGCCCGGCAGCCGCGTTCGGCCAGCGCCGCCAGCAGGCGGTCGAGCGCGCCCGCGCTGTCGAGGTCGAGGACCAGCGTGTCACGGCCATGGCGCGGTTCCGTGGCCCGGCCCACCACTTGCACGGTCGGTGCCTGGCGGTCGTTGAAGATCTGCAGGCTGGCGGGCAGGCGGGCCCGCGGATCGATCACCACCCGCAACGGGTTCGGTCCCTCGACCCGGCGAACCGTCAGCGCCGGATCGTCGGCCAGCGCCGTGCCCGCGCCGATCACCACGGCGTCCGCCAACGCCCGCATGCGGTGCAGGTGGTCGATGACGGCGCCGTCGTTCACATAATGGGAATGGCCGCTCTCCGTGGCGATCCGTCCGTCCAGGCTCTGGCCCAGCTGGGCGATCACGCCGCCGGACCTGGCGAAGTCGGCATAGATCGGCGCCAGGCGCCAGGAAGGCATGGCGTCGGTCGCCACTGCACCCGCCCGGCGGGCGCCGGATTGCCGGAGCAGCCAGCGCCAGGCGCGCGCCTCCCGCGTCGTCAGGCGTGACGATGCGTCAGACACCAGCGGATATCGACCAGGAACGACCAGGCGAGCAGGACGAGTGAGGATGCCGCGATCGCGCTGGCAGGCGCGGCACCGACCCAGGGCAGGTTGACCAGCAGCAGGGCGACAACCTGGATGACGCAGACCGTCTTGCGGCGCAGGCTTTCCGGCAGGGGCCGCTCCAGCCAGGGCAGCATCCTGGCGGCGCCGATCCAGGCATAGCGCATCAGGCCGATGGCCAGGATCCAGTACCCCGTCTTGCCGAGCGCGACGGCCAGCAGGCAGAGCACGAGTATCAGCGCGGCATCCACCTCCATGTCCAGGCGGCGACCGAAGGCCGACGCCATGCCCGTGCGCCGTGCGAGATAGCCGTCCACCCCGTCCGTCAGCAGCGCCGCCAGGCCGATCGCGACCAGACCCCAGGCGTGCTCCCGGGCGATCTCCGGGGCGAAAAAGGCGCCCAGGATGAACAGGGCGAAGACCAGCCGGACGAGTGTCGCCACATTGGCCGGCCCTACCCTGTCATGGGGATGGAAGGCGGCGATCCGCGATTCCATGATCAGGATCGCGACCGCCAGGCTGCCCAGGCTGGCGAAGGCCCAGGGCGGCGGCGCGTCGACCAGGACCAGCGCCACCAGGAGACCGCACAGGGCGGCGCCCGCCACCCGCCAGAGCGAGCGCCGTACCGGCCCGATCGAGCCGCCATGACCATTGAGTAACCTGGTGAAGCGACTGTGTCGCATGATTGCTTCGAACCTCTGCGTGTTCCCCGCGTCCGTTGACGCCTGGTTCCGTCCGTTGGCGCCGACGGACGGGCTTGTGCTCCGCGTCGGTCTGACCCACATGGCCTTCATCCCGTGGCTTTCAATCGCACGAGGCGACCTGCCGTGACCGCACCTCCCGACGCTCTCTGCCGCCTCGACAACGCGGTCATCGCCGTTTCGGGCGCCGACCGACTGACCTTCCTGCAAGGTCTTACGACGAACGACGTGTCACGGATCGGTAACGATCACGCAATCTATTCGACCCTTTTGACACCGCAGGGCAAGTTTCTATTCGATTTCCACATCGCCGAGGCGGACGGGACCTGGCTGCTGGAGACGCAGGCGCACCGTGCCGACGAATTGGTGCGCCGCCTTGGCATATTCCGCCTGCGCGTCGACGTCGCGCTCGAGAAGCGCGATGGCTGGGCCGTCCTCGCCTTGACCGGGCCGGACGCCGCATCCCTGCTCGACCTGCAACCGCAAGCCGGGGCGGCGCGGCCGATCGCCGGCGGCGCGGCCTTCGTCGATCCGCGGCTGGCCGATCTCGGCGTGCGGATCGTCGTGCCCGAGGACGCGGTGCCGGAGATCGAGGCCCTGACCGGTCTCGCCGTCTGCGGCGATGTCACCGCCTATCACCGTCTGCGCGTCGCCCTCGGTGTGCCGGAGGCCGGCATCGACCTGGCGCTCGAGAAGTCGACCGTGCTGGAGGCCAACCTGCATCGCCTTAACGGCGTCTCCTGGTCGAAGGGCTGCTACATGGGCCAGGAGCTGACAGCGCGGACCTATTATCGCGGCCTTCTCAAGCGGCGTCTGTTCGCGGTTTCCCTCTCCGGTGGCACCCCTGCTTCGGGGACTGAGATCACCCGGGACGGCAGCGTCGTCGGCGAACTGCGCAGCGTCGCCGGCGACCGGGCGATCGCCCATCTCAAAATCGCCGATGCCGAGGCGGCGGAAACGCTGCGTGCCGGCGATGCGCTGGTTCGGGTGGACGAGCCCGCCTGGATGAGTCCGGGCGCGGCCTCACAGGACCTCTCGCAGAAAGCCTAGCACCGTCTCCAGATAGGGGGTGCGGATGGCGTCGCGCTCCATGTGGAGTTCGTGCCGGGCGCCCTCGAAGCGCGCCAGCCGGACATCGGGCAGGTAGCGCACCGCACGCAAGGTCGCCCGGTTGACCACCAGCCGATCCGCGCCCGCAAGCGCGACCAGGACCGGGCAGTCGATCCGCGCCAGGTCCCGGGGCTTCAGGGCCTGGACGCCCCGGAACGCGGCATCGAGCCAGCCCCAGGTCGGCCCGCCCACCGCGGCGGCGGGATGGCGGGCGAAGAAATCCGGCTTGACGCGGAACCGCTCGGCGTCCCCGGTCAGCGGATTGCCCGCGAATGTCTCGCGCCCCGGATCCCAGGCGCGAAAGGCGCGCGAGGCGAAGTCGGCGGCACGGCCCCGGCGCACCGCCCGCCTGGCCACGCGGCGGACGATCGGACCCGAGCGGCGCAGGGAATGCAGGCGGAACATGGGGCTGGAGAGCACGACTCCGGCGGCCCGCCTACCCCGCGAGACGAGCCAGCGCAAGGCCACCGGCGCGCCCATCGAGTGGGCGAAAACGAGGAGCGGCCGATCGGCATGGCTCATCCAGTGGTCGGCGGCGGCATCCATATCGAGGCAGTACTGGTCGAAATCCTCGACATGACCCGCGGTCGTCGGAACATCGAAGCGCTGGGACAGGCCCTGGCCGCGCCAGTCGACGGCGCAGGTCCGAAAGCCCGCATCCGCCATGGCCTCGGCGAGCGGGCCATACTTCTCCAGGAACTCCGAACGGCCGGGGAAGATCAGGCAGTCGGCGCGCACCTCGCCCCGGCCCCGCCAGCAGCCCGTCCGCACCCGGAAGCCGTCCTGCGTTGTGATCTCGGCAACCTGCATGCAATCCTGCCATCCGGGTCGGGCATTCCCCGTCCCGCTCCCCGCGACGTTATAGACAGGATATGCTCTCCCCGATCGGTCCCCCGCAAGCGCATGCCGTCGAGATCGAGCCGCCGAGCCTCGATGCCTATGCGCGTGGCAATACCGGCGTGCCCTATTTCGTGACGCGCGAAGGACCGAAGGCGGGACCGCATCTGCTGGTGAACTGCGCGATCCACGGCAACGAGATCGCCACCGCCGCCGCCGTCGACCGGCTGATCCGCCTCGACATCCCGCTGCTCGGCGGCCGGGTCACCTATGGCTTCGCCAACTGGGAGGCCTATAGCCGCTTCGACCCGCAGGCGCCGTTCCGCTTCCGCTTCGTGGAGGAGGAC
>JAVKFF010000145.1:0-41705 GCA_040226215.1 Azospirillaceae bacterium
CGGCGGCCGGGTGCTGTAGCTACCCGGTCGCCCCGGCACGGCGGGTCTGCGCGGCAAGGCGTTGTGGCCGCACCAGGGCGAGCGCGTTGCCGGTCAGCACCAGCGCCAGGCCGGCAATGGCCGAGGGTGTCCAGGTGAAGCCCTCGACAAGGCTGGAGATCGCCAGCGCGACGCAGGGGAAGAGCACGGGGATGAAGGCGGCGCGCTCCGGCCCCAGCCGGCCGACGGTGGTGAGATAGCCCCAGAAGCCGATCACCGATCCGAAAAGCACCAGATAGGCGAGCGAGCCGAGATAGAGGGCGGAGGCGTCGACGATCCAGCGGTCGCCGCTCGCCACGGCGATGAGGACGCAGGTGAGGCCGCCATAGACCATGCCGAAGCCGTTGGTCTGCATGATCGGCAGGCCGGCGCGCTGGTTGCGGCTGCCGAGCACCGTGCCGAGCGCGGCGAGAAGCGCCGCCACGACGGTGAGGCCCAGCCCCAGCAGCGTGGTGCCGGCGACACCGTCGGCCGCCAGTTCAGGCTGGAAGATGACGGCGAGGCCGGCGATGCCGAGGCCGCCGCCCAGCAGGACCCGAGGCTCGATCGGGCGCCGGAAGGCGATGGCGCTGAAGACGAAGGAGAAGATCACCACGCTGGAAAAGCCGACGGCTACGAGCCCGCTGGTCAGCCAGTGGCTGGCCCAGTAGAGCGGGATGTAGTTGAGGCAGAAGAGGCAGAGGCCCTGCAGCGCGATCCAGCCGTGCTGGCGCCAGCAATAGCCGTGCGGGCGACGCCGCAACACGCACCAGGCGAGCAGCACCGCGCCGGCCAGCAGGAAACGGTAGGCGACCGAGACCTGCGGCGCCACCGGCCCGGCCTGGCCCTCGATGGCGATCCAGGTGCTGCCCCAGATCAGCACGGTAATCAGGAAAAGGGCGAAACCGGCCATGACTGCAGCTCCTCGCGATTCTCCGGCACGGTCGCATGACAGCGCGCCGTGGATTAGCTACACTTCTGCCAGCATGCCGAACAAACCAGTAATACTAGGATGATAAGAGAGCTCAGCTAATGGGTCAGTGGGTATGAAACAGCTTCCACCCCTGAAGGCCTTGCCCGCCTTCGAGGCCTCCGCGCGCCTGCTCAGCTTCACCCGCGCGGCCGCGGAACTGCATGTCACCCAGGGCGCGGTCAGCCAGCAGATCAGGCAGCTGGAGGACTGGCTGGGCGTGCGCCTGTTCCAGCGCCTCACCCGCGAGCTGCGGCTGACCGAGGCGGGCCGGCGCTATGCCCTGGAGGTGCGCGACGCGCTGCGACTGCTGGAGGAGGCGACGGCCGCGCTGCGGGCGAAGACGGAGCGCGACACGATCACGCTGTCATGCATGCCGAGCTTCGCGCACAAATGGTTGGGGCCGCGCCTCGGCCGCTTCATCGCCGGCAATCCGGACCTGGCGCTCAACATCCATTCGAGCTTCGAGACGGTGGAACTGGGCACCGGAGCCTTCGACTGCGCCATCCGGCATGGTGCGGGCGGCTATCGCGGATACTACTCGGAAATCCTGCTGACCGAGGAGCTGACCCCGCTGTGCTCGCCCGGGATCGCCGAACGCCTGCGGGAGCCGGCGGACCTGACGGGCGAGACCCTGATCCGGGACTACGGCACCGAGTGGTCGGACTGGCTGGAGGCGGCGGGCCTCGCCGGCCGGGGCTTCCGCTGGGGCACGGAGTTCATGGACTCCTCCATGGCCATCCAGGCGGCGATCGACGGCCACGGCGTCATTCTCGGCCATACCGTGCTGGCCTGGGACGACATTCGCAACGGCCTGCTGGTGAAACCGTTCGCACTCGCCGTGCCCTACGATTTCGCTCACTGGTTCGTCTGCCCGGAGGGCGAGGAGCGGCGCGGCGCGGTCAAGCGCCTGCGCGACTGGCTGGTGGCGGAGGCCGCCACCTTCCCGCGGCCGGAGGTGCGGCTCGGCCGCCGGCCCTCGCCACCGCGCCGGCCGTTCGGCTGAGCGCCACGCCACCCGGTCTCCGTCGCAATGCGATGGCGCGCTTCAGCCGGGCAGGGTGGTGATGATCGCTCCCCGATCGGTGGCGACAAGCGTGTGCTCGTACTGCACGACTGGGGCCCGGGGCTCGCTGTAGAGCGTCCAGCCGTCATCCCCCGCGATCGCCCAGTCCCCGCCCAGGGACAGGAAGGGCTCCACGGTCAGCACCAGCCCCCGGTCGATGCGGCGCCTGTCGCCGCGGCTGGGCCAGGTGGCGATCTCTTCGGGATATTCGTGCAGGGACCGGCCGACCCCGTGGCTGGCGAGATTGCGGATCAGCGTGTAGCCGCGCGCTGCAGCAAAGCGCCCGATGGCCTTGCCGATGCCCGCCAGGGGCCGGCCGCTGGCAACCTGCGCGATCCCGATGCGAAGGGCGCGCTCGCCGTCGCGGCACAGGCGGTCCTGCGCCGGCTGCGCGGGCGGGACGCGAAAGCTCGCACCGGTATCGGCGAAATAGCCATCCTTGGAGGCGGAAACGTCGATATTGACCAGGTCGCCCGGCGCGATCTTCCGGTCGCCCGGGATGCCGTGGGCGATCGCCTCGTTGACGCTGATGCAGGTCGCTCCCGGGAAGTCGTACGCGGACTGCGGCGCTGACCGGGCTCCGTCCCGCTCCAGCAGTCGACGCCCGATCGCGTCGAGCTCGCGGGTTGTCATGCCCGGTTCCAGGGCGCCGGCCATGGCCCGCAAGGTGTTGGCGACGATCCGACCGATCGCCATCAGGCCGTCCAGCTCGTCCTGCCGTGTGATCGTCATGCCATTGCCTCTGCCGCGCCCGCCCCGGGTCTCTTTATCGAGGTGCGAGGGCAAAGAAAAGACCGCCCGCCCCGGAGGGCGAGCGGTCGGAAGGGTGGGGTGACCGGCGGGTTGGGTGCTTCAGTCCCGCCTGGGTGTGGTCACCCCGTCATCCGGCAAATCGGGTGTGCGGGCGGATGGGAGAGAGGGCATGCCACCACGCTTCACCGGATGATCTCGTCATGACTACTGCCAGCCGACGCGGTCGAAGATCATCACCGCCTCGGGGTTGTTCTCGCCGAGCACGCTGGCGTTCAGCTCGTCCTCGGTGAACGCGCCGAAGCCGGTGATCGGGCCGGAGACCGGCACGCCGTCGACGGCCGGGTACTCGTTGTTGCCGAGCGCGAACAGGGCTTGCGCCTCGTCGGAGGCCAGGAACTCGAGGAAGGCGATCGCTTCCTCCCGGTTGGGCGCGTTGGCCGCGACGCCGGCGCCGGAGATGTTGACGTGGGTGCCGCGGTCCTCCTGGTTGGGGAAAATGACCCCCACGGCTTCGCCGACCGCACGATCGGCCTCGTCGTCCGAGGCGAGCAGCCGGCCAATATAGTAGGTGTTCACCACGCCGATCGAGCACTGGCCGGCCGCCACCGCATTGATCTGGTCGGTGTCGCCGCCCTCGGGATCGCGGGCCATGTTGGCGACCACGCCGGCGGCCCAGTCCTCGGCCGCCTCGGCGCCGTGCGCCTCGATGATCGAGGCCAGCAGCGACTGGTTGTAGATGTTGGAGGACGAGCGGATGCAGATCTCACCCTCGAAGGCCGGATCGGCGAGATCCTCGTAGGTCTCCAGCCCTGCCGGACGGCCCATCTCCTCGTTGTAGATAATGACCCGGGCGCGCTTGGAGAAGCCGAACCAGAGGCCCTCGGGATGGCGCAGATGCTCAGGGATGCGCTCGTTCAGCACGGCGGAGTCGATGGGCTGGAACATGCCCGCCTCCTCGGCGCGCCAGAGCCGGCCGGCATCGACGGTGACCAGCACGTCGGCGGGGCTGTTGGCACCCTCGGCCTCGATGCGCTGGATCAGCTCGTCCGCGCCGGCCTCGATCAGGTTGACCTCGATGCCCGTGGCCTCGGTAAAGGCGGCGAAGATCTCATCGTCGGTGTCGTAGTGGCGGGCGGAATAGACATTGACCTCCTGCGCCGCGGCGGCGGTGGCGAGCGCGAGGATAGACGTTCCGACGACAGTTCCGATAAAGCGCATTGGGCTCTCTCCAACCTCTCTTGTGGTGGTGGCGCACCCGGACAGGTGCGCGATCGCGATGCCGGCCGCCCTTGGCGGCCAATCCGGTTACCGATCGGTCTGACTGTTTGCGAACCGTTCTCAATAACTGGGCGGGAGATTAGCGGCTCTTCGGCGCAATGCAAGATGAAAATGAGAACCGGTCGCAAACTTTTTCTGTGAGGCGGCGCCGATCGCCGGAATGGAGCGGCCCATCATCGAGCGGCGTGTCATTTAGCCGCCAGTCGTTAAGCGGCCAGGCATGAAGCGGCCGGACGCCTCCAAGCGTCTCCAGCCGCGCGCTGGTCGCTTCGGCAGCGCTCGGCCGCGCGCCGGCCGGCCGTCGGGCGAGGCCTCAGCGGTTCTTGGTGGACAGCGGGTGCGCCTGCTCGACGATCTCGTGCAGCCGCTCGCCCACCACATGGGTGTAGCTCTGCGTGGTGGCGATGTCGGCATGACCCAGCATCTTCTGCACCGCCCGCAGATCCGCGCCGTTTTCCAGCAGGTGGGTGGCGAAGGCGTGGCGCAGCACGTGCGGACTGACCTTGCCGGGGTCGATGCCGGCGTCGACGGCGAGCTGCTTGAGCAACTGGGCGAAGCGCTGGCGCGTCAGGTGGCCGGTCGAGGCGTAGCGCGAGGGGAAGAGGAAGGGCGCCTGCTGGCGTTCCCGACCCTTTACCAGGAAGTAGTCGCGCACCTTCACATAGGCCGCCAGCGCGGCCTGGGCCGGCTCCGACAGCGGTACCATGCGCTCCTTGCCGCCCTTGCCGCGGACGCGGATCAGATCGCCGCCGCCGTCGAGGGCGGTAAGCGGCAGGCCGACCAGTTCGGAGACCCGGAGGCCGGTGGCGTAGAGCACTTCCATCAGGGCGACGAGCCGCACGCCTTCGGGCCTTCTTTCCGGGTCGGCGGCGTAGCTTTCGGCCGCCTCGATCAGCGCGGCGACGTCGGCGGTGTCGAG
Source organism: Azospirillaceae bacterium (assembly GCA_040226215.1). Taxonomy (GTDB): domain Bacteria; phylum Pseudomonadota; class Alphaproteobacteria; order DSM-16000; family Inquilinaceae; genus JAVKFF01. The sequence continues at coordinate 5,005 of JAVKFF010000145.1, forward strand.
GGTCTTGGGCAGCACACGGCCCAGCCTGGGACCGTCGATGGTCGCCGTCGGGTCGTCCGCCCGCAATCCCTCGGAGACCAGGAAACGGTAGAACTGGCGGATCGCCGACAGCCGGCGGGCAACGGTGCGCGTCGAGGCACGGTCGCGGCGGCCAAGCGCCGCGAGATAGTCGCGCAGTTCCTCGGTCGCGGCCGTCTCCACGGCGATGTTCCGGGCGGTGAGAAAATCCCAGAGATCGGTCAGATCGCGCTCATAGGCGGCACGGGTGTTGGCCGCCGCGCCGCGCTCGGCGACCAGCATGTCGAGGAAGGACCCGATGATTCCCGGCAGGACGCGCCTGGCCTTCGGTGGCCGGCCACGCCGGGCGGACAGACTCGTCACGCTTAAGGACTCCAGTTCACATGTGACGTGGGCGATATGGGCTATTGCCGGAGGTTGTCGAGCGGAATCTCGCGTTCGACGGTCTCCGGGGCCGGGCCGTAATCGGCGAAGCCGAGATAGAGAACGAGGCCGACGGCGCCGATCAGGATCAACAGAAAAAGGAACTGCAGCAAGCGCCGCCCGAAGCCGGAGGATTGCCGGTCAGCGAAGACGGAACGACTGCGATAGCGGCGGGCCAAGGCGGGACTCGACAACAAGGTGGCGGCGGGGCGAATCAGGCTGGAAGGGGGCGAATCCGACGGCGACGGCCGCGTTTCCGTTACCCTGTCGCTTGTGCTAAGCGGATGGTATGGCGAGTTTATGACGCGCGGCACGCGGGGATGTCCACCGGCAATCCGGTCTTCCGGCGCGCCGATGTCGGGTGCAGCGGGGCGGTTGAGAGTTGGACGAGGGAACCACGACAGCGCCAGCGGCGACCGGTCTGCCGGACCGGACCATCGTGCTGGTCGGTCTCATGGGGGCCGGCAAGACCGCGATCGGCCGCCGGCTGGCGCAGCGCATCGACCGGACCTTCACCGATGCCGACCGCGAGATCGAGGAAGCGGCGGGCTGCTCGATCGAGGACATCTTCCAGCGCTATGGCGAGCCGGCGTTCCGCGATGTCGAGCGCCGCGTGATCGCGCGGCTGATGGCCGAGCCGCCCCTGGTGCTGGCCACCGGCGGCGGCGCCTTCATGAACGCGGAGACCCGGGCGCTGATCAAGGCGCGGGGGCTTTCGGTCTGGCTGCGCGCCGATCTCGACCTGCTGGTCGAGCGTACCGGCCGGCGCAGCAACCGGCCGCTGCTGAAGGGCGGCCAGCCCCGCGAGATCCTGGCGCGCCTGATCGACGAACGCTACCCGGTCTATGCCGAAGCTGACCTGACGGTGGACAGCCGCGACGGACCACCGGAGGAGACCGTCGACCGCGTGCTGGCGGCACTGTATGGGCATCATGCGCCGCATGATGGATGACGCACGTGCTGCGGTGCGGTAGAAACGGGCGATGAACGACGGCGACACCGGCAACGGCGACAGCAACGACGGCGAGACGGGGGAGCGGGCCGTGAACCCGCGCGGCATGACCGATACGCAAGGCGCGGCGGAGACGGTGCGGGTCTCGCTGCATGAGCGCAGCTACGACATCGTGATCGGCGACGGCCTGCTGGCCGGCTGCGGTCGGCCGATCGCCGGGCTGTGGCCGCCGGATCGCAATCGCCGGCAGGCGGTGATCGTCACCGACGAGGTGGTGGGACCGCTGCACGCCGATACCGTCATGGCGGCGCTGGACGGTGCCGGCATCGCGGCGCAACTGCTGACCGTCCCGGCCGGCGAGCAGGCCAAGTGCTGGGACACGCTGGGCCGGCTGGTCGACGACATCCTGGCGATCGGTATCGAACGCGCCAGCATGCTGGTCGCGCTCGGCGGCGGCGTGGTCGGCGACCTGACCGGCTTCGCCGCGGCCATCGCGCTGAGGGGGCTCGACTTCGTGCAGATGCCGACCACGCTGCTGGCCCAGGTCGACAGTTCGGTCGGCGGCAAGACCGGCATCAACGCCGGCCACGGCAAGAACCTGATCGGCGCCTTCCATCAGCCGCGTCTGGTGCTGGCCGATCTCGGCACGCTCGACACGTTGCCGGCGCGCGAACGCCGGGCCGGCTATGCCGAGGTGGTGAAATATGGCTGCATCGACCGGCCGGACTTCTTCGCCTGGCTGGAAGGGAACGGCCAGGCCGCGCTCGCCGGGGACCGTCCCCGGCTCCGCCATGCCGTGGGTGAAAGCTGCCGGGCCAAGGCCGACGTGGTGGCGGCGGACGAGCGCGAGAGGGGCCGGCGCGCCCTGCTCAATCTCGGCCACACCTTCGGCCACGCGCTGGAGGCGGAGTTCGGCTATTCCGGCCGGTTGCTGCATGGCGAGGCGATTGCTATCGGCATGGTGATGGCGTTCGACCTCTCCGTCTCGCTCGGTCTCTGCCCACCGACCGACGCCGCGCGACTGCGCCGGCATCTGACCCAGGCCGGCTTGCCCACGACGCTGCCACCGCATCCCGACGGCGCCTGGTCGGCCGAACGGCTTCTCGCGCATATGGGCAAGGACAAGAAAGTGGCCGACGGCCGGCTGACCTTCATCCTCGCGCGTGGCATCGGCGCCGCCTTCGTTGCCCGCGACGTGCCGGCAGAGGCGGTCGCCGGCCAGCTCAACCAGGCGATCGCCGCATGACCGAAGATGCCGCCAGCTTTCCCTGGGGTGTGGTGCTCTCTATCGGCGCCATCGTCGTCCTGCTGGTGCTTTCCGCGTTCTTCTCCGGCTCGGAGACGGCGCTGACCGCGGCCAGCCGCGCGCGCATGCACCAGCTGGAGCGCGAGGGCGACCAGCGCGCCGGCATCGTCAACCGACTGCGCGACAACAAGGAGCGGCTGATCGGCACGATCCTGCTCGGCAACAACCTGGTCAACATCCTGGCCTCCGCCCTGGCCACTTCGGTGCTGCTGACCCTGGTCGGCGAGGCGGCGATCCCGGTGACCACGCTGGTGATGACGCTGCTGGTGCTGATCTTCTCCGAGGTGCTGCCCAAGACCTACGCGATCAACCAGTCCGACGGCATGGCGCTAGCGGTGTCACGGATCCTGAGCTGGGTGGTGGCCGTGCTCGGCCCGATCACCGCGGCGATCAACTGGATCGTCAGCGGCCTCTTGCGCCTGTTCGGCGCCGACGTGCGCAATATCGGCGTCGCCGACTATGTGGACGAACTGCGCGGCGCCATCGAGCTGCATCGCGGCCCGCTGGAGGAAACCGACGAGGAGCGCGCGATGCTGCGCTCGATCCTCGAACTGGCGGACGTGGAAGTGTCGGAGATCATGACCCATCGGCGCAACATGGTCTCCATCGACATCGACCTGCCGCAAGCGGAGATCGTCAAGGACGTGATGGCCGCGCCGTTCACCCGCATCCCGGTCTGGCAGGGCGAGCCCGACAACGTGGTCGGCGTGCTGCATGCCAAGGACGTGCTGCGCGCCGTGCAGGGGGCGGAGGGCGACATCACCAAGATCGACATCCATGCGATCGCCGGCCAGCCCTGGTTCATTCCCGATACCACCAGCCTGCTTGAGCAACTGCGTGCCTTCCGCTCGCGGCGTGGCCACTTCGCCCTGGTGGTGGACGAGTACGGCGTGCTGCAGGGTCTGGTTACCCTGGAGGACATCCTGGAGGAGATCGTCGGCGACATCGACGACGAGCACGACGTACCGGTGGCCGGCGTGCGCAAGCAGGCCAATGGCAGCTTCCTGGTCGACGGAACCGTCACGCTCCGCGATCTCAACCGGCAGTTCGAGTGGAACCTGCCGGACGAGGAGGCCTCGACGCTCGCCGGTCTGGTCCTGCACGAGGCGCAGCGCATCCCGAAGGTCGGCCAGGTCTTCAGCTTCCACGGCTTCCGTTTCGAGATCATGCGCCGGCAGCGCAACCAGATCGTTCTCTTGCGGGTGATTCCGCCCACCGACGACGACCCGGGAGCGGACGAGCCCCGAGCCCGAGACCCGGGCGCGAAGGACCAAGGTGCACGGGACCGGGACGCGCCAGATCGGGATGCGCCAGATCGGGACGCGCCAGATCGGGATGCGCCGGATCGGGACGCGCCGGATCGGGACGCAAAAGATCGGGGAGCCAAGGACGAGGCCATATGAGCGTCCCCGCCCGTCGCCCCGTCCCCCGCCGGAACGAGTAGCCAGCAGCCATGCCCCTGTCACCGCCGGCCGAGCGCGAGCCGATCCACACCCGCACCGTGACCTGCCGCGGCTATCGCCGCCAGGACGGCCTGTGGGACATCGAGGGCCACATCACCGACGTCAAGGCCTATGCCTTCGACAACCAATACCGGGGCCGCGTGGTGCCGGGCGACCCGATCCACGAAATGTGGATTCGCCTTACCGTTGACGACACGCTGACCATCCGCGCGGTGGAGGCGGCGACGGACAAGAGCCCCTACGCCATGTGCGGCGCGATCACGCCGGCCTACGAGGCGCTGGTGGGCCTCATCATCCGTCCGGGCTTCACCCGGCTGGTGCGCCAGCGCCTGGGCGGTGCGAAGGGCTGCACGCACATCACCGAACTGATCGGGCCGGTGGCCACCACCGCCTTCCAGACCGTCTACCCCGTCCTGGCGCGCGAGCGCGGCGAGGGTGGCGCCGCCACGGGTACCCGCGAGGAGAGCACGGGACGCCGACCGCCGCTGCTGAATTCCTGCCATGCCTTCGCCGCGACGAGCCCGGTGGTGAAGCACATCTGGCCTGAGCACTACGAACCGCCGACCGGCGAGGGCTGAGGCAGCGGCTGGTCGTGTCTGGCCAGCGCCTGGGCGTAGCGCCGCGCCTTGTCGCGGTAGAAGCGGGCGATCTCCACGCGGATGGCGGCGGTCAGGCTGGTTAGCGGCGGGCGGCCGGCATCGACCATGGTGCAGAACCGGTGGACGCTGAGGCCGTGCGCCGCCGCCACCTCCTGCAGCCAGTCCCACATCTCGCGCTCCAGGCGCATGCTCGTGCGCTTGCGTCCGATCGTCACGTTGCGACTGACGAGCCCACCCGCCGGCACCCGGCTGGCAGGCGGTATCGATGCGCAAGGTGGCGGCGTCGACGGCATGCCCGCAGGCTAATGGAAACAGACACCGAGATGCAATCATAAGTAGATTATTTGTGCAGAGATTTCGCCTTCTCGAGCGTCCAGTCGGATGGTGACGGCGGCGCCTGACGGCAGCACCTGTCGGCTCAGTCCGCCCGGGCGAAATGCGCCAGCTGGTCGGCATACGCCTTGGCGAAGGCGGGGCGGGCGGTGGCGCGCGCGACATAGTCCCGGCAGGCCGGATGGGCCGCCAGCCGGTCGAAGCGGTCGACCAGGCGCAGCACGTCGGCCATCAGGATATCGGCCACCGAGAAGCTGCCGGCCAGCCAATCGCGGCCGGCCAGCACCGCCTCCATGTGCTTGAGCCGGGAATCGAGAAAGGCCTCGAGGCGCCCCCATTCCGGCGTGTCGCTGGAGAACTGGGAGAATGCGAAGATCGACCAGGGCAGGCTCGCCATCTCGACGGAGTTGAGCGCCGCGAACAGCCACTCGATGGCCTCGCTGCGCTGGCGCGGGTCGGCCGGCAGCAGCACCTCCGAGCGGTGGCCGAGGTGCAGCAGGATGGCGCCGCTCTCGAAGATCGCGATGTCGCCGTCGGTGAGCCAGGGCACCTGGCCGAAGGGCTGGTTGGCGAAATGACCGGGCCCGCGGTCGCGGAACGGCACGCTTGCCACGCGATAGGGCAGCGCCGCCTCCTCCAGCGCCCAGCGCACTCGCAGATCGCGCACGAAACCCCGCGGCAGTTCGGGAACCCAGTCGAAGGTGGTGAGGACGAGTTCGGCCATCGGGCATCTCCTTGGCATCGGTCGCCAAGCTATAGCGGCTTTCGGATGGTGCGATAAGAGAGGCGCGGACAGCCGCGACCGGCCGCTTGCGCATCCTGTACCCTACCCTGGCGCAGACGGGATGCCCTGGACTGTCGAGTTGGCCTAGGCGTCCCGCGCGGCCGCCTCGGCCGGCGCCAGCGTGGTCAGGCTCAGCGCGTGCACCCGGTCGGCCAGTTCCTCGGCCAGCAGGTCGTAGACCAGGCGCTGGCGCTGCACACGGGTGACGCCCTCGAAGCGCGGGCTGACGATAAGCACGCTGAAATGGCTCTCGCCCCTTGGGTCGTGGCCGGCATGGCCGCGATGCCGGTGGCTGTCATCGACCACTTCCAGGCGGCTCGGCACGAATGTCGCGGAGAGCTTGTCGCGGATGCGGTCGGCGATCGGCGTGCCGCTCATGGACACCCTCTTGGTGAACCGTCAGGACCAGGACGAAATGGCATTTTGCGCCGGATTGCGCTTCCCACTCCCTAGATGTGAAACGCCCGCCACACCGGATCAAGAGGGAATTTCATATACATGGCGGATTTGCGCGACCGCCTGGGCGCTTGTCTACGGGTTCGGCGCCTCCCATACTCCGCTGCATGGAAACGGTTAAGCCTTCCATGATTCCGCCCCTAGAACCGGACGCCCAGGCGAAGGCCGGATTGCGACCCTGCGACCATCCCGACTGCGTCTGCCCGGGTGAGTTCCGGGCACCGAAATCACGCGACCGTCTGCGCGAGTATTTCTGGTTCTGCCTCGACCATGTGCGGGAATACAATCGCGCCTGGAACTTCTATGCCGGCATGTCCGACCTTGAGGTCGAGGCGGCGATCCGCAGCGATACCATCTGGCAGCGCAGCACCCAGCCGCTTGGCAGCTGGCGCCAGCGCGAGGAGGCGATGCGCGAAAAGGTCGCGCGCGCCTTCCAGGACGAGACCTTCCAGTCGTCGCGCAGCCAGTGGTTCAACGAGGAGGGCCGGCGCAACCGCGAGCAGGCCTCGCGGATGATGACCGAGGAGCAGCGGGCGCTCGCCGAACTCGAGCTGAGCTGGCCGATAGACCTTGCCCAGATCAAGGCGCGCTACAAGATTCTGGTCAAGAAGCACCACCCGGACGCCAATGGCGGCGACAAGGCGGCCGAGGAGAAGCTGAAGGCGATCAACCACGCCTATGGGGTGCTGAAGGCCGCCATCCGCGCCTAACGGGTGCGCCGACCGGCGCCCGGGCATGACGTGAAAGCATGGCCCGCGTCGTTTCTGCCCCCTGTTCAGCCACCGCCCGCTCGGGCATAACGCCTAGTTTCTGGCATACGAGAAAGCGTTCATCCGACCCATGGCTTCCGAATACGCGAGCGAGACCCTCCCCGACATCAAGATCTCGGTGCGGCAAACTTTCGGCTTCGACACCGACATGGAGGTGCCGGCCTTCTCCGAGCCGAACGAGTACGTGCCGGACGTTGACGAGACCTATCGCTTCGACCGCAACACCACGCTCGCCATACTGGCCGGCTTCGCCCACAACCGCCGGGTGATGATCCAGGGCTATCACGGCACCGGCAAGTCGACCCATATCGAGCAGGTCGCCGCGCGCCTCAACTGGCCGACCATCCGGGTCAACCTGGACAGCCACATCAGCCGCATCGACCTGGTCGGCAAGGACGCCATCGTGCTGCGCGACGGCAAGCAGGTGACCGAATACCGCGAGGGCATCCTGCCCTGGTCGCTGCAGCACCCGACCGCGCTGGTCTTCGACGAGTACGACGCCGGCCGGCCGGACGTGATGTTCGTCATCCAGCGCGTGCTGGAGGTCGAGGGCAAGCTTACCCTGCTCGACCAGAACAAGGTGATCCGGCCGCATCCGGCGTTCCGCCTGTTCTCGACCGCCAACACGGTCGGCCTCGGCGATACCACCGGCCTCTATCACGGCACCCAGCAGATCAACCAGGGCCAGATGGACCGCTGGAACATCGTGGCGACGCTGAACTATCTCGAGCACGACGCCGAGGTGGAGATCGTGCTGGCCAAGATGCCGCATCTCGACACGCCGCAGACCCGCGAGACCGTCTCGGCCATGGTGCGCCTCGCCGATCTCAGCCGCGCCGGCTTCATGGCCGGCGACATCTCCACCGTGATGTCGCCGCGCACCGTCATCACCTGGGCGGAGAACTGGCAGATCTTCGGCGACCTCGCCTACGCCTTCCGCGTCACCTTCCTCAACAAGTGCGACGAGGTGGAGCGCGGCATCATTGGCGAATACTACCAGCGCTGCCTGGGCGAGGATCTCGGCGACGGCAGCCCCCTGGCGCTGAGCGCCTGAGGACGGACCGTCCGGCCCTATCCGCGATGACGCAGAAGACCGACAACGTCGAGGAGTTCAAGCGCGCCGTCTCCGCCTGCCTGCGGGCGATGGCGGAGCGGCCCGACCTGACCGTGAGCTATGGCAGCGAGGCGGCCGGCTTCAACGGCGACCGCGTGCGCCTGCCCACGCCGCCGCGCGATCTGGGGGCGGAGGAACTTGCCTCGACCCGCGGCGCGGCCGACCAGGTGGCGCTGCGCATCCGGCACCACGACGCCGGAATCCATGCCCGGCGCATGCCGCAGGGCGACCTGGCCCGCGCCGCCTACGAGGCGATGGAGCAGGCGCGCTGCGAGGCGATCGGCGCCCGCAACATGTCCGGCGTGGCCGGCAACATCGCCGCCGTGCTCGACGAGCGCTACCGCCGCCAGGGCTTCCAGCACGCCACCACCCGGGAGGACGTGCCGCTGGCGGAGGTGCTGCGGCTGATGGCACGCGAGGCGCTGACCGGCGCCAAGCCACCGGCCGTCGCCCGCCAGGCGGTCGAGCTGTGGCGGCCCTGGATCGAGTCCAAGGCCGGCCGCTCGCTCCTGGAACTGGGCAAGCTGGGCGACGACCAGAGCGAGTACGCCCGCGCCATGCGCCGGGTGCTGCACGACATCGACCTCGACGCCGGCCTGGACGAGGAGCCCGAGCCCGACGAGCGCGACGACGAGGAGCCCGAGGAGGAGGAAGGCGAGGACCAGGAGCAGCAGCAGCGCCAGGGCGAGGAGGCCTCCACCGACCCGGAGAACCTGGAGGGCGATCCGGACGAGGGCGAGGAGATCGAGGCCGACGGCGCGGCCGACGACATGGACGGCGACACCGCCGAGAGCGCCGCCTCGGAGGATCCCCAGGCGCCGGGCAAGCCCTGGGAGCGGGCGGAGCACGAGCTCAACGACCCCGACCGGATGACCTACAAGGCCTACACCACGCAGTTCGACGAGGTGGTCGAGGCCGCCGATCTGTGCGACGCCGACGAGCTGGCCCGGCTGCGCCTGATGCTCGACCAGCAACTGCACCACATGCAGGGCGCCATCTCGCGCCTGGCCAACCGGCTGCAGCGCCGGCTGCTGGCACGCCAGACCCGCTCCTGGGCCTTCGACCTGGAGGAGGGCATGCTCGACGCCGCCCGGCTGGCGCGCGTCGTCGTCAATCCGCTGACGCCGCTCAGCTTCAAGGTCGAGAAGGATACCGACTTCCGCGACACGGTAGTCACCCTGCTGATCGACAATTCCGGCTCCATGCGTGGCCGGCCGATCGGCATCGCCGCGATCTCGGCCGACATCCTGGCACGCACGCTGGAGCGCTGCGGCGTCAAGGTGGAGATCCTGGGCTTCACCACCCGGGCCTGGAAGGGCGGCATGTCGCGGGAGACCTGGATCCAGGCCGGCAAGCCGCAACTGCCGGGCCGGCTGAACGATCTGCGCCATATCGTCTACAAGAACGCCGATGCGCCCTGGCGGCGGGCCCGGCGCAATCTCGGCCTGATGCTGCGCGAGGGCGTGCTGAAGGAGAATATCGACGGCGAGGCGCTGGTCTGGGCGCATGAGCGCCTGCTCACCCGGCCCGAGCAGCGCCGCGTGCTGATGGTGATCTCGGACGGTGCGCCGGTCGACGATTCCACGCTGTCGGCCAATCCCGGCAACTATCTCGAACGGCACCTCAAGCAGGTGATCAACTGGATCGAGACCTATTCGCCGGTCGAACTGATCGCCATCGGCATCGGCCACGACGTCACGCGCTATTACAGCCGGGCCGTCACCATCACCGATGCCGAGCAACTCGGCGGCACCATGGTGGACCAGCTGGCCGGCCTGTTCGACGAACCGCCACCGCCACGCGCGGCTGGTCGCCAGGGCGCGCAGCAGGGCACCCGGCGCCGGCTGGTGCACTAAGCGCCCCGCGTCGGGGCAACGGCGAACGGGTTCACGTTGAGCCCGACGCGGTGACGGGCCATAGTGGGGCCGGACGACTCCCGACGCCCGCGAGGGCGCTCTCCGGCACGGATGGGCGCCTGCGCGCGGGCGGAACAGCAGCGAAGACTTCATGCAGACCTTTCTCGATTTCGAAAAGCCGATCGCCGAACTCGAAGGCAAGATCGAAGAACTGCGCCATCTGTCCGACGGCGGCGACATCAACATCGCCGAGGAGGTGACACGCCTGCAGGGGAAGGTCGATCGCCTGCTGCGGAACACCTACGAGAAGCTGAACCCGGCGCAGAAGGTGCAGGTGGCGCGGCATCCCGCGCGACCGCATTTCAGCGACTATGTCGACGACCTGATCGAGGAGTTCGAGCCGCTGGCCGGCGACCGCGCCTTCGGTGAGGACCGCGCCATCGTCGGCGGTCCGGGGCGTCTGCGGGGCCAGTCCGTCATGGTCATCGGCCACGAGAAGGGCCGCGATACCGATGACCGCGTGCTGCACAATTTCGGCATGGCCAAGGCCGAGGGCTACCGCAAGGCCGAGCGCCTGATGCGCATGGCCGAGCGCTTCAAGCTGCCGATCGTCACGCTGGTCGACACCGCCGGCGCCTATCCGGGCGTCGCCTCCGAGGAGCGCGGTGTCGCCGAGGCCATCGCCAAATGCATCGAGACCTGCATTTCGGTGCAGGTGCCGCTGGTCTCGGTGATCATCGGCGAGGGCGGCTCCGGCGGCGCCATCGCCATCGCCGTGGCGGACCGGGTGATGATGCTGCAGCATGCGGTCTACTCGGTGATCAGTCCCGAAGGTGCCGCGGCTATCCTCTGGCGCTCGGCCGACCAGTCGCGGGACGCGGCGCAGGCGCTGAAGCTCACCGCGCAGGACCTGGCCCAGCTCGGCCTGATCGACCGGGTGATCGAGGAGCCGACAGGCGGTGCCCACCGTTTCCCGGACGAGACCATCGCCGCCGTCGGCGACGCCATCGAGCAGGCGCTGAACGACTTGCGCCACCTCGACGGACCATCGCTGAAGGCGCACCGGCGCGAGAAGTTCCTGGCCATGGGCCAGAAGGGGCTGGGCTAGCCTTCTTACCGCCAATCCGGACATGTCCCGCCTGTCCACGCTGATCCGGCGTCTGCCGACAGCCGCCGTGCTGGCGGAGTGGGCGTGTCCGCGCCGGGCCGAGGATCTGAGCGAGCCTGTCGAGGAGGCCGCCTCGTTCCCTTTCTTCCGCTGGTCCCTCGCGTTGCGGGACGGCAGGCTGCTACCCCACCTGCCGTTTCCGCGAGCGCTGATTCGCGTCGACGATCTGGCGCTGGTCGTCGACGCCCTGGATCGGGCCTTCCGCCGCGATCGGCCGGTCGGTTCCCGGGGCCGGATCCGCGTCTGGCTCGCCGACGAGCCGCCCCCCATTGACGCCACCCGTGACGCCACGAGTGCCGAGCTTGATGCAGGTCGCCCCTGGCTCGCCTACGGCCGCGAGGTCGGCCGCGCCGACACCGTGTTGATGCCCGATGGCTACTTCATGCGCTCGGATGGCTACGCGGCCCTGCGTCGCCTCGCCGCTTCCGGCCGGCTGCCGGCCTGGGCGGAGCGGCGGGACGTGCTTTTCTGGCGCGGCGCGCCGACCGGACATGGCGCCGAGCTCACGCAAGTGCCGCGCGTCAGGCTGGTCGCGGGCTGCGCCGATACCCCCGGCATGGACATCGCCTTCAGCTCCACCGACGGACGCAAGCCCGACGAGATCGCCATTCTGCGGCACCACCTGGCGTCGCGCGCGGCCTTCCGTCCGGCCGTGCCGATGGCCGGCTGGGCGCGGTTCCGCTACCTCGTCGATATCGATGGCTTCGGCAACGCCTGGGGGTTCTTCGAGAGGCTGCTGCTGGGGTCGTGCGTGCTCAAGGTCGAGAGCGCGGTCGAGCAGTGGTTCTACCGGCACCTGGTTCCCGGGACACACTACCTGCCGGTGCGCGACGATCTTGCCGACCTGCCGGATCGACTGGCGTGGTGCCGGTCGAACCCCGACCGGGCGCAGGCGATCGGCCGTGCGGGCCAGGCCTTCGCGCTGGCGCACACCGCCGAGATCGCCATCGCCGAAACCGCAGAGGCCCTGCGTGCGGCGCTTGCCCACCTGCCATGCGCGGCGACGAATGCGGGCCAGCCGGCCGGGTGGCAGGTGCTGCGGTATCGCGGCTATCTGCGGCTGCTCAAGCGTCAGTGCGACCTGGACGCCAGGCGGCAGGCGTAGGCGGATCGGGGCGGGGCCCGGGCAGGATCACGGGGAGAACGGTCGCGGACGGGCGTCAGCCGGCCGCCTGCTCGGCCTCGATGGCGCCGTGGCAGTGCTTGTACTTGCGACCCGATCCGCAGGGGCACGCGGCGTTGCGCGGCACCTTGCCCCAGCTCGACGGGTCGTTCGGATCGATGGCGATCTGCCGGTTCGTCGGCTGGTGACCGCCCGCGGCCGGTGCAGCCGGGGCGTCCGGCTGACCGCCCGCCTCGGCTGCCTCGGAGCCGGCCATCGCCATGCCCGCGGCACCCATGGCCGCCAGGGCGGGGTCGCTGCGGCTTTCCCGGGCCTGGGCGAGCTGACGGGCGGCCTGCTGCTGGGCCAGGTCGGCCGGCTGCTGCACGCGGATCTCGACCCGGCACAGCACCCGGGTGACGCTCTCGCGCAGCTGCACCAGCATGTGCTGGAACATCTCGAAGGCCTCGCGCTGGTATTCGCGCAAGGGGTCGCGCTGGCCATAGGCCCTGAGCGAGATGCCCTGGCGCAGATAGTCGAGCGCCAGAAGGTGCTCCTTCCAGGTCTGGTCGAGGATCTGCAGGAGCAGGCTCTTCTCCGCGGTGCGCCAGACCTCCGGGCCGACATCGGCGGCACGCTTGGCGATGTGCTCGTCCGACGCGGCGGTGACGCGCTCCTCGATCTCCTGCTCGGCGATGCCCTCTTCCCTGGCCCACTCGTCGACCGGCAGGTCGAGGCCGAGCACGTCGCGCACCCGGTCCTTCAGGAGCGCCGTGTTCCAGGTTTCGGCATAGGCGTTCTCGGGGATGCCCTCGCGCACCAGGTTGGCGATCACCTCGTGGCGCATGTCGGTCACGGTGTCGGTGACGCTGTCGGCCGACATGATCTCCTTGCGCTGCTCGTAGATGACCTTGCGCTGATCGTTCATCACGTTGTCGAAGCGCAGCAGCTGCTTGCGGATCTCGAAGTTGCGCGCCTCGACCTTGCCCTGGGCCTTCTCCAGCGCCTTGTTGATCCAGGGATGGGTGATCGCCTCGTCCTCCTTCAGGCCGAGACGGCGCAGCATGCCGTCGAGCCGGTCGGAGGCGAAGATGCGCATCAGATCGTCTTCCAGCGACAGGAAGAAGCGCGAGTGGCCGGGGTCGCCCTGGCGGCCGGAGCGGCCGCGCAGCTGGTTGTCGATGCGCCGGCTCTCGTGCCGTTCGGTGCCCAGCACCATCAGGCCGCCGGCGGCCAGCACGGTGGCCTTGTCCTTGGCATGCTCCGCCTGGATGCGCTCGACCGCCTTGGCGCGCTTGGCCTCGTCGGCGATCGAGCCGGCCTCGTCCTCCAGCCGCATGTCCAGATTGCCGCCCAGCTGTATGTCGGTGCCGCGGCCGGCCATGTTGGTGGCGATGGTCACCGCGCCGGGCCGCCCGGCCTGGGCGATGATGTGCGCCTCCTGCTCGTGATAGCGGGCGTTCAGGACGTTGTGGCGGATCTTCTCCTTCTTCAGGACGGCGGCCAGCGTCTCCGACTTCTCGATCGACACCGTGCCGACAAGCACCGGCTGTTCCTTGGCCTGGCACTCGCGGATCAGGTTGACGATGGCGCGCCACTTCTCGTTCGCCGAGCGGTAGACCTCGTCGTCCTCGTCCACCCGGTTGACGGCCACGTTGGTCGGGATGGCGATGACCTCCAGGCCGTAGATCTCGCCCAGCTCCTGCGCCTCGGTCATCGCCGTGCCGGTCATGCCGGACAGCTTCGGGTAGAGGCGGAAGAAGTTCTGGAAGGTGATCGAGGCCAGTGTCTGGTTCTCGCGCTGGATGGACACGCCTTCCTTGGCCTCGATCGCCTGGTGCAGGCCGTCGGAATAGCGCCGGCCTTCCATCATGCGGCCGGTGAACTCGTCGACGATGACCACCTTGTCGTCCTTGACCACGTAGTCGCGGTCGCGCTCGAACAGCTTGTGGGCGCGCAGGGCCTGCTGGATGTGATGCACCAGGCTGATATTGCGCAGATCGTAGAGCCCGCCCTCCTCCAGCATGCCGTGCTCCTGGAGCAGGCCTTCGATCTTCTCCTGTCCGTCCTCGGAGAGCTGCACGGTGCGCTGCTTCTCGTCGAGCTCGTAGTCACTTTCCTCGAGCCTGGGGATGATCTGGTCGACCTGGGCGTAGAGCGTGGAGCTGTCATGCGCCGGGCCGGAGATGATCAGCGGCGTGCGGGCCTCGTCGATCAGGATCGAGTCGACCTCGTCGACGATCGCGTAGCCGAATTCCCGCTGCACCATCTGGTCCAGGCGGAACTTCATGTTGTCGCGCAGATAGTCGAAGCCGAGCTCGTTGTTGGTGCCGTAGGTGACGTCGGCGGCGTAGGCCTGGCGCCGCTCCTCGTCCGTCAGCCCGTGCACGATCGCGCCGACCTTGAGTCCGAGGAACTCGTAGACCTTGCCCATCCAGGCGGCGTCGCGGCGGGCGAGGTAGTCGTTGACCGTGACCACGTGCACGCCCTTGCCGGGCAGGGCGTTGAGGTAGACGGAGAGCGTCGCGACCAGCGTCTTGCCCTCGCCGGTCTTCATCTCGGCGATCTTGCCCTCGTGCAGCACCATGCCGCCGATCAGCTGCACGTCGAAATGGCGCATGCCCAGCGTGCGAACGGCCGCCTCGCGCACCACGGCGAAGGCTTCCGGCAGCAGCCGGTCGAGCTTCTCGCCATCGGCGAGGCGTTGCCGGAATTCGGCGGTCTTGCCACGCAATTCCTCGTCGGACAGCGCCTGCATTGCGGGTTCGAGCGCGTTGATCTCCGCCACCCGGCGCTCGAGGCGCTTCACCTGCTTGTCGTTTGCGGTCCCGAAGAGCTTTCGGCTTAGGGCACCCAGCATTGAGTCGTCCTTGGGGTCGAGCTGACGATAAACGGACAAAAGCGCCGCACGGCCTGTGGCCGGCGGGCGGTACGCCGTGCAAAATCCTGTTCGCACGCCCATCATACCGGGCGCAATGGCCAGATATGGGCATGAACAAGGCGGGTTGTAGCAGAATTCTCCGCGCCCAACAGCCCCTTCGGCCCGCCGGACCGCGTAGCCCTCGGTGCTCCCGTCACCGAACCGACGAGCGCGCCATCTCGCCCGGGGTCGCACCTTGTGCCTGCTGGTTGCGTGTGCTTTACCCCACACCATGTAGTCCCGATCGACGGCGCCGGCGGCGCCGCCCACCCGAGAGACCTTCCGTCCAGACTGCCGAGGACAAATCACGCCATGACATCCCTTTCGCCGCTCCGCGCCCTGGCCCTGGGGGTCGCCGCGATGGCGCTCCCGGCAATGCCGGCCGTCGCCCAGTCGCTGTCCGATCCCGACCATGTGGTGGCCACGGTGAACGGCACCGACATCACCGTCGAGGACGTGCAGGTGGCTGTGTCCCAACTGGGGCCGCAGCTGCAGCAGATCCCCATGGAGATGGTGCTGCCCACGGTGGTCGATCAGCTGATCACCGGCGAGCTGATCCGCGTGGCGGCGATCGAGGCCGGACTCGACGATGACCCCGAGGTTCAGGAGCAGTTCGAGCGCGCCCGGACCTCGATCCTGCAGGAGGCCTGGCTGACCCGCGAGATCGACGACCGCATCACCGAGGAGATGCTGGAGACCGCCTACCAGGCCTATCTCCAGGAGAACCCGCCCTATGACGAGGTCAGCGCCCGTCACATTCTGCTCGAGACCGAGGACGAGGCGGTGCAGCTGATCGAGGAGCTGGACGCGGGCGCGGATTTCGCCACCCTGGCGGCGGAGCATTCGACCGGGCCGTCGGCCGCGCGCGGCGGCGATCTCGGCTACTTTGCCGAGGGCGACATGGTCGAGCCGTTCGGCGAGGCAGCCTTCGCGCTGGAGCCCGGCAGCTATACCGCCGAACCGGTGGAGACGCAGTTCGGCTGGCACGTGATCCTGGTGGAGGATCGCCGCACGGTCGATCCGGATCCGCTCGAGGCGGTGCGGGGCCAGCTGGTCTCCCGCGTGCAGGGCGAGGTGGTCGGCCAGATCGTCGACGACCTGCGCGAGGGCGCCCAGATCCAGCTCTTCGGCCCGGACGGCGAAGCGCTTGACGCGGAGGGCGAAGGCGATAGCCAATAGGCCTGTCGCCCGTCTTCCCGCCACCATTCGGATCCGCCCGTCCCCATGGCCACGAACATCCCGGTCTCGCCGCTCGCGCCAACCACCTATCCAAAGCTGCCGCCCATCGCGGGCGTGCGGCTGACCGGCGAGGCGATCGGCCTGAAGCGCAGCGGCCGGCCGGACCTGATGATGGCCGTGTTGGACCCGGGCACCGCGGTGGCGGGCACGCTGACTCGCTCGCAGTGCCCGTCCGCGCCGGTCGACTGGTGCCGCCAGGTATTGCCGCGCGGTACGGCGCGGGCGTTGGTGGTGAACAGCGGCAACGCCAATGCCTTCACTGGCTCGGCCGGCGTGCGCACGACCGAGGCCACGGCACGCATGGCCGCCGAGGTGATCGGCTGTGACGCCCAGGACGTGCTGCTGGCCTCGACCGGGGTGATCGGCGAACCGCTCGACCCGCGGCGCATCACCGACCATCTGCGCGCCGTCGAGGAGCGGCTGGCCGACAACCGCTGGGACGAGGCGGCGGCGGCCATCCGCACCACCGACACCTTCGCCAAGCTGGCGACCCGCCAGGTCACAATCGACGGCAACCGGGTGACGGTGAACGGCTTCGCCAAGGGGTCGGGCATGATCGCGCCCAACATGGCGACCATGCTGGCCTTCATCTTCACCGATGCGGACGTCTCCGCCAGCGTGCTGCAGCGCCTGACCCGCGCCGCGGTCGACCGCAGCTTCAACGCCATCACCGTCGACAGCGACACCTCGACCAGCGACACCTGCCTGGTCTTCGCCACGCGCAAGGCCGGCCACGCGCCGATCACGGCGGGCTCCGACCGGCGGCTGGGACCATTCCGCCGCGCCCTGGAGGGCGTGATGCTCGACCTCGCCCACCTCATCGTCAAGGACGGGGAGGGGGCGCAGAAGTTCATCACCATCAACGTCACCGGCGCCACCTCGGCCCGGGCCGCCCGGCGCATCGGCCATGCCATCGGCAACTCACCGCTGGTGAAGACGGCGATCGCCGGCGAGGACGCCAACTGGGGCCGCATCGTCATGGCGGTCGGCAAGTCGGGCGAGAAGGCGGACCGGGACCGGCTCTCGGTCTCCATCGGCGGGGTGGAGATCGCGCGGCGTGGCGACCGGGTGACCGACTATGACGAGACACCGGTCTCCCAGCACATGCGCGGTCGCGACATCGTCCTCGACGTCGATCTTGGCGTCGGTCGCGGCAAGGCGACGGTGTGGACCTGCGATCTGACGCACGGCTACATCTCGATCAACGCCGACTACCGGTCCTGACAGCCGCCGAGCGGAGCACGCCGCCATGTCCCGCCTGATGAGCCGCCTGCGCCAGCGCCTCGAGACCCCGCGGCTCGCGCTCCGGCGACATCGCAAGGACGATGCCGCGGCGATCGCGGAAGCCCTGCAGGACTGGGAAGTGGCGCGCTGGCTCGCGCGTCTGCCGAGCCCCTACACCAAATCCGATGCCCTGGAGTGGATCGGCGTCGCCACGCGGAACTGGAACCAGGGCCGCGACTACCAGTTCGTCGTGTGCGACCGCGCCGCTGGCGACCTGATCGGCCATATGGGCCTGCGCCTGGAAGGATCCGGCACGGCCGAGTTCGGCTACTGGTTCGCCCGCCAGGCCTGGGGGCGGGGTTTCGCCACGGAGGCCGCCCGCGCCGTGCTCGATTTCGGCTTCCGGGATCTCGCCCTCGACCGCATCGAGGCCCTGGTGATCCCCGAGAACGGTCGGTCCGTCAGGGTTCTGGAGAAGCTGGACATGGTGCCGGTCGACCGGCGCCAGCAACGCTTCGACCCGATCGATGCGACGCTCGAGGTGCCGGTCTACGCCATCGGGGCGACGGACTGGCGCGATCGCGTGAAGCGTTGAACGGCTCACCGGTGCCGGACGCGGTCAAGCCCACCGTCCTGGTCGCGGCGGTCGCCCTGATCGACGCCGACGGCCGCGTGCTGATCGCCCGGCGGCCGGAAGGCAAGGCCATGGCCGGGCTCTGGGAGTTCCCGGGCGGCAAGGTGGAGACGGGCGAGACGCCGGAGGCGGCGCTGATCCGCGAACTGGCCGAGGAACTGGCGATCGACACGGCGGAGAGCTGCCTCGCCCCCTTCACCTTCGCCAGCCACGCCTATGAGAGCTTTCACCTGCTGATGCCGCTCTATCTCTGCCGCAAGTGGCAGGGCACGCCGCAGGCGCTGGAGCACTCGGAGCTGAAATGGGTGCGCCCGGTCCGGCTTGGCGACTACGCCATGCCGCCGGCCGACGCGCCGCTGGTCGCCATGCTGCGCGACTGGCTTTGAGCTAGAGCGGCGCCTTGTCTCCGGCCGGCAGCTCTTCGGTCTCCAGTGCCTCGGCCAGGCGGGTCTCCGCGCTGCCGGGGCGCAGCGGCTGCTGCTGGCCGCGATCGGGCCGCCAACCGGAAAGGTAGATCACCTGGAAGGTCGCCGGGATGCGTCCGTCCGGCTCGGCGAAGCGGTCGTGGTAGCGCCTGGCGGCGGCCGGCCAGAAGGCGCGGGGCGGGATGGCGTGGCGCCGCGCGAGGGCGGCCTGGGTCTCGCCCATGCCGCGCAGGTCGGCGATCAGCCGGAACAGGTTTTCGTAGCTCACCGTGAAGCGGTCGCGGTCGACGACGGGCAAGGCGAAGCCGGCACGCTGCAGCAGCCCGCCGGCATCGGCGACGTCCGCCATGGGGGAGACGCGCGGGCTGGCCCCGCCGGCGATCTCGCTCTCGACCTCCAGCAGCACGTCGCGCAGCTCGACCAGGGTCTCGCCGCCGAGGATGGCGCCGAGGAACAGGCCGTCGGGCTTCAGCGCCCGGTTGATCTGGATGAGCGCGCCGGGCAGGTCGTTGACCCAGTGCAGCGAGAGCGGTGCCAGCACGAGGTCGAGGCTGGCCTCCGCCACCGGCAGAAGCTCCTCGTCGGCGGCGAAGGCCGGCCCGCCGGCGCGTGCGGCGAGGCCCGGCGCCAGATCGGCGGCGGCGAGCCAGCGGATCTTGGCGTGGCCGGAGAGCGCCGCCAGGGCCGCTCCGTCGTGGCTGCCGAGCAGCAGGGCGCGGTCGAAATCGCGATTCACGTCGACCAGCCGGTCGGCCAGGGCCTCGGCCACCCGCGCGTGCAAGAACCCGAAATCGCCGGCGAGACGCGCCGCGCGTGCCCGGTGGGCGCGAACCTGTCGCCGGTCGAAAACCAGATGGGATGCGTCTGCGCTCGCGACCGTGCTCATGGCCGGCCATATAGCCCGGCCGGTGCGCGGCTTCAATCGAGCCAGTGTGATCATCAGCCCGGGTTTCACGCCTATTGCGGGCGGACAGCGCCGCGATACACTCGTTTCATGCGCATCGCCGAACCGCTTCTCGACCTGCTGCTGCCGCCACGCTGCCCCGGCTGTGGCGAGGCGACAGGCGAGGATCGGGCGCTTTGTCCCGGCTGCTGGGGGCGGCTGACCTTCCTGGTGCCGCCCTGGTGCCGGATCTGCGGCCTGCCCTTCGAACTCGATTCAAGCGCCGTCGGGGCGGGCACGGTGTGCGGAGGCTGTGCGGCAAAGCGGCCATCCTACGAGCGGCTGCGCTCGGCGCTCGCCTACGACGAGGCGAGCCGCGGCATGATCCTGGCCCTCAAGCATGGTGATCGCACCGATACCGCCCCGGCCCTGGCCCGCTTCCTGGAACGGCTGGTGCGCGCCGAGGCCCTGGAGGCCGACCTGATCGTGCCGGTGCCGCTGCACCGCTGGCGGCTCTGGCGCCGGCGCTTCAACCAGTCGGCCCTGGTGGCGGGCGCGCTCGGCCGCACGCTCGGCCTGCCGGTGATCGCCGACGCGCTGACCCGCTGGCGCGCCACGGTCTCGCAGAAGGGGCTGGGCCCGGCCGCCAGGCGGCGCAACGTCGCCGGTGCCTTCGCCGCGACGCCGCGGCATGGCGAACGGTTGCGCGGTGCCCGGATCCTGCTGGTCGATGACGTGGTGACCACCGGGGCCACGGCCGCGGCCTGCGCCAACGCGCTGCGCCGGGCCGGCGCCCGGGCCACCACCGTGCTGGCGCTGGCTCGGGTCACCGATCTGGGGCCGCGCGCGGCATCGAGACCGACGGCTGAAAGCGGACACTGGCAAGAGGGCGGGTGACGGCCCAATATATGGTGCCTATCGAGGCATGTCCCGCCGAGAGACGAGAGGATCGGATGCCCAGGATCGAGGTCTACACCAGCGGTTTCTGCCCCTATTGCTTCATGGCCAAGCGCCTGCTGCGCGACAAGCAGGCGGAATTCACCGAAGTCGACGTGATGGCCGAGCCCGGGCGCCGGCAGGAGATGATCCAGCGTGCCCACGGCCGCACCTCGGTGCCGCAGATCTTCATCGACGGCCGGCATATCGGCGGCTACGACGACATGGCCGCGCTCGATTCCGCCGGCAAGCTCGACCCGCTGCTGAAGGGTGCCGCATGAGCGTCAGCTTCACCGCCGCGGCGGTGCAGATGAATGCCGGTCCGGAGGTCGAGGAAAACCTGCCGGTTGCCGGCGACCTCATCCGCCAGGCGCGCGACGCCGGGGCGGAACTGATCTCGCTGCCGGAGGTGGCGGTCAGCGTCACCACGGGACGCACGGAGACCTTCAAGCGCGCCCGGCTGGCGCACGAGCATCCGGCCATCCCCTTCTTCCGCGACCTCGCCCGCGAGACCGGCGCGATCCTGCATGTCGGCTCGCTGACCGTGAAGCTGCCGGACGAGGAACGGGTGGCGAACCGCACCTATGTCTTCGCCCCCGCCGACGGCATCGTCGCCACCTATGACAAGATCCACATGTTCGACGTCGACCTCGACGGCGGCGAGAGCTACCGGGAAAGCAACAGTTCCCGGCCGGGCGACGAGGCGGTGGTCGTGGGTACCCGCTGGTGCCCGATCGGCCTGTCGATCTGCTACGACGTGCGCTTCGCCTATCTCTACCGGGCGCTGGCCCAGGCCGGGGCGAAGCTGATCATGATCCCGGCCGCCTTCACCGTGCCGACCGGCACGGCGCACTGGCACACGCTGGTGCGCGCCCGGGCGATCGAGACCGGCTGCTACGTTATCGCCGCGGCGCAGACCGGTACGCACGCCCAGGGCCGCAAGACCTTCGGCCATTCCCTGATCGTCGATCCCTGGGGCGAGGTGCTGGCCGATGCGGGCACCGAGCCCGGCGTGATCACCGCCGAGATCGACCTCGACCGGGTCGCTTCGGTGCGCGGCAAGGTGCCCTCGCTGACCCACGACCGCCGCTTCAAGGGTCCGGCCGCCGCCGCGCGGCTCGGCGCCGTCGGCGATTAGGGCTCAGACCGAGCGGGTGTAGCCGCCGTCGACGCGGATGTTCTGACCGGTGATGTAGCCGGCTCCGTCGGATAGCAGGAAGGCCGCCGTCGCCGCGATCTCGTCGACCCGGCCGATGCGCTTCAGCGCCGCCGGCTCCGCGATACCGGCCGGCAGGTCCAGGCTGTCGGTGAAGCCGGGCAGCAGGTTGTTCATGCGGATGCCGTCCTTGCCGTAGCGGTCGGCGTAGAGCTTCGCGTAGGCGCCGACGCCGGCGCGCAGCACGCTGGAAACCGGGAATCGCAAGTCGGGCTCGAAGGCCGAGAAGGTGGTGATGTTCAGGAAGACGCCGCCGCCTTGCGCCTGCATGACCGGCGTCACCAGCCGTGCCATGCGCTGCACCAGCAGGATGACGAGGTCGAGGCCGTGGTGCCACGCGTCGTCGTCGATCGCCAGCAGGTCGCCCTTGGGCGGGCCGCCGGTATGGGTGACGACGGCGTCGATCCGGCCATAGGCGTCCAGCGCGGCCTTGACCAGCGCCTCGAGATCGGCCGCGTTCGCCGTCGAGCCCGAGATGCCGACGCCGCCAAGCTCCTCCGCCACCCTGGCCGCGTTGTCCGAGAGCGACATCAGGACCAGCCGATAGCCGTCCGCCGCCAGGCGTCGCGCCGTCGCCGCCCCCATGCCGCGCCCCGCCGCGGTGATGATCGCCACCTTGTCCGTCATGTCCCGCAGTCCCCGTGCTGGCCTTCGGTCGACGGGACCGTAGCGGCTCGCCGCCGGTCAGGCCAGCGGCAGCGGATAGGGGCGCGGCGAGCCGTCGAGACCGGCCTCGGGCGTCAGGTCTGCCACGGCGCACAGGCGCTGGACGACGGCGGCCTTGGGCGTGGCCACCTCGCCATGCTCATAGGCGACCACCTGCAGCCGGCCGCGCACCAGATCGAGGAGTTCACCCGCCTTCAGAAGGAAGGCGTCAGTGCTCGGCCGCCCGAAGCGCTGATTGCCCTGGGCGAAGGTCTCGTAGATCAGCACGCCGCCAGGTGCGAGGAGATCGGGCAGTCGCGGCAGCAGAGGCCGGTGCAGGTAGTTGGTGACAACAATGCCGGCGAACCGGCGGCAGCCGAAGGGCAGGGGCGCGCCCTCCAGGTCCGCCTGGACGATCTCCAGCCCCGGCGTGCCGGCGAGGTCGGCGAGCCCGCGGGTGTCGAGGTCCGTCGCCACGACCCGCCGGCCGCGCTCCAGCAACATCCGTGTGTGCCGGCCGCTGCCAGCCGCAAGATCGAGGACTGCGCCATCGGCTGGCAGCAGGGCGGCGAAACGCGCCACCCAAGGGGAGGGCGGCTGGCGGAGCGCGGATGGTGGCGACGCTGACATCAGGGGCGGGATACCCGAGGAAGGGGAGGACCGGCAATGCACGAACTTGGCGTTTGGTGTTTCACACCCATTTCTGATAGGTGACGTGGCTCCGCGCTCCGCGAAATCCGCCGTGCGGGGGGCTCCATTCGGGAAAGACAGTGATCTCGTTCACCATCCGATGCGCCGATGGCCATCGCTTCGAGGGCTGGTTCCGGGACAACGCCGCCTATGACGGACAGGTGGCGGCGGGCGCGCTCGCCTGCCCGGTCTGCGGCTCGACCGCCGTGGAGAAGGCGCCGATGGCGCCTGCCATCGCCCGGCATCGCGGCCGCGCCGAGGCGGCGCCGTCGACCCCGCCCACGGCCGGCGACATGGCGACCGCTCCGAATGGCGAGAAGTCCGTGCAGATGGGTTCGCAGCCGACACCGGACCAGACACCCCGGATCCCGGCAAGGTCCCGCGAACGCCTGGCCGAACTGATGGGCGCCTGGCGGGCCGAGATGAAGCGCATCCGCGCCCATGTGGAGGAGAACGCCGACTATGTCGGCGACCGCTTCGCCGACGAGGCGCTGGCCATCCATCATGGCGAGAAGGAAGGCCGCGACATCTACGGCGAGGCGACGGAGGCGGAGACCGAGCGGCTCACCGAGGAGGGCGTCAGCTTCGCCCGTATTCCCTGGTTGCCGAAGGACAACTGACCCCCGCTCACGCCCCGGCCAGCCGGCCGGAGCGCGCCAGGCCCTCGCCGGCGACCAGCATCACACCCCAGCCATCCGGATCGTTCACCTGCACGCCGTACCGGCGCCAGTAGGGGTTGCGCGGCTCGACCGCATGATGGCCGAGGGCGGCGAGCCTTGCCACCACGGCGTCGCGCCGCCAGGTCTCGGGGAAGTAGAGAACGAGCAGGCTTTCAGGGTCGGGCGGTGGCGGCGGCGAACCATCCCGGTATTGGGTGAACTCCAGGTGCCAGCCGCTGCCGGGGATGCCCAGCATCACTCCGTCATAGCCGTCATGGCCGGCGAAGCGTCCGATCTCCGCCAGACCCAGGGCGTCGCGCCAGAAGGCGATTTGCGCGTCCTGGCGGTCGGTCGGCCGGGCGATGCGGATCTGGGCGACGCCCTGGAGCGTCGCGCCGGTCACCGCAGGGAAGCCGTCATGATGTAGTTGACGGAGAGGTCCCGGTGGTCGAGCGACCAGGTGCCGGCGAAGGGCGCGTAGACCATGCCGGTGACGTCGACCACGTCGAGACCGGCCGCGCGGAGATGGGCGCCCAGTTCGCTGGGCTTGAGGAACTTCCGCCAGTCATGGGTGCCGCGCGGCACCCAGCGCAGCAGGTATTCAGCACCGACGATCGCCTTGGCCAGGCTCTGCGGCGTCCGGTTCAGCGTGGACAGGAAGACCAGCCCGCCCGGCCGCACGAGCCGGCCGAGCGTCCCGAGGAAGAGGCCGACATCGGCGACGTGCTCGACGACTTCCAGCGCGGTCACCACGTCGAAATCCAGGCCCGCCTCGACGAGGGCTTCGGCCGGTTCGGCACGATAGTCGATGGCGAGCCCGCGCGCCGCGGCGTGCGCGCGGGCGGCGCCGATGGCCTTCTCGCTGGCGTCCACGCCGGTCACCCGGCCGCCGAGCCGGGCCAACGGCTCGGCGAGCAGGCCGCCGCCGCAGCCGACGTCCAGCACCTCGAGACCCTGCAACGGGCGCGCCGTGGCGTCGTCCATTCCGCGCCAGCGCAGCACCTGGTCGCGGATGTAGCCGAGCCGGACCGGGTTCATCCGGTGCAGCGGCCGGAACTGGCCGTCGGGCGCCCACCATTCCGCGGCGATCCGGTCGAAGCGGTCGATTTCGTCGCGGTCGACCGTCGCGTCTGCTGGGGCCGCGGCGGGGCGGGTCTGGGCACTCATGCGAATTGCGTTCCGTCGGTGCGGGCTGCGGTTGCAACGGGCGGTCGCGGCGAGTATGGATACGCCGCTCCGCCCAAGCAATGGTTGCTGGACACCATGCCACAGCGTTCTTCGTGGCGGGATGCCGTTCGATTGTCACGCGCCCCTGGGGCCCTCGGGCCCGCCGGGACCGATTCTCGCCAGGAAGCCTGCGTCCGACCATGGCCCGCATCGTGCAGAAATTCGGCGGCACCTCGGTGGCCGATATCGACCGCATCCGCAATGTGGCGCGCCGGGTCAAGGCGGAAGTCGACCAGGGCAACGAGGTGGCGGTGGTGGTCTCCGCCATGGCCGGGGTCACCAACCAGCTGGTCGACTACTGCACCCGCATGTCGCCGGTGCACGACGCGCGGGAGTACGACGCCGTCGTCGCCTCGGGAGAGCAGGTCACGGCGGGACTGCTCGCCATCGCCCTGCACGACCTCGGCGTCGCCGCGCGCAGCTGGCTCGGCTGGCAGGTCCCCATCCGAACGGACGACGCGCACGGCAAGGCCCGCATCGTCGAGATCGACGCCGCCGAGCTCGACCGCCGTCTGACCACCGGCGAGGTGGCCGTTCTGGCGGGCTTCCAGGGCGTCACCGAGCGCAACCGCATCGCCACGCTGGGCCGCGGCGGCTCCGACACCTCGGCCGTCGCGCTGGCGGCCGCGCTTGGCGCCGAGCGCTGCGACATCTACACCGACGTCGACGGCGTCTACACGACCGACCCGCGCATCGTCCGCCAGGCCCGCAAGCTCGACCGCATCACCTATGAGGAGATGCTCGAGATGGCCTCGCTCGGCGCCAAGGTGCTGCAGACCCGCTCGGTCGAGATGGCCATGAAGCACGGCGTGCGCGTGCAGGTGCTGTCGAGTTTCGAGGACAAGCCCGGAACCCTTGTGGTCGACGAGGATGAGATCGTGGAACAGCAGATCGTCAGTGGAATCGCCTACAGCCGCGATGAGGCCAAGATCACCCTGATCAAGGTGCCGGACATGCCGGGCGTGGCCGCCGCCATCTTCGGGCCGCTGGCCGACGCCAACATCAACGTCGACATGATCGTGCAGAACGTGTCGGAGGACGGCAAGTCCACGGACCTCACCTTCACCGTGTCGCGTGCCGACCTGATGCGCGCGGTCGACGTGCTGAAGGGCAAGCAGGAGGAGCTGCGCTACGCCTACCTGCTGCCCGATGAGAACGTGGTGAAGGTCTCGGTCATCGGGGTCGGCATGCGCAGCCATGCCGGCGTCGCCCAGACCATGTTCAACGCGCTGGCGGCCAATGGCATCAACATCCAGGTCATCTCGACCTCCGAGATCAAGATCAGCGTGCTGATCGCCGAGCAGTACACCGAGCTGGCGCTTCGGGCGTTGCATACCGCGTACGGGCTGGATGCTTGACCGGCCGGCACACCCTTCCGCGAGGCGGCACCGCTAGGGGGACCACCCGTCCCGGGACCGGCCGCCGGTGAGCGCGCCCGCCTTCAGCGGGTCACGGCGCCTGCTGGCGAGCTTGCGCGACGTCATGGCGGGTTCCGGCACCGCCCAGGCGCGGCTCGACAAGATCGTCCGGCTGATCGCCGCGGAGATGGTGGCGGAGGTCTGCTCCTGCTACGTGGCGCGGCCGGGCGAGGTGCTGGAACTGTTCGCCACGGTCGGTCTGAACCCGGAGGCCGTGCATCAGACCCGTCTGCGTGTCGGCGAGGGGCTGGTCGGCGAGGTCGCCGGCACCGCCAAGCCCATGGCCATCGCCAACGCCTTCACCCATCCCAAATTCGCCTACCGCCCGGAAACGGGGGAGGACCCCTATCAGTCCTTCCTCGGCGTGCCGCTGATGCGCGGCGGCAAGGTGCGCGGCGTGCTGGTGATCCAGAACCAGAAGAGCCGCGACTACGCCGAGGAGGAGGTCGAGACGCTGCTGACCATCGCCATGGTGGTGGCGGAGATGGTCGCCGGTGGCGATTTCGGCGGCCGCGAGGAGGTCGCGGCGTCGGAGGGCGGCGGCACGTTGCCGACAAGGCTGGCCGGCATCGCGCTGAATGCCGGCCTGGCCATCGGCCGCGCCGTGCTGCACCGTCCGCACCTGACGGTGCGCCAGATGGTGGCCGACGATCCAGAGGTCGAGCTCGCCCGCTTCCGCGCGGCGGTGGCGCATATGCATTCCAGCCTCGACGACCTGGTGGCGCTGACCCGCGACAGCGGCCTCGACGAGGAGCGCGACATCCTCGAGACCTACCGCATGTTCGCCGAGGACCGCGGCTGGCTCGCCCGCATCACCGAGGCGATCGGCACCGGGCTGTCGGCGGAGGCGGCGGTGCAGCGCGTGCGCAACGACATGCAGGCCAGGCTCGCCCGGGTTTCCGACCCCTATCTGCGCGAGCGCCTGGCCGATTTCGAGGACCTCGCCAATCGGCTGCTGGTCAACCTGGCCGGCAAGGCCTCGATCGCCGACAGCGGCACGCTGACCGACGACGTGGTGCTGGTCGGCCGCAATATCGGCCCGGCCGAGCTGCTCGACTACGACCGGCGGCGACTGCGCGCGGTGATCCTAGAGGAGGGGTCCACGACCAGCCATGTGGCGATCGTCGCCCGGGCGCTGGAAATCCCGGTGATCGGCCGCTGCACGGGCGCGCTCGGCGTCATCGAGCCGATGGACGAGGTGATCGTCGACGGCGACAACGGGCAGGCCTTCGTGCGGCCGTCCGAGGACGTGCTCGACATTTTCCAGCAGAACGTCGAGTTGCGCGCCCGCCAGCGGCGCAGCTTCGCCGGCATGGCCGACTTGCCGGCGGAAACCCGGGATGGCGAGCGTATTGCCCTGCTGATGAACGCCGGCCTGCTGATCGATCTCGCCACGCTGGAGACCAGCGGCGCGGAGGGGGTGGGCCTCTACCGCACCGAGATCCAGTTCATGGTGCGTTCCACCTATCCCGACGTGGCGGCGCAGACGGAGCTCTACACCGGCGTGCTCGACCGAGCCGGAACGAGGCCGGTCACCTTCCGCACGCTCGACATCGGCGGCGACAAGTCGCTGCCCTATTTCTTCGCGCCCGACGAGGACAACCCGGCGCTTGGCTGGCGGGCCCTGCGCATGGGCCTCGACCGGCCGGCCATGCTCTCCAAGCAGCTGCGCGCGCTGGTGCGGGCGAGTGCCGGGCGCCGGCTCGACATCCTGTTCCCGATGGTCAGCGAGGTGGCGGAGATGGACGCGGCGCGCGCCCTGCTCGACCGCGAGCTGAATCGGGCGGCGCGTGCCGGCGAACGGCTGCCCCAGACGGTCCAGGCCGGCGCCATGGTCGAGGTGCCGGCCCTGCTCTGGCAGCTCGAGCCGCTGCTCGACCGCGTCGATTTCGTGGCCGTGGGCTCGAACGACCTGCTGCAATACGTCTTCGCCGCCGATCGCAGCGATCCGCGAATCGCCCAACGCTATGACACGTTGTCGCCAACCTTTCTTGCCATCCTCCGACAAGTCCGCGAATCAGCGGATCGCAAAGGCAAGGCGATCAGTGTCTGTGGCGAAATGGCCAGTCGGCCGCTCGAAGCGTTGGCGCTCATCGGATTGGGCTATCGGCGGCTGTCCGTCTCGGCGCCGGCGGTGGGCACGATCAAGGCGATGGTCCGGTCGGTGGACGGCGGGTCGATCGAGCGCTTCATGGCTCATGCCATCGTAAGTACTGGCCACACGATCCGACCCGAATTGCGAGCATTCGCAAAGGATCACGGTGTCGAAATTTAGAATTTACCTTAAGGTCCGTGCTTTATCTGTTGACCAGGAAAACGAAAACGAGAATGATGACTTACGTTGGTAGGTGTCCGGGAGGCGTTGCGATACCGAGCCGGCCGACGGGAGTGGTTTACGCGGCTGCCGGACCTTCCGGCGCCGCAGTTCCCGCCGTTCGGGAAGCCCATCGCACGACGCCCTTTCGGGGCCGGCCTGCGTTCTTGCCGACCGCCGCGGCGGCTGCCACGATGGTGGTGACGCCTCGGCGGGATGCCGAATGACGGACGATCACGCCACCATGGCCCAGACGAAACGTAAGTTCTTCAGCGTCATCACCGAGGACGGACCGATCATCGGTGCGGCCAACCAGCACCAGCGTCCGCTGACAGTCGCCGAGGAGTTGCGCCAGGCGCGCGAGGACACCGGCCTCAGCCTGCGGGAACTGTCCGAAGTATTGCGCATCCGCTACGTCTACCTGTCGGCCATCGAGAACGGCCGCTGGGAGGATCTTCCCGGACCGGTCTACGCCATCGGCTTCATTCGCACCGTGTCCCTCTATGTCGGGCTCGACGCCGACGAGATGGTGCGCCGCTTCAAGGGCGAGGTCGATGGCGTCGACCGGCGCGCCGACCTCAACTTTCCCGTTCCGGCGCCCGAGTCGCGCATGCCCGGGGGCATCATGGTGCTGCTCGCCCTGATCCTGGCGGGCGCGGCCTATGGCGGCTGGTACGTGTTCTCCGCCGAGCGCAGCGAGCAGATGGCGGTGATCGACGACAACAGCCTGCCCGACCGCTTCGCGGCCATCCTGCAGGAGGACGGGCCGCTGATCCGCCCGGCCTCGATCGCCGACCGGCGCTCGGCCGGCGCGGTGATGACGCCCGAAGAGCCGGGCCAACCGGTCGGTGCGCTGGGCGTGCCGCTGTCCTCATCGGGTTCCAACTCCGCACCCGGCTCCGTGCCCGCATCCGACGCCGCGCCCGACGCCACTGCTACGCCCGGATCGGACCCGTCCGCGGCACCGCTTCCCGCCATCGCCTCCGGCTCGACCGGCATCTGGCCGGTGCGCGATGCCTCGGCCGTGGTGCCGGGCGGCTATCCGATCATTCCGGGGCCGACGGCTGACCGCCAGCCTGCCGGCTACGTGCCTTCGCTCGGCCCGGCGCCGGGCTCGGCAGCGGTGGAGGGTGACGCGGCCGGGGACGCAGCGAACGCGCTGCGCCCGCCCGAAGCCGACGCGGTGGCGCCGGCATCGGCCGAGGCCGGCGTGGAAATCCGCGCCACCGGGGACAGCTGGGTGCTGGTGCGCGACGCCAACGACAACATGATCATGACCGGCGTCATGCGCGACGGCGAGGTCTACCAGGTGCCCGACCAGCCGGGCCTCAGCCTGTGGACCGGCAATGCCGGCGGCCTCGACATCTATGTCGACGGCGAACTGGCCCCGTCGCTGGGCGGCCAGGGCGAGGTGCTGCAGCGCGTCTCGCTCGACGGAGAGCGGCTGACGAGCGGGACCGCGGTCGGCAACTGATCGTCGTCAGACCGAGAGTTCGCGACCCAGAGCACTCCCGGTGGCGGGATCAGGCAACCGGCCGGTCGCGCCATCGTCCCGCTGCCGCGGCGGGTGCCAGGTCTGGGCCGCCCCTGATGTGTAAGAGGAGGCCGTCCGATGTCGCTCCAGGACGCTTTCGCAGGCAATTTCGCCCAACTCTACGACAGCCACATGGTTCCGCTGATTTTCGAGCGACCAGCCGAAGAATTGGCCGAGCGCGTCGTTCAGGTCGCGCCGAGCGCCGTTCTGGAGACGGCGGCCGGCACGGGTGCGCTCACCCGGCTTCTAGCATCCCGTCTCGGGCAGGACACCCGGATCTGGGTGACCGACGTGAATCCCGAGATGCTGGACGTCGCGCGTGCGCATCTGTCGGATGACCCGCGCCTCACATGGCGCCATGACGACGCCATGGATCTTTCGCTTACCGATGACAGCGTCGATCTCGTGTGTTGCCAGTTCGGCGTCATGTTCCTTTCCGACCGGGTGGCCGGCTATCGCGAAGCATTGCGTGTGTTGCGGCCTGGCGGCCGGTTGATCTTCAACATCTGGTCTCGCATCGCCGACAACGAGCTCGCCCGTATCGCCGAGGACGCGGCCGCGAGCTTGTTTCCGGACGATCCGCCCCGCTTCCTGAGCCAGGGCCCCTACTGCTACCACGATCTCGACCGGGTGCGGGCGGATCTGACGCAAGCCGGCTGGGAGGCGTTCGAGATCGAGACGCTGACGGAAACAGTGGAAGCACCGAGTGCGCAGTTTGTCGCCGCCGCGTTCTGCCACGGCACGCCATTGAAGGCGGCAATCGTCGAGCGGGACGAGTGCCTGCTGGAAGACTTCGCGGCGCGGGTCGACGCAGACGTCGAACAGCGCTGCGGAAAGGCGCCGACGCGGCATCAGATTGCCTACCACATGATCACAGCAATGGCGTGACGGGGCGACCGTCGCCGTGTCCGGTCCTCCGCGCCCTTGCGCGGACGTGATCGAAAGCCACATTCACGCCGAGGGGCCGAGGCGTTAAGGTCGTTGCAGAACCTAGCCTCGAACCCGACCTCGAAACCGCCCGCGTCCAGCCGCCGTTAGGATCCGACCATGAGCGTGCGCCCCTATCGGGACATCGACCGCCGCCAGAGCCGCCTGATCCATGTCGGGAAGGTGCCGGTGGGCGGCGGTTCGCCGATCACCGTGCAGTCCATGACCAACACGCCGACCGGCGACGTGGCGGCGACGGTGGCGCAGATCCGCCGGCTGGAGGAGGCAGGGGTCGATATCGTGCGCATCTCCTGCCCGGACGAGGACTCCTCCGCGGCGCTGAAGCACATCGTGCCCCAGGTCGGCGTGCCGATCGTCGCCGACATCCACTTCCACTATCGCCGCGCCATCGAGGCTGCAGAGAACGGTGCCGCCTGCCTGCGCATCAATCCGGGCAATATCGGCAGCGCCGCGCGGGTGCGGGAAGTGGTGCAGGCGGCCAAGGACCATGGCTGTTCCATCCGCATCGGCGTCAATGCCGGCTCGCTGGAGCGCCACCTGCTGGAGAAATACGGCGAGCCCTGCCCCGAGGCCATGGTGGAGAGCGCGCTGGAGCATATCCGCATCCTCGAGGACCACGACTTTTTCGAGACCAAGATCAGCTGCAAGGCGTCGGACGTGTTTCTCGCCGTGGCGGCCTATCAGCAACTGGCCGAGGCCTGCGACTACCCGCTGCATATCGGGATTACCGAGGCCGGCGGCATGCTGTCGGGCACGGTGAAGAGCTCGATCGGGCTCGGCATGCTGCTGTGGTCGGGGATCGGCGACACGCTGCGCGTCAGCCTGTCGGCCGATCCGGTGGAGGAGGTGCGGGTCGGTTACGAGATGCTGAAATCGCTCGGCCTGCGCCGGCGCGGCGTCACG
Organism: Azospirillaceae bacterium; assembly: GCA_040226215.1. GTDB lineage: Bacteria > Pseudomonadota > Alphaproteobacteria > DSM-16000 > Inquilinaceae > JAVKFF01. The sequence goes on from JAVKFF010000145.1 coordinate 37,164, forward strand.
GTGATCTCCTGCCCGTCCTGCGCCCGCCAGCAGTTCGACGTGATCGAGACCGTGAGGGTGCTGGAGGACCGCCTGGCCCACATCACCACTCCGATGACGATCTCGGTGATCGGCTGCGTGGTGAACGGCCCGGGCGAGGCGTTGATGACCGATATCGGCTTCACCGGCGGTGGCAAGGGCACCCATCAGGTCTATCTCGCCGGCCTGCCGCACCACCGGTTGAAGGACCGGTCGATCGTCGACCACCTGGTCGAGATGGTGGAGGCCAAGGCGGCGGAGATCGAATCGGCGAAGGACGAGGCCGCCTGAGGCACGCCCGCGGTCCCGGGACGGGCCACATGGCGGCGAACGTGGCCAAGCGCCGCGCGATGTGCTAGAGCGCCGCCGTGCGGAGGGCGCGGCCGATCCGAGCGCGCAAGCGTTGCGGTTGCCGTGCCGGTCCATCCATTTTTTCCTGAGGTAGCGCGCCGCCCCCGCGCCGGCGCGAAGCAATGGTCCTCCCGTGAGCCTCGAAGAGAACTACAACAAGGTCCTGAGCCGGGTGGCGGAGCTGCAGTCGCTGATGTCCGGCGGCGACGTGGCACCGGACGACTTCACCCGCTACGCCAAGGAATATGCCGAGCTCGAGCCGGTGGCCGCGGAGATCGCCGCGCTGAAGGCCATGCGCGAGGAACTGGCTGATCTCGAGGCGCTGGAGGAGGGCGAGAGCGATCCGGAGATGCGCGCGCTTGCCCGGACGGAAGCCGAAACGCTGCGCGGCCGGCTGCCGGAGATGGAGCGCCGGGTGCTGCTGGCGCTGCTGCCAAAGGACGAGGCGGACGAGAAGAACGCCATCCTCGAGGTACGCGCGGGCACCGGTGGCGACGAGGCCGCCCTGTTCGCCGCCGATCTCTTCGCCATGTACCAGCGCTATGCCCAGTTGCGCGGCTGGCACTTCGAGACCATGGAGGTTTCCGAGACCGAGCTTGGCGGCGTCAAGGAGGCGGTGGCCACGATCGCCGGCCGCAACGTCTTCCAGCGACTGAAGTTCGAGTCGGGCGTGCACCGGGTGCAGCGGGTGCCGGAGACCGAGACCCAGGGCCGCATCCACACCTCGGCCGCCACCGTGGCGGTGCTGCCGGAAGCGGAGGAAGTCGACATCACCATCGACGAGAAGGATCTGCGGGTCGATGTCTTCCGCGCCTCGGGTGCGGGCGGCCAGCACGTCAACAAGACCGAAAGCGCGGTGCGCATCACCCACCTGCCCAGCGGCATCGTCGTCGCCCAGCAGGACGAGAAGTCGCAGCACAAGAACCGGGCGAAGGCGATGAAGATCCTGCGCGCCCGGCTCTACGAGCAGGAGCGCCAGGAGCGGGCCAGCGCCCGGGCGGCGGACCGCAAGAGCCAGGTGGGCAGCGGCGATCGTTCCGAGCGCATCCGCACCTACAACTTCCCGCAAGGCCGCGTCACCGACCACCGCATCAACCTGACGCTCTACAAGCTGGACCGGGTGATGGCCGGCGAGGCGCTCGACGAGATCATCGACCCGCTGATCGCCGAGGACGAATCGGCCCGCCTGTCCGAGATCACGTGAACCGGGGCATCGCGCTGCCCGAGACGATCACCGCCGCCATCCGGCGCCTGCGCGCGGCCGGGGTGGAATCGGCGGAGAGCGACGCCCGCCTGCTCGTCGCCCATGCCCTGGGGCTGGACCGGGGCCGCCTCGCGCTGGCGCGTGACCGGCTGCCGTCGGCGGGCGAAGCGGCGGCGATCGAGGCGCTCATCGCCCGGCGCGCCAGGCGGGAGCCGGTCTCGCGCATTCTCGGCCGGCGCGAGTTCTGGAGCCTGTCCTTCGAGCTTGCCCCGGACACGCTCGATCCGCGGCCCGACAGCGAGACGCTTGTCGAGGCGGCGCTCGCCGCCTGCCCGCGTGGCGAGGGCGCCTGCCGCGTGCTCGACATCGGCACGGGCACCGGTTGCCTGCTGATCGCCTTCCTTGTCGAGCGCGAGGCCGCCAGCGGCGTCGGCGTCGACATCAGCGAGGGGGCGGTTGCGACCGCCCGCCGCAACGCCCATGTAAATGGCGTCGGCGACCGGACGCGCTTCGTGCGCGCCGACTGGGCAGACGGACTCGACGAGCGCTTCGACCTCGTCATTGCCAACCCGCCCTATATCGCCGAGAGCGATTGGGCCGGTCTGCCGCCGGAAGTCCGGCACCACGACCCGCGACGCGCGCTTGTGGCAGGCGTGGACGGGCTGGAAGCCTACCGGGCGATCGCGGCACGACTTCCCGCGCTGCTCACCGCCGATGGCGTGGCGGTGATCGAGCTGGGGCAGGGGCAGGCGGTCCGGGCCGCCACGCTGTTCGGCAGCGCCGGGCTAACGGTCGCCGGTTGCCGGCGCGACCTCGGCGGGATCGAGCGTGCGCTTGTGCTGCGCCGCTAACGTGGCGGCTGCGATGCCAAGAAAGCAGTTGGGAATCCGTGCCGATTGCGCTAGGGTCGAACATATCCGCGGCGTGGCGTACTCGCCGGCGACGCGACCTTGGGCAGGGGTCCTACGATTGGTAGCGCCCGGGTCGCCGAACGGCAGTGAACGCACAGCCACCCCGCGCATGTAGCGGCTTCACCATCAGCGAACCGACCGACACCACAGCGATGTCGCCGGCTGGGACGATGCGAGCCGACCAGAACAAGAGATTTCGCGTTCGAGAGGGACTCAACTATTCGGATGCACGGAATCTGACCCCTGGATGGGGCGTCATCCGACACCAAGAGCGAGCAAGATGAGACCAGGTCAAAACAATCGGCGCGGCCGCAATCGCAACAACCGTCGCACCAATCTGCCGAATCGCAATCAGACGTTCGACAGCAATGGACCCGACGTCCGGGTGCGCGGCACGGCGCATCAGGTGCTGGAGAAATACCAGGCCCTGGCGCGGGATGCGGCTTCGGTCGGCGACCCGGTGATGACCGAGAGCTACCTGCAGCACGCCGAGCACTATCAGCGCATCATCAACGAGGTCAACGACGCCTACAACCGGTCCCAGCAGGATCCCGATCGCCAGCGCGACGAGCGGCGCGGCCAGGGTTCCGGCCAGAACGATAGCCAGAACGACGGCCAGGCTGACGGGCAGGACGACGATCGCGACGACCGCGACGACCGCGACGACCGGGGCGACCGGGGCGATCGGGATGGCGAGACCGACTCCGGACAGGACGAGGACCGGCTGCCAAACTTCATCGCCAGCGATGGCGGGGGCGACGGGCCGACCCGCCGCCGGGGCCGCAACCGGGCCGATGGCGATCGCCCGGATGGCAACCGCCCGGATGGCAATCGTCCGGATGGCAATCGTCCGAATGGCAACCGCCGGCGTGGCGCCAGGAACCAGGAAGGCGGCGACAGCGTCTCGGCCTTCGACGAAGCCGATCCGCGCGACCGGGCGGACAGCGACCCGCTCGGCAGCGATCCGCGTAGCGGCGACGACCCGCGCGACACCGGCATCAGCGCGGTCGAAGGCGGCGATGACGGCACCGCCACGCGGCGCCCCCGCCGCCGCCGCAGCCGCACGAATGACGACGCGCAGTCCGAACAGGCGGCGGACTGACATTCCCGAACAGCGGGCTGGAAATGGATCGAGTGGCGAGGCGTCTCGATCCGGTTGCACGACTCCGCTCCCATTTCAGGGCTTGAGCGGCCTGTCATCGATGGGCCGAACGCCCCCACGCGCGACCGGCCAGGCGATCGGGCGGGCAGCACCCCTTCGCCACCGCCTGCACCCGACCCGGCGGTTTGCTGGAGCGACCATCGTTCAGCTGGAGGCGCGAGGATGCACCGAGCTGAACGCCGACAAGCAGACCTGTCACCATGAAGAGAGCAGGTTCAGGCGATCAGGTGGAACCGTCAACGCGGTTCCACCGTGTCTCCAACTGCTTTAGCCTCCGGGATCCGGAGTCCCTGACGGCACCCCGGACTGTGCACCAGCAGCGCCGGGGAAGGCATGACCGACTATCTTCTGATCGCCTTCGTCTTCCTCGTCGCGGGCGTGATCGCCGTGCCGCTCGCCAGCCGGTTCGGGCTTGGCTCGGTGCTCGGCTACCTGATCGCCGGCGTGGCGATCAGCCCGATCCTGGCGCTGCTCCACGTCGATCTCCTCACCCTGCAGCACGTCGCCGAGTTCGGCGTCGTGATGATGCTCTTCCTCGTCGGCCTCGAGCTGGAGCCCCGACTGCTGTGGCGCATGCGCCACCGGCTGCTCGGCCTCGGCGGTCTGCAGGTAGCGGGCACCACCGCCGCGGTGATGGCGCTGGCGATCGTTCTCGGCCTGGTCTGGCAGACCGCGCTGGCGGTCGGCCTGATCTTCGCCCTCTCCTCCACCGCCATCGTGCTGCAGACCTTGAACGAGAAGGGGCTGATGCGCAGCGATGGGGGCCAGGCCGGTTTTTCCGTGCTGCTGTTCCAGGACATCGCGGTCATCCCGATGCTGGCCCTGCTGCCGCTCCTGGCACTGCCCGACCTGGCCGCGCCGGGAGGTGACCTGACGGCCGCGGCAGTGGCCGGCGA
>JAVKFF010000146.1:0-4360 GCA_040226215.1 Azospirillaceae bacterium
ATCGACTGTGCCAGCTGCGCCTGCACGAGCGAGGCGATGCCCGCGCAGAACCCCATCCAGCCGTAGACGAAGCATTGCAGTTTGAGGATGGGCAGGCCGAGCCTTCTGGCCGCTTCCCGATTGCCGCCGAACGCCGTGATCTGCCGCCCCAGCCGCATGTAGCGCAGGATCAGCCAGGTGGCGGCGAAGACCAGGACCGTCGCCAGGATCTGGAGGTTCAGCGAGAAATAGTTCCCGTCGCCATCCCGGAAGGCGAACAGCTCGATGCCCGAATTGAACCATTGCGGCAGCGCATAGATGTAGTCGCCGCGCGTCACGAAGATGAGCAGACCGTAGTAGACGTTCAGGGTGGCCAGGGTGGCGATGATGCTCGGGATCCGGAGGATCTGGATCAGCACGGCATTGAGCAGCCCGAGCGAGATGCCGACGCCCGACACGATGGCGACGATACCCAGCCAGCCGACGTCGTAGGCATTCGCGACCGTGAAGGCGAGGTACTGCGCCACGGTGGCGGTGGCGGTGAACGAAATGTCGATCCCGCCCGAGACCAGGACCACCAGCAGCCCCGCCGCGAGGATCGCCGTGAACGCATTCGTGGTGATCAGGTCCTGGGCGTTCCGGAAGGTCAGGAAGGCCGGGCTGAGGATCGACAGGAGAATGCACAGCAGCAGGACCACGACGAGAAGCCAGGCCTCGTGGCTGCGCGGCATGAGGCGGCTAGGCATGGACGATCTCCGACAGTTCATGCTCCCCGGTCTCCGCCGAGACATGGGCACTCACGATGCGACCCTGGCGCATCACCAGGACGCGATGGCTGTGGTGGAGCGCCTCGGCGATCTCGTCCGAAATCAGGATGACGGCCACGCCCTCCGCCAGCATGTCCGCCACGATCCTGTAGATCCCGTCCTTGGCACTGATGTCCACGCCCACGGTGGGGCTGTCCAGGATCAGCACGCGCGGCCCGCGCGCCAGCCATTTCGCCAGCACCAGGCGCTGCTGGTTGCCCCCCGACAGGGTCCTGACAGGCGCGCCGACATCGGGCGCCTTGATCGACAGATGCCCGATCCAGCGCGCCACCAGGGCGTCGCGCTCCGCGGTCTTGAACAGGCCGGTCCAGTTCCGCAGCCAGTCGAGGACGGTGAGGATGACGTTGCTGGCGATCGGCTGCGGCAGGACCAGCCCCATGGACAGGCGGTCTTCCGGCACATAGGCGATGCCTTCCGCGATGGCATCGCGGTTCGACCGGAACCGCACCGGGCGGCCATTGACCGCGATCTGCCCGGAATCCGGCTTCGTCATCCCGAACAGCGACAGGGCGACCTCGGTCCGGCCGGACCCCAGCAACCCGGTGATCGCCAGGACCTCGCCCGGCCGCAGGTCGAAGCCGATATCCTCGTACTCGCCCGCCCGACTGAGATGCGAAACGGTCAGCACCGGGTCCAGCGACGAGAAGTCGGCACGCGGCGCCGCATAGTGGAACTGGCGCCCGGTCATCAGTTCGGACAGGACGGATTTCTCGATCTGCCCCTTTTCCAGGGTGCCGAGGCGGCGGCCGTCCCGCAGGACGGTGACCCGCTCGGCCACCTGCAGCACTTCGTCGAGCCGGTGCGTGACGAAGATGATGCTGACGCCTTCCGACTTCAGCTGGTGCACGAGGTTGAGCAGGGCGTCCACCTCGTGCCTGGTGAGCGATGCCGTCGGCTCGTCCATGATCAGGAGCCGCCCGTTCGCGGCCAGGGCGCGGCAGATCGCGACGAGCTGGCGCTGGGCAATCGGCAGGTCGCCGACCTTCCGGTCCAGGTCGAGCGCGATGCCGATGCGGGCCATCGCCGCCTCGGCCGCCACCCGCATGCCCTGCCGGTCGACCAGCAGGCCGCCATGGGCCATCAGGTCCGCGGCGATGTTCTCCGCGACGGTCAGGTTCGGGAACAGGGAGAGGTCCTGGTAGATCACCTGGATGCCGTGCGCGGCGGCGCGGGCGGCCGTCAGGTACGGCTCGGGACGGCCTTCGATGACGATCTCGCCGCCAGGCTCGGGACGCTCCACGCCGCAGATGATCTTGACGAGCGTGGACTTGCCGGAGCCGTTTTCCCCGAGCAGGCAATGGACTTCCCCGGCATGGACATCGAAGTCGAGGTCATCCACCGCCGCGACACCTCCATAGCGTTTGGAGATGCCGCGGAGCGTGATGAAATGAAGCATCCCTTCCGGTCAGATGCCCATGGCCAGCAACTCGTCGATCGTGTCCTTGTTCACGACCATGATCTTGTTGATGGCGATCCGCTTGTTGGCAACGTCGACCCGCGCCTCGCCCAGGCCCGGCACGGTCATGCCATCCTCGAAGGTTGCGCCGTCCCGCATCAGCTTCGCCACCGCCACCAGGGCATAGCCTGTGTCGAAGGGATTCCAGAGGAACGTCTCGCGGATCGTCCCGTCCTTGATCATTGCCGCCGCCTGGCTGGGCACCGAGGTGCCGACGAGGGTGACCTGGTCCTGCCGCCTCTGCTGGCGGATCGCGTTGCCGGCGCCGATCGCACCGTTGGAGCCATAGGCAACGATGCCGCGCAGGTTCGGATGGGCCTTCAGGACATCGAGGGTGTTGCGCTGGGCGGTATCGATCTCGTCCGCCCCCGGGAAGCGCTCGGTCGCGAGCTTCATCTCGGGATAGTTCGCCTTCTGGTAGGCGATGGCGGCGTCAGCCCACTGATTGTGCAGCGGCGTGGTCAATGTCCCGACATAGACCACATACTCCCCTTTGCCGCCCATGCCTTCGGCCAGGGACTTCATCGTCGCCTCGCCGAACTGCTTGTTGTCCACCAAGGCCACGTCCCAGTCGCGGCCGGCCTGGTTGGGGCCTTCCTCGGTGATCACCTTGATGCCGGCATCCTGCGCGCGGGCCAGCACCGGCGCCATCACCTTCTCGTCGAGCGGCACCAGGCCGATATAGTCGGCCTGCCGTGCGATCAGGTCCTCGACCAGCCGCACCTGCTGCGCCGGATCGATGTTCGACGGGCCGACCATGCTGACGTCGAAGTCGAATTCCTTGCCCGCCTTCTTCAGGCCCTGCTCGACGAGGTTGTACCAGGGAATCCCGATGATCTTCACCACCATCACGAGCTTCTTCTGCTCTGCGGCCAGCACCAGCGGGCTGGAGATCGCAGGCAGCGCGAGCCCGCCGATCGCCAGTCCGGTCAGTTTGAGCATGTCGCGGCGTTTCATGGCGTTCTCCTCCAGAACGGCGCCATTTGCGGCGCCTTGTATCAAGACCTCCGGCGTACCGGATCTCGGTGCGGATCTTGGATTGTCCGACAATTTTGTAGTATAATCCTACCCAAATATGAGTCAATAAAATGGGGGATACGCACATGACCGCGCCATCCACAGGCGAGGTTCCGGCTGGCCGTCTTCATGTCGTCGAGCCGGCCACTGCCGATCGCGGACCGACCGCGCGGACCGTCGACATCGTCATGGACGAGGTGCCGGAGATCGAGGGCAAGCCGAATGCAGGCTTCTCCTACGGCATCGGCCCCACGGTCGATTCGCATGGCATCGTGCTGGCCAGGGGCCGCTTCGCGCCCAATGGCGCGGTGACGCCGCATCGCACCGCCAATCTCTACATCGTCCAGGTCGTCCGCGGCTCCGGCCGGCTCGACCTCTACGACACCGGCGGCAAAGCCAGACCGGTGCAGGTCGCCAATGGCGACACCGTGGTGCTGCCGGCCGGCACGCTGCACAGATGGGTGAGCGGCGACGAGCCGTTCGAATTCGTCGGCATCGAGTGCACGGCGCCACAATAGACGGGCCGATCGACGCCGTATTCACAAGGCAAGGGAGGAAGGTTCAATGGGTTTCGTCAAGACGCCGGCCGAGGTCGCGCGCATCCAGGCTGTCCTGAAACAGCCCCGCTTCGTCGGGGCAGAGATGCTGACGGTCGATTTCATAACCCGCCCCGAAACCATCGAGGCCGTGCTGCCGCCCGGCTTCACCATGGCGGACGAGCCGCTGGTGACGGCCATGGTGGGCCGCTGGCGCTCCAACTGCGTGGCGGACTATAACGGCGGCGCCTTGTACGTCCTCGCCCGTTACGAGGGCATCGAGGCGCCCTATGTCCTGGCCATGTTCATGGACACCGATCACGCCATCATGCTCGGCCGCGACGTGTTCGGCGAACCGAAGAAGCGCGCGACGTCCAACCTCGCGCGCCGCGGCGGCGCGATGCACGGCTATGTCGAGCGCCTCGGTGTCCGTCTGATCGACATCAGGGCGGAGCTCGGCCCGGATCTCGGCCCCGACACGGTCTCCGGCGCCAACTTCAACATCAAGGCGACGCCTGCGGCCGACGGCAGCAGCTGCGAGGATG
>JAVKFF010000147.1:0-83490 GCA_040226215.1 Azospirillaceae bacterium
GGTGTCGTCGAGATTGCCCGCCAGCAGCCGGTCGACAATGCAGTCGCAGGCGGCCTCACCCTCGTCCATGCGGCCTTCCATCTCCGTCTCGGCGACCACGCGGCAGGCGGCCATGATCGCGGCGCGATGACCGGAATCGGCTTCGTCGTCGGGGCCGGGCGGCAGCGGTGGCGGTCCGCTCTCTTCCTCTTCCGCCTCGGGCTCCGGCGGCAGGGGCGGGGGGCCGACGCGGAACAGTGGCGCCACCGACTCGATCGTCTCCGCGGCCGCCCAGTCGCTCATGCCATCGCGCCACATCAGCGTATCGGGCGCAATGTAGAACAGGTCGATCTGCCGCTCGATCTCCGCCAGTGTCACCGGGCCGGTCGGCGTGCCATTGTCGTTGTAGTAGTAGCCGCCCTCATTCCTATCGGTCTCGTCGGCGCCGCCGATCGTGTCTCTGCGACCGCCATCGGCGACGAATTCGATCGCCAGAGTCGCCGGCGGGAAGTAGCCGGGAACCTGGATATAGGTGCCCACCCAGACATGGTAGTCGCCGGCCGCGGCATCGGCGATGGCGAGGAAGGGATTGAGGCTGCCGGGGCTGTCGTCGACGCAGAGGAAGTCGCCGTTCGGCGCGCGCACCACCAGCGTCGTGTCCTCGTTCGACAAGGCGGTCATATCCAGCGACCCGCTACCGCCACCGCTCAGGGTCACGCGGAAGTCCGGTGCGTTGGCGATGGTGCCCACGCAGTTGCCGCCGATCGACCGCTGCGCCGGGATGTCGCCACCGGCGGCCAGATCCACGTTCAGGAATCCGCCGGATGCCGTGTCGATGGTGTGCGCACCAAAGGTCGGCGCCAGCCTCCAATCCTGCGGCCAGGCCGCTGGAGCATGGATGAATCCGGCCATCGCCGTCGTGGCGGCGACCATGAGAAGCTGCTTCATCAACGTCTCCCCGATCGTCTCGATTGCAGGTAGCTACCCATCCACGCGGCAGCCTACCACGATTTCCGCGGCCCACCGCGTCTTCCATGGTTCGCGGGGACTCGCCCTACGGATGTGCAATGCCGATCGGGCAGGCAAGACCATGCCGATGGATTCCGCGCAGCCCATGGGATTTCGTGGGGCCGCCCGGCAGCTTGATATGCCTGGACATGGAACCCGCCGACATCCATTCGAGGTCATCGAACAAACCAAGTACACTTCTGAGATAGAAACTCAGTTCATGGCAAAAACACATTTACGGAACAGGGTCTCTCCATGCGGTGACTTCGACAGTCCGCGCCAGCTCCCAGGTCCTGATTTTCTTCGGAAAAACAACAATTTATCCCGAATAGTATTTGACCACCCATGAATACCCATGCTACTCCATGAAATCCCATGACACGGCATGGGAGCAGGTCGGGGCAGGCCGCCCGCGTCAACCGATAACCGTCGGGTCTCGATAACGGACGCATCGCGTCCAGACGCAGCGGGTGGCCGCCGGAACGTCGCAAACGCCGTCCGGGCGTCACCCTGATCGTGAACGCGAGCCACACGGCGTGCCGGCGCCGACTGCTTGGGACTGGGATGAAGCGCTTCACGTCGACATACGAGAACAAGGTCGACAAGAAGGGCCGGGTATCGGTACCCGCCTCGTTTCGGGCCGTGCTCGACGACCAGGGAAACGGCATCTTCTATCTGAAACGCAATGCCGATGAGGGGGCCATCGACGGCCTCACCGAGGCCTTCATGGACGACGTGCAGGAGCGCATCGATGCCCTGCCCGTGGGCTCGGTCGAGCGCGACATGGCGGAAGACGAGTACTTCGCCAACTCGGTGGAGATGCGCTGCGACCCGGATGGCAGGATCATCCTCTCCAAGGCCCTGATGGACATGGCCGGCATCACCGACGCCGCACTCTTCGTCGGCAAGGGGCGCAACCGGTTCCAGATCTGGTCACCAGCCACCTACAAGGGCCGGTCCGAGCGTAGGGCGGCGGAGCACGGGCCCGTCGTCCTGGCGCGCCCGGGGAGCTGACCGCCATGACCGCGCCGACCCACATCCCCGTGCTGCTCACCGAGGTCGTCACGGCCCTCGCGCCGCGTGCCGGCGAGGTGCATGTCGACGCCACCTTCGGGCGCGGCGGTTATACCCGCGCCATCCTTGACGCCGCACCGGTCACGGTGATCGGGGTGGACCGCGACCCGGCAGCCATCGCGGCCGGCGAGGCGCTTGCGGTGCAGAGCGACGGCCGCCTCCATCTCGCCCACGGCCCCTTCGGCGACCTGGAGAAGCTGGTGGCGGCCTTTCTGCCCGCAGACGGCAAGGTCGACGGCGTGGTCTTCGACCTCGGCGTCTCCAGCCCCCAGATCGACGATCCGGCCCGCGGCTTCTCCTTCCGGCAGGACGGGCCGCTGGACATGCGCATGGGCGCCGAGGGTGAGAGCGCCGCCGAACTGGTCAACCGTGCGGAGGAGGAAGAACTCGTCCGCATCATCCGCGAGTTCGGCGAGGAGCGGCATGCCCGCAGGGTGGCCCGTGCGATCGTCGCCGCACGCCGGGACGCGCCGCTGACACGCACGGCCACGCTGGCGGAGGTGGTGCGTCGCGTGGTGCCGCGCTCCCGGGACGGCATCGATCCCGCGACCCGCACCTTCCAGGCCATCCGCATCGCGGTGAACGACGAACTGGGCGAGCTCGATCGCGGGCTATGCGCCGCGGAGCGACTGTTGCGCGCCGGCGGGCGGCTGGTCGTCGTCTCCTTTCACAGCCTGGAAGACCGACGGGTCAAGGCCTTCCTGGCAGCCCGCAGCGGACGTGCCGCCGGACCGTCGCGGCACCTGCCGGTGCCCGCCAACGATCGCGCGCCCAGCTTCCGCGACCCGACGCGCAAGCCCGTGACCGCCACGCTCGAGGAGCGGTCGGGCAATCCGCGCGCCGCCTCGGCCCGTCTCAGGGCTGCCATCCGCACCGACGCACCGGCCTGGCCGGAGACGGGGGCGGCAGCATGATCCGCTTCGCCACCCTGTTCTGGCTGACCCTGCTGGCCGGTGCCACCACCGTGCTGTTCCGGGTGTCGTACGAAGTCCAGGCACTCAACGAGGACCTCGACAGTCTCAACCGCGAGATCGTGACCGAACAGGAGGCGATCCGCGTGCTGCGCGCCGAGTGGTCGTTCCTCAACCGGCCGGAGCGGCTGCGCGAGCTGGCCCGCGCCTATCTCGATCTCGAGCCCACCGGCGTTATACAGCTGGTCACCAGCGTCGCCGCGGTGCCGATGCCGCTGCCGGGCGCGGAGTACCGCGTGCCGGCGCCGGCCGTGTTGGCCCGCGACAATGCCGTGACCATGCCGCTGCCGCAGCGCCGCCCCGCCGCCGGTCAGCCGCTGCTGGCCGAGGCGCCGGCATCGCCGCCCGTACAGCCGATGACCGGCCTCACCGTCGAGGTCTCCGCCAGCGGAGGGCTGCGATGACGGCGATCTGGGCCAGCGACGACTATGCCGATACGGACCATGACGATGTCTTCGACGGCACGATCGTCGAGCCGGTCGTGGATAGCGGCCGCGCCGGTGCTCGGCCGCACGACGCGATCGAGGTCGGCCGTGGCCGGCTGATGATCACCGCCGCGGTCTTCGCGCTGGCCTTCGGCGTGGTCGGCGCCCGCCTGGTGGACATCGCCGCGCTCGGCGGCTCGATCGATGTCCGGCCGGTCGCCGTGGCCGCCAGCGCGCCGGCGACGGAGCGAGCGGAGCTGGTGGACGCCAACGGCATGCTACTGGCGACATCCCTGCCCACGGCGTCGGTGTTCGCCGATCCCGAGGCAGTGATCGATCCGGACGCCGCCGCCCTCAGGCTGGCCTCGGTGCTGCCGGACATCGAGGTCGGCGCGACCCGCGACCTGCTGGCCTCCGACCGGCGCTTCGTGTGGATCGAGCGCAACCTGACGCCGCAGCAGGTCTACGAGGTCAACCGGCTTGGCCTGCCGGGCATCGGCTTCCAGGAAGAAGAGCAGCGCTACTATCCTGCCGGCAACCTGGCCTCGCACGTCGTCGGCTACGCCGACGTCGACGGCAACGGCCTTGCCGGGGTGGAACGGGCGCTCAACGATACCCTCAACGAAGGCGGCGAGCCACTGCGCCTCTCGCTCGATCTCCGGGTGCAGCAGATCGTGCGCGAGGAACTCGCCGCGGCGATCGAGGAGTTCAGCGCCATCGGCGGCGTCGGCGTGGTGATGCGCGCCGACACGGCCGAGGTCGTCTCCCTGGTGTCGCTGCCCGACTACGACCCCTACGACGCCGGTGCGATCCCGCCAGAGGCGCTGTTCAACCGGGGGACGCTGGGCGTCTACGAAATGGGGTCCGGATTCAAGATCCTGAACACAGCCATCGCGCTGGAGACCGGCGTGGCCACACTGCGCGACTATTTCGACGCCAGCCGGCCGCTCAGCATCGGCGGATTCCAGATCCGCGACTATCACGGCCAGTGGCGCGCGCTCAGCGTGCCCGAGATCTTCATGTATTCCTCGAACATCGGCTCCGCGCTGATGGCGCTCGAGTTCGGGCCGGACCTGCAGCGGGACTATCTCGGCCGTCTAGGTATGCTCGAGCGGCCGCCGATCGAGCTGGGCGAGGTTGCCAGCCCGCTGGTGCCGTCGAACTGGCGCCAGACCGAGACGGCGACCATCGCCTTCGGCCACGGCATCGCCGTGAGCCCGGTGCAACTCGTGGCGGCCATCTCTGCCGTGGTCAGCGACGGCATCTACCGTGCACCGACCATCATCGCCCGCGAGCCCGGGGAACGAGGCGACGGGGTGCGTGTCTTCTCGCCAGAGACGGTCGACGCGATCCGGCGGCTGATGCGCCTCGTGGTGACCGAGGGGACCGGCTCGAACGCCGACGCCGAGGGCTATCTCGTGGGCGGCAAGACCGGCACGGCGGAGAAGCCGGGACGCGGCGGCTATCAGGAGGACGCGCTCCTGTCCTCCTTCATCGGGGCATTTCCCATGAACAGCCCAGAATACGTCATCTTCGTCCTGCTAGATGAGCCGCACGGCACGGAGCGCACCCACGGCTACGCCACCGGCGGCTGGGTCGCGGCACCGACAGTGCGGCGGATCGTCGAACGGCTTGGCCCCCTGGAGGGCATCGCGCCGATCGACGAAACCGATCCGGAAATCGTCAACGCGATCAGCCTCGCCCCGCTGGTGGGCGGCGAGGCCTTCGTGCCGACCCGGAACTGATCGCGACCATGCTGACGATGACCAAGGATACCGCCCACTTCACCCGGCTGCCGGGCATCGCCGGTCTCACCGCCGACAGCCGGCGGGTGCGGCCGGGCTATCTGTTCGCCGCGATTCCCGGCACCCGCACGGACGGCCGGCATTTCATCGCCGACGCCATCGCGGCCGGTGCCATCGCGGTGCTGGCGCCGACCGGCACGCGCCTGCCCGAGCAGGTCGACGCCGACGGCGTGACCCTGCTGACGGACGACAACGTTCGCCGCCGTTTCGCGCTTGCCTGCGCTGCCTTCCACGGCCGTCAGCCGGCACACATCGCGGCCGTGACCGGCACCAACGGCAAGACCTCGACGGCCCAGTTCTGCCGCCAGCTCTGGGTTCATGCCGGCCTTGCCGGTGCCAGCATGGGAACGCTTGGCATCACCGCACCCGGCCGTGTCACCTACGGCGCGCTGACCACGCCCGATCCGGCCAGCCTGCACGAGACGCTGGCCGCGCTGGCCGATGCCGGCGTGAGCCATCTGGTAATTGAGGCTTCCAGCCATGGCCTCGACCAGTATCGTCTCGACGGCGTCGCGGTTGGAGCCGCCGGCTTCACCAACCTGACGCGTGACCATCTCGACTATCACGGCACCATGGAGGCCTATGAGGCCGCCAAGCTGCGACTCTTCACCGAACTGCTGCCCGCGAACGGCATAGCGGTGGTCAATGTCGACAGCGAGGCCGGCCGGCGCATCGCCGAGGCGGTACGATCGAGCGGGCGGGCGCTTCTCGACTACGGCCGCTCGGCGCAACGGCTGCGGCTCGTCGAGCAGGCGCCGGGCGCGCAGGGCCAGAGGCTCGTCTTCGTCCTCGACGGCGTCCGCCATGCCGCGGAGGTGCCGGTCGTCGGATCCTTCCAGGCGACGAACATCCTCTGCGCACTGGGCCTCGCCATGGCGAGCGGACTAGCGGCGAAGGCCGCGATCGCCGGCCTGCCCTATCTCACCGGCGTGCGAGGACGTCTCGAGCGGGTGGCGGTCCGCGCCAATGGCGCGGCCGTCTATGTCGACTACGCCCACACGCCCGACGCGCTGGAGACGGTCCTCAAGGCGGTGCGCCCGCATGTCGCCGGCCGCCTGGCGGTGGTCTTCGGCTGCGGCGGCGACCGTGACCCGGGCAAGCGGCCGCTGATGGGGTTGGCCGCCGTGGCCAACGCCGACATCGCCGTGCTGACCGACGACAACCCGCGCACGGAGGATCCGGCGGCGATCCGCGCCCAGGTACTGGCGGCGGTGCCCGAGGTGATCGAAATCGGCGACCGGGCGGCAGCTATTCGCGAGGCGGTGTCCCTGCTCGAAACGGGCGATGTCCTCGTCGTCGCCGGCAAGGGGCACGAGACAGGGCAGATCGTCGGCACCACCATCCGCCCCTTCGACGATGCGGAGCAGGCGCGCCAGGCGGTCGCCATGCTCGACGGCGACAGGGGGGAGGCATGAACGTGGCGCTGTCCCGTCCCGCCCTGTGGAGCGCCGCCGACGCCGTGGTGGCAACCGGTGGCGAAGCAATCGGCGATTGGGCCGCCACCGGCGTGTCGATCGACAGCCGCACCGTGATGCCGGGCGATCTCTTCGTCGCGCTGAAGGGGCCCAGTCACGACGGCCACACCTTCGTCGCGCAGGCGCTGGCCCAAGGGGCCGCGGCGGCGATGATCGATCATCCGATCGCCGATCTGCCGGAAAGCGCGCCGCTGCTTCTGGTCGCCGACACCTTGGACGGCCTCGTCGGCCTTGGCTTGTATGCCCGGCTGCCCCGCCGCGCGGCTGTGGTCGCGGTCACCGGCTCGGTCGGCAAGACCTCGACCAAGGAGATGCTGCGTCTCGGCCTTTCCGCCCAGGCGGCGACCCATGCCAGCATCGGCAACCTCAACAATCACTGGGGTGTCCCGCTGTCCCTTGCCCGCATGCCGGCCGGCGCTACCTATGGCGTGTTCGAACTGGGCATGAACCACGCCGGCGAAATCGCGGTCCTGTCGCAACAGGTGAAACCGGACGTCGCCATCATCACCGCCGTCGAGCCGGTGCATATCGAGTTCTTCCCCTCGGTCGAGGCCATCGCCGACGCCAAGGCGGAGATCTTCGCCGGCATGAGCCCGCCCGGGGCGGCAATCCTCAACCGCGACAACGCGCATTTTCCGCGTCTGGTCGCCCACGCACGCACCCGCGGGATCAGCCGCGTCTGGTCGTTCGGCGAGCACGAGGAGGCCGACGCCCGGCTGATCGACTGCTCGCTGCACGCGTCGTCGAGCGCGGTCACCGCCGACATCAAGGGCGAGATCGTGCAGTACAGCATCGGCGCGCCAGGGCGGCACCTGGTGGCGAACTCCCTGGCCATGCTGCTGGCCGTTCGCGCGCTCGGTGCTGATGTGGCGACGGCGGCTCGCGAACTGGCGCGGATCGAGGCGATCAAGGGGCGTGGACAACGCCGCGTACTCGCGCTGGGCGGCGAGCCGCTCGTGCTGATCGACGAAAGCTACAACGCCAGTCCGCCGGCCGTCGGCGCCGCGCTGAAGGTTCTGGCCGAGGCCAAGCTGCCGGATGGCAAATCGCCCGCACGTCGCGTCGCCGTACTCGGCGACATGCTGGAGCTGGGCGCGCGCGCGCGGGCCCTGCATCTCGCCCTCAAATCCGATCTCGTGGCCGCCGGTATCGACCTGGTCTTCTGCTGCGGACCGCACATGTCGGCACTGTTCGAAGCCCTGCCGCCCTGCATGCAGGGTGGGGCCGCGCCGGACTCCGATGCGCTGGTGCCGATCGTCACCCAGGCGCTGCGCGGCGGTGACGTGGTGATGGTCAAGGGCTCGCTCGGCACCAAGATGGCGCCACTCGTCGCCGCGATCGACGCCATGGCCGGGTCGACGGCCGACCGGCGGAAGGGGGGCTGAGACCATGCTCTATGCCTTCCTGCTGCCCTTCGCCGACGAGTTCGGCCCATTCAACCTGGTGCGTTACCTCACCTTTCGCACCGGCGCGGCGATGCTGACGGCGATGGTCATCGCCTTCATCGTCGGCCCACGCCTGATTCGCTGGCTGAAGGCCAGGCAGGGCGCCGGCCAGCCGATCCGCGAGGACGGGCCCGAGAGCCACTTCTCCAAGCGCGGCACGCCGACCATGGGCGGGCTGATGATCCTCCTCGGCATCACCGTCTCCGTGCTGCTCTGGGGCGATCTCTCCAACGCCTATGTCTGGATCGTCATCCTGGTGATGCTGGGATACGGGATGATCGGTCTGGCCGACGACTACGCCAAGCTGACCAAGCGCTCGTCGCACGGCGTGGCCGGCCGCCTGCGCCTGGCCATCGAGGTCTCGATCGCGGCCGGTGCGGCCATCTGGTACATCCTGATCACCCCGGAACCGGCCGCCACCGGCCTGGCGATCCCGTTCCTGAAGGACGTGTTGATCCCGCTCGGCTGGGGCCTGGTGGTCTTCGCCGTGTTCATCATCGTCGGCTCCTCCAACGCGGTGAACCTCACCGACGGCCTCGACGGCCTGGCCATCGTGCCGGTGATGATCGCGGCCGCCGTTTTCGGGCTGATCGCCTACCTCGCCGGCAACGCCATCTACGCCGACTACCTGCAGATCAACCTGGTGCCGGGTTCGGGCGAGCTCGCCGTCTTCTGCGGCGCGCTGATCGGCGGCGGTCTCGGCTTCCTGTGGTTCAATGCGCCGCCGGCGATGGTGTTCATGGGCGACACGGGATCGCTCTCGATGGGCTCGGCGCTCGGCGCCATCGCCGTGATCACCAAGCACGAGCTGGTGCTCGGCATCGTCGGCGGCCTGTTCGTGCTGGAGACAGTCTCGGTGATCGTACAGGTCGCCTCCTTCAAGCTGACCGGTCGGCGGGTCTTCCGCATGGCCCCGCTGCACCACCATTTCGAGAAGAAGGGCTGGCACGAGTCGACCGTGGTCATCCGCTTCTGGATCATCGCCGTGGTGCTGGCGATGGTCGGCCTGTCCACCCTGAAGCTGAGGTGAGACGATGATCGACCTCGGCTTCCTCAAGGATCGCAGGATCGGCGTGCTCGGCCTGGGCCGAACGGGCATGGCGGCCGCGGAGGCAATGAAGGCCTCTGGCGTCGACGTGGTCGCCTGGGATGACGGCCTGGTCGGTCGCGCCTGGGCGGAACGCGGGGGCATCCCGCTCGTCCGCTTCGAGGGCGACGGCCTCGCGGGCATCGACACGCTGATCCTCTCGCCCGGCATCCCGCGCACCTGGCCGACACCCCACCCGGTCGTGGCGATGGCGGTGAAGGCGGGTGTCCGCCTGGTCTCGGATATCGATCTACTGGCCCAGGCGCAGCCGCGCGCCAACTATCTCGGCATCACCGGGACCAACGGCAAGTCGACGACGACCGCGCTGATCGGCCATCTCCTGACCCGGGCGGGCGTGGCGGCGGAGACCGGCGGCAATCTGGGATTCCCCGCCCTCTCGCTGGCACCGCTCGACGAGAGCGGCTGGTACGTGCTGGAGGTCTCCTCCTTCCAGCTCGAGACGATCTCGGCGGTGCCGTGGACGGCCGGCGTCTTCATCAACATCACACCCGACCATCTCGACCGCTATGCCGGGATGGCGGACTATGTCGCGGCGAAGCGTGCCCTGTTCGAACGGGGCGGAGAGAATGCGACGGCCATTGTCGGCGCCGCCGACGACTGGAGCCGCAGGCTGATCGACGATCTACGCGCCGCCGGCCGTCGGGTCGTGCCGATCTCCGCGGAGCGGGAGGTGGAGGGCGGCGTCCACGCCATCGGCGGCAGGCTGGTCGACGACATGAGCGGCGAGGGGCACGTGGTCGCCGACCTCGCCCACGCGCCCGCCCTGCCCGGACAGCACAACTGGCAGAACGCGGCGGCGGCCTATGCCGCCTGCCGGGTGGCGGGCGTCTCGCCCGAGGCCATTGCCGCCGGCCTCGCCGGGTTCCCCGGACTCAAGCACCGTCAGCAGCCGGTGGACACGATCCTCGGTATCCGTTTCGTCAACGACTCCAAGGGAACCAATCCCGATGCCGCGGCGAAGGCTCTGGGCAGCTACCAGCATGTCTACTGGGTTGCCGGCGGCCGGGCGAAGGGGGACGACTTCTCCGCCCTCGACGCTTTCCTGCCGCGCATCCGCCATGCCTGCCTGATCGGCGAGGCGACCGAGGCACTGGCGGCCTATCTGCAGGGCCGCGTGCGCTTCTCGCGTTGCACCGATCTCGACGCCGCCACCTCCGAGGCCTTCACCGTGGCCCGGGCGGAGCGGCTCGCCGATCCCGTCGTCCTGCTCTCGCCGGCCTGCACCTCCTGGGACCAGTTCGTCAGCTACGAGGCCCGCGGCGAGGCTTTCATCGCCTCGGTCAGGGCGATCGCGCACCGCTGCGGTGTGGCCCCGCAGCGGCCGACCGCCGGCGAAATCGGGGGGGCGGCCTCTTGAGCCTGACGCTGACCCGTACCGACAATTCCGTCCTCGGGCGCTGGTGGTGGACCGTCGACCGCTGGTCGCTGGCCACCATCGGTGTGCTGATCGCGCTCGGCACCCTGATGATCGCGGCCGCCAGTCCGCCCGTCGCCGACCGCATCGGCCTCGACGAGACGCACTTCATCCGCCGCCACCTCGCCATGCTGGCGCCGGCGGTGTTCGTCCTTGTCGCCTGCTCGCTGCTGAACCTCGCCTGGGTTCGCCGGGTCGGCCTGATGCTGCTCCTCGGCTCGCTGCTGCTGACCGCGCTGACCCTGGTGATCGGCGAGGAGATCAAGGGCGCGACGCGCTGGATCCAGCTGCCGGGTCTGTCGCTGCAGCCCTCGGAATTCCTCAAGCCCGGCTTCGTCATCGTCTCCGCCTGGCTGTTCACCTTGCAGAAGACCGATCCCAACGTGCCGGGGACGATCCTGTCGATCATGCTGCTGCTGGTGGCGCTCGGCCTCCTGCTGCTGCAGCCCGATCTCGGCATGGCCATCGTCGTCGCGGCGATCTGGGGCGTGCAGTTCTTCGTCGCCGGTCTGCCGATGGTCGCGGTGATCGCACTGTTCGGGCTGGCCATCGGCGGCGGCATCGCCAGCTACAACTTCTTCCCCCACGTCGCCAGCCGCATCGACCGCTTCCTCGACCCGTCGAGCGGCGACAACTACCAGATCACCCGCTCGCTGGAAGCCTTCCGCAATGGCGGGCTCTGGGGCGTCGGGCCCGGTGAGGGCACGGTGAAGCTGCACCTGCCCGACGCCCATGCCGACTTCATCTTCGCCGTCGCCGGCGAGGAATTCGGTCTCGTCTGGTGCCTGCTCCTGGTTGCGCTGTTTGCCCTTCTCGTCATCCGCTGTCTGCTCAGGGTCACGCGCGACGGCAACCTCTTCGTGCTGATCGCGACGGCCGGCCTCGCCGCGCAGTTCGGCTTCCAGGCGCTGATCAACATGGGCTCGACCCTCAGCCTCATCCCGACCAAGGGCATGACCTTGCCGTTCATCTCCTATGGCGGCTCCTCGCTCCTGGCGCTGTCGCTGGCCGCCGGGCTGCTGCTCGCCATCACCCGCCGCCGGGCGGCGCCCGGACGGAGGCTCGCATGATGGCGCCGTCGACCGTGCTGCCGCGCCACCCCATCGTGCTCGCCGCCGGCGGCACCGGCGGGCACATCTTCCCGGCCGAGGCGCTGGCGCGCGTGCTGGTGAGCCGGGGCGAGACCGTCGTTCTGATGACCGACGCCCGCGGCCAGGCCTTCGGTGCGGACCTCGAGAACGTGCCGGTGCTGCGGATACGCGCCTCCTGGGTGCGACCGGGCGCACTGGGCAAGCTGCGCACGGCGATCGAGATCGGCCGAGGCATGCTGCAGGCACGGCGCCTGCTGAAGCGCATGCGACCTTCTGTGGTCGTCGGCTTCGGCGGCTACCCATCGATCCCCACCATCTTCGCCGCGCAGCGACAGAAATTTCCCATTCTGCTGCACGAGCAGAACGCCTTTGCCGGCCGAGCCAACCGCCTGTTGGCCCGTCACGCGGACCGTATCGCGCTTTCCTTCCCCCAGACGCACGGTCTGCCCCAGGATGCCCGTCCCCACACGGTCATCACGGGTACGCCAGTTCGACTGGCCATCGCGGCGCTCGCCGGCAAACCCTATCAGCCGCCCAAGGCGCCGCAGGCCGTCAACCTGCTGGTGCTCGGCGGCAGCCAGGGCGCGCGCGTCTTCTCCGACGTGGTGCCGGCGGCCATGGCGGACCTGCCGGACTGGCTGAAGCCCAGGATGCGCGTGGTGCAGCAGGCCCGGCCGGAGGATCTGGAGCGGGCCCAGGCCGGTTACGCGGCGGCGGGAGTCGAGGCCGAGGTGGCGCCCTTCTTCGACGATGTGCCGGCACGCCTGGCGGCGGCGCATCTGGCGATCACCCGGTCCGGCGCCTCGACCTGCGCGGAACTGACCGTCGCCGGCCGTCCCGCGATCCTGGTGCCCTATCCGTCGGCGGCCGACGACCACCAGCGATTCAACGCCGCCAGCCTGATGCGCGGTGGCGCCGGCTGGCTGGTGCCGCAGGAGGACTTCACGCCGCAAACACTGGCGGCGCAGCTCACCGACCTGATCGCCGATACCGGGCGCCTGGCTGCCGCGGCCAAGGCCTCGGCCGCCCTCGGGCTGCCCGATGCGGCGGAACGCCTGGCCGACGCGGTTCAGGCGCTGGCCCGGGGCGACGCGACAGGCGACGGCGGTGCCCGCGACGGCGAGACGATGGGAGCGGCGGCATGAGAGAGATGCCCCTCGACATCGGCCGCATCCACTTCGTCGGCATTGGCGGCATCGGCATGAGCGGCATTGCCGAGATCCTGCACAATCTGGGCTATCAGGTGCAGGGTTCCGACATCGCCGAGAGCGGCAATGTGGAGCGCCTGCGGGGCGCCGGCGTGCCGGTTTTCATCGGCCACCAGACCAGCAATGTCGAGGACGCGGCCGTCGTCGTCATCTCCTCGGCGGTGAAGTCCGACAACCCCGAGGTCATGGCAGCCCGCGCCGCCATGTTGCCGGTTGTCCGGCGGGCGGAGATGTTGGGCGAGCTGATGCGCCTGAAGTGGTCCGTCGCCATCGGCGGCACCCACGGCAAGACGACGACCACCTCGCTCGTCGCCGCGCTGCTCGACGAGGCCGGCCTCGACCCGACCATCATCAATGGCGGCATCATCAACGCCTACGGCACCAATGCCCGGCTCGGCCAGGGCGACTGGATGGTGGTCGAGGCGGACGAGAGCGACGGCACCTTCACCCGGCTGCCGGCGACCATTGCCGTGGTGACCAATATCGATCCCGAGCATCTCGATTTCTACGGCGACTTCGACGCCGAGCGCACGGCCTTCGAGCAGTTCGTCACCAACGTGCCGTTCTACGGCTTCGCCGCCATGTGCATCGATCATCCCGAGGTGCAGGCGATGATCCCGCGCGTGCTCGACCGGCGGATCGTCACCTATGGCCTCTCGCCCCAGGCCGACGTGCGCGGCGTCAACATTCAGATGAGCCCGGCCGGCGCGCGCTTCCACGCCGTGCTGCGCGACCGCCTGACCGGCCACGGCCGCACCATCGCCGATATCGATCTGCCGATGGTCGGCGAGTACAACGTGCAGAACGCGCTCGCCGCCATTGCCGTGGCGGTCGAGATGGGGATCGAGGACGACGTGATCCGCCGCGGCCTCGCGCGCTTCGCCGGCGTCAAGCGCCGCTTCACGCGCACCGGCGAGGTCGACGGCATCACCATCATCGACGACTACGGCCACCACCCGGTGGAAATCGCCAATGTGCTGAAGGCGGCGCGTTCCGCCATCGGACCCGACAACCGGCTGATCGCCGTCGTGCAGCCGCACCGCTACAGCCGGCTGGCCAGCCTGTTCGAGGAGTTCTGCACCTGCTTCAACGACGCCGACGTGGTGGTCGTGGCCGATGTCTACGAGGCGGGCGAAAAGCCGATCGCGGGCGCTGACAAGGCACATCTGGCGGAGGGTCTGCGCCATCATGGCCACCGCCAGGTGGTGGAACTCGACGGGCCGGAGCACCTGGCCGCCCTTGTGCGCCAGGCGGCGGCGCCGGGCGACATGGTGGTCTGTCTGGGCGCCGGGTCGATCACCAAATGGGCCAACGCCCTGCCGGCGGAGTTGGCGGCGCTCATGCCCGGGAAGGTGCAGGCATGAACGCGCACGCCCGCAAGACGCCGTTCGCGCCTGGCCTGATCGACCGCCTGCCGCCGGTTCGCGGCAGGCTGACGGCCAATGCGCCGCTCGCCCAGATGACCTGGTTCCAGGTCGGGGGCCCGGCCGAGGTGCTGTTCAAGCCGGCCGATGTCGAGGATCTGGCGGGCTTTCTCGAGGCCCTGCCGATGGACATTCCCGTCACCGTGATGGGCGTGGCCTCCAACACGCTGATCCGGGACGGCGGCGTGCCCGGCGTGGTGGTGCGTCTCGGTCGCACCTTCACCGAGATCGCCCCCCTCGACGATCACCGGCTGCGTGCCGGCGCCGTGGCGCTCGACCTCAACGTAGCGCGGGTGGCGGCCAATGCCGGCATCGCCGGGCTGGAGTTCCTGGTCGGCATTCCCGGCACCATCGGCGGCGGCCTGCGCATGAACGCCGGCGCCTATGGCACCGAGTTCAAGGACGTGCTGATCGAGGCACAGGCGGTGGATCGCACCGGCCGGCTGCATTCCGCCACGGCCTTCGACATGGGCATGGCCTACCGCCATACCATGGCGCCGGACGACTGGATCTTCACCTTCGCCCTGTTCCAGGGCCGCGCGGGGGAGCCGGAGACGATCCGCGCCCGCATGGAGGAGATCGGCCGCCAGCGCGAGGCGACGCAGCCGATCCGGGCCCAGACGGGCGGCTCGACCTTCGCCAATCCCGAGGGGGGCAAGGCCTGGGAGGCGATCGACCGGGCCGGCTGTCGGGGGCTTGTCCTTGGCGGCGCCGCGGTATCGGAAAAGCACTGCAATTTCCTGATCAATACAGGCGGGGCGAGCGCCAGCGACATCGAAGGTTTGGGCGAGCTTGTCCGGCGCCGCGTATTCGACAGCCAGGGCATCCGTCTGCGTTGGGAAATCCGCCGAATCGGCTTACCGCTTGCCGATCGGCCGGTGGAGACCCTCGAGGACGTCCTCGACGCCAAGGCGCGGGAGGCGGGGCATGGCTAGGCGGGTGGCGGTACTGATGGGCGGCTGGTCCGCCGAGCGCGAAGTCTCGCTGGTCTCCGGCAAGGCCGCGGCCGACGCCCTGCGCGGCGTGGGCTTCGAGGTGTCCGAGATCGACGTCCGACGTGATGTGCCCTGGCTCATCGATCAGCTCACGCCACGCCCGGACGTGGTGTTCAACGCGCTGCACGGGCGCGGCGGCGAGGACGGCACGATCCAGGCGCTGCTCGACCTGCTGGACCTTCCCTACACCCACTCAGGGGTGACGGCGTCGGCGCTGGCGATGAACAAGCCCCTGACCAAGAAGCTGCTGGGCGCTGTCGGCGTGCGCAGCGCCGAGGGCATCGTCGTCGATCTCGCGAGCGCCGCGCGCAGCCATGTCATGGATCCGCCCTATGTCGTCAAGCCGGCGGCCGAGGGCTCCAGCATCGGCATTCGCCTGGTACGCGAGGGCGACAACCAGCCGCCGATCGACATCGCCAAGTGGGACTATGGCGACGACGTGCTTGTCGAGCGCTACGTGCCGGGCCGCGAGCTGACCGTCGGGGTGATGGGCGATCGCGCGCTCACCGTGACGGAGATCGAGCACACCCACAGCTTCTTCGACTACGAGGCGAAATACGTCGCCGGGCATGCCCGGCACGTCATACCGGCCGAGGTGCCGGCAGCCGTCTTCGACCTGGTGATGGAGCAGGCGCTGCTGGCCCACCGGACGCTGGGCTGCCGCGGCATCAGCCGCTCGGACTTCCGCTGGGACGACAGCCGGCCCGGCACCGAGGGTGTGCATTTCCTCGAGCTCAACACCCAGCCCGGCTTCACGCCGATCTCGCTGGTACCCGAGCAGGCCGGCCATCTCGGGATCGGCTTCGCGGAGCTCTGCGCCTGGCTGGTGGAGGATGCGCGATGCCATCACTGACCGCCGCCCGTCAACAACGGCCGCCGCAACGGCCGCCGCAACGGCCGCACCGACCGCGCGGCGGCCTGGTCGCCGACGTGCCGGTGCGCGCGGCGGAGGGCCGTCGTCGGCCATCCCTCTGGCGTCGCTATCGCCAATCCATCGGTCGCGGGGCCATGCTCGGCATTGTGGCTGGCTTTGTCGGCGGCGTCTCCTGGTCGGTGATGACCGGCCGGGCGGAAGAGGCGCTCGACTGGTCCTGGGTGCAGGTGATGGAGGGCTCGGCCGCGATCGGCTTCTCCGTCCAGGAGGTTGTCGTCCTCGGCCGCGGCGTCACCGATCGCGGCGATCTCTGGGAAGCGCTGGGGGTGGAGCGCGGCTACCCGATCTTCGCCTTCGACGCGCAGGCCGCGCGCCAACGCATCATGACGCTGCCCTGGGTCAGGAACGTGTCGATCGAGCGGCGCCTGCCGGACGTGCTCTACCTGACGCTGGAGGAGCGCCATCCCATCGCGCTCTGGCAGCGCGACCAGCGCGTGCACCTGATCGACACCGAGGGGGTGCCCCTCACCGAGACCGGTGTCGACCAGTATACCCACCTGCCGCTCGTGGTCGGCGACGGCGCGGCGGAGACCGCGGCCGACCTGATCCGGCTGCTGGCCGACGTGCCGGCCGTGGCGAACCGGCTGGAAGCGGCGGTCCGGGTGGGCGACCGGCGCTGGGACCTGCAACTCGCCGGCGGGATCACCATCCGGCTGCCGGAAAACGACATGGGCCAGGCACTCGCCCGGCTCGCGCGTCTCGATGCGGAAGACGCGATCTTCGACCGCGACATCGTCGCCATCGATTTGAGGCTGGCCGATCGCGTCGTCATCCAGGCGACGTCGGAGACCGCCGATCGAGCACAGCTTCCTGAGGAGAATACGTAAGCGCCATGGGGTTCAACGGGGTCAAAAAGCCGAAAACCAAGTCGCGTGGCGACCTGATCACCGCGCTCGACGTCGGCACGTCGAAGGTGGTCTGCGTCATCGCGCGGGTCGAGGATGATGGGGGCGCCCGCCTGGTCGGCTTCGGTCACCAGGGCAGTCAGGGGCTGCGCGGCGGCACCATCATCGACATGGACGCCGCGGCGCGGAGCATCGGCCAGGCGGTCGAGGCGGCCGAGCAGATGGCGCGGGAGCAGATCGAGCGCGTCACCGTCAATCTGTCGGGTGGCCAGCCGCTGTCGCAGACACTGACGGTTGACGTCCCGATCTCCGGCCAGGAGGTGACGGAGCACGACCTGCGGCGGGCGCTGAAGGCGCAAAGCCAGGCCGACCTGCCGGCGGACTCGGAGATCCTGCACTCGATCCCGGTCTCCTATTCGGTGGATGGGGCACGCGGCATCCGCGATCCGCTCGGCATGTTCGGTGAACGCCTCGGCCTCGAGCTGCATTTGGTCACCGCCGCCGCCAGCGCCGTGCGCAACCTGACGACCTGCGTTCGCCGCTGCCATCTCGACATCGACGATTTCGTGGTCTCGGCCTATGCCAGCGGCCTCGCCAGCCTGGTCCCCGACGAGATGGAGTTGGGCGCCACCGTTGTCGATCTCGGGGCGGGCACCACCAATCTCGCCGTGTTTTCCGAAGGCCGGCTGGTCTTCACCGACAGCCTGCCGGTTGGCGGCGCGCACGTGACCAACGACATCGCGCGCGGCCTGACCACGCCGCTGACCCATGCCGAGCGCATGAAGGTGCTCTATGGCACGGCCATCCCGTCGATCGCCGACGAGCGAGAGATCATCGACGTGCCACAGATCGGCGAGGACAATGCCGATCAGCCCAACCACGTTCCGAAGAGCCTGCTGACCGGGATCATCCAGCCGCGCCTGGAGGAGATCTTCGAACTGGTCCGCGGCCGGCTGGAGGCCAGCGGCTTCGACCGGGTGTCCGGCCGGCGCGTCGTGCTGACGGGCGGTGCCAGCCAGCTGCAGGGCCTGCGCGAGCTCGCCCAACTCGTCCTCGACAAGCAGGTGCGCATGGGCAGGCCCACGGGCGTGGAAAACCTGCCCGACCATGCGCGCGGCCCGGCCTTCGCCGGCGTCGCCGGCCTTGTGGCGCATGCGCTGCGCAACCCCGCCGAAGCGATGGCGGCCGGCGTCGACGACATGGCGGCGCAGGGCGGCGGCCTGCTCAACCGGCTAGGAGGGTGGTTCCGTGAACATCTTTGAAATCACGCCGTATTCCATCGGGAACGGCACCGACACCGGCCGCGCTGACGGCCGGGAGAAGCGGCCCCGCGCCGGGCCGAAGCAATCCAGGCGCAGATTTTTTGAACTCCAGCGGCGAATGACATTCCTGATTGTGCGTGAAGGGGAGTAGCAGAATGATCAACCTCACCATTCCGGCCTATGAAGAGCACTTGCGGCCACGGATCACGGTCATCGGCGTCGGCGGCGCCGGCGGCAATGCCGTGAACAACATGATCCGCACGCAGCTCGAGGGCTGCGAGTTCGTGGTCGCCAACACCGATGCCCAGGCGCTGAACGGTTCGGAATCCGAGCGGCGCATCCAGCTCGGTGTCGGCATCACCCAGGGTCTCGGCGCCGGCGCCCGACCGGACATCGGCCGCGCCGCGGCGGAGGAGGCGATCGACGAGATCGCCACCTGCATGGAAGGCAGTCACATGGCTTTCATCACCGCCGGCATGGGCGGTGGCACGGGAACCGGTGCCGCGCCGGTGATCGCCCGGGCGGCCCGCGAGCAGGGCATCCTGACCGTCGGCGTCATCACCAAGCCGTTCCACTTCGAGGGCGCGCACCGCATGCGCATCGCCGAGGCGGGGCTGCAGGAGCTGCAGCAATACGTCGACACGCTCATCGTCATCCCGAACCAGAATCTGTTCCGGGTGGCGAACGAAAAGACAACCTTCGCCGACGCCTTCCGCATGGCCGACGAAGTGCTGGCCTCGGGCGTGCGCGGCGTTACCGACCTGATGGTCATGCCGGGCCTGATCAATCTCGACTTCGCCGACATCCGCACGGTGATGGCGGAGATGGGCAAGGCGATGATGGGCACTGGCGAGGCCGAGGGCGACCGCCGCTCGATCAATGCCGCGGAGGCCGCGATCTCCAACCCGCTGCTCGACGACGTCTCCATGAAGGGTGCACGCGGCGTGCTGGTGAACATCACCGGGGGTCTCGACATGACCCTCTACGAGGTCGACGAGGCGGTGAACCGCATCCGCGAGGAGGTCGACCAGGACGCCAACATCATCTTCGGCTCGACCTTCGACGACAAGCTGGAGGGCCGGGTGCGCGTCTCGGTCGTGGCCACCGGCATCGAGGTGGAGGCGGAGGCCGGCAACCGGCCGTCGATCTCCTCGCTCAGCCTGGTATCAACCAAGCAGGCAAGGCCGGCGGAGGATCACGGCCAGCAGCAGGCCGGCAACGCCCGCGGCCAGGCCTTCCCGCAGCCGGTGCAGCGCCAGGCGCCGCAGCGGCCGCAGGTCGCCCCCCGTCCGGCCGCGCCCCAGCCGGGACGCCAGCAGCCTGCGGTGGAGGCCGCGCAGCCGGCGCGTGCGCGCATCGACACCACACCGGCCCGGCCCGAGCCGCAGCAGGTGGGTCACGCCCAGGCGACGGCCGGCGCTCGGTCCGCGCCGGCGCGTCCCGCCGCGCCGCGTCCGGCGCCTGAGCCGGTGGCGGAGGACGACCAGGAGGAGCTCAGCCTGCACGACTATCTCGAGGACCTCGACGAGGCCGAGGAGCAGTATGCCGAGGCCGAGCCGGAATACGTCGAGCAGCCGGCGGAGCGTCCTGCACCGCGCGCGGTGACGCAGACCGCGGCCCCGGCGCATGCCCCCGTCCACGAGACTGCCGGCGACGCCGGTCAACGCAAGGCCTTCGGCGGCCTGTTCCGCCGGGTAACAGGGCTGATCAAGGAGGAGCAGCCGACGGCCCAGCACCGCCAGCAGCGCGTCGCCCCGGCCCAGCCGGCGACGCCGCGCCCGCAGCCGGCACCCCAGCCGGCGGCGCCGGCCACCCAGCAGGCCACCGCCCGGGCGCAGCGGCCGCTGCAGACGGCGGCCCGTCCGCCGCTGCCACGCAACGAGGACGAGGGTCTGGACATTCCCGCCTTCCTGCGCCGTCAGGCCAACTGACCCACATCGCCGCTGGGTTGGCCGAACGGTGAGGAAAATGCGGTAATATTCGGAAACAAACAGTGATTTTACGGCTCCGGAGGCGCTTGCTATGCAGCTTCTGGAGCCGTTTTCTTTTCAGGATGGGCGGATTTCGGACGTCTCCGGGGTCTTTTCGGAAATGCCCTACCCTGTGATTGCCATCATCGATGCGGGCTCCGCGGTTCCCTAATGAAGGGAAGCGAGGGCGCTGTAGCGCGATGGGGGCCGGTCTTTCGTCGGTCCGCACCGAGGGGCATCCGGCCGGGACGGCCGGTCGACGAGGCAACGAGCAGGCGCAGGGGCCGACAACCGCGTGATCGATTCCGACATCAACCAGCACACCATACGCCAGCCGATCCATTGCACCGGAATCGGCGTCCACAGCGGACGCCGCGTGACGATGCGGATCCTGCCGGCAGGGGTCGATCACGGCATCGTCTTCCACCGCGCCGACATCGTTCGCGACGCCGCGGCGGAGCGTGCACGCATCCCCGCGCTCTGGGACCGGGTCAGCGACACACGCCTGTGCAGCATGCTGGCCAACGGCGCCGGCGCCACCGTCGGCACGGTCGAGCACATCATGGCGGCGCTGGCCGGTTGCGGCATCGACAACGCGCTGATCTCGCTCGATGGGCCGGAAGTGCCGATCATGGACGGCAGCGCCGCGCCCTTCGTCTTCCTTCTGCAATGCGCCGGCATCATCGCCCAGGAGGCGCCACGGCGCGTCATCCGCGTGCTGAAGCGCGTCGAGGTGCAGGAGGATGACGGCGCCAGGGTTTGCCTGGAGCCAGCCGCGGATTTCTCGGTCGACATGACCATCGACTTCCCGTCGGCGGCGATCGCGCAGCAGCGCCGGCAGCACAAGGGCTACAACGGCGCCTTCATCGACACCATCGCGGAGGCGCGGACCTTCGGGTTCCTGCACGAGGTGGAGGCATTGCGGGCCGCGGGGCTGGCGCGGGGCGGCTCGCTCGACAACGCCATCGTCGTGGCCGGCGACCGGATTATGAACGAAGGCGGTCTGCGCTACGACGACGAATTCGTGCGCCACAAGATCCTCGACGCGGTCGGCGACCTCTACCTCGCCGGCGCACCGCTCCTGGCGCGCTTCACCGGCTACCGCTCGGGACACCGGCACAACAACAAGGTGCTGGCCGCCCTGTTCGCGGACGCGACGGCTTATCGCGTGGAAAGTGCGGCGGATCTCGCGGCCGCGCCCGCGGAACGCGCCGACTACGCCGCTGGCTACCGCCAGGCGCTCGCCCGCAGCGCGTGATTGCCCTTAATCCGCCACGCTTGATGGGTCGCATTTCCCGTACGGCGTGATATACAGGCGCCGTCCGCCGCCGCCCGGTCTGGAGTCGTCAGCCCCGGATGTCGGCGGTCGCGGTGGCGCCCCGGATTGCCGTTCCGACGGAACGGGGCGAAGACGATCGGTTTCGGAGTGACCATGACGCGCGCGACCCGACTGATGCCGACCTGGCCGTTGGCAGCCCTTCTCCTGCTGGCGACCGGTGCCTGTTCGACCCTGGAGAGCATCAATCCCTTCGCGGAGAGCGAGCCGCAGGTGAACGCGGTGGACCAGGCACCGGAGGACATCTACGAGGGCGGCCTGCGCGCCCTGCAAACGGGCGACTACGACACGGCGGCCGAGCAGTTCAACGAACTGGAGCGGCTGCACCCCTATTCCAACTTCGCCACCGACGCCCAATTGCTGGCCGCCTATTCCTACTACGAGGACCTTGAGTACGACGCGGCGATCGCGGCGCTCGAGCGTTTCATCGAGCTGCATCCCAACCACGCCGACAGCGCCTACGCCTACTATCTCCGGGCGCTGTGCTATTACGAGCAGATCGTCGACGTGGAGCGCGACCAGGGCGTCACCCGCCTGGCCATGCAGGCGCTGGAGGATGTGGTGACCCGTTTTCCGGACACCGACTATGCCCGCGATGCCCGCCTCAAGCTCGACCTCGCCTACGACCAGCTCGCGGGCCAGGAGATGTCGGTCGGCCGCTACTATCTGCGCCAGGGCCACCACCAGGCGGCGATCAACCGTTTCCGCCGGGTCATCGACGACTACGAGACCACAAGCCACACGCCGGAGGCGCTGCATCGCCTGACCGAGGCCTATCTCGCTCTCGGGCTGGTCGGGGAGGCGGAGCGGACCGCCACCGTGCTGGCCACCAACTTCCCGGGCAGCGAGTGGTACCAGGACAGCTACGCCCTGCTGGTCGAAGGCCAGTCGCGCGAGTCTTCCGGCGGCGGCAGCCTCCTCGACCCGTTCGGGCTGTTCAACTGACGGCCCGGCCCGGCGGCCATGCTGATTGGCCTGTCGATCCGCGACGTCGTGTTGATCGACCAGCTGGCGCTGGATCTCGCCGGCGGCCTGACCGCGCTGACCGGCGAGACGGGGGCTGGCAAGTCCATCCTGCTCGATGCGCTGGGCCTGGCGCTCGGCGGGCGTAGCGAGGCACGGCTCGTCCGCAAGGGCGCGCAGCGCGCCATCGTCACCGCCGCCTTCGAATTGCCCGAGGCTCATCCGGCGAACGCCATGCTGGCCGAACATGGCCTGGAGGCGGACGAACACCTGACGCTGCGCCGCGTGGTGCAGGCCGACGGGCGGAGCCGGGCGTTCGTCAACGACCAGCCGGCCGGCGTCGCGCTCGCCCGGGCGTTGGGCGAGATGCTGGTCGAGGTGCACGGACAGTTCGACACCCAGGGCCTGCTCAATCCCTCCAGCCATCGAGACGTGCTCGACGCCTTCGCCGGCAACGCCGCGGCCCTGGCCGAGACCCAGCGTGGCTGGCGGGCCTGGCGCGAGGCGGAAGCGGCACTCGCGCAGGCGCGCCGGGAGGCGGAGGCGGCACGGGCCGAGGAGAGCTATCTGCGTCACGCGGTCGAGGAGCTGGACGAACTCGACCCGGTGGCCGGCGAGGAGGCACGCCTTGCCGAGGAGCGCAGCGTGATGCAGCACGCCGAGCGGGTGGCCGAGGGGATCAACGCCGCCCTGGACGCACTTGGCGGCGATGGCGGGCCCGAGCGCGGCCTCGCCGGTGCCTTGCGCGAGTTGCAGAGGGTCGCCGACAAGGCCGGCGGCAGGCTCGATGCGGTGATCGAGGCGCTCGACCGGGCCCTGGTCGAGACCGAGGAGGCGATCGCCAGCCTCCAGAGCGTCGGCTCCGGCCTGAACCACGACGCCGGCGCGCTGGAAAAGGCGGAGGAGCGACTCTTCGCCCTGCGTGCGGCGGCGCGCAAGCATTCCGTCGAAGTCGACGCGCTCGCCGATCTGCGGCAGCGCCTTGCCGCGCGCCTGGCCCTGATCGAAGACCAGGCCGGCGCGCTCGACCGTCTCGGCCGGGCTGTCGAGGTGGCGCGCAAGACCTATATGGAGGTCGCCACCAGCCTTTCCGGGCGCCGGACCGAGGCGGCGGCCCGCCTCGACAAGGCGGTCGCGGCCGAGCTGCCGCCGCTCAAGCTGGAGCGCGCCCGCTTCCTTACCGTCGTGGAGCGCCGGGCGGATGATGACTGGGGGCCGGACGGGCTCGACCGGGTGGCCTTCACCGTCGCGACCAATCCCGGCGCCGATCCCGGGCCGCTCAACAAGATCGCCTCGGGTGGCGAACTCGCCCGCTTCATGCTGGCGCTAAAGGTCGTTCTGGCCGACGCCGATCCGGTGCCGACGCTGGTGTTCGACGAGGTCGACAGCGGCATCTCCGGTGCCGTCGCCGCAGCGGTCGGCGAGCGTCTTGCCAGGCTGGGGGAGACGGTCCAGGTCCTCGTCGTCACGCACAGTCCGCAGGTCGCCGCCCGGGCCGGCCGGCACCTGCATGTCGCCAAGTCCGCGACCGGGGCGACGACGACCACGGACGTGAAGACGCTGGGGGTTGAGGCGCGGCGCGAGGAGATCGCGCGCATGCTCTCCGGCGCCAGCGTGACCGACGAAGCCCGCGCCGCCGCCCAGAGACTGATCGCTGGAAACGAATGATGCGCGCCAAGGATCTGCGGGAAACGCCCGTCGAGGAACTGGACGAGGATCAGGCGAAGGCCGAACTGGCCGCCCTGGCGAAGGAGATCGCCGGCCATGATACGGCCTACTATCAGAAGGACGCGCCGAAGGTCAGCGATGCGGCCTACGATGCGTTGCGCGCCCGCAACACCGCCATCGAGGCGCGATTTCCGGACCTGAAGCGGGCCGACAGCCCATCGGAGAAGGTCGGCGCCGCGCCAGCCTCCGCCTTTGCCAAGGTGCGTCATGCGGTGCCGATGCTGTCGCTGGCCAACGCCTTCGACGACGACGACGTGCGCGGCTTCGTCGACAGCGTGCGCAACTACATCAAGGAGCTGAAGGACGATCCCGACATCCCCCTGCCGCTGATCGCCGAGCCCAAGATCGACGGTCTTTCCTGCTCGATCCGCTACGAGGAGGGGCGTCTCGTCCAGGCGGCGACCCGCGGCGACGGGCAGGAAGGCGAGGACGTCACCGCCAACATCCGCACCATCGACGACGTGCCCGGTACGCTTGCCGGCGAGGCACCGGGGGTTTTGGAGGTGCGCGGCGAGGTCTACATGAACCGCGCCGATTTCTTCGAACTGAACCGCGAGCGCGAGGCGGCGGGCCAGCCGCTCTACGTGAACCCGCGCAATACCGCGGCCGGATCGCTGCGCCAGCTCGATCCGGCGATCACCGCCAAGCGGCGCCTGCGCTTCTTCGCCTATGCCTGGGGTGAGGCCAGCGGCCGGCCGGCGGAGACGATCTCCGGCTTCCGCGATCGCCTGCGCAGCTGGGGGTTCAAGACCAACGAGCCGGCGGCCCTGGTCGACACGGTGGACGACCTGCTCGCACACTACCGGCGCATCGCCGGGGAGCGGCCGGATCTGCCCTTCGACATCGACGGCGTGGTCTACAAGGTCGACCGGGTCGACTGGCAGGAGCGTCTGGGCGCGGTCAGCCGGCATCCGCGCTGGGCCATCGCCCACAAGTTCCCGGCCGAGCAGGCGCAGACCCGGCTCAATCGGATCACCATCCAGGTCGGGCGCACCGGCGCGCTGACCCCGGTGGCCAATCTGGAGCCGATCACCGTCGGCGGCGTCGTCGTCGCCAGGGCGACGCTGCACAACGAGGACGAGATCGCCCGCAAGGACATCCGCGAGGGCGACACCGTGGTCATCCAGCGGGCCGGCGACGTCATTCCGCAGGTGGTTTCCGTCGTGCTCGACCGCCGCCCCGAGGGCAGCGAACCCTACGTCTTCCCCGAAACCTGCCCGGAATGCGGCAGCCTCGCCATCCGCGAGGAGGGGGAGGCGGTCAGGCGCTGCACCGGCGGGCTGATCTGCCGGGCCCAGGCGCGGGAGCGGTTGCGCCATTTCGTCAGCCGCGACGCCTTCGACATCGAGGGGCTGGGCGAGAAGCAGATCGCCTTCTTCTTCGACGAGGAGATGATCGGCGATCCGGCCGACATCTTCACGCTGGCCGCGCGCGACGCGGAGAACAGGCTGACGCCGCTTAAGAACCGCAAGGGCTGGGGCGCGCAGTCGGTCGGACGCCTGTTCGAGGCGATCGAGGCCAGGCGGACCATCGCGCTGGACCGCTTCATCTTCGCGCTCGGCATCCGCCAGGTGGGCCAGGCGACGGCCCGGCTGCTGGCACGCACCTATGGCTCCTTCGCGGCGCTGCGCGCGGCGATGGCGGAGGCGCAGGACCGGCAGAGCGAGGCCTATCAGAACCTGCTCGCCATCGATCAGATCGGCCCGGCGGTGGCCGATGACCTGCTCGGCTTCTTCGCCGAGGGGCACAACCAGGCGGTGCTCGACAAGCTGCTCGACCAGGTCACGGTCGAGGACTATGCCGCCGCCGCAACCCGCGAGAGCCGGGTGACCGGCAAGACGGTGGTTTTCACCGGCACCCTGGAGCGCATGACCCGGTCCGAGGCCAAGGCCCGGGCGGAGAGCCTGGGGGCCAAGGTCACGGGCTCCGTCTCGAAGAGCACCGACTATGTGGTGGTCGGCGCCGATGCCGGCTCAAAGGCCACCAAGGCGCGGGAGCTTGGCGTCGACACGCTGAGCGAGGCGGATTGGCTGGCGCTGATCGGCGAGGAATGAGAGGGCGGCCCAGGAACAAACAGGGAATATTCTGGCCCCGGTCTCGATTGATCTGAAGAATCTCTGATAAACCACTAACATTATTGAGTAAAATATGGCAAACCCGCGACTTTTCGCATGACCGCTTTGGCTGGAGCAATTAGGATCGGTGCCGCTGCTACCCCCTCCCGCCACCGGAACCGGCCCCATGTCGACGCGCATTCCGCTGATCGCGACCCTGCTCATGGTGTTGGCGCTGTTCATCGCGCTGCCGCTGAGCGTGCGCGCGCAGAGCTGGACGCTGGTGGAGGTGGCGAGCCTTTGGCCGGAGGACCGTCCCGCGGCGCATGAGACGGATCGAGCGGCCGCGCCGCCCGCTCTCAGCTTCACCACTGCCGTGCTGGAGAACGAGTTCGCGGTCAGCCGGCGCAGCCGTGTTCTGTTCGCCAGGCGGGATGGCCGCACCGTTCTCGACATGGGGTACTGGCCGACCGCGCTCGAACTCGATCCGGTCTCGCCCTACGGATTCGGCTGGGATGGCCGGCTTGGCGTCGCCGGCAGTCCGAGCGGCATGATGCTGGAGCTGTCCGACGGCGACAGCGGCGTCACCTCCTATTTCGGCGCCGGCTATCGCGATTTCGGTGCCTCGCCCGGCAGCCTGCCCGGCGACGAGCGCGACATGGTTGGCTTCTACGCCGTCGCCGGGCTCCGCTTCGTGCTGGACAGCCAGGTGGACTTTTTCGCCGACTACCGTTTCTCCACCGCCATGGACCTGCAACTGGGCTGGCGCGAGGTCGATGGCGGCCTGGCGGAGGGCACGCTCGATCCGCGCGCCTCCGCGGTCATGGGCGGTTTCCGGATCAACTTCTGACCGACCGGTCAGGCGCCGATCTCCTCGGCCAGCGCGGCGACCTCGAGCCAGCGTTCCTCGGCCGCCTCCTTCTCCGTCTCCAGCCTTTCCAATGTCGCGGTCAGCGCGCGGAAGCGCTCCGGCTCGCGGCGGTAGAGCTGCGGGTCGGCCAGGGCGGTGCGGGTGGCCACGATCTCGCGCTCGAGCGCGCTCACCCGATCGGGCAGCAGGTCGAGATCGCGCTGGTCCTTGTAGGACAGCTTGGCCGTGCGCCGCGCGGGCTTCTCGCCGCCGCCCGCTCCCGGCTTTCCACCTTGCTGCTTCATCGGTCTGTCCGGCAGACGCGCGACACCTGCGGTCGCGAGGCCACGCTGGCTGAGATAGTCGCTATAGCCGCCGGCATACTCCGTGGCGTTGCCGTCGCCTTCCAGGGCGATGGTCGAGGTGACCAGTCGATCGAGGAAATCGCGGTCGTGGCTGACCAGGATCAGCGTGCCGGGAAACTCGCCCAGCACGTCCTCCAGCAGGTCCAGCGTCTCCATGTCGAGATCGTTTGTCGGCTCGTCCATCACCAGCAGATTGGCCGGCGTGAGGAGCAGCTTGGCCAGCAGCAGGCGGTTGCGTTCGCCGCCCGACAGGCTGCGCACGGGCGACAGGAAGCGCGACGGGTCGAACAGGAAGTCGCCGAGATAGGAGGCGATGTGCCGCGGCTTGCCGTTGACGATCACCTGGTCGCCACCCTTCGGCAGCAGCGTCTCCTTCAGTGTCGCCTCGGGGTCGAGCTGGGCGCGCTTCTGGTCGAACCAGGCGGTCACCAGGTTGCTGCCGAGGCGCACCTGTCCGGCATCGGGTTCCAGCGCGCCGATCAACAGGCGCACCAGCGTCGTCTTGCCGGCACCGTTCGGCCCGATGACGCCGATCCGGTCGCCCCGCATCACCCGGGTGGAGAAGTCGCGCAGGAGAACCCTGTCGCCGAAGCGCTTGGCGATGTGCGCGGCCTCGATTACCAGCTTCCCGCTCTTCGCCGCGTCCGACGCGGCCATCGCCGGCCCGCCCGTGGGACGGATGACGCTGGCGCGTTCGGCGCGCATGGCCTTCAGGGCGCGCAGCCGGCCCTGGTTGCGCTTGCGCCGGGCGGTGATGCCCTCGACCGCCCATTTGCCTTCCTGCGCGATCTTGCGATCGAGCTTCGCAAGCCTCGCCGCCTCGGCCTCGCGTCGCGCCTCGAGCCAATCGTCGAAATCGCCGAAGCCGCCGCCCTTGGCGACGAGCTGGCCGCGGTCGAGCAGCAGGGTCTCCTCAGCCACCGCCTGGAGCAGCCGGCGGTCATGGCTGATCACCATCAGGGCGCCGCGGAACGCCTTCAGGTAGCCCTCCACCCACTCGATGGCCGGCAGATCGAGATGGTTG
Source organism: Azospirillaceae bacterium (assembly GCA_040226215.1). Lineage (GTDB taxonomy): Bacteria > Pseudomonadota > Alphaproteobacteria > DSM-16000 > Inquilinaceae > JAVKFF01. The sequence goes on from JAVKFF010000147.1 coordinate 28,754, forward strand.
GTCGGCTCGTCGAGTAGCAAGACGTCCGGGTCGCCGGCGATCGCGCGCGCCAGTGCCGCACGGCGCGCCTCGCCGCCCGACAGGCCCGCGGTCGGGCGATCGCTGGCGAGGCCGAGCGGGGCGAGGGCGATCTCCGCCCTGTGCACCTCGCCGGCATGGGAGGGCGGCAGGCCGTCCAGGACATAGTCGCCGACCGTCTCGAAGCGCGTCAGGTCCGGGTCCTGTTCCAGATAGCCGACCACCGTGCCGGGCCGTATCGTGCGCTCGCCGCCGTCGAGCTCCCTCAGTCCGGCCAGGACCCGCAGCAGGGTGGACTTGCCCGATCCGTTGCGGCCAACCAGGACCGCCTTGAGGCCGGATGTCAGCGCGAGGTCGGCACGCTCCAGCAGCACGTCAGGCCCGAGGGCGAGGTGCGCGTCCCGAAGCGCGATGAGAGGCGGTCGGGCCATGGGGCGCGGTCAGTCGAAACCGCGTTCGGCGCGGATCCGGGCGTAGGCGGTGTTGATGCGGGCCAGCTTGTCGGTGGCCACGTCGATGAACTCCTGGGGCATGCCCTGGGCGATCAGCCGGTCGGGGTGATGCTCGCGCACCAGCTTGCGGTAGGCCGTCTTGATCGTGGCGTCATCATTCCCGCGGCCGACCCCGAGAATGGTGTAGGGATCGGCCCGGTCAGGTCCGATCTCCTCGTTGCGCAGGCGTTCGAAGGTGGCCTCGTCGAGGCCGAACAGGCGGGCGACGTCGGCCAGGAAGGCGATCTCCGTCTCATGGATCCGGCCGTCCGCCTTGGCGATGGCGAAGAGGCAGGACACCAGCTCTTCCAGGACCGCCGGGCGGTCGGCGAACATGCCGGCGATCTGCCGCGCATAGGGCGTGTAGCCGCTGCTGTCCTGCCGCGCGGCATTGAAGATGCGCGCGACTGTCTGGCTCTGTTCCGGCGGCACCCGGAAAACCTGCTTGAAGGCGTTGACCTCGTCCCTGGTCACCCGTCCGTCGGCCTTGGCCATCTTCGCGCCCAGCACGATGACGGCGATGGTGAAGGCGATGCGCTTGGTATTGTCGCGCGTGGCGGTGGCGGCGTCGCCGCCGGGCAGCAGGCCGGTCTGCTGGCCCGCGCGCTCGGCCGCATGGCCCAGCGCGGCACCCAGGATTCCGCCGAGCGGACCGCCCAGCGCGAAGCCGGCGGCGCCGCCGACGATCGCTCCCCAAATGCTCATTCCCATCGATCCCAGCGGATAGTCCGGTGCGTGCCGTCCGCCGTCGGCCGGTTTTGCGTAACCTCAGTTACCGCAGACGCCCACCCTGCTCAACAGGCGTCCCGTGACGTCCTCGACATAGTCCTCGAACTGTTCGGGACGGGCATCGATCAGGGAATCGAAGCGGTACGACATCATGTTGCAGTAGGTAACGGTGCCGAGTTCGCGAAGTTCCTGGGCTTCCTCATTGGCGATCGCCGTGCGGTAGCTGTCGAAGGCGGCCAGCGAATCGCTCGCCCCCTGACGGGTCAGATGCCGGCGCATCTCCTCGAGCCCGTTCTCCAGCAGGGTCTGCATGCGATAGGTGAACTGGGCGTACTGGGCATAGAGCTGATCGGAACCCCAGCTCTCCTCGCAGGCCAGCGATGCCAGCATCAGCTCGGTATGCAGCCGCATCATCTGGTCGGCATGGGCGGCCGGCTCGGGCAGGCACTGGCTGTCGCCGGCCGGGTTGGGCAGCGCCTCGTTCAGCGCGCCCAGCGCCGTGCGGGCGCCGGTTTCCGTCGCTTCCCCGCGATAGACCTCATCCAGGCCCTCGACCTGGCCAATGGCCGGACCGCTGGCGCCGGCCAGCAGCGCGGTGAACACAAAGACGTCGCGCAGACGGTGGCAGAGCATTGCAGACTTTCTCCCGAGACTGATCGCCAGGTCATCCGGGGTGCTTCCGGAAGCGTCTTCATAGGGCGCCAGCCCATACTTGTGAAGCGCCGAGACTAATACGACTTCCTGGATGGGCCCCGTCGGCGGATGCCGGCTGGATTGCGTTCGCCTCCTACGACGGCTATGTGATCGAAATGCGGCAGGGAGATTGATGATGGCGGCACCCGCTTCCACCGAACAGCGCGTCATGGTGGACCCGGTCCTGATGGGGTCGCTGAAGCAGCTGCTGGGCGACCGGTTCAGCACCGCGCCGGCGGTGCTGGAGCAACATGGACGCGACGAATCGTATCATCCCGCCGTGGCGCCCGACGGCGTCGCCTTCGCCACCACCACCGCCGAGGTGGCCGAGATCGTGCAGCTGTGCGCCCGGCACGCCGTTCCCGTCATCCCGTTTGGCACCGGCACCTCGCTGGAAGGCGGCGTGGCGGCGCTGCGCGGCGGCATATCCGTCGATCTCAGCCAGATGAACCGGGTGCTCCGGGTCTCGGCCGCGGATCTCGACTGCACCGTCGAGGCTGGCGTCACCCGCAAGCAGTTGAACGAACACCTGCGCGACACCGGCCTGTTCTTTCCCATCGATCCCGGCGCCGACGCCTCGCTGGGGGGCATGGCTTCCACCCGGGCGTCGGGTACCAACGCGGTGCGCTACGGCACCATGCGCGACAACGTGCTGGGCCTCACCGTGGTGCTGGCCGACGGTCGCGTGATCAGGACTGGCGGCCGCAGCCGCAAATCCTCGGCCGGCTACGACCTCACACGCCTCTTCATCGGGTCGGAGGGGACACTTGGCGTGATCACCGAGGTGACGCTGCGGCTCTACGGCATCCCGGAATCGATGTCCGCGGCGGTCTGCGCCTTCCCGACGATCGCCGACGCGGTCGACACCGTCATCCTGACCATCCAGTCGGGCATCCCCGTGGCCCGGATCGAACTGCTCGACGAGGTACAGGTCGACGCCTCGAACCGCTTCTCCAAGCTCGACTACAAGGTCGCGCCGACGCTGTTCTTCGAGTTCCACGGCACGCAAGCCGGCGTTCAGGAGCAGGCGGAGATGGTGCGCGCCCTCGCCGCCGAGCATGGCGGCGAGGATTTCCGGTGGGCGAGCCGGACGGAGGACCGCAACCGGCTCTGGCAGGCGCGGCACGACGCCTACTACGCCGGCCTCGCCCTGCGGCCAGGCTCGCGCGGGATGCCGACCGATGTCTGCGTGCCGATCTCCCGGCTGGCCGAATGCATCGTCGAGACCAAGCGCGACCTGGCGGAGGCGGGCATCCTGGCTCCGCTGGTCGGCCATGTCGGCGATGGCAACTTCCATCTCGTCTACGTGCTTGATCCCAATGACGATTCGGAGATCGCGCGTGCCAGTGCGCTGCACGAGAAGCTGGTTCTGCGGGCGCTCGCGATGGGGGGCACGTGCACCGGCGAGCACGGGGTCGGCTACGGCAAGATGCAGTTCATGGAGACCGAGCACGGGGAGGCGGTCGAGGTGATGCGCCAGATCAAACGGGCGCTCGATCCGGACAACCTGATGAATCCGGGAAAGGTGATCCGCCCCGACATCACCTCCTCACCGGTCAATTATCCTTGATTTCAAGGTTTTGTGGGGTTTGCCTCCGGCACCTCCAATGGTTAGGGTAGCGGCGACTTCAGGGGGTTTCGCCTTCGCGCCGTTCGCCAGGACATCGACGTGCCTGACGGTGTCGGTCGGTCGCCCGCGGGTAAGGAAGAGCGCCACATAGGGGCCAGGCCACGTGAGGAAGATCCTCTTCGGTCTTTTCATTTTTGTCTGTCTGGCGGTCGTCGCGGTCCTCGTGGCGCCGAGCGTGATCGACTGGAACGAGCGGCGCGACTGGGTGGAGCGACGGCTGACCGCCTATCTCGGCCGCGCCGTGGAGATCGAGGGCGACATCGACCTGGCCCTGCTGCCCACGCCGATACTTACCGCCGAGAACGTCGTTCTCCTCGACGACGGGGGCGAGCCGCTGGTCGGCATCGGCGCGGTGGACGTGCGGGCGGGGTTCCTGCCGCTCGTCGTCGGCGATCTCGACATCGAGCGACTGGTGCTGATCGATACGACCATCGAACTCAGCGATGACGGCTTCGATCTTGCCGGCGCGGTCAGCCGCGATGCCGGCGGCATCCGGCTCGACCGGGTGACCGTCGAGAACGGCCGCATTCTCTGGCGGGAAACCGATGGCAGCACCCGCGTGCTGGTCGACCGGGTTTTCGCCCAGCTCACCGCCGAGAGCCTGGCCGGTCCGTTCACCTTCGTCGGCTCTTTCGAGGTCGGCGGTACCGGTTTCACGGCGGACATCTCGACCGGCCGGCTGTCCTCCGGCGGCGCCTGGCCGGTGGCGATGAACTTCGGCATCGACGGTTCCGACGCGCTGGCCGACTATGGCGGCCTCATCTCGACCGGCGGACAGCTCCAGGGCGAGCTCGAAATCGAGGGTGCGAACGCCGCCCGGCTGGCCCAGCGACTGGTCGGCGGCATCGCCATGCCGACGCTGTTCGAGCAGCCCTTCAGTCTCGCCGCCAGGGTGAACGGCAATGCCGCAGACATCGCCTTCAGCGACCTCGGCTTCACCATGGGCGACGTGCGCATTACCGGCGATGTCGGCGTGGCGGCGGGGTCGGTGCCGGAGGTCGCGCTCGACCTTTCCGTCAACCATCTCGACGTTTCGGAATGGCGCTTCTCCGACGCGTCGGAAGGGCCGAGCCCGGCGGACTGGCTACTCGGCAATGCCGGCCCGGTGGCCTTTCCGCGCGACCTCGTGCTGTCCGTCGATGCCGAGATCGGCGCGCTGACCGCCGGCGGCGCGCCGATGCGCCAGTTGCGGATCGCCGCCCTGATGGCCGATGGCGTGGTCTCGGTCAGCCGCTTCACCTCGCAGCTTCCAGGCGGCAGCGACGTGCGCGGTGTCGGCACCCTGTCGGCGGAAGACGGCACGGCGCGTTTCGACAGCGGGATCGAGGTGGCCTCGGGCGACCTGCGCCGGCTGGTGGGCTGGCTTGGCCTCGACGTCAGCGATGTTCCCTCGACCCGATTGCGTGCCTTCACCGGCGAGGCGAACCTGACGGGCACCTGGAACGACCTGCAGGTCACCGGGCTCGACATCCGCGTCGACTCCACGCGGGTGACCGGCGGCATCGTGTTTCGTGACCGCGGCCGTCTGGGGATCGGCGCCAGGCTCACCGTCGACGCCGTCAACATCGACGGCTATCTGCCACAGCCGCTGGGAACGCCGCGGGCAGCGCTCGCCGATCTCACCGGCTTCATCGACCGCAACTGGGGGCATCTCGTGGCGTTCGATGCCTCGGTCGAGATCGGCGTCGACACGCTCACGGTCGCCGATACGCGGCTCTCGGACCTGCGTGCCGACCTGATCCTCAATCAGAACACGCTCACCGTCTCCAACCTGGCGGTTGGCGGCGTCGAGGGCGGGCGCTTCGGATTGTCCGGCATGATCGGCCAGATCGTACCGCTCGCCGGCATCGACCTGACCCTGGAAGGCGGCGCGGCCGCGGTGCGGCCACTGCTGGATCTTGTCGACCAGCCCCTCGACTGGCCGGTCGAGAGGCTGGGCCAGGTGGCGGCGGTCGTGCGCGTGGTCGGTGATCCAGGCGAGGTCGACCTCGAGGCCAACCTCTCGGCGGCCGGCGGTACCGTGCTAGTCGGCGGCACGGTCCTGACACCGCTCGAGGCGCCGTCGCTCGACATCGCCCTGCGCGCCACCCATCCGCAGCTGCTGGGCGTTCTGCGGTTGATCGATCCCAACTATCGGCCGCGCGAGGAACTCGGCGACCTCGACATCTACACCCGCATCGACGGCGTGACGCATTCCTTGCGTTTCGACGACATCATCGGCCAGGTCGGCCCAACCACCGTGGGCGGTGTGGCTACGCTCGATCTCACCGGCGATATCCCGGCGCTTAGCGCGGAACTCTCGGCCAGCGCCATCCCGATCGACAACTTCCTGCCGGTGGTGGAAGCGAGCTTCGTTGCGCCCGGCGCCTCCCGCTGGTCGACCGATCCCTTCCAGTGGCCATCGCTTGAGGGCATCGATCTGTCGCTGCTGTTGTCCGCGCGCACCATCGGTATCGGCGGGCTGACATTGGCCGACCCGGCGCTGCGCGCCCGGCTGACCGGCGGCGCGATCAGGCTCGACCAGCTTTCCGCTCGCCTTTTCGGCGGCACCTTCGGGCTCTCGGGTCGCTTCCTGCCGGGTAGCCGGACCGAGATCGATGCCGATATCCGGCTCGCCGATGCGGATCTGGCCCGGACTCTCGACCAAACCGCCGGCATCGAGGGGCTTACCGGTACGCTCAACGCCCGGCTGGCGGTTGGCGGCGCGGGTACCAGCATGGCCGACCTCATCGGCCGGCTCGAGGGCGAGGGCCTGGTTTCGGTGGCGCAGGGCGTCGCGGAAGGCCTCGACCTCGAGGAGGCGGCGGTGCGCCTTGGCACGCTGGAAGGGCCGCTCGAATTCCTGCAGGTGCTGCGTGGGCCCCTGTCGAATGGCACCAGCGAGTTCGCCGCGCTGAACGCCACGCTCGACGTTGCCGACGGGATCATCGGCTCGGAGGATATCCGCTGGCGGCTGAATGCCGGCCGGGGTGAAGGGGAAGCCCGGCTCGACATGGCGCGGCTGCAGTTCGACGCGATGATCGATCTCGGTTTCTTCGACTATCCGGAGGCGCCGGCATTCGGCCTGCGCATCTTCGGACCGCTCGACCGGCTGGAACGGCGCATCCAGGCGGAGTCGCTGCAGGCCTGGGTCGCCCAGCAGGCGGCGGAGGCGCTGACCGACCGGTTGCGCAACGAACCGGCACCCGACACCACGCCAGCACCGGGCGTCGAGGAAGAGCCGGCGGGCGGCGAGGACCCGCCGCCGGCCGATGGGTCGACGCAGCCGCCGGCCGACGGGTCGACGCAGCCGCCGGACGGCGACGAGACGACACCCGGGCCACCGGCCGCAGCGGAGGACGGCGACCCGACCGCCTCCTGATCAGGGAGTGGGTTCGTGCTCGCCCTCCAGCCGGGCGAGCACGTAGACCCGAAGCGCGCTCGACAGGTTGGGCGGATCGGTCTCGCCGGCCCGCGCGGTGTCGACGGAACGGACCAATGCCGCCAGCGACATGCCGTCGGCTTCGGCAAGGCGCTTCAAGTGCCGCCAGAACGGCTCCTCGAGCGAGATGGAGGTGCGGTGGCCAGCGATGGTGACGCTGCGCTTGCTCAGCATGGAACCGCCGACACCATGCCCGCGCCGAATGGTCAGGCGGTCGGTCCGACCATATTTTCCGGACGCACCCAGGCGTCGAAATCCTCCTCGGACAACAGGCCGAGTTCGATCGCTGCCTCCTTCAGGGTCGTGCCCTCCGCATAGGCCTTCTTGGCCACCTTGGCGGCGTTGTCGTAGCCGATATGCGGGTTCAGCGCGGTGACCAGCATGAGGCTTTCGTGCAGCAGCTGGTCGATGCGCTCGTGATTGGCCTCGATGCCGACCACGCAGTTGTCGGTGAAGGAGCGGGCGGCGTCGGCCATCAGCCGGATCGACTGCAGCAGCGCGTAGATCATCACCGGCTTGAAGACGTTGAGCTCGTAGTGCCCATTCGAGCCGGCGACGGTGATGGTGACGTGATTGCCCATGATCATCGTGCAGACCATGGTCATCGCCTCCGACTGGGTCGGGTTCACCTTGCCGGGCATGATCGAGGAGCCGGGCTCGTTCGCCGGCAGGATCAACTCGCCGATGCCGCAGCGCGGGCCGGAGCCCAGCAGGCGCACGTCGTTGGCGATCTTCATCAGGGAAACGGCCAGCACGTTGAGCGCGCCGGAGGCCTCGACGATGGCGTCGTGGGCCGCCAGCGCCTCGAACTTGTTTTCCGCCGTGACGAAGGCGAAGCCGGTGATGTCCGCGACCTTCTCCGCGAAGGTTTCGGCGAAGCCGACCTTGGCGTTCAGCCCGGTGCCGACGGCCGTGCCGCCCTGGGCCAGCTGCAGGAGCCGGGGCAGGGTGGCGCGCACCCGCTCGATGCCGTAGCGCACCTGGGTGGCGTAGCCGGAAAATTCCTGCCCCAGGGTCAGCGGCGTGGCGTCCTGGAGATGTGTGCGGCCGATCTTGACGATCTCGGCGAAGGCCTGGGACTTCTCCTCCAGCGCGTGGTGCAGGTGCTCCAGCGACGGGATCAGCTCATGCTCAATCTGCTCCACCGCGGCGATGTGCATCGCCGTCGGAAAGGTGTCGTTGGAGGACTGGCCCATGTTGCAGTGATCGTTGGGGTGCACCGGCTTCTTCGAGCCGATTTCCCCGCCCAGCATCTCGATCGCCCGGTTGGCGATGACCTCGTTGGCGTTCATGTTCGACTGGGTGCCCGAGCCGGTCTGCCAGACGACCAGCGGGAAGTGCTCGATCAGCGTGCCGTCGATCACCTCCTCGGCCGCTGCCACGATGGCGTTGCCGATTTCGGGGTCGAGCGCGCCCAGCGCCATGTTGGTCAGCGCCGAGGCCTTTTTCTGGATGCCCAGCGCGCGGACCAGCGGGCGCGGCATGCGTTCCCCGCCGATCTTGAAGTTCTCCAGGCTGCGCTGCGTCTGGGCGCCCCAGTAGCGGTCCGACGGGACCTCCATCTCGCCCAGGCTGTCGGTCTCGATGCGAACGCTGACGGTGTCGGACATGGGTCGGGGGTCTCTGTCGTGGCGGGGATGGCACTGGGCGTCTCAAATAGCCCATCCGGGGAGGGGACCGCAACGCGGCATCGGCGCCCGGCCCGTGCGGCCGCCCGCCCGCGTCGGTCAGTCGCCGGCAGGGGGTGCCAGCGGCGCCAGGCGACGGTTCACATGGCCCATCTTGCGTCCGGGCCGGGCCTCGGCCTTGCCGTAGAGATGCAGCTTGGCCCCCGGCTCGGCCAGCAATCGCGGCACCTGGTCGACCTCGTCGCCGATCAGATTGGTCATCTCGGTGCGGAACAGGGCATCGGCGGGACCCAGCGGCAGGCCGCAAACGGCCCGCGCGAACTGCTCGAACTGGCAGGTGGCGGCGCCGTCCTGCGTCCAGTGGCCGGAATTGTGCGGCCGTGGCGCCATCTCGTTGACCAGCAGGCGGCCGTCCGGCGTAAGGAACAGCTCGACGGCGAGGAGGCCGGTGAGATCGAAGGCCTCCGCCAGCGTGCGGCCGATCGTCTCCGCCTCCCTCAACACCGCGGCCGGGCGCGGCGCGGGGGCGGTCGAGGTCTTCAGGATGTGGTCGCGGTGCCGGTTCTCGGCCGCCGGCCACAGCGCCACCTCGCCCATGGCGTTGCGCGCCACGATCACCGAGAGCTCGGCCTCGAAGCCGACGAAGCCCTCCAGGATCGCCGGCGCCCCGTTCATCGCGGCCAGTGCCGGTGCCACGTCGTCCGCCGTGTCGAGCCGCGCCTGTCCCTTGCCGTCATAGCCGAGGCGGCGGGTCTTCAGGATCGCCGGCAGGCCGATCGTGGCGATGGCGCGGTCGAGGTCGGCGGCGCTGTCGACGGGTGCGAAGGGAGCGGTGCCGAGGCCCAGCCGCTGGGCGAAGCGCTTCTCCGCCAGGCGGTCCTGGCAGACCGCCAAAAGATCCGCGCCGGGACGCACGGGCACGCGGGTCGCCAGGTGGCGGACCGTCTCGAGGGGGATGTTCTCGAACTCGTAGGTCACCACGTCGACCGCGCGGGCGAAGGCGTCGAGGGCCGCCTTGTCCCCGTAGCCCGACAGGGTGACCGCCGCGGCGACCTGGGCTGTGGGGCTGCCGGGCTCGGGGCAGAAGACATGCGTGCGCAAGCCGAGGCGGGCCGCCGCCAGCGCGGTCATGCGGCCGAGCTGTCCGCCGCCCAGCATGCCGATGGTGGCGCCCGGGGAGAGGGGTTGCAGGCTCATGGGCCCGTCAATCGACGGTCGGGTGGTCGGCCACAGCGTCCGTCTGCGCCGCGCGCCAGGCGCTCACCGCGTGTGCCACCGCCTCGTTGGAAAGCGCGACGATCTGGGCCGCCAGCAGGCCGGCGTTCTTTGCCCCGGAGGCGCCTATCGCCAGCGTGCCGACGGGCACGCCGCCCGGCATCTGCACGATGGACAGCAGGCTGTCGAGGCCCTTCAGCGCCTTCGATTCCACCGGCACGCCCAGCACCGGCAGCGCGGTCATGGCGGCGATCATGCCGGGCAGGTGGGCGGCACCGCCGGCGCCGGCGACAATCACCTTCAAGCCCCGCTCACGCGCGGTCCGGGCGTAGTCGGCCATGCGGTCCGGGGTGCGATGGGCGGAGACGATGCGGGTTTCGTGTGGCACGCCCAGCAGCGTCAGGATATCCGCCGCCTCGCGCATGGTGGGCCAGTCCGACTGGCTGCCCATGACGATACCGACGACGGGACGGGCGGATTGGCGATCGGTCATGTCGGTGGGTTGCTCGTGTGTCTCGAATGGCAGGGTCTGAGAGGCCGGGCCGGGGTCCGGGGGGCGGGCGACGGGTCAGGCGATAATGTCGGGCAGCAGCTTGCTCTCCAGCCGCAGGATCTCGTCCTTGAGCGCCAGCTTGCGCTTCTTCAGGCGCTGGATCTGCAACTGGTTGAACGGCGCGCTCTCGGTGATCCTGGCAATGACGTCGTCGAGATCGCGGTGCTCCTCGCGCAGTTCCGTCAGCCGCAACTGCAGCTGTTCGGGATCGTCAGCCATCATCCTTCCGGGTGCTCCGGCCCGGGTCGCTGCCAGTGTGAAGAGGCGGGTGTCGCCATTTTCGACAGGTTTTCCAAACTTTCGATCTTCATCGATATTCTGTTGCCTGGGGCGCACAATCTGATATTCGTTGGCCGCCTTCGCCCATCCTAACAGATACCGAATTGCCATGGCTGGTGAAAAGCGCATTGGAATCCTGACCAGCGGCGGCGATTGCGCCGGTCTGAACGCGGTCATCCGTGCCGTCGTCCACCGGGCCTCCGATCTGGGCTGGACGGTGATCGGCATCAAGGAAGGCACGATGGGCCTGCTGACCCGGCCCCTCGCCTACGAGGTGCTGAAGCCGGCCATGTTCTCCGGCACGGTGATGCGCCAGGGTGGCACCATCCTGGGCACCACCAACAAGGGCAACCCCTTCGCCTTCCCGATGGCCGACGGCAGCATCAAGGACCGCTCGGCGGAGATCATCGGCGGGTGCAGGGAACTCGGACTCGACTCCATCATCGGCATCGGCGGCGACGGCAGCTTCGCCATCCTGCGCAAGCTTTTTCAGGGAAGCGGCATCGGCTTTGTCGGCGTGCCCAAGACCATCGACAACGATGTCGGCGTGACCGAGGTTTCGGTGGGCTTCGATACCGCGGTGCACATCGCCACCGAGGCGCTCGACCGGCTGCAGCCGACCGCGGCCAGCCATGCCCGGGTGATGATCCTCGAAGTGATGGGCCGCGATGCCGGCCACATCGCGCTCAATGCCGGTATCGCCGGCGGCGCCGACGTCATCCTGATCCCCGAAGTGCCCTATTCCATCGCCAAGGTCGCGGAGAAAATCCGCCAGGTTCGGGCCGGCGGCCGCAACTTCGCTCTCGTCGTCGTCTCCGAGGCGGTCAAGACCGCCGAGGGCGGTGCGGTGGAGAAGGAATTCGCCGACGGGCAGATGCGCTACAGCGGCGTGGGCGACTATATCGGCGCGATGATCGCCGAGGCCACCGGTGCGGAGACCAGGGTCACCGTGCTCGGCCATGTCCAGCGCGGCGCGCAGCCGAGCTGGCGCGACCGCATGATCGCCTCGGCCTTCGGCGTGCACGCCGTCGACCTGATCCGGGAGGGCAAGTACGACCGCATGGTCGCCTGGTCCGACCGCCGCGTGATCGATGCCCCGGTCGAGGAGGCGATCGCTCAGTACAAGGCCGTCGACAAGGACGACCCGCTCCTGAAGACGGCGCGCAATCTGGGCATCTGCCTGGGCGACTGAGACCGGCGGCGACTGTGCCCAGGGGCGACCGAACGATCTCGAGCGTCTCGTCTGCGCCCGGCGGGGCGCAGGATGCTCTAGCCGCGCCCGGGCCAGGCCGGGTGTTCATCGTCGATGACGAAGACGTGCCGATGGCGGCCGCTTCGCAGCCCATGTTCCCTGAGATGGGGATGGTCCGGCGGCAGGTCGGCGTGGGAATGCGTCAGGATGTCGGGATCGCCGCGCGGCCACAGGCGGTGCGCGGCCGCCGCGCCCATGAGGCCGATCAGCCCCAGCAGCAGCAAGGCCTGCGGCAGCCCCAACACCGCGCCGATCAGGCCAGCCAGCGGATAGGTCAGAAGCCAGCAGGCGTGGCTCAAGGCGAACTGGGCGGTGAAGATGGCGGGTCGGTCCTCGGCATGCGCCGAGCGGCGCAGCAACCGGCCCGAGGGGGTCTGGACCGCCGAGAACAGGCAGCCGATCGCCGACCAGCAGGCCAGAAAGAAGCCCCAGGCCGGCGGTCCGCCGGTCAGCCACCAGACGGCGAGGCCGAGGCCGATGAGGGCGCTGGCGAGGCCTGCCCCCAGCATGACAATACGGTCGGAAACACGGCCCAGCAGGCCGGGCAGCACCACAGCCGCGACCATCGATCCCAGGCCGAATGCCGCCAGCGCCAGGGCAACCGCCGATTCGCCGGCGCCGTAGACGGTGCGCACCACCACCACGGTGTTGACGAGAACGAAAGCCCCGGTCGCCGCCACGCAGAGGTTGAGCGCCAGGAGGCCGCGCAGACGCGGGGTCGCCAGGTAGATCCGCGCGCCGCGGGTGACCCGGTCCAGGAAGGGCCTGACCTTGCGTTCCGTCCGGCGTTCCGGCAGAGGGGCCAGCCGGACCAGCGCGGCGGAGGCAAGGAATCCCGCCATCGTGCCCGCGAACAGCCAGTGATAGCCCGCCACCATCAACAGCATCCCGGCGAGGGTCGGGCTGAGCAGGTTCTCCAGGTCGTAGGCGAGGCGCGAGAGCGCGAGCGCCTTGGTGTAGTCGTCCTCGTTCTCCAGGATATCCGGTATCGTCGCCTGGAAGGCGGGCGTGAAGGTCGCGGAGGCGGCCTGCAGGACGAAGACGAGGAGGTAGATCTGCCACACCGCATCGACGAAGGGCAGGAACAGCGCGACGCCGGCGCGAACCAGGTCAGCACCGATCAGCACGGCCTTGCGCGGCAGCCTGTCCGCCAGCGCGTGGGCGATCGGCGCAAGCGCCACATAGGCCACCATCTTGATGGCCAGGGCCGTGCCGAGCACAACCCCGGCATCGGCGCCTGCGAGGTCGTAGGCGAGCAGGGCGAGCGCCACGGTAAGCAGACCGGTTCCCAGAAGCGCCACCACCTGGGCGGAGAAGAGGATCGCGTAGGTCGGATGTCTGAGCACGCCCAACATGGTCAGACCATCCTCGCCGGCGACCGTGTCATCGGCAAGACGGTCCCGATATTCGGGTCTGGAGCATGGGGTGGCATCCTGTCCACGGCATGTTGTCCATGATGGTCGCGTTCGCCGCGGATTTTTCAGCCGACCGACGCAAACAGGATGACCTCGGCTTGAAAGCGGGTATCATGACCATAAGGTGACATAGGTCGCCGCAGGTGACGTCGCCTCTCTGATCAACATCACAGGTAAAGGGGAGTGGCCATGTCCTTCGAACGGATCGAAGCCTTGAAGTCCCGGCATGCCGAGCTCGATCAAGCGCTTCATACCGAGGAGATCCGACCCATGCCAAATGAGATCAGAATTTCCGAATTGAAGAAGGAGAAGCTGCGCGTCAAGGACGAGATCGCCCGTCTCGCAGTCCACTGAAGAGCGCGAATCATCGCTCTCAGGCGGGTATCCGCCGGAGGCCAACCGGCGTGATCGCACAGGTCACGCCGGTTTTGTTGTCTCTGGTTTGTCGTCTCTGGGGGCGTCGACCCGATCGGGGGCCGTGCCATCAGATGCTTGTGGGTTCCTCGACACCGGGCCGATCCAGCGAGGCGAGCACGTCGTCGTCTGCCTCGCTCTCCGCTTTCGCTGACGCCGGCGCCTTGTCGCCGCGGCGCCTGCGTGCCTTTTCCAGCGCGTCGGCGAGATCCTGGTAGGAGCACAGACCGAGCTGCACCGGGCTCTGCGGCTTGATGTTGGCGCTGTTCCAATGGCTGCGGTCGCGAATGGCGTTTATCGTCGGCTTGGTGGTGCCGATCAGCCGGGCAATCTGCGCGTCGGACAGTTCCGGATGGTTCTTCAGCAGCCAGGAGATGCCGTCGGGCTTGTCCTGGCGCTTGGTCACCGGCGTGTAGCGCGGCCCCTTGGTGCGGGTTACCGGTCGCGGCATGTTGTCACGGATCAGCAGCTTCAGGCGGGCGCTGGGATCGGCTTCGCAGCGCCGGACCTCCTCCAGCGTGAGCTGGCCGCTGGCGATCGGGTCCATGCCGACCATGCCGGTGGCGACCTCGCCGTCGGCGATCGCCTGCACCTCGAGCTCATGCAAGCCACAGAATTCGGCGACCTGGGTGAAGGTCAGCGACGTATTGTCGATGAGCCAGACGGCCGTCGCCTTCGGCATCAGGGGCTGGGCCATGGGTTCCTCCGTTATTGATTCGGGGCGGCTGGCCGGCATGCCATGCATATCGCCCACGCTCCCGCGCCGGTGGGGGCGTGGGGCCAGCAACGCCAAAACGGAGGTTAAGGCTGCATCCGCCTTCCGTCGGGCATGGCCCCCGGAACGGCGTCGATGCGTGATGCCGGCGTGTGGCGGGGAGCATGGCGCTCCAATCCATCCGCGAACACTACGGGCGGTGATATAAGCGTCTTCGCCCGCCAAGGCAACGCCGGAAGCAGGCGCCGCGGGATGCAGGCGGGGCGGGCCTTGCCTGGCCTTTTGGCAACGCCCGTCCCCAGTCGCGCCGGTCAGGCCACGCTCAGCACGATCTTGCCGATATGGTCGGATGATTCCATCAGCGCGTGCGCCGCCGCCGCCTCGGCGAGAGGGAACGTCTTGAAGATGATCGGCCGGATCTCACCGGACTCGATCTTCGGCCAGACCTCGCGTCGCAGTTCCTCGGCGATCACACCCTTGAAGGCGACGCTACGGGGGCGCAGCGTGGAGCCCGTCATCGTCAGCCGGCGCACCATCAGCGGGCGCAGCTCCAACTCCACCTTGCCGCCGCGCAGGAAGGCGATGGAGACGTGCCGCCCCTCCTCGGCCAGGGCCTTCAGATTGCGCTGGATGTAATCGCCGCCGACCATGTCCAGCACCATGTCGACGCCGCGTCCGCCGGTCGCCTGCTTGACCGCCTCGACGAAGTCCTCCTCGCGATAGTTGATCGCCAGATCGGCGCCGAGATCGCGGCAGGCCTGGCATTTCTCGGCGCTGCCGGCAGTGACGAAAACGCTCGCCCCGGCCGCCTTGGCCAGCTGGATCGCCGTGGTGCCGATGCCGCTCGACCCGCCATGGACGAGCAGGCTCTCTCCCGCTTTCAGATCGCCGCGGTGGAAGACGTTGGTCCACACGGTGAAGAAGGTTTCCGGCAGGGCCGCCGCCTCGATCATGGACAGGTCCCTGGGTACGGGCAGGCACTGGGCGGCCGGGGCGGTGCAGTATTCCGCATAGCCGCCGCCGGCAACCAGCGCCGTGACCGTGTCGCCGACCCGCACGCCGGCGGCGTCCGGTCCCAGCGAAACCACCTCACCGGCGACCTCGAGTCCTGGGATCGGGCTGGCGCCGGGCGGCGGCGGGTAGTTTCCCTGCCGCTGGAAGGTGTCGGGCCGGTTGATCCCCGCCGCGGCGACCCGGATCAACACCTCGCCCGGCTTCGGTTCCGGCAGGGGCAGGGTCACGGGGACCAGGGCCTCCGGTCCGCCGGGCGTGGGGATGTCGATGGCGGTCATGGTGCTGGGCAGGGACATCGGCTCGTCTACTCCATCGCGGGCAAGGGCGCGCGCCTCTGGCGCTGATCGTCTTGAAGGTGTAGGGCGGCCGGCGCAGACTGGCAATGGTTCGGGCGGTGCCCGCTACCGGGTGCCAGCCGGCCGCACGAAGCGCAGGGAGGGAGCATGGAACCCGACGATCTGGAGCCGCGCGCCAAGCGGATCGCGCCGCGTGACCTCGACATCATGTCGGTCGGCGATCTCGAGGACTATATCGCCGAGATGGAGGCGGAGATCGCGCGGGCGCGGCAGGTTATCGCGCGCAAGACCGATCACCGGTCGGAAGCCGACAAGCTCTTCAAACTTTAACCGTCCTGCCCTAGAAGGACGCGGTCCGTCACCGTCGCGGCTGCGCGGCTCGACCGGCTGTCCGCCCGATCAATCCGCGCCCTCCCCGAGGCGCCTCCCCAGCAGCAAGGACCGTCTGCCATGACCCATCTTGCAGGCAAGACCGCCATCGTTACCGGCTCGACCAGCGGCATCGGCTATGCCATCGCCTGCGCCCTGGCGGAAGCCGGCGCCGACATCATGCTCAACGGCTTCGGCGATGCCGACGCCGTCGAGTCGGCGCGCGCCGAGCTCGCCGGTCGGACCGGCAGGCAGGTGCGCTATCACGGTGCGGACATGTCGAAGCCGGCCGAGATCCGCGATCTTGTGGCGAGCGCCGAGCGCGATCTCGGCCCGGTCGACATCCTGATCAATAATGCCGGCATCCAGCATACCGCCCGGGTCGAGGACTTCCCCGACGACCGCTGGGACGCGATCATCGCCATCAACCTGTCCTCCGCCTTCCATGCCACCAAGGCGGCCATCGCCGGCATGCGCACGCGCGGCTGGGGGCGGGTGATCAACACCGCATCGGCGCACGGTCTCGTCGCCTCGGTGGAGAAGGCGGGCTATGTCGCCGCCAAGCACGGCATCGTCGGTCTGACCAAGGTGGTGGCGCTGGAGAACGCGGGCAGCGGCGTCACCTGCAACGCCATCTGTCCGGGCTGGGTGCGCACGCCGCTCGTCGAGAAGCAGATCGAGGCGCTGGCCGACAGGGACGGCACCGGTATCGAGGCTGCGGCCCGCAAGCTGCTGGGCGCCAAGCAGCCCTCCGCGCAGTTCGTGACGCCGGAGCAGCTGGGCCAGGCGGCTGTCTTCCTGTGCTCCGCCGCAGCCGACCAGATGACCGGGACCACGCTGATGATCGATGGCGGCTGGACCGCGCAATAGGCGGTTTCGGATCTCCTTCGCACGCCTCTTGAAGGGGGCGGGGGGCTCCCTATATCTCGAACTGCCGGGCGCCTGTTTCGGGCCCGGCAGCACCGAGAAGACGCGCGTGGCAGGCGCCCCGCGTGTCCGGGACGGTCGCACCAGAAGGTGGATCGTCCGTGACCTGGATATCGCTTCGAAGGAGGATATCGAACGATGCGTAACTTCGACTTGACCCCGCTATTCCGCTCCAGCGTTGGCTTCGACCGCCTGTCGCGCATGCTCGACACGGTGACCCAGACCGACGAGACCGCGGGTTATCCGCCCTACAACATCGTCAAGACCGGTGACGACGCCTACCGTATCGAGATGGCGGTGGCCGGCTTCGGCGAGGATGACCTCGAAATCGTCGCCAACGAGAACACCCTGACCGTCAAGGGCACGGCCCGGCGCGACGAGGAGGAGGGCAACTACCTCCATCGTGGCATTGCCGGCCGCGCGTTTGAGCGCCGCTTCCAGCTCGCCGACTACATCAAGGTCAGCGGTGCGGAACTGGTGAACGGCCTGCTGCATATCGACCTCGTCCGCGAGGTTCCGGAAGCCCTGAAGCCCCGGCGCATCGAGATCGCCGGCGCCGCCTCCAAGCGCCTCGAGGCCAAGGCCGCCTAACAACCGGACGTCCGTCAACGGACGGACTCCGGCGAACGCAGAACGGCGCCTTTCCCACGCGGGAAGGCGCCGTTTTTATGGTCCACACAAGACCGCTGACAGGACCAAAAAAAAAGAGGGCCGTTTGCCGGCCCTCAATTTTTGTATTGCCTCACCCGTTCAACCCGAGCGTCGTGTCGGGGACTTTAGAAAGGCGACTTTGCTTCGTCAAGGCAGATTCGCGCAGATTGCATGGCCTTGGTTCGATTGATAAAAAAAGCGCCGATCCGGAGGATCGGCGCCCAGGTCCACGGGGAGGCATCGAGAGAAGAAAAGGTCTGCTTGGGGACACCTTTCTCTCTTGCCACTTCTCAATATGGGCACGACCGGCGCTGTCGCCAGGGCCGAAACTGGGCATTGTTCTGGCAAATCGATCGAGATGATGGCAGGCATCGCGGTGGTGGGCCGCGCGTCGCCAGATGCCGTCGGATTGTTCTTGTCGACCCGGCCCCCGTCGTTCCGGCCGAGCGTCAGCGAGAGCCGGAATCTCGCGCGGCCAGGCCGTGGCGCGGGCGGGCAGCGACGTCATCGAAGACGGGCGCGGGGTTCCGCATCTTCGCTTCGCTGCGTGCGGAACGACGGGAGTTTTTCGCACCCACACCCTCCCCGTCGTTCCGGCCGAGCGCCAGCGAGAGCCGGAACCTCGCGCGGCCGGGCTGCGGCGCGGCCGGGCTGCGGTGGCAGCGAAGACGGGCGCGGGGTTCCGCATCTCTGCTTCGCTGCGTGCGGAACGACGGGACATACTTTCACGCATCAGTCCCTGTCATCCCGGCCGCAGCGAAGCGGAGAGCCGGGATCGGTAAAAGCAACGCCGCGGCCCCTCTGGCGGAGACGCCGCGGCGTGTCTCGAGGAGATCCCGGGTCGCGCGGTCGCGCGCCCGGGATGACCCGATGGTCAGGCCATCGGGTCAGGTTACATGAGAATAATCTCCACCCGGCGGTTCTGCGGCTCGCGCACGCCGTCGGGGGTCGGGACCAGCGGCTGGGTCTCGCCGAAGGCGCGCACCACGATCTCGTCGGGCGCCACGCCGCGGGCGACGAGGCCCTGGCGCACGCTCTCGCCGCGGCGCTGGGAGAGACCGACATTGTAGTCGGCGGGACCCGAGCGGTCGGCGTGGCCTTGCGCCAGGACCTGGGCGAAGCCGGACCGGTTGTAGGCGTTGACCGCCTCGTCCAGAACCTGGTTGGCCTGCTGGGTCAGGTTCGCGCGATCCCAGTCGAAGAACACGATGAAGGTGTCCTGCGGCTCGGGCGCCGCCGGCGGCGGCTCGTCGGCGACCGGCTGCGGTGCGGGAGCCGGCGGCGGCGGCGCGCCAAAATTGTAGCGCACGCCACCGAAGGCGCCGTAGGAGACGTAATCGTCGTCGCTGAGGATGGTTGTCGTGATGTTGTTGGCGCCGGTCGTGGTGCCGCCGAGCTCGGGCTCGAACACGGCAAGGGCGCGGCCCTCGGCGAAGATGTCCAGCCGGTCGGTCAGGGCATAGGAGACACCGGCGATGCCCTGGGCGGCGAAGCCCCAGCCTTCATCGTCGAGGACGGTGCCGCCCGGGCCGGTGATCGAGGCATCCACGCGCCCGGCGCCGACGCCCGCGCCGACATAGGGCGTGAAGTTCGAGTTGTTCTCGATGTCGTAATAGGCGTTTGCCATGAAGGTCAGCGCCGAGATGTCACCGCTGCTGCCGGGAAACCCGGCCGGTGCGGAGATCGTGTCGATATCGTTATCCCGCCAGGCGGCCTCGAGCTCGTAGCGGAAATTCCCCGTGTCGTAGCCGATCGCGCCACCCACGCCATAGCCGGTATCAAACTCGGCCGTCGCGTTGCCGCTCGAGATCGGATCGCCAAGGACGCTGGTGTTGAAATTGAATTCCATGTCGTCGACCCAATTGGCGCCGCCGAATCCCTGCAGGTACCAGTGATTGGAGTCGGCCATTTGGGCCACGGCCGGCGAAACGGTCATCGCCAGGGCAATGCCGGGTAGCGTCAGGTGCTTGATCATCGTCCTTCCCTCTTCATGGGATCTCGGGTTCCCGTGGAACGACGCTCACTAAATAATTTCCTGGCCCGACTTCAATTCCTGGCCAGGAAATTTCTGCATCCCGATCACAAAGACGAAAAGTGTTGCAGTATGGCAACGGAAGTCCGCCACATTTCGATAATGATATGACGCAGTGGTAGAGTAATGGTGGCACTTATTACATTACGGCAGACGGGCGCTTGGAATCTGCCGATTTCGTGATTTCCGTTCCGCGCCGGTGGCTGCTAGCGCGTACCCCGCGCGAGTGCCTCGCCGATCTCTTCCAGGATGGCCGGGTCGTCGATCGTCGCGGGGGTCTTGTAGGTCTCGCCATCGGCGAGCTGGCGCATGGTGCCGCGCAGGATCTTGCCCGAGCGCGTCTTGGGCAGGCGGTCGACGACCAGCGCCCGCTTGAAGGCCGCGACCGGTCCGATCCGGTCGCGCACCAGGGCCACCACCTCCCGTTCGATCTCCGCCGCCGGCCGCTCGACGCCGGCCTTCAGGACGAGGAAGCCGAGCGGCGTCTGACCCTTGAGCGGATCAGCGACGCCGATCACGGCGCATTCGGCGACGTCCGGATGGCCGGCCAGCACCTCCTCCATCGCGCCGGTCGACAGGCGGTGGCCGGCGACGTTGATGACGTCGTCGACGCGGGTCATCACATGGACATACCCGTCCGCGTCGATGAAGCCGGCATCGCCGGTTTTGTAGAAGCCCGGGTACTCCGCCATGTAGGCCTGGTGGTAGCGGTCGGCTGCGTTCCACAGCGTCGGGAAGGTGCCGGGCGGCAGCGGCAGCTTCGCCACCAGCGCGCCGACATCGCCCGGCGGCACCGGCCGCCCCTCGGGATCGAGGGCGCGGATGTCCCAGCCCGCCATGGGGACCGTGGCCGAGCCCGGTTTCAGCGGCAGCAATTCGGTGCCCAGCGGGTTTCCGCAGATCACCCAGCCGGTCTCCGTCTGCCACCAGTGATCGATCACCGGCACCGCGAGCTTATCCGCGGCCCAGGCGATGGTGTCGGGGTCCGAGCGCTCGCCGGCGAGGAACAGCGCGCGCAGGCTGGTGACGTCGTGCCGGCCGATCAGGCCGCCCGACGGATCTTCCTTCTTGATCGCGCGCAGCGCCGTGGGCGCGGTGAACAGCGCGTTCACTCCATGCTCGGCGATCACCCGCCAGTAGACGCCGGCGTCGGGCGTGCCGACCGGCTTGCCCTCGAACAGCACGGTGGTGCAGCCATGCAGCAGCGGTGCGTAGACGATGTAGGAATGGCCGACCACCCAGCCGACATCCGAGGCGGCCCAGAACACGTCGCCCGGCGCCATGCCGTAGAAGTGCTTCATTGTCCAGTCGAGGGCGACGGCGTGACCGCCATTGTCGCGCACGATGCCCTTGGGCTGGCCGGTGGTGCCGGAGGTGTAGAGGATGTAGAGCGGATCGGTGGCGGCGACCGGCACGCAAGGCGCGGGATCGGCGGCGGCGACGGCCTGCGCCCAGTCCTCGTCCCGATCGGCGACCAGGGCCGCGTCGGCCTGCGGACGCTGCAGGATCAGGCAGGCCGGCACCTTGTGCCGGGCCTCGTCGATGGCGGCGTCCAGCAGGGGCTTGTAGGGGATCACGCGGGCGCCCTCGATGCCGCAGGAGGCCGAGAGGATCAGCCCGGGCTGCGCGTCGTCGATGCGCGTCGCCAGCTCGTGCGCCGCAAAGCCGCCGAAGACCACCGAATGGACCGCGCCCAGCCGCGCGCAGGCCAGCATCGCGAACACCGCCTCGGGCACCATCGGCATGTAGATGATCACCCGGTCGCCCTTGGCGATGCCGCGCGCGGCGATGGCGCCGGCCAGCTTGGCCACCGTCTCCTGTGTCTCGGCATAGCTGTATCGTCTGACGGCACCAGTCACCGGGCTGTCGTAGATCAGGGCGGAGCGACCGCCATTTCCGGCCAAGACGTGCCGGTCGACGGCGTTGTGGCAGGTGTTCAGTTCCGCTCCCGGAAACCAGCGCCAGGTGGCCTCGCCCGTCCTCTCCAGGACCTGCGACCAGGGCCGGGACCAGTCGATGCCGCCGGCAGCTGCCGCCCAGAACCCTTCCGGGTCCTCCAGGGACCGGCGGTGCATGTCGTGATACGCCCCCATGGTGCGCGACCTCCCTCGATGGTCCTGCCCTCCGGCGCCGGCGGCACCTTCATGCGGGTGCCTCAAGTGGCCGACGGGATGGAGTCTTCGCAGAATTGCGGTGCGCGCGCAAAGGTCCAGCGGCGCATGGGGCCGTTCAGCCCCGTGCGCCCGCTCTCGGAGCCGGCCGGGCCGTAGGTTCCGATCTGGCCGGCGTTACCGACGGGGCCGGCTAGTTCAGGGTCGCGGTAAACCCGATGCGCACCGAATGATCCGTGCCGTCGGCGCTGAAGCCGCCGTGATATCCGGCCTCCAGGCTGGCGCCGCCGCCGAGAGGCAGGCTGAGCAGGGCGTCGAGCGTGGCCTGATCGGCGGCGGCCCCGGCGGAGATGATGTCGAACGCCGGCACCGGATCGCTGGCGAAGCGCATGGTCTGGGTGCGCGGCTCATCCTCGAACTCGTGGCGCCAGGCGGCGCTGACCCTGAACAGGCCGCCGCCGTTCGCAGTGTCGAAGGGCAGGTAGACGGTGCCGCCGATCTCCGTGGCGACGGACCGATGGGTGGCGCTGTCGATCGACAGGCTGGCCGCACCCGCGCCGTGCTCGTCGACCGCGTCGGCCCGGTAGCTCATGAAGTCGGCGCCGGCGAACAGGTCAAAGCCCAGCTCCGGGCCGCCGACGGGCAGGGTGGCCCGCAGCCTGCCGGCGAACAGGCCACCTTGATGGTCGGCCTCGGCCGTGGCGGCGAAGCCGCCGAAGGCGATGGGCCGGCTGGTGTCCATGTCCTGCCAGGCGAAGCCGGCACTGGCGCTGAGGATCAGCCCCTCGAGGGGCACGGCCGCGTAGACCGCCCCGCTGACCGTGTCGGTGTCGCCCGTGGCGCCGCTCGCGTCCCAGTCGATCGTGCCGCTGTCCCAGCCGAAGCTGAGGCCGAGCAGGAGCCCGTCGGTGCCCGTCTCGAGACCGGCGCGGAAGCCGGCTCGGTCACCCTCATAGCCCAGCAAGGTGCCGAACCCGCCGGTTTCCGCGTCGCGCTGGTAGGTGCCGCCGATGGCCTGGGCCCAGACCTCGACGCTCCAGGGCTGGCGGCCGGGGCGGCAGCTCGGATCGTCGCCGGCCGATGGCCCGTCCAGGAAGCGCGGCAGGCAGGCGCGGTCGACCCGGTCGGACAGGGCGCCCAGCAGGTCGCGTCCGCCGGCGAAGGCGTGATCGGCATAGGCGCCGTAGATCTCGCCGTGCAATTGGGCGAGAGCTGCGGCCTGCTCGGCCTCCGGCAGCAGCATGAGCTGCATCAGGATGACCTGCATGCCCGGCGACGGCGGCGCGGGGCTCCTGAGGCCCGCATCGGCGATCGCGATCAGGGCATCGCAGACCGCCTCCTGATTGGCGCCGATGCCGGCGATCGTGCAGCCGGCATCGCTGTCGTCATCGGCGTCGGAATCGGCGTCCGTGTCGGCGTCCGAATCCGCGTCCGCGTCTGAGTCAGCATCCGCGTCCGCGTCGGCATCTGCGTCAGCATCCGCGTCTGCGTCGGCATCCGCATCCGCGTCGGCATCAGCGTCCGCGTCCGCGTCGGCATCCGCGTCAGCATCAGCATCAGCATCGGCGTCGCTGTCGTCGTCATCGTCCAGAACCTCGATGCGCACGGCCGTCGCCGTGTAGACGATGTTGACATTATCCTCGTCGAGATCCGGGTCGTTGAAGACGAACACGACGTCGGAGAACGTGGTGCCGAAAAGGCCGCCGGTGGCGGTCAGGATGTCGTAGGTCGTGTTCGGCGCGTAGTCGCCATCCTCGATGATGACTTGCAGCGCGAAGCCGAGACTGGCGCTGCCGGTGATCGTCAGCTTGTCGTGACTGCCGTCGGCGAAGACGGAGACGGCGACCAGGCTCTCGCTGCCGGCGATGGCCGCGTCGGTGAAGGTCGCGCTGCCGCCGATGGTCAGCGTGTCGGCCCCTGCGGTCGAGGCGAGGTCGATGGTGCCGGCGTTGTTCAGAGTGCCCGTCAGCGTGCCCGGACCGAGGATCGTGCCGCCAAAGTTGGAGACGCTGGTCGAACCGATGGTGTGGTCGTTGAGCGTCACCACCGACGACTCGCAAAGTCCGGCGGCGACGGGGACATCGTTCCGGCAGATCTCGAAGGACGATCCAGCACCGACGAGCGTGAGATCGCCGCTGAGGCCGACGAGATTGAAAACCTGCGCCCGCTCGAAGTTGACGTATCGATCCCCGGCGAGATCGACCTCCTCCATCGGGTCGCCCAAATTCGACACCGTCAAGACGTCGAGGTCGGCGCCGCCATCGACCATGGCGTCAGCCAGCAAGGCGTGCTGATGCGACTGGATGGCGAAGAGGTCGTCTCCCGTGCCGAGGCGCACGACATTGTCGGGACTGCCCGCCAAATCCCAGCTGCCGAACGAGTGGACTTCGTCGCCGCCCGCGCCGAGGTCGAGCGCGCCGCCCACCTGAAGCGAGGTGTTGACGACGAGAACGTCGTCGCCACCGCCGGTGATGAGGGAGCCCCCGATCTCGGCCTTGAAGATCCGAATTTCCTCTTCCGTGTCCGTTCCGAACGACACGTCGCCCGTGACTTTCAGATAGGGGACCTCCGAATCCGATAGATCGTCGGTTGCACCGAGCAGATTCTTCAGCGCCGTCAGCTTCAGATCGCCATTGATGGTCAGCAGGCTGTTGTTGGTGATGCTCGCAATCTCTCCGCCAAGGATGGAGAAATTGCCTGTCTCCATCACCCCCCAGTTGTTGACGGTGACCTCGTTGCGTGAGCCGGCCGAGTTCCCGCCAATGGTGACGGCGCCCGTGACCGTGAGTTCGGCATCCCGGTCGTCCGACGCACCGTTCAGGATCGTGAAGGTGAAACCTGGCCCGGTGTCGAACGATTCTCCAACCGTGAGCGATCCGAGCGTGATCTTGCCATCCAGTCTGTTCTGTATCTGACCGAGACTGGAGCCGGTTGTGTCTCCAAATTTCAGTGCATTCGCACTGATCGTCCCGCCATTGTTCGTCAGCAGGCCACCATCGGCACCGAAGTCGATGAGATTGGCGGTGATTATCGGGATGGGATCGCCCATCGGGATTGGGGTCGAGTTGTTGATCAGTTGGTCTCTGCCGGCCCCGAAGATGATGTCGTGGCCGGCGATATCGATCAGCCCGTCATTCGTGATCTGGTCGCCCGGTGTCTGGTCGGTGGAACCACCGAGATTTATGTCGCCGCCGACGATGGAGCCGCCGACGCCCACGTTGACGACCTCGGTGAACTTGCCGCCGCCCAGAACCGCGACGCCGTTGCCGGAGCCGTCGACCGTGCCGTCCGTCACGATCAGGAAGTTGAACCCGAGCATCGTGTCCGTATCGACGGTGATGTCGACGGCGGCACCCGACGCGTTGGAGATCGTCGCGCCGTTCTGGATTGTCACCGTCGAGCCGCCAGAGCCCGACATGTCGGTCGCCTGCGTCGTCAAGCCGGTCGTGACGTCGGACGTGCATTCGATGTCATCGCCAAGCGTTGTCGGCGCGGTGCCGGGATTGCACTGCGCCTGTGCCGGTGATCCGGAGAGGGCGACGAGGAGGGCGATGACGCTGCAGCCGGTCCTGGTGAAAGCCGGCGCGAATGACCGCCTGGTGTGCATCGAACGATTCCCCCCGAAACTATACCAAGGTTAATCATTCGCACTCACCGCCAACCGGCGCAACCTTTGGTAGGCTCAATTTTCGTCCAAGCCCTCATTTTGCGATGCCGTGCGCCAGCGCCCGGGGCGTGCTAGCGTTTCCGCGTCCCTTCGATGGCGCAGCGCGCGGCGGTACGGAATGACAACTCCCTCAACGCCTTACGATGACCCCAGCCTGGCCCGCCGCGCCGCCAACCACGCGCCGTTGACGCCGCTCGGTTTTCTCGATCGGGTGGCGCTGGTTCATCCCGAGAGACCCGCGGTGATCCACGGCGCGATCCGGCGCGACTGGGCGCAAACGGCAGCGCGCTGCCGGCGTCTCGGGTCGGCGCTGGCGGGGCGCGGCGTCGCCCGGGGAGACACGGTGGCGGTTATGGCGCCGAACATCCCCCAGGCGTTCGAGGCCACCTTCGGCGTGCCGATGACCGGCGGCGTGCTGAACGCCCTAAACACCCGGCTCGACGCGGCCGCGATCGCCTTCATCCTCGACCACGGCGAGGCGAAGGCGCTGCTGACCGACACGGAATTCGCGCCGGTTGTCGCGGCGGCGCTCGACCGCCTCCAGGCTCCGCGTCCGCTCATCGTCGACATCGCCGACCCGGAGGGGCCGGGCGGAAGGCGCCTGGGTGAGTTGACGTACGAGGACCTGTTGGCGGAGGGCGATCCCGACTGGCCGGGCCTGCGGCCGGCGGACGAGTGGGACGCCATCGCCCTCAACTACACCTCGGGCACCACCGGGAACCCCAAGGGCGTCGTCTATCACCATCGCGGCGCCTACCTGAACGCGGTGGGCAACATCATGGTCTGGGCGATGGGCCACCATCCGGTCTATCTCTGGACGCTGCCGATGTTCCACTGCAACGGCTGGTGCTTTCCCTGGACCGTCACGGCGCTCGCCGGTACCCATGTCTGCCTGCGCCAGGTCACCGCCAAGGGCATCTACGACGCGCTGGCCGACCATGGCGTCAGCCATCTCTGCGGCGCGCCCATCGTCATGGGCATGATGCTGAACGCGAAGGAGA
This sequence comes from Azospirillaceae bacterium, assembly GCA_040226215.1. Classification (GTDB taxonomy): domain Bacteria; phylum Pseudomonadota; class Alphaproteobacteria; order DSM-16000; family Inquilinaceae; genus JAVKFF01. Next base: position 55,275 of record JAVKFF010000147.1, read on the forward strand.
GCGAGCGCCGCGCCTTCGAGCAGACGGTCGAGATGATGACCGCGGCGGCTCCACCCCCGGCAAGCGTGATCGCCGGGATGGAGGCGCTCGGCTTCCGCATCACCCATGTCTACGGCCTGACCGAGGTCTACGGCCCGGCCGTCGTCTGCGACTGGAAGGAGGCCTGGAACGCCCTCGATCCGGCCGAGCAAGCAAGGTTCAAGGCGCGGCAGGGCGTGGCCTACCCGGTGCAGGAAGGCCTGATGGTGGCCGATCCCGCATCGCTGGAGCCAGTGGCCCGGGATGGCGCCACCATGGGTGAGGTCTTCATGCGCGGCAACATCACCATGAAGGGCTATCTGAAGAACCCGAAGGCGACCGAGGAAGCCTTCGCCGGTGGCTGGTTCCATACCGGCGATCTCGGTGTGTGGCATGCCGACGGCTATGTCGAGCTCAAGGACCGCTCGAAGGACATCATCATCTCCGGCGGCGAGAACATCTCGTCGATCGAGGTGGAGGAGGCGCTGTGGCGCCATCCGTCGGTGGCCTCGGTCGCCGTGGTGGCGAGGCCCGACGAGACATGGGGCGAGACGCCGTGCGCCTTCGTCGAGCTGAAGCCGGGATGCACGGCGACGGCCGAGGAGATCATCGCCTTCGCCCGCGACAACCTCGCCCACTACAAGTGCCCACGCCACGTGGTCTTTGGCGAGATCCCCAAGACCTCGACGGGCAAGATCCAGAAGTACCTGCTGCGGGAGCGGGCGCGGCAGGCGTGAGGAGCGGGTTTGATAGAGGGGGGGTGACGACGCCCATCCGGTCCCGGATCAGCAGCGCATCACGCCGTGCTGCGCAGCATCCGGGACGACACAGCTCATCCGCATTGAGTGTTGGTTCGTCGTCCCGTGCGCGATGCGGCGCGAAGTGCCGCTTCGCAGACACGGGACCGGCTGACCGTCCTCTGCGACAGGTCGGACCACAACCGACAACCCCAGCCTTGCCCCCATCCAATCGGGCCTGCTGCATTGCAATACAGGGGTGTGCGCGCCATCATTGGCGGCGACCGGAACGCGCGTCATTCTTCATGTCATGGACGATAGCAGCGAGACCCCGACCCAAAGGACACCAGCGACCGCCGCCTCGCCGATCACCCGCGAGAGCCTGAAGAACGGCGTCATCGCCGAGATGATCCGGCGGCACGATTCGAGCCTGCGCCTGCTGACCGACGCGGAGCGCGCCGCCTCTCTGGAGGCGACGCTGGCGGCGGGGCCGGTGTCCGGCTGGCGTGGCGGCGATGTCTGGGTCTTCGGGTATGGGTCGCTGATCTGGAACCCGGCCTTCCATTTCGTCGAGCGCCGGCATGCGCGCATCCACGGCTATCATCGGCGATTCTGCCTGTGGACGCCGCTCGGCCGCGGCACGCCGGACAATCCGGGGCTGATGCTGGGGCTCGAGCCTGGCGGGTCCTGCCACGGCGTCGTCTTCCGCATCGCCGAAGCGGCGGTGCGCGAGGAACTCGAGATCGTCTGGCGCCGCGAGATGGTGGCCGGCTCGTACCGGCCGACATGGGTCACCGCGCTGACGGGGGGACGCCGGGTGCCCGCCATCACCTTCGTGATGAACCGCCGGAACGAGCGCTATTCGGGGCGACTCGAAGAGGAGCGGGTGGTGCGCACCCTGTCGACCGCCTGCGGTCAGCTCGGCTCCTGCCGCGACTACCTGTTCAACACCGTCGAGCATCTCGACGAGATGGGCATCCGCGACCGTCACCTGCACCGGCTCTACCAGCAGGTGCGCGCGGTGGCGCCACGAAGCGCCACACCATGAAAAAAGGCGCCGCCGGGCTCGGCAGCGCCTTTCGGTCGTGTCGTCGCCGGGCCCGAAGGCGAACGGCTACTTCTTCAGGCCGAACTGGCCGAACTTCTTGTTGAACTTGGCCACCTGGCCGGCCTCGCGCAGCAGGTTCTTGTTGGAACCCGTCCAGGCGGGGTGGGTCTTGGGGTCGATGTCGAGACGCAGCGTGTCGCCCGCCGAGCCCATGGTCGAGCGCGTCTTGAACTCGCTGCCATCGGTCATGACGACCGTGATCTCGTGATAGTCGGGATGGATATCCGCCTTCATGGCTCTCGTCCTGCCGGAAAATGCGAGCCGGGCTTATAGCCGAGCGCGACCGGCCGCGCAACCCCGGGACGGCGCTGCGACCCTGCGTTCATTGCAGTGCGGATATCCGCCCGCTATACCGCCCGCATGAACATGGAGACGACAGGGCGCGCGACGGTCGCGACCGACGGGACCGGCCGGCGTGGCTAGGCGGGACGCGCGTCTGGGCGTGCTGACGGCGCAGGGTGACCGCGGTCGGGCCCGCAACCTGCGTCCGATGGCCAGGCTGCTGCCCTATCTGCGGCCGCACCGCCGCGCTGTGACCGGCGCGTTCGTCGCGCTCGTCCTCGCCGCCCTCATGGTGCTGGCGTTGGGGCGCGGGCTGCAGGCACTTATCGACTATGGCTTCCCCGCCGAGGTGACCGCACCGCTCGACCAGGCGCTGGCGGTGATGCTGGTCTTCGTCGTCGGTCTCGCCGTCGCCTCCTTCGCGCGCTACTACCTGGTCGCCTATGTCGGCGAGCGGGTGGCCGCCGATCTGCGCCGCGACGTCTTCGACAACGTGCTGCGCCTCGACGTCGGCACGTTCGAGACGACGCGAACCTCGGAGATCATCTCGCGGCTGACCGCCGACATGTCGGTGGTGCAACTGGTCACCGCCGCCTCGGTCTCGGTGCTGCTGCGCAACGCGCTGATGCTGGCCGGCGGCCTGATCCTGCTCGTCGTCACCTCACCGAAGCTGACCGGGCTGGTGGCGCTGGTCATCCCCCTGGTGCTGGTCCCCATCCTGGTCTTCGGGCGTCAGGTCCGGCGGCACAGCCGGGCGGCCCAGGACCGGCTGGCCGATGTCGGCGCCGTGGTGGACGAGAGCCTGGTGGGCGTGCGCACGGTGCAGGCCTTCGGCCAGGAGGACCGCGTCGGCCGACGCATGGGCGACCGTGTGGAGGACGCCGTCAACACCACCATGAAACACGTCCGGGCCCGTGCGCTGATGAGCGCCACGGTGATCCTGCTGGTCTTCGGCGCCGTCGGTGTCGTGCTGTGGATCGGCGGCGTCGACGTCATCGAGGGTCGCATGACGGCCGGCGAGCTCTCCGCGTTCATCTTCTATGCCGTGCTCGTCGCCGCTTCGGCCGGTGCCCTGTCGGAGACCACGGGCGAGTTGCAGCGTGCGGCCGGCGCGGCGGAACGACTGTTCGAGCTGCTCGACCGCCGGCCGGCGGTGACGGTGCCGGCCGAGCCCGTGCCCCTGCCCGAGCCGCCGCAGGGCCGCGTGCGCTTCACCGGCGTGACCTTCCACTATCCTTCGCGTCCCGAGCAGTCGGCGCTCGCCGACTTCGACCTCGACGTCCCCGCCGGTGGCTCGGTCGCCCTGGTTGGGCCCTCGGGCGCGGGCAAGTCGACGGTCTTCCAGCTGCTGCTGCGCTACTACGATCCCGACGCGGGCACGATCGAGATCGACGGCGTCGACCTGCGGCGCAGCGATCCCGCCGCCGCCCGCAGCCGCCTCGGCCTGGTGCCGCAGGACCCGGTGATCTTCTCCGCCGATATCGCCGAGAACATCCGCTTCGGCCGGCCGGACGCCTCGGACGAGGAAGTGCGGCAGGCGGCCGTCGCCGCGCATGCGCTCGGCTTCATCGAGGAACTGCCGGACGGATTCGCGACATTCGTGGGCGAGCGCGGCGTGCGGCTGTCCGGCGGGCCGCGCCAGCGCATCGCCATCGCCCGGGCGATCCTCGTCGATCCGCCGATCCTGCTGCTCGACGAGGCGACCTCGGCCCTCGACGCGGAGAGCGAACGCGCGGTGCAGAACGCCATCGCCGCGCTGATGAAGGACCGCTCGACCATCGTCATCGCCCACCGGCTGGCCACGGTGCGCCATGTCGACCGTATCGTGGTGATGGATCACGGCCGCACTGTGGAAAGTGGCGACCACGCCACGCTCCTCGCCGCCGACGGCCTCTATGCCCGCCTCGCCCGCCTGCAGTTCACCGACGCCGCCGAGGCCCGGGCGGCGGAGTAGGGGCGGGCGAAGACGGGCGGCCGGTCCCGGGTCTGCGAAGTGGCACTTCGCGCCGCATCGCGCACGGGACGACAGCATGCTGACTACAGAAATCTTCCCCGTCGTCCCGTGCGCAGCGCAGCACGAAGTGATGCGCTGCAGACCCGGGACCGGCTGCCCGTCTTCGCCCGAGGCGCCGTTTCAACGCTGATCGATGCGGATCTCGATGCGGCGATTCTGGCCGCGGCCTTCTGACGTGTCGTTGGTGGCGATCGGGCGGTGCTCGCCGAAGCCGGCCGCCACCAGCCGATCGGGCGGCAGGCCCTCTGCGATCAGGAACTCCACCACGGAGACCGCGCGGGCGGTCGAGAGCTCCCAGTTGGAGGCGAACTGGTCGTTGCTGATCGGGATGTTGTCGGTGTGTCCGTCGACGCGCAGCACCCAGTCGACATCGGGCGGAAGCTGGTTCGTGACGTCCTGCAGCGTGGCGGCGATGTCGCGCATGCGCTCCAGGCCGCTGGCGCGCAGATCGGCCGAGCCGAGATCGAACAGCAGTTCGGACTGCAGCACGAAGCGGTCGCCGACGATGCGGATGTCCTCGCGGTCGCCGATGATCTCGCGCACCTCTCCGAAGAACTCCGAACGGTACTGGCTGAGTTCCTCCACCTGGCGGACCAGCGCCATGTTGAGCCGGCCGCGCAGGTTGGCGATCTCGATATCCTGGTCGCCCACCAGCGATTCCGAGGCTGCCAGCAGGGCCTCGACCTCCTCCAGTTCGGCCCGGAGGTTGGCGATTTCCAGGTTGAGGAGCTGCATGCGGCTTTCCGAGAGGTCGAGATCGTCGGCCCGCGCCGCGAGATCCTCCGCCTGCGTGTCGAGCTGCAACAGCAGTTCGTCGATGCGTTGCTCGCGCACGGCGATTTCCTCCTGCGCCAGCATGGTGCGCTCCTCGGCCCCGGCCAGCTCAGCTTCGAGCGCCAGGGAGCGGTCGCGAACCTGGCCTAGTTCCTCCAGCAGCTGGTCGCGTTCGGCCTGGGTATCCTGCAAGGCGGCCACCAGGCTTTCCGCGTCGCCGGCCTGCGCCTCCAGCGCCGCCACGGTCTCCTCCAGCGAGGCGATCCTGGAGTCGCGCCGGGCGAGCGCCGCCAACAGTCCGTCGCGTTCTTCCGCCGACAGGGCGAGCGCCGCCTCGATCTCCTGACGGGCTTCCGCCGCCTGGTCGGCGTTCTCTTCCGCGGCGGCGAGTTGATCCTCGAGCGCGGTGATCCGCGCGGCCTGCACGGACAGCCGGTCCTGCAGCTGGTCGCGCTCGGCAAGCGCGGCGTTCAGCGCCGTCTCGCTCTCGTTCCGCGCCGATGTCGCCTCGGCCATGCTGGTGCTGAGCGTGGACAGGCTGGTCTGGAGACTGGCGATTGTGGCGTTGCGCTCCGCCAGGTCGACAAGCAGGCGGTCGCGCTCCTGCTGGGTCTGCTGCAGCACGGTGGCGATGTCCTGCTGCGCCTCGGAGGCGGTGCTCACCTCGTCGCGGATCTGGGCCACCGTGTCCTCGAGCGCCGTGATCCGGTTCTCGCGCGCCTCGATCACCTGCAGCAGGCGATCGCGCTCGTCGATGGTCGCGTCGAGGGTCTCGCCAAGCTCGGCGATCTCGGTCTCCTGGCGGCTCAGCGCCTGGTTCTGGTCGCCGATGGTCCGGCGCAGCTCCGTGATCGTCGCCTCGCTCTCGGCCAGATCGCGCAGCAGCAGGTCGCGTTCCTCGGTGGTGAGGGAGAGGCTCTCGTTCAGGTCGGCACGGGCGGTCTCCACCTGTCCGAGCTCGCCTTCCAGGCTGGCGATGCGTTCCTCAAGCCGGACGATCTCGGCATTGAGGCGCCCGAGATCGGCGAGCAGGCGGCCCAGCTCGGTCTCGCTCAGGCTGAGGGACTGGGCCAGCTGGTCGCGCTCGCCGCGCACCGCCTCGACCTCGCCAGAGAGGTCGGCGACCGTGCTCTCCAGACCCGCGATCCGCTCCTCGCGATCGGCCAGCAGGCCGCGCAACTCCGCGATCTCCTCCTCGCGCAGGTCCAGGCTGCTGGTGAGATCGGCACTTTCGGCCGTCCGCTCCGCCAGTCCGCTCTCCAGCTCCGCGATGGACTGGCGGGCAAAGGCGAGATCGCCGGTGAGCGCATCGTTGGTCTGGCGTGCCTCGGCGAGATTGGCGGTCAGCTGGTCGATGGCGTCGCGTGCCGCCTGGAGGTCGTCGCCAATCGCCGCGTTCTCGTCGCGGACGCTTGCCAGGTCCCCGGTCAGCGCCGCCGTGGTCTGCCGCTCGGCCTCCAGATCGGCACCGAGCGCGGTATTGGTCGCCCTGGCTTCCTCCAGGCTGCCGCGCAGCGTGGTGGACAGCCGGATCTGCTCGTCGAGCTCCAGGCCCAGCTGTTCGGCCTGGCTGCGGCTGGCTTCCAGCGCCTGGGAAAGCCGGGCGACATCGATCTCGAGCTCCTGGCGAACGGCGCGCAGCGCCTCGATGTCCTGCCGCAGGCTCGCCATTTCGCGCAGCTGGTCGGCGATCGTCGTCTCGCGTTCGTCAAGCGCGGCCATCGCCTGGTCGAGCTGGGTGTCGATGCCACGGGAGGATTCCGTCAGGTCATCGACACGGGTCAGCGCACTCGCGAGCTGGCCCTCGGCCAGCACGGCCCGGCGCGTCGTTTCCTCGACCTGGTTGGCCAGGCGGTCGCGCTCGGCCACGGTCGCCTGCAGGTCGACCGACATCTGGGCGAAGCGGTCGCGCAGCTCCGCGCTCTCCTCGCGCTCAAGCGCCAGCAGGTCCGACAGTTCGTCGATCTGGCGGTTGAGCTGGCTGACCATCTCCTCCCGGCCGGTCAGCATGTTGGACAGGTAGAACTGCGCCACCATGAACACCAGCAGGATGAAGATCACCACCATCAGCAGCGCCGACAGGGCGTCGACGAAGCCGGGCCAGATCTCACCCTGATCGCGGGCCGTCCGCCGCCGGCCGCCGAAGGCGCTCATGCGTCAGCATCCCGGGTCATGGCGTCAGCAAGCCCTCGATCCCGCTCACTCCCGCTCCTCGGGTGCAGGTTCCTCGGCGATTGCGGCGATCGTGCGGGTGAGGACCTGTATGTCCTCGCGCACCTCGTTGGAGAGGCGCGTGCGCCCGTCCTCGATCGCCTCGGCGAGCGCGGCCAGCCGGTTGTCGATGCTGGCGAGGCGCTGGCGGCTTTCCTCGTCCAGCGTGCCCGGCTGGTTCTGCAGCACCTCGACCAGCCGGGCGATGATCGGCTGCAGCGCCGCCGTCATGTCCGCCGCCTTCAGCGCCGCGACCTGCTGATTGCGCACCTGGTCGGTCATCTCGGCCAGCCGGTTGGCGATGTCGAGCTGCGCCTGCGCGCCCTTGCTCTGGCGCTCCTCCATGTCGACCACCGCCTGGGCGAGCTGGTTCATGTTCTCCGAGGTCTGCTCGACCAGGGCGCGCAGATAGGCGGGCAGGGTGATGCTGGCATCGCCGCCCTCCAGGCCGCCGCCGCCGCCGGTCAGCCGGACCGATGAGGACAGCCAGTCCTCCAGGTCGTTGTAGAAGCGGTTCTGCGCCTGACCCGACTGCAGTTCGAGAAAGCCCAGAATCAGCGAACCGGCGAGACCGAACAGGGAGGACGAGAAGGCCGTGCCCATGCCCGACAGCGGCGCCTCCAGCCCCGCCTGAAGATCGCCGAAAACGATGGCGAGGTCGCCGGTGTCGGTCGACAGGTCGCGGATCACGTCGCCGACCGCGCCGATGGTCTGCAGCAGCCCCCAGAACGTGCCCAGCAGGCCGAGGAAGATCAGCAGGCCGATCAGATAGCGCGAGATCTCCCGTCCCTCGGCCATGCGCGACTGGATGCCGTCCAGCACCGAGCGCATGGACTGTGCGGAGATCGCCATGCGGCCGCGCTGGTCGCGCAGCATGGAGGCCAGCGGCGCCAGCAGGCGCGGCTGGGCGAGGTGACCGCTGGCCCGCGGCTGGTTCGAGCGCATGTTCTCGATCCAGTCGACCTCCGGATTGATCGCGATCACCAGCCGGAAGGTATAGGCGATGCCGACCAGAAGGAGGGCGATGATGACGCCGTTGAGCACCGGATTCGCCATGAAGACCTGGGCGAGGCCGGCACCGAGCAGAATGGTGCAGACGACGATCACGGCCCCGACGAAAATCGACATACGGGTCAGGTAGCGCCCGGGGCGCGACATCCTCATCCTCCTCTTCGGGGGAGACTAGCGTCGGTTGAGGGGATGACGGTGCCGTCTGGCGGCCACCCCGTCAATTGGTGAAGACGAGATCGACCCGGTCGCGCGGCTCGCCTTCGGCCGTATCGCCGAGGGCCCGGATATCGATCCGGGTGGAGCGGATGCCCCGGTCGAGCAGGAAGGTGCGGATGGTCAGGGCACGGTTCAGCGACAGGCGCCGTGCATCCGACCCGCGATCGACGCTGGACTGCGCATAGGCCCTAACCTGGATCGTCTGCTCCGGATTGTCGATCAGCCGCTGGGCCAGACCGTTGAGCAGGCTTCCGGCCGCCGTGCTGAGCGCATCGCTGCCCGGGTCGAACAGCAGGCGATAGCCCGGCATGTCCGGGATCTGGCCGATGGTCTCGCCCGGACCCGGCGGCTGGCCGGAGGCGGCCTGGGGCGCCCCGACGTCATCCTCGTCGAGTGGGTCGAGGGCACCGGCGATCACCTCGTCCGGGGCCTCGTCCGCCGGCGTCTGCCCGGGCGGCACGGCTAGCGAAGGCGGCTGGGTCAGCGGACGGTCGGCCTCACGCAGTGGCGGCGGCGCATTGGCAGTCGACTCCGCCGTCGACGCCGGTGGCGGCAGGGACGTGGCCGCGCCGCCATTGCCGGCCGATGCGGGAGGCTGCCCGTTGTCGCTCGCCTCCGCCGACGAAGCGCCGCCCTGGGCGGCATCGGCGGCATCGCTGGACGACTGCGGCTCCGGCGGAACGGGGGGCGGCGCTGGTTGCTCTGTTGGCTGCGCTTCCGGGCGTGCCTCTGGAGGTGCCGCCGGCGGCGGCGTGCTGTCGGCAGCCGGCGCAGCCGCCGGTGCGCCGCCGGTCCGCGGACCCTCGGTGACGGTGGCTCCGGCCGTGGTGACCGGCTGCGCTGCGTCCGGCGAAGGCGTCGTAGGCGGCGGTGTAGGCGGCGGCGGGACGGGCGGCGCGACGGTGGCGGCAGCCGTGGCGGCAGGCGCCGGCACGAGCGGCTGCGGCGGCGCGACGGCCAGGGATGGTCCTGTCTGGCGCGGCGGAGCGCTGGCGGTGGCGGGTGGCGCTACGGGCGCGGGCGCCTGCGGCGGTGGGGCGAGCAGTGGCGCGCCCGTGCCGGAGGGTGGCCATTCGATATTCGGGCTGCGTGACGGTCCGAGGTCGTTGAGCACGCCCAGATTGACCGTGACCCCGGTAGGTGCGCCGCCGATGACGACTTGCGCCCGGGCGGCGGTGTCAAGCGGCGACAGACCGCCGGCCATCGCCAAAACGACCCCCAGGGTCGCGGCCGGGACAGCGGTCTTCAGGCCCGCCCGCTGCCGACGGACCGACCGGGAACGATTCGCGGTCATGACCAGGTGCTCCCCTTGCCACGGTCGAGCCCACGCGTCGGATTACGCGAGGAAACCGGTCATGAACATACAAGATAGGTGGATTCTTTCACAACCGGCTTCAACGATGGTTCACGGATGTTTGGCCGGATTTGTGGCGTTCTCGCCATTCTTTGCGGCGAGGCGGAGTTCCTTGCCGATCATCAGGTGGAGATGGGCATTGGCGGCGAGCACGCTGCCGCCGTCCACGGGGTTGTGGCCGCCATTGATCTCCGTGACGAAGCCACCCGCCTCCTGCACCAGCAGGGCACCGGCGGCGACGTCCCACGGGTTGAGGCCGGATTCCCAAAATCCGTCGAAGCGGCCCGCCGCCACCCAGGCGAGATCGAGGGCGGCGGCACCGAAGCGGCGGATGCCGGCGACCTGCGGTGTGATGCGGGCCAACTCCGCCAGCGTGCGCTCATGTCCCGGGCGGCCGTGGAAGGGAATGCCGGTGGCCAGCACCGCCTCCTTCAGCAGCCGGCGGCCGCTGACCCTGAGGCGCCGTTCGTTGAGATAGGCGCCTTGCCCCTTCTCGGCCCAGAAGAGTTCGTCGGCGACCGGGTTGAAGATGACCCCGGCGGTGATCTCGCCCCGGGTCTCCGCGGCGATCGAGATCGCCCAGTGCGGGATGCCGTGCAGGTAATTGGTCGTGCCGTCGAGCGGGTCCACGATCCAGCGGCGGTCCGGATCCTCGCCCGCGCTCGCGCCGCTTTCCTCCATCAGCAGGCCGAAGGCCGGCCGAGCCTTGGTCAGCTCGATTGTCAGCGTCTTCTCGGCATTGATGTCCGCCTGGCTGACGAAGTCGGCCGGGCCCTTGCGGGAGACCTGGAGCTGTTCGACCTCGCCGAAGTCGCGCACGAGCTGGCGGGCGGCGCGATGGGCGGCGCGCATCATGACGTTGATCAGGGCGGAACGGGTCGCCATTGACTGCCTGGTCTCTCGTGTCGGGTTGGGGAGGCGCGCTGCCGCGCCGGCTGAGTCGGCTTCAGTCCTTCGCCCGCTCAACATAGGAGCCGTCGACCGTCGAGACCACCACGCGGGTGCCCGACTCGATGTGCGGGGGCACCATGACCTTCGCCCCGTTCTCCAGCATCGCCGGCTTGTAGGAGGAGGACGCCGTCTGGCCCTTGACCACCGGATCGGCCTCGACGATCGCCATCGTGACCTGCGACGGCAGCTCCACCGAGAGCGGCGAGCCCTCGTACATGGTAACCGTGCAGACCATGCCGTCCTGCAGGTAGATGGCCTGTTCGCCGATCACCTCGCGCGGGATGGCCACCTGCTCGAAGCTCTCCTGGTCCATGAAGGTGAACAGGTCGTCCTCGGCGAACAGGAACTGCATCTCCGATTCGTCGAGGCGGGCGCGCTCCACCGATTCCTGGGTGCGCCAGCGGTTCTGCGTCTTGGTGCCGGTGCGCACGTCCTTCATCTCGACCTGGATCACGGCGTTGCCCTTGCCCGGCTGGATCAGGTCGATCTTGGTGACCAGCATCAGCTTGTTCTCGTATTCCAGAACGTTGCCCGGCCGGATGTTGATGGCATTGATTTTCATGGTGTCACCCTGCTTGATGCGCCCGGGATCCGCGATCACCGAGCGGCACCGAGCCGAGGCACGATCGAAGCGGACTCCCGTCGAGGACTGAAAAGCGGCGCGGAACCTATCAGCATGACCCTGTTCTGGCAATCTGCGCCGCGCGACCGGCGGCGGCCGTCCGACGGCATGGCGGCCATGTCCGTCGCGAGCCGGCGGTGAGCGGCGGTACGCGCCCGGCCGCGCCCTGGTGGCGGGCCGACCGGCTGCAGGCGCGCCGCCCCCTGCTGATCCGGCGCAACCGCGCTAAGCGGGCGTTGCAGGCGCTGTTCGACCGGCTCGACTTCACGGAAGTGGAGACGCCCGCCCTGCAGATCTCGCCGGGGATGGAGGTGCATCTGCAGGCCTTCGGCACCGAGATCCTCGACCCCGGCCGTGGCGTTCGTCCGATCTACCTGCACACCTCGCCGGAATTCGCCATGAAGAAGCTGCTGGCGGGCGGCGAACGGCGGATCTGGCAGCTGACCCATGTCTTCCGCAATGCCGAGCGCGGCGCCACGCACCACCCGGAATTCTCCATGATCGAATGGTACCGGGCGGGGGAGGGCTACCGCGTGCTGATCGACGATTGCGTGGCCGTGCTGCGCGCCGTCGCCGAGGCTTGCGACACGCGGAAGCTGACCTGGCGCGGCGTCGAGAGCGATCCCTTCGCGGACTGGCAGGTGATCGGCGTCCAGCAGGCGTTCGAACGCCATGCCGGGATCGACCTGCTGGCGACCGCGCCCGACCCGGGCGAGCCGGACGCCGGCCTGCTTGCCGAGGCGGCGCGGGGGATCGGCGTCGCGCCGCACGAGGGCGATCGCTGGGACGACCTGTTCTTCCGCATCTTCCTCGAGCGCATCGAGCCGAAGCTGGGCCACCCTGTACCCACCGTGCTGATCGACTATCCGATTTCCATGGCCGCACTCTCGCGGCCGAAGCCGGACGATCCGCGTCTGGCGGAACGTTTCGAGCTCTATGTCGCCGGGCTGGAGATCGCCAACGCCTTCGGCGAACTGACCGACGGGGCCGAGCAGCGCCGCCGTTTCGAGGCCGACCAGGCGCGGCGCCGCGAGATCCATGGCGCGGCCCATCCGCTCGACGAGGACTTCCTCGCCGCCTTCGATGCCGACCGCGGCGGCGGCCTGCCCGACTGCGCCGGCATCGCGCTCGGCTTCGACCGGCTGGTGATGCTGGCCACGGGGGCGGCCCATGTCGAAGATGTTCTTTGGGCGCCGGTCGCCGCTCCGCTAGAGTTCTAGCGAATCAGCCATTGGCCTTCCGTCAACCGTTGCCCCGGGCGCCGCTCCCTTGACCGCGCTGCACGCCGAAGCCGAAGCCTATCTGAAGATGGTCGCAGACTGGCAGCGCGAGAACGACCTGCCGCCGCCGCGCCAGATGGGTGCCCCGCGCCTGCGTAAGACCATCCGCGAGGCGATCCTGAAGATGCGTCCCGCACTGCCGGAGATGATCGTCGAGGAGCGCGTGATCCCGGCGCGCTCCGGGCCGCTGCGGGTGCGCCTGATCCGTGGCGTCGAGCAGGCCGACGACGTGCTGCCGGTGGTGCTCTACTTCCACGGCGGCGGCTACGTCTATGGCGGCATCGAGGAGAGCGCCCACGAGGCCTGCCGGCTCGCCGAGCGGGTGCCCGCCCTGGTCGTCTCCGCCGACTATCGCAAGGCGCCGGAGAAGCCGTTTCCGGCGGCGGTCGAGGACGGCTACGACGCCCTGCTCTGGGTCTACGAGAATGCCCGGCGCTATGGCGGGGACGCCAGGCGGCTGATGGTCGGTGGCACCTCGGCCGGCGGCGGGCTGGCCGTGGCGGTGACCCGCCTGGCGGCCATCAGCCGGGGGCCGCGCATCGGCCTCAACTACCTCTTCTGTCCCTGGCTCGACCTCACCATGGCCGAGCCGTCGGTGAAGGTTTTCGGCAAGGGTTACGGCCTCGACCGGCCCGATCTGGAGTGGTTCGCCGCCGCCTATGCGGGCGAGGCGGACAGCGCCGATCCGCTGCTTTCCCCGGCGCGACACCAGCCGCCGGCCAACATGCCCGAGACCGCCATCGTCGCCGCCGGCTGCGATCCGCTTGTCGGCGAGGCCAGGCGCTACGCCGACCGCCTGATGAACGCCGGCGTGCCTGTCGTCCACCACGAGGCCGAGGGCATGGTTCACGCCTTCAACGTGCTGCTGCACTTCATGCCGTCGGGCGATGCCCATCTGGCCGCGGTCGAAGCGGCGATGCGGCGGGTTTAGGCCCGCCTAGTCTGGCAGACGATCGCCGTCTCGCGGCGCGTCGGATCCCGCCTTGTCGAGCAGGTCGATCGCGCGAGCCGGGTTGCCCCGGGCCGCGCGCGCCTGAAAGGCCGCCCAGGCCTCGAGCGATTTTACCCGCTCGGCGACGGCGATTGTGATGAACTGGTTGAGGGTGGTGCCGTCCCGTTCCGCGGCGTCCTCGGCGGCGCGCTTGAGCGAACGGGGCAGGCGAAGGGCGAACCGCATCGCTTCTGTCATCGATTCATTCTCCTCCAGCCGGACGCCGGGTCGAGAACCCTGACGCCAAGCCATTCCGCGACCGGCTTGAAGTGCCGGGTGTTGAAGGTCAGCAGGTGGCTCGCCCAACCGTTGAGGCAGGTTTCGAGCACCATCTCATCTTCAGGGTCCGCCAATATGGGACGCCAAAGATAGTCCGTGCGCACAAGTGTGGCGGTCGACAGCAGCGCATCGAGCACCTCGCGAATCTCGTCCTCCGTGAGACCGATCGCGGTCCGGTGAACCGGACGGACGAGCACCGCCTCATACTCCAAGGCGAGGCCGACACTGATCACGAGATCGACCTCTCGACGCAAGGCCGCGCGCAGAATCTGTCGTGAAGCACCGCTGGGACTTCGGAAGCCTGCGATCACGACATCCGTGTCCAAGACCCACTTCATATCACATGTGATATCATATGTGACATCAACTCAAGTGCGCAATCCCAGCCGCTCCGCAATGGCCCGGAAGGCGCTGGCCGGATCCTCGGCCTCCCAGAGCGCCGGGCCGATGGCGAGGAAGTCGGCACCTGTCTCGGCGAAGGTCGCGGCGTTGCCGGCGTCGATGCGGTCGAGGGCGACCGAGGGGATCTCCATCATCTCCGACCACCAGCGCAGGTGCTCGAGCGTCTCTGCGGTCTCCTCCGGCGTCGAGGCAAGGTTGCCGAAGACGATGTAGTCGGCGCCCGCCTCGCCCGCCTCCATCGCGGCGTGGCGGCTGTTGCGGCAGGAATAGCCGACGATGGCGTCCCTGCCGACCGTGGCCCGGCAGGCCTTCACCGGCGGTCCGGCAGGGCAGGTATGCACACCGTCCAGCGCCAGGGCGACCGCCAGGTCGGGCCGGCCGTCGACCAGGAAGGCGATGTCGCGGCCCTGGACGGAATCGCGCAGGCGCTCCGCCACCCGGCGCAGCGCCGCGTCATCGAGATCGCCCGGCAGAAGCAGCACGCAGGCGACCGCAGCGGTATCGAGCACCGCATCGAGAACCGGCAGGAAGGAGTCCGGATCCGGTCCGGGCGGCGTGACAAGGTAGAGTTGCGGCGGTTCGTCGGACATGGTCGGTGCGGTCTCGGCCGTGATGGTCACTTCGGACGACGGGCATAGCCCAGCCTTGGCGCCCCGGCAATGCGTCGGCGAAAAGCGGCGGAACCGGGGTGGCCAATTCGCGGTTGATCGGCGCGGGCGACGTCCACCATTCTGGCGGCGCCGCGATCCGCTGTCACATGCCGTCCCCTCATCCGACGCCCCGCCGGCTGGCAACCAGGAGCCCCGATCACCATGCTCGACCTTCTCGCCGATCCCAACGCCTGGATCTCGCTGGCCACCATCACCCTGCTGGAGATCGTGCTGGGCATCGACAACGTGATCTTCATCTCGATCGTCTCCTCGCGGCTGCCGCCGGAGCGCCAGCCGCTAGCGCGCCGGCTGGGGCTGATGGTGGCGCTGGGTGTGCGTATCGTGTTGCTGCTCGTCATCACCTGGATCATCGGGCTCACCCAGCCGGTGTTCAGCCTGTTCGACATGGACTTCTCCTGGCGCGACCTGATCCTGATCGTCGGCGGGCTTTTCCTGCTCGCCAAGGCGGTGACCGAGATCCACGCCATGGTCGAGGGTGAGGTGCACGCATCCGGACCGCGGCAGAGCGCGTCCTTCGCCGGCGTGATCGCGCAGATTGTCGCCCTCGACGTGGTCTTCTCGCTCGACAGCGTGCTGACGGCGGTCGGCATGGCCGAGCATGTCGAGGTGATGATCGCCGCCGTGGTCATCGCCATGGGCGTCATGCTGATCGCCGCCGAGCCGCTCTCGGCCTTCGTCAACCGGCATGCCACGGTGAAGATGCTGGCGCTTGCCTTCCTGCTGCTGATCGGCGTCACGCTGGTGGCCGATGGCGCGCATTTCCACATCCCGCGCGGCTATCTCTACTTCGCCGTCGTCTTCGCCGTCCTGGTGGAGGCGATGAACCTGGTGGTGCGCCGACGCGCCGCCAGGCGCCGCGCGGCGAAGGCGGAAGCCGATTGATGCGGATGTCTCCCGACAAAATGTACCGAGACAAAAAGGACAATAAATTCATTGTCTTGATGGTGGGAGATCGCCAAGGATATAGGTCAGCACTCTTGCCCTTTCGGGGCGACCTCTTGTCGGAGGACCCGGGCCATGGATGGCCATCTGACCTGGCTCTTTTCGGTGATCGGCTTCGCCGTCGCCACCTCGGTCACGCCGGGACCGAACAACCTGATGCTGATGGCCTCGGGCGCCAATTTCGGCTTCCGGCGCACCCTGCCGCACCTGTTCGGCGTGGCCTTCGGCTTCATGGCCATGCTGCTGGCGCTGGGCGTCGGCCTCGGCGCGGCGTTCGAGGCGGTGCCGGAACTGCTCGATGTCATGCGCTGGCTGGGGATCGCCTACCTCGTCTACCTCGCCTGGCGGATCGCCAGCGCCAGCGGCACGCTCGACGGTCGTGCCGATGGCCGGCCGATGACCTTTCCCGAGGCCGCGCTCTTCCAGTGGCTGAATCCCAAGGCCTGGGCGATGATCCTGGCGCTGCTCGGCGCCTATTCGCTGGAGGGCATGGCACCGGCGGCCCAGCTCGCCGTCATGGTCGGCGTCTTCCTGGTCTTCGGCATGCCCTGCAACTGGCTGTGGGCCGGCTTCGGCGTGGCGATCGGCAGGCTCCTCAACCAGCCCGCCTACCGGCGCGCCTTCAACGTCGTCATGGCGTTGCTGCTGGTAGCCACGATGGTGCCGGTCCTGCTGATGTGATCTAGCCTTCCGCCGCCGGGCTCGGCACCGTGACGTGGCCCGGCATGAGGTCGGTGTTCTGGGCGACGGCGATCGACCAGCCATCGCCGCCCTTGCGGCAGACCAGCAGCAGGATACCGCGGCGCGGCGCGCCCGCGCGGCCGTCCCGCTCGATCTGGCCCGTCATGCGCCAGTGGACGTGCAGCGCCGCGACGGTGTCGGCGAGGTCGTGGCGTTCCATGCGCCGGATTGTTCCCCGGGCGTCCTTGAAGAAGCTGTCGAAGGCGATCTGGTGGTTGCGGGCGATGGCGGCCCGGTCGCGCCAGATCAGCCCGACCACGTTGACGAAGCGGGCGTCCGCGTCGAACAGCCGGCCGAGACCCTCGCCGTCATTGGCGTTCCAGCGGTCGATGAAGGCCTCGCCAAGGGCCTCGGGACTGTCGAAGGACATGCTGCCGGGGAGTGGTAAGGGCCGGCGACGTGCGGCCGGCCCGACCGGTCTCAGCCGACCTTGGCCATGGCGATGGCGGTGTCGCTCATCCGGTTGGAGAAGCCCCACTCGTTGTCGTACCAGCTCATCACCCGCACGAAATTGCCGTCCATCACCTTGGTCTCCTCCAGCGCGAAGATGGAGGACAGCGGGTCGTGGTTGAAGTCCGTGGAGACGAGCGGCTCGTCATAGACGCCGAGTATGCCCTTCAGGCGGCCGTTCGCCATCTCCTTGATGGCGCCGTTGACTTCCTCGACCGTGGTGTCGCGGCTGGCCAGGAACTTGAAGTCGACGACCGAGACGTTCGGGGTCGGCACCCGCATGGCCACGCCGTCCAGCTTGCCGTTGAGTTCCGGCAGCACCTTGCCGACCGCCCGGGCGGCGCCGGTGGAGGTCGGGATCATGTTCAAGGCCGCGGCGCGGGCCCGGTGCAGATCCTTGTGCATGGTATCGACCAGGCGCTGGTCGCCGGTATAGCTGTGGATCGTCGTCATGAAGCCCTTCTCGATCCCGATCGCCTCGTTGAGCGCATAGGCGACGGGAGCCAGGCAGTTCGTGGTGCACGAGGCGTTGGAGACGACGGTGTGTTCGGGAGTCAGCTTGTCGTGGTTGACGCCGTAGACGACGGTCAGGTCCTCGTTGGTGCCGGGCGCGGAGATCAGCACCTTCTTCGCACCGGCCGTGATCAGCTTGGCGGCGTCGTCGCGCTTGGTGAAGCGGCCGGAGCACTCCATGGCGATGTCGACGCCGAGATCGCCGAGGCCGAGCGCCGCGGGATCGGGGCTGGACAGGGCCTTGATGCGGTCGCCATTGACCACCAGCGTGTCGCCGTCGACCGAGACGTCGCCTGCGAAGCGACCGTGCACGCTGTCATATTTCAGCAGATGCGCATTGGTCGACAGGTCAGCCAGGTCGTTGATGGCCACCACCTGGATGTCCGTGCGCCCCGACTCGTAGATCGCCCGCAGCACGTTGCGGCCGATGCGCCCGAAGCCGTTGATGGCAACCTTGACCGTCATCGCATTCCTCCTTGCCGTCGCTGATGCCCATGGCCGCGCGGTGCGGCGAGCCGGGCCGATGTCGCGTTACTTTCGCAGCCTTTCATTTAGGCATTGCGGAAGATTACTCAAAGTTTCGCTTTTATCGCATCCGCGGTTGCCTCGGCGGTAATGCCGAAATGGCGGAACAGGTCCTCCGCCGGCGCCGAGGCGCCGAAGCCGCTCATCCCGATGAAGATGCCATCGGGGCCGATATAGCGGTCCCAGCCCTGGCGCACGCCGGCCTCGACCGCCGCCAGCACGACCGCGCCGCCCAGCACGTCCCGGCGGTACGCCTCGTCCTGCTCCTCGAAGCGCTCAAGACAGGGCAGGGAGACGACGCGGGTGCCGATCCCGCCATCCTCCAGCAGACGGCGCGCGTCGAGCGCCACGCCGACCTCCGAACCTGTGGCCAGGATGGTCGCGCGATGCGGCCCGTCCGCCTCGGCCAGCACATAGCCGCCCCGGGCGCTCATATTCTCCTCGGCATCGCCGCCGCGCACCGTGGGCACGCCCTGCCGGGTCAGGGCGATGACCGATGGCCGGGTCGTGTCGGCCAGCGCCAGCGCCCAGGCCTCCGCCGTCTCCACCGGGTCGGCCGGGCGGTAGACCGCGAGATTGGGGATGGCGCGCAAGGAGGCGACATGCTCGACCGACTGGTGGGTCGGCCCGTCTTCGCCAAGTCCGATGGAATCGTGGGTCATGACATAGACCACGCGGATGCGCATCAGCGCCGAGAGGCGGATGGCCGGGCGGGCGTAGTCGGTTAAGGTTAGGAAGGTGGCGCCGTAGGGGATGACGCCGCCATGCAGCGCCAGGCCGTTCATCGCCGCGGCCATGCCATGCTCGCGCACGCCGAAGCGGATGTAGCGCCCGTCATAGTCGCCGCGGCTGACCTCCCTGGTGCCCTTGACATAGGAGTTGTTGGACGGCGTCAGGTCGGCGGAGCCGCCGGCCAGTTCCGGTATCGCCGGCACCAGCGCCTCCAGCACCTTGCCGGAGGCCACGCGGGTGGCGATCTTCGGGCTCTCCTTGACGAAATCAGCCTTCAGCCGGGCCACCACCGCATCGAGGTCGGGCGGCAGGTCGCCGGCGATCGCGGTCGCGAAGGCCTGGCGATCGGCCGAGGCGGCGAGCCGGGCCTCCCAGGCCGTGCGAAGCTTGCGGCCATGGCCACCGATCTCGGCCCAGGCGCCGCGGATCGCCTCGGGCACCTCGAAGGGCGCGTGCGGCCAGCCCAGCCTTTCGCGGGCGCCGGCGATCTCCTCCGCGCCCAGGGGGGAGCCATGAACCGCCGCCGTGCCCGCCTTCTTGGGCGCGCCGAAGCCGATCGTCGTCCGGCAACGGATCAGCGACGGCGTGTCGGACGCGCGGGCGGCCTCAATGGCCTTGGCGACGGCGTCGGGATCGTGGCCGTCGACCGCCTGCACGTCCCAGCCGTAGGACTCGAAGCGCTTGCCGGTATCGTCGGAGAAGGAGAGGTCGGTCGGGCCGTCGATGGAGATGCCGTTGTCATCGTAGAGGACGATGAGGCGGGCGAGCTTCAGATGTCCGGCAAGCGAGGCGGCCTCGTGGCTGATGCCCTCCATCATGCAGCCATCACCGGCGATGACATAGGTGAAGTGGTCGACCAGGCCGTCGCCGAAGCGGGCGTTGAGCATGCGCTCGGCCAGCGCGAAGCCGACCGCGTTGCCGATGCCCTGACCCAGCGGACCGGTCGTGGTCTCGATGCCGGCCTCGACCTCGACCTCCGGATGGCCGGCGGTGAGGAAGCCGAGTTGGCGGAAATTGCGCAACTGCTCCAGCGTCACCTTCTCGTAGCCGGTCAGGTGGTTCAGGGCGTAGAGCAGCATCGAGCCATGGCCGGCCGACAGGATGAAGCGATCGCGGTCGGGCCAGTCCGGGCGGCCGGGATCGAATTTGAGGAAGCGCGAATAGAGCACCGTGGCCACGTCGGCCATACCCAGCGGCATGCCGGGATGGCCGCTCTTGGCCCGCTCCACGGCATCCATCGCCAGGGCGCGGACGGCGTTGGCCAGATCGCGGTGGGCGACGGCGGACGGGGTGTCGGTGCGCGAAGCGGTCTCTGCTGGCATCGGATGATCTGGCCCTGGCGGTGGTCCGTGGCGATCCGGTCCGACCGGCGACGGCGGCCAGCGAGCCCCGGGGCGGGAAGCGCGACGCCGCGCCGGGCGCAATGGGGCGCGGGCGTTGGTCGACGCCCTCGTTCCGGCGGTTTGAAAGCGTCGGCACCATGCCGCCGGCTCGGCATCAGGTCAATGTCCCATTTCCCGGTCGGCCATGCGCGGAAAACCGGGGCTTTGCGGCGATAGCCGCGCCGGCATCGGGGCCGTGTCCGGCAATCGCGTACCGGGCGAGACAAATCGGCGGAATCGCTTCAAACTGTCCGGAACATAGACTAGTGTTGGCATTCCCGTTTCACGACCGCGCCCAATGCATTGATGGCAGACATAAACGACAGCCCGCTCCAGGCCGCCATCGCCCGGCTCGATGCTGCGCTCGGCCGGCTCGAGGCCGCCATGGCCGACCGCGAGCGGCGCCAGCAGGCGCTGTTCGAGGAGATGAGCCAGCAGACCCAGGCGGACGCGGAGGCGATCGCCGAGCGCGTCGACCGCGCCATCGAAACTCTCGAAGCGGTGCTGAAGGGATAGAATCGGCATGGCCCGTGTGGACATTTCGCTCAACGGCCGCAGCTACCCGATCGCCTGCGACGACGGGCAGGAGAACCGGGTGCGCTCCATCGCGGAGTTTCTCGACCAGCGCATGCGCGAGCTGTCGCGCGCCGCGCCATCGGCGACCGAGGCCCAGCTGCTGGTGATGACCGCCCTGATGGTCACCGACGAGCTGTTCGACCTGCAGGAGGCGCAGGAGAACGCCGCCGCCGTGCCCAACGGTGCGGAGGCCGATGCGCTGGCCCGGCTGGTCGGCCGCGTCGAGGCCCTTGCGGGGCGCATCGAGCAGGCCTAGATATCGGGTGTACGAGCGGGGCTGCCGGACGCGTTAGGTGACTTTATCCCCGGGGCCTATATCCATCCTCTAGGGAGCTGTCCCTGACCGGGCCGTGGCCTTGTCAAAACGGCGCCCACCTGCTGAGTGCGGGTCCCAGGAGGCTAGACGATAACCGACGGTCTCGGCGGTCCCGCCCGTGCCACCTGCCGCCCGCCGCCAAGACTGTCGCCAAGACTGCCGCCAATACTGCCGGCCGAAGACTCCCGACCGAGATTCGCGAGCGGGACTCCCGATGGAAAGGAGCGTGCGTGAGCGGTCAGGACCCATCCTCCCCAGAGCGGGACACGGCGCTTGGCCCGGCTCCCCTCTCCGCCGCGCTGCTCGCGGAAAAGCGGCGGCTGCGTGAGGCAGCGCTGGCCCGGCGGGCCGAGGCTCATGCCGTCGCCGGGGCGGATGCGGGCCGGCGCCTGGTGGAACATCTGTTGGCCCTGGTCGATGCGCGACCGCCGGGCGTGGCCAGCGGCTACAGCCCGTTTCGCGGCGAAATCGACATCGGCCCCGCCCTGGATGCCCTGGCCGCGCGAGGATGGCGGATCTGCCTGCCTGTCGTGGCGGAACGCGACGCCCCCTTGCAGTTCTGCTACTGGTCGAAGGGCGAGGCCATGGTCGCGGGCGCACTCGGCATCGAGGTGCCGGCGCTGCGGCGGCCGGCGATGCCCGACCTGGTGCTGGTGCCGCTGCTCGCCTTCGATCGGACGGGCCACCGCCTTGGCTACGGCAAGGGCTATTACGACCGCACGCTGGCCGGGCTGAAGGCCGCCGGTCCCGTGACGGCGATCGGCATCGGCTATGCGGCCCAGGAACTGGACGCGGTACCGCACGGTCCTTATGACGTGGCGCTCGACGCGATCGTCACCGAGAGGGGGCCGGTCGCGATCCGTCAATCCGCTGCCGGCGTCACGCCCCGGACCTGAACTCATGCGACTGCTCTTCATTGGCGACATTGTCGGCCGCTCCGGCCGGGACGCCGTTCTCGAACGCCTGCCGGGGCTGATCGAGCGGCACGGCATCGACTTCACCATCGTCAACGCCGAGAACGCGGCGCATGGCTTCGGCCTGACCGCCGCCATCGCCGACACGCTGTTCGAGGCCGGGGCGGACGTGCTGACCACCGGCAACCATGTCTGGGACCAGCGCGAATTGCTGGGCTATATCGACCGCGAACCGCGCATCCTGCGCCCGGCCAACTACCCCGCCGGCACGCCCGGCCGCGGCGCGCTTCTGGCCACCTCGCGGAACGGCCACCAGGTGCTGGTGGTCAACCTGATGTGCCGGCTGTTCATGGATGCGCTCGACGATCCCTTCGCGGTGGTCGACGGCCTGCTCGCCGACATGGCCATGCCGCGCGAGGCCGACGCCATCGTCGTCGACATCCATGGCGAGGCCTCCTCGGAAAAGATGGCGATGGGCCACCATCTCGACGGCCGGGCGAGCCTGGTCGTGGGCACCCATACCCACGTGCCGACAGCCGACGCGCAGGTTCTGCCGGGCGGCACCGCCTACCAGACCGATGCCGGCATGTGCGGCGACTACGACAGCGTCATCGGCATGAAGAAGGCGCCGGCGGTGCTGCGATTCCTGAGCAAGCTGCCGGGCGAGCGGTTGAGCCCGGCGGAAGGACCCGGCACGCTGTGCGGCGTCGTCGTCGATACCGATACCCGGACCGGCCTCGCCACGGCGATCCGCCCGGTCCGCCTCGGCGGCCGCCTGCAGCCGGCGCCATTGGAGGTTTAGGGAGCGGCCTGCACCGCCAGATCGGGTATAACTTGGTGTCCCCACACCCCATATAATGTGGTATTCAGTCCATTGACGTCGCCTTTGACAAGGCGGTGAAAAACGCCATAGTGCGCGCCGTTTGGCGTATCGCGGCGCGGCGCCGCGTGACGCGCCGTGGCCGCGTGATCGACCGCGGCGCGGTAGATTCCCCGATGGCGACCAGGTTCGAGTGAGAAGGCTCCGAGGCGATGGCCGGTCATTCCCAATTCAAGAACATCATGTACCGCAAGGGCGCGCAGGACGCGAAGCGCGCCAAGGTGTTCACCAAGCTGGCCCGCGAGATCACCGTGTCGGCCAAGCTCGGCATTCCCGACCCGGCGATGAACCCGCGGCTGCGCGCGGCGATCCAGGCCGCCCGCAAGGAGTCCATGCCCAAGGACAATATCGAGCGGGCGATCAAGAAGGCGACCGGCGGCGACGGCGCGGAGGAGTTCGTCGAGATGCGCTATGAGGGCTACGGCCCGGGCGGCAGCGCCGTCATCGTCGAGGCGCTGACCGACAACCGCAACCGCACCGCTGCGGAGGTGCGCTCGATCTTCGCCAAGAACGGCGGCAATCTCGGCGAGACCAACTCGGTCAGCTTCATGTTCACCCAGGTCGGCGAGATCGCCTACACGGCTGGGGCCGGCGATTTCGATACCGTCTTCGAGGCGGCGCTGGAGGCCGGCGCCCAGGACGTGGAGCAGGCCGAGGTGGGCGAGGAGCCGGGCTACCTGATCCTCACCGATCCGGACGATTTCGGCGCCGTCAGCGAGGCGCTGGAACAGGCGCTGGGCGAACCCGAGCGCTCCGGTCTGGTCTGGCGGCCGACCACCACCTCGCCACTCGACGAGAGCCAGGCCGGCACGATGATGAAGCTGATCGACGCGCTGGAGGACAGCGACGACGTGCAGCGCGTGTTCTCCAATTTCGAGGTGTCCGACGAGGTGCTGGAGAAGCTGACCGCCGCGTGACGGCGCGACCTAGGCGGTTTTCCGCACCTGACACGCGCCAGGGAGGGCGGCAGGACGACGATGCGCATTCTGGGCCTCGATCCCGGGCTCCGGCACACCGGCTGGGGCATCGTCGACGTCTCCGGCAACCGGCTGCGCCATGTCGCCCACGGCACTGTCGATTCCGATGGCAAGGCGGCGCTGCCCGACCGCATTGTCGAGCTCTACGAAGGGCTGGTCGCGATCATCGGCGACTTCGGACCCGACGAGGCAGCGGTGGAGGAGACCTTCGTCAACAAGAACCCGACCTCGACGCTCAAGCTCGGCCTGGCGCGCGGCGTGGTGGTGCTGGCGCCGGCAAAGGCGGGGCTGCGCGTGGCTGAATACGGCGCCAACCACATCAAGAAATCGGTCGTCGGCGCCGGCCATGCCGACAAGGTGCAGGTTCAGGCCATGGTGCGCATGCTGCTGGGCGGGATCACGCTGGCCAGCGCCGACGCCGCCGACGCGCTGGCCGTCGCCATCTGCCATGCCCATCACCGGCAGACCGAGCGCAGCCTGACCGAGCGCAGCCAGACTGAGCGCAGTCCGTCGCGGGTGCGCCCCGCCGCGGCGGCACGGTGAGGCGCCGATGATCGCCCGGCTGAAGGGGATCGTCGACCAGCTGCTCGACGGCATGGCGGTGATCGACGTGGGCGGGGTCGGCTACCTGATCTTCTGCTCGCGCCGCACGCTCGACCGGCTGGGCGCGCCCGGCGACGCGGCCAGCGTCCATGTCGAGACCCATGTGCGCGAGGACCACATCCACCTCTACGGCTTCGCCGACCGGGCGGAACTCGACGCTTACCGCATCCTCACCACCGTGCAGGGTGTGGGCGGGCGCCATGCGCTGGCGCTGCTGTCGGTGCTCGGCCCGGAGGAGCTGTCGATGGCCATCGCCGCCCAGGACAAGGCGATGCTGACCCGCGCCGACGGCGTCGGCCCGAAGCTGGCGGCGCGCATCTGCGCCGAGTTGAAGGACAAGATGGCGGCGATCCCGCTCGGCCCCTCGGCCCTGACCGCGGGGCCAGCCACGCCCCGGGCGGAAACCGCCGGCGGCGTCAGCGAGGACGCGGTCTCCGCCCTGGTCAATCTCGGCTACGGCCGGTCGGAAGCCTTCGGCGCAGTGGCCCGCGCGGCGCGGGAGCTTGGCGACGGCGCCACGGTGCAGGCCCTGATCCCCGCCGCGCTGAAGGAGCTTGGCTGAGATGGCGCCCGCGGACGGTCCTGCCGGCGCCGAGGATGGCCGCGTCATCGCCGGCGACTATCGCGAGGGCGACGGTGCGGACGTGGCGCTCCGGCCGCAGACCCTGGACGAGTTCATCGGCCAGAAGGACCTGCGCGAGAACCTCAAGATCTTCATCCAGGCCGCCCGCCAGCGCGGCGAGGCGCTGGACCACACGCTGCTGTTCGGACCGCCCGGCCTCGGCAAGACCACGCTCAGCCAGATCATCAGCCGCGAACTCGGCGTCGGCTTCCGGGCGACCTCCGGCCCGGTGATCGCCCGGGCCGGCGACCTGGCGGCGATCCTCACCAATCTGCAGCCGCGCGACGTGCTGTTCATCGACGAGATCCACCGCCTGAATCCGGCCGTGGAGGAAATCCTCTACCCGGCGATGGAGGACTTCCAGCTCGACCTGATCATCGGCGAGGGGCCGGCGGCGCGTTCGGTCAGGATCGACCTGCCGCCCTTCACCCTGGTCGGCGCGACCACGCGCTCGGGACTGATCACCACGCCGCTCAGGGAGCGCTTCGGCATCCCCCTCCGGCTGAACTTTTACCTGCCGGAGGAACTGGAGGAGATCGTCCGCCGCGGCGCCCGCCTGCTCGACTGTCCGCTGACCCCGGCGGGGGCGGCGGAGATCTCCGGCCGGGCGCGCGGCACGCCGCGGGTCGCCGGCCGCCTGCTGCGCCGGGTGCGCGACTTCGCCGCCGTGGCCGGGCAGACCGAGATCGGCGCGGTAGAGACGGATGCGGCGCTCACCCGGCTCGACGTCGACAAGCGCGGCCTCGACGCCATGGACCGGCGCTATCTCGGCATGATCGCGGACAAGTATGGCGGTGGCCCGGTCGGCGTGGAGACGCTGGCCGCCGCCCTGTCGGAGCAGCGCGACACCATCGAGGAGGTGATCGAGCCCTTCCTGATCCAGGAGGGGTTGCTGATGCGCACGCCCCGCGGCCGCATGCTGTCGGATGACGGCTACCGCCACCTGAAGCTGATGCCGCCGCGCCGCGACCAGGCGCAGCTCGACCTGCTGCGACAGCTCGCCGAAAATGCCGATCCGGGGGCCTGAAGCGGTGGCGGGTGTGACTGGCGACCCTTCGGCACCCCACCATGTCCGCGTCTACTGGGAGGACACGGACGGCACCGGCATCGTCTACCACGCCAACTATCTGGCCTATGCCGAGCGGGCGCGAACCGAGATGCTGCGGGCGCTGGGCTTCGAGCAGGGACGCCTGCTCGAGGACACCGGCGCCGCCTTCGTGGTCCGCCGGCTCGAGATCGACTACCGGTCGCCGGCCCGGCTCGACGATCTGCTGGTCATCGCCACGACGGTCGCGGAGACCGGCCGGGCCAGTTTGCGATTGCGGCAGAAGATCGCCAGGGAAGGCCGCGAGATTGCCATCTTGCACGTGCACCTCGCCTGCGTCGACCGTCGGGGCAGGCCGATTCGGGTACCGTCGGCGATCCGCGAGGCGTTCGCGGCGGTGACGCCGGAACCTCGGGCGGACGACCCGGAACCAGGCCGTACGGCAGCAATGACCAGAGAGGCTCCCTAAGGGATGGAGAACGAGCTCAACACCAACCTGCTGGGCGCGCCGGAGGCGGTGATCGATGTCTCGCTGTGGGGGCTGTTCCTGCAGGCAGACATCGTCGTCAAGTTCGTCATGCTGCTGCTGCTGCTGGCGTCGATCTGGACCTGGACGATCATCTTCTACAAGTCCTTCCGCATCCGCCGGCTGAACCGCGAGGCGGATGCCTTCGAGGACCGCTTCTGGTCCGGCACCTCGCTTGACGACCTCTATGACGAGATCGGCGACGAGCCGAACGACCCGATGGCGGCGGTGTTCTCCGCGGCGATGAAGGAGTGGCGCCATACCTCCGGCCGCGGCATGGGCGGGGAGGGCGTGCGCGCCGGCCTGCAGGCGCGCATCGACAAGGCGATGAGCGTGACCATCGGCCGCGAGATGGGCGAGCTGGAGCGCGGCATGACCTTCCTCGCCTCGGTCGGCTCGACGGCGCCGTTCATCGGTCTCTTCGGCACGGTCTGGGGCATCATGAACTCGTTCATCTCGATCGCCGGCTCGGGCAATACCAGCCTGGCGGTGGTGGCGCCGGGCATCGCCGAGGCGCTGTTCGCCACCGCGCTCGGCCTCTTCGCCGCGATCCCGGCCTCCGCCGCCTACAACAAGTTTTCGTCCGATCTGTCCAAGTATGGTGACCGCCTCGACACATTTTCGGGCGAGTTCTCCACCATCCTCGCACGGTTTCTCGACGACGGGCGCGGATAGACGACGATGGCGGGGCCGGTGATGAGCCGCGGCGGCGGCAATGGCAAGGACGGACGCCGACGCGGATTGCGCCCGATGGCGGAGATCAACGTGACGCCCTTCGTCGACGTCATGCTGGTGCTGCTGATCGTCTTCATGATCACCGCCCCGCTGCTGACCGTGGGCGTGCCCGTCGACCTGCCGCGCACCCAGGCGCAGAACATCTCCGAGCAGACGGAGCCGCTGGTGATCTCGGTGACCGCGGAAGGCGATATATTTGTCCAGGAGACCGAGGTGGATATTGGCAATCTGGTGCCGCTCCTGATCGCCATCACCAACGAGAACGCGGAGGCGCAGATCTTCGTGCGCGGCGACCAGTCGCTGGCCTATGGGCGCATGATGCAGGTCATGGGCTCGATCAACTCGGCCGGATTCACCCGCGTCTCGCTCGTCGCCGAGCTGCCGCAAGAGGTGGGCCAGTAGCGCCGAGGGAAGCGCCATCGGATCATGCATCTCAGCTTCCTCCTCTCCACAATCGTCCACGGCCTGGTGATCGTGCTGATCATCTTCGGCCTGCCGCTGTTCCCCCAGGAGGCGCGGCAGCTGGGCGGCGAGGTCGTGCCGGTGGCCATCGTCGATCCCTCCGCACTGCCCAGCCTGGGCGATTTCGGCGAGCCGCAGCCGGCCGAGGCGTTCGAGTTCGAACGCCCGCAGACCGAGCCGCTGCCGCAGCTCGATCAGGCGCCGACCGAGGCGCTGACGACGGAGGTGACGCCGGAGGCGCCGGACCGGCCGCAACTGGCCGAGCTGCCGCAGGTGCGCGGTCCCGAGACGCCACCGGAGGTGGCCGAGGTGCCCGAGCCGCCGCCCCCACCGCCGCCGCCGCCTCCGCCGCCG
>JAVKFF010000148.1:0-10769 GCA_040226215.1 Azospirillaceae bacterium
GGCGATGACGTGGCTGCCGTCGATCAGCTGAACGGTGTTCTGGTGGTCGTTGCCCAGCACCGGCACCTCGATGTGCGGCTCGCGCATCTCGCCGGCGACGAGCAGGCCGAGATTGATCAGCAGCAGCAGCACGACCGGGTCGGCCACGATGCCGGCCACCTGGCGGGCGAACCAGCCCGACATGTCGTGCATGGCGAGCGTCCACAGGAAGGGCGCGGCGGCGGCGATCAGGAAGGCGAGCACGCCCGTCGTCACCACGGTCTCCACGCCGCACTGCCAGAGCCCGCGCCAGGTCAGTTCGCCCTGGGCGAACCCCAGAATGACGGCATAGAGCGCCGTCAGCGCGCCGAGCTCCGTCGGCGTCGCCACGCCGGAGAGCAGACCGCCGATCAGGAAGGCGGGCGCGGCCAGCGCCGGGGCGGCGCGCCAGAAGGCGCGGTTGCGTTCGCGCCAGGGGAGCCGGGGCTGCAGCGCCACGTCGATCTTGCCGCGCGCCGCCATCACCGCGATCGTCACCATCAAGGCCCCGCCCATCAGGAGACCGGGCAGCAGGCCGGCCAGGAACAGGTCGCCGAGCGGCACGTTGGCCAGCACCGCATAGACCACCATGATCACCGAGGGCGGGATGATCGGGCCGATCACCGCCGAGGCCGCCGTGATCGCGGCCGCGAAGTCGCGCGGATAGCCGGCCCGGCGCATCTCCTCGATCTCGATGCGCCCCAGACCGGCCGCGTCGGCCTGCGCGACACCGCTCATGCCGGCGAAGATGATGCTGGCCAGCACGTTGACATGCCCCAGCCCGCCACGGAAATGGCCGACCAGGGCGTTGGCGAAGTCGAAGATGCGCCGGGCGATACCGCCCTGGCTGAGGATCGTGCCGACAAAGACGAAGAGCGGCAGCGCCAGGAAGGGAAAGCTCTCGAGCCCCGGGGCCATGCGGCTTGCCACCACCGAGGCCGGAAACAGGCCGTCGACGGCCAGGAAAAGGCCGGCGGCGAAGATCAGCGCGAAGGCGACCGGTACCTGCAGCGCCGCAGTGGCCAGGAAGAACAGCAGGATGTAGCCGATCGACACGGGTGCCCTAGCCCCCCAGGATGGTGAGCGGTTGGCGTGGCGGTGCCGGCCGGAGGATACGGACAGCGCTGTCCACAACATAGGCGATCTGGGTCAGGGCGATCGAAACCATCGCGTAGAGTGTCGGGATGGAGAACACCCAGCCCCGCGGGAAATTGAAGGGCAAGGACACAGTCAAGCTGCGGTTCTGCGGCTCGATGTACTGGGTCGCGAAGATGGCAACCACGACAGCGACCGCCAGCACGAAGATATTACAGAATAGATCGAGATAAGCCCTGAAGCGGTTACCGAAAAGACCGGCGATCGTCGTGATGACGATGTGCCGGCGCATCTTCACCGCCACGCTGGCACCAAGAAACGTCACCCAGATGAAAGCGATTGTCACGGATTCCTCGACGAAAACCAGTGACGAGCCGAGTACGTAGCGAAAAAATACGCCGACAACGATACAGATACTGATAAAGAAGATTAGAAGGACACCGACACCAAGCTCCGCCAGCCCGATGACGGAGAGTACCCGACTCGGCCATCGCGTCAATGACGGCCCTTCTTGCGGCACTTCGACCATCTGGATTGCGGCGCTCCCAAGCGGGCGACCGATGCCCGCGCTTATTATTTGGGCGTCGTGGCGGATACAGGGGACATCGCCGCGACGCATCGGTTTTTTCTTGACGGCGCCGGCCTGACCTCCGCATTGCTGCATGGACAGCGCTGTCCATTCCTGATACCGGTATTTCATGCAGCCGCCACTGTCAAGGCCCGCCTTGCGATGACACCGCCCCCCACGCCTTCGGGATCCGACCCCGCCGGGCCGATCCGTCTGCAGGAGGTCGCCGAGGCGGCGGGCGTGTCGACGATCACCGTCTCGCGCTGCCTGAACAACCCGACCCGGGTCTCCGCCGCCACCCGGGCGCGCGTGCTGGAGGTGGCCGGCCGGCTCGGCTACATCCCCAACCGCCTTGCCTCCAGCCTGGTCTCCGCGCGCACGCGCGTGATCGGCGCCATCGTGCCGACCATCGGCAATCCGATCCATTCCGAGACCCTGCAGGCGGCGACCGACCTGCTGGGTCCGGCCGGCTACCAGCTCCTGCTCGGCGACACCGGCTATTCCATCGCCCGCGAGGCGGAGCTGGTGCAGACCTTCCTGGGCCATCGGGTCGACGGCATGCTGATCACCGGCGCCCGCCACACCCGTGGCTGCGCCGAGGCGCTCGGCCGCGCGGGCGTGCCGGTGGTCGAGACCTTCGAGTTCACGCCGAACCCCATCGACTGCAATGTCGGCTTCTCCAACCTGGAGGCCGGCGCCTCGCTGGTCCGCTATCTCGCCGGCCGCGGCCGCCGGCACATCGCCTTCGTGGAGCACGCGCGCATCGACGACAGCCGCATGAACGCGCGCCGCGACGGCGCCATGGCCGCCGGCCGGGAGATCGGCCAGGTGATCGATCTGCACGCCATCGACAGCGATCCCGGCACCGGCATCGGCGGCGACGTCATCGACACCATCCTGGCCGACCGGCCGGCGACCGACGCGGTGATCTTCGCCGGTCACCAGGTCGCCGTCGGCGCCATCCGCCACGCCATCGACAGGGGCATCGCCGTGCCCGACCGGCTGGCCATCGTCAGCTTCGGCGACTCGCCGATCTCACGCTGGATCCGGCCGGCGCTGACCACGGTGCGCTTCCCCATGCAGGAGATGGGCCGCGAGGCCGCGCGCCTGCTGCTCGGCCGCCTCACCGGCGAGCAGCCGGCCGGCAGCGCCATTAATCTCGGCTTCGAAATCATGATGCGCGACAGCGCCTGAGAGGAGGACGTTCCTTGAGCCGTATCCGCCGTGTCGAGGTGCACGAATACACCTTCGACATCGAAAACCTGGACCATCACCGCGCCTACCAGCCCGGCGCGCGCCTGACCTTGAGCAATTTCGGCGTGCGCATTCTCACCGATGACGGATCGGTCGGCGAGTACTGCCCCCAGCACGGCGGCAAGAAGGCACATCTGGGCCAGGTGCTGATGGCCGCGCCGCAGATCGTCGGCCGCAACGCGCTGGAACGCGCCATCCTCTACGACGACATGAAACGCGCGCTGCGCCAGCTCGGCTTCATCGGCGTCGGCCATCTCGACATCGCGCTCTGGGACCTGGCGGCCCGCCGCTACGGCGTCTCGGTGGGGGAGCTGCTCGGCGCCTACCGCACCCGGCTGCCGGCCTATGCCTCGACCACCCATGGCGACCGCGAGGGCGCGTTGTCGAGCCCCGAGCACTTCGCCGCCTTCGCCGAGCAGTGCCACGAGCTCGGCTTCCGCGCCTTCAAGATCCACGGTTGGAACGAGGGCGATGCGCGCGAGGAGGCGGCCAATGTCAGCCACCTCGCCAAATCGGTCGGCGACCGCATGACGCTGATGATCGACCCGGCCTGCCAGCTGCGCACCTTCGCCGACGCGCTCTATGTCGGCCGCGCCTGCGACGACGCCAACTTCTTCTGGTACGAGGACCCGATGCGCGACGGCGGCGTGTCGATGCAGGCGCACCGCAAGCTGCGCCAGATGATCCGCACGCCGCTCTTGATCACCGAGCATGTGCGCGGGGTCGAGGCCAAGGCCGACTGGATCGTGCACGAGGCGACGGATTTCGTGCGCGCCGACCCCGACATGGATCTCGGCATCACCGGCACCATGCGCATCGCCCACTTGGCCGACGCCTTCGGCCTCGACGTCGAGCTGCATGGCTGCGGACCCGCCCACCGGCTGTGCATGGCGGCGATCCGCAACACCAACTACTACGAACTCGCCATCGTCAATCCCAAGGCCCGCAACCCGGTGCCGCCGATCTACCGCTCGGACTATTCCGACCAGCTGGAGGATGTCGGGGCGGACGGCTGCTACCCGGTGCCGACCGGCCCCGGCCTCGGCGTCGACTACGACTGGGACTTCATCGAGCGCAACCGCACCGCCCTGCACGTCTTCGAGTAAGCCCGCCGAACCGATCGGTGGCTTTACCTCAGGTCAGATCGACGGCGTCACCACCTCCCGTCTCCGTCCGTCCGGTGTCGCCAGGTTGACGATCTCCTGCAGCAGGATGGGCACGAAGGCGAAGAGCGGGGCCAGCTTCTCCAGCCAATCGGGGATGCCGTAGACCGGCGAGCGCAGGCGCAGATAGGGCATGGTCTCGCCCATCTGCAGGCACACGAAGACGGCGAAGGCGGCGACGCCGATGCTGACGATCGCGCCGGTGATCCGTCGCCCGGCCGGTCCCAGCAGGTCGATCGCCGCGGTGATGACGATATGCCGGCGCCGGCGGTGCAGGACGACCGCCATCAGGAAGACCAGCCAGACCAAGAGGAAGCCGGTCAGCTCGTTCAAGCCCTGCACCGAGCGGCCGAGCGTGTAGCGGCCGACGACCTGGGCGAAGACCAGGGCCGCCAGGGCGATGAGGATCGCCTGGCCGGTCTTCAGGTAGAGCCAGTTGACGCCGGCCAGCGCCCGGTCGAGCCCGGCCACCAGACCAGGCGGGCGACCGGTGTCCCCGGCGGCGGGACGCCGGGGATCTTCCGGTGTGTCGGTCACGTCCGCGACCTCACTCGATCGCCTGGATCTCCTCCAGCAGCCCCTCGCGCCACAGGCCCTCGGCCTCCTGCCGGGCGGCGGCCTCGGCGACCCGCTCCTGGAAGGGCGCGGAGTCGACCATGATGATGGCCGCGCCGTCGCCGACGATCTGGCCTTCCACGGTGGCGCGGCTCTCCTCCAGCAGCTCGATCGAATAGTCGGTGGCGAGGGCCGCCGCCTCGCGCAGCGCTGCCTGTTCGGCCTCGCTCAACCCCTCCAGCCGGGCGGTGTTCATGCCCAGCGTGATGGCGGAGAAGACGTGGTTGGTCAGCGTCACATAGGGGGCGGCCTGGTGGAAGTTCTGGCTGGCCACGCTGTCGAGCGGCGACTCCATGGCGTCGACCACGCCGGTGCGCAGCGCCTGGAACGACTCGCCCCAGGGCACCTGCGAGGGGTTGGCGCCGATTGCCTCCCAGGTGGCGATGTAGGACGGGATGCCCGGCACCCGGAAGACCAGGCCCTCGACATCGGCCGGCGTGAACACCGGCCTGGTGGAGACCACCACGCGCGGCAGCTTGCGCCAGTTGGTGGCCAGCAGGGTGACGCCGAACTCGGCCTCCAGCTCGTCCATCATCTGCCGGTGCAGGTCGGAGTCCAGGAAGGCGTTGAAGTGGTCCTCGTCGCGGAAGGCGAAGCCCCAGGAGACCACGTTGTAGTCGTTGACGAAGTTGGAATAGTTGGTGATGTCCTCGACCACCAGGTCGATGATCCCGGCGGACGTCTGGTTGATCGCCTCCGCGCCGCGGCCGAGCTGGGCGGAGGGGAAGACCGCGACCGTCACCGAGCCGTCGGTCAGCCGCTCGGTCTCGTCGGCGAAGCGCTGGGCGGCGAGGCAGGTCGGGTTGGTCGGCGCCGAGGGGCAGGCCAGCCGGAGCTCGGTCTGCGCCGCTGCGGGAACCAGTGGCATCAGGGCCAGGCTCAGGCCGCCGATCAGGGCATGGATGGGTGTCGGTCGCATGGCTTTCCTCCTTGGTTTTGTCGGTTCTTGGTGTCCGGCGGTCTAGCGGCCGCCGAGGAACAGCTCGCCCGGCCAAAGCACCACCCACGGCACGTAGGTGACGATCAGCAGGACCAGCACGATCGGGATCAGGAAGGGCAGGATCGCCCGCGCGGTGTCAACGAAGCGGATCTCGGCGATCTCCGTAACGATGTAGAGGCACCAGCCGAGCGGCGGGGTGATCAGCCCGACGGTGAGGTTGAGGATCACCACCACGCCCAGATGCACCGGGTCGATACCCATGGGCAATGCCATGCCGAGCAGCGTCGGCGTGAAGATGATCAGGATCGAGGTCAGGCTCATGAAGGTGCCCAGGAACAAGAGGATCACATTGACCCCGGCCAGGAACACCCAGGTGCCCAGCCCGGTTTCGCGGAACCAGGCGGCGAGCTGCTCGGGGATCTGCTCGGTCGTGACCAGCCAGCCGAACAGGGCCGAGCAGGCGAGAATGAACATGATCTGCGTCGTGGTGATCAGCGCCTCTTCCAGGATCGGCCCGATGCGTCGCCAGCCGATCTCGCCATGCACCGTGGCGACGGCCAGGGCATAGACGATGGCCAGCACGCCCGCTTCCGTCGGCGTGACGATGCCGAAGACCAGACCCGCCAGCACCACCACCGGCGTGCCGAGCGGCAGCAGGTTGGCCAGGAAGCTGCGCCCGATCTGCCCCAGGCTCGGCCGCGGGCGCGGCGGCACCTGCTCGCGCTTGGCGACGATGAAGACGTAGACCATCATGAAGATGCCGAGCAGCACGCCCGGGATCAGGCCGCCCAGGAACAGCCCGGCGATCGAGACGTCGGTCATGGTGCCGTAGAGCACCATCAGGATGGAGGGCGGGATGATCGGGCCGATGCAGCTCGACGCCGCGGTCACCGCGGCGCTGAAGGGCCGGGAGTAGCCCGCGTCCACCATCGCCCTGATCTCGATCCGGCCGAGCCCGGCGGCGTCCGCCACGGCGGAGCCGGAGATGCCGGCGAAGAACAGGCTGGAGACGATGTTCACATGGGCCAGCCCGCCGCGCACATGGCCCACCAGATGCTCGGCGAAGGAGAAGATGCGCCGGGTGATGCCGCCGGCGTTCATGATCTCCCCGGCCAGCACGAAGAACGGAATGGCCAGCAGCGTAATGCCGCCCAGGCTGTCCACCATGTTGAGGATCAGCACCGTGGCCGGGATGTCGGAGATCATCAGATAGGCCATTGAGCCCAGGCCCATGGCGATGGCCACCGGCGCGCCCAGCACCATGAAGGTGAGGAAGACCACGAAAAGGGCGGTGAGCGCCATGTCAGGCTCCCAGGAAGGCGCCGGCGTCGCGCAGCCGGTCGCGCAGCGCCGCGACGTCGATGCGGCGGACCGCGCCCTCGGCCATCTCGACCGCCAGCCGCGCGGCTGCCCCGGCGGCGTGGCCCATGGCCATGGCGGTCGGCATCACCCTGAGCGCCGCGAAGGCCTCGTGCGTCGCCGACACCCCGCGCCCGGCCGTCAGCACGTTGTCGAAGCCCGAGGGTATCAGGGATCCGAGCGGAATACCGTAATAGTGGTCCGGGCCGAACTCCTCGAAGGTCAGGCCGGCACTGCCCGCGGGATGGTGGATGTCGATGGGATAGGCGCCGCAGGCGACCGTGTCCGCGGGCAGCGTGCCGGCCGCCAGCTCGTCGCGGGTCAGCACATGGTCGCCCCTGACCCGCCTGGCGTCGCGGATGCCAAGCTGCGGGGCCAGCCTGGTCAATGCGGCGTTTTCCAGCCCCGGCAGGTTCTCCTTCAGGAAGCGCGCGGCCGCCAGGGCCTGGCGCCGCCCCTCGATCTCCGCCCGGCTCAGCGCGAAGGGGTCGTCCGGATCGATGTCGACGCGCGTGACGTTGAACCAGGCCGTGTCGCTGCCCGGCACACGGCTGCGATGGGCGGCGGCGCGCGGCAGGGCGCCGGTCTCCACGCCGCGCGCGACGATGGCGCGCCGTTCCCCATCACCGAGCGCGTCGAGCACCGCGAAGTCGACTGGCGCCATGGCGAACATCAGCGTCGCCGGCTGCACGCCCTCGCTCCCGTCCGGCGCCAGGAACGCCGCCCCGGCCCGCGACAGCAGCGCCAGATCGCCCGAGGCGTCGACGAAGACCGGCGCGCTGGCGACGACAGGCCCCGACGGCGTGGCGAGATGCACAAGGGTCAGCCGTCCCGCCCGCTGCTCGACTCCATGCACGGTGGCGTTGAACAGGATGTCGGCGCCGCTCTCGCAGACCAGCCGGTCGAGCACGATCTTCAGCAGTTCGGGGTCGTATTCCACCCGGTCCATGACGTGGCCGGTCGACATGGTGAAGCGGCCGTGCGGCGCCGCACCACCCTCCGCGCGCAGCGCTGTGACGATGCGCTCGGCCACGCCGGCGATCACGCGGCGGCCGCTGCGCGTCTCCCAGCCGACGAACTGGCCGACGGATCCGGCCGTGGCGGCACCGCCGAGGAAGGCGTTGCGCTCGACCAGCAGGACGCGCAGGCCGTCGCCGGACGCGGCGATCGCCGCCGCCACGCCGGCCATGCCGCCACCGGCCACGACAATGTCGCAGTCATGCTCCACCGGTTCAGGCCGCATCGGCCGGTCGTTGTTGTGCTGGGGCGCGTTCCGGCCCGTTTCCTTCCCTCATGCGCGCGGATCGTAGCGGCGGCGGGGGCGTTACTAAATTAACATTTCGACAGTTCATGCTATCATCATGTTAATGAGATCGACGCCCGCCCACCGGCGATGCTGAGCCTGCGCCAGGCCGAGGTGCTGCGCGCCGTGATGGTCACCGGCTCCATCGCCGGGGCGGCGCGCATGCTGAACATCGCCGCGCCCGGCATCAGCCGCATGGTCAAGCACATCGAGGCCAGCAACCGGGTGGTGCTGTTCACCCGGAGCGCCCGCGGCTTCGTGCCGACCGGCGAGGCCAGGGCGATCTTCGAGGACCTGGAGCAGATCCACTACCGGTTGGAGCGCATCAACCAGCATCTGGGCGACGCCCGCGCCGACGGCGTCGCCGACCTCGCGGTCGGCTGCTCGCCCGGCCTCGGCCTGTCGCTGATCCCGGCCGCCCTCGCCGACATCCGCACGCGCCATCCGGGCCTCGGGCTCAGCCTCGACGTGCTGCATGTCGACGAGGTGGTGCCGGCGCTGCTGATGCGCCGGGTCAACCTCGCCGTCACCATCTACGCCATCGACGACCGCCGGGTGGCGCTGACCCGGATCGCCGAGGCGGGACTGCTCTGCCTGGTCCCGGCCGGCTCGGCCCTGGCCGGGCGCCAGCGCCTCACCGCCGCCGACCTCGCCGGCGAGCCCCTGATCGGTTTCGAGCGGACGGTCTTCCAGCACCGCCTGCTCGGCGACATCTTCCGCCAGGCCGGCGTCGCGCCCACCCTGGCGGTGCGGGTGCGGCTGATGTCCTCGGCCGTGGCCCTGGTGCAGCGCGGGCTAGGCAGCGCTGTGCTCGACGCCTTCACCGTCGGCGACACGCCGCCCGCCGGCACCGTGGCGATCCCGCTCGACACCGCCTCCCGCATTCCGCTGTTCGCCATCCGCGACGCCAACGAGGCGCCGAACGCGGCGAGCGGACTGTTTCTCGAGGCGCTCGCCCGTCAGCTCCCGCGCGCGGCCACCCGCTGCTGACAGGCTGGCGGTTTTTCGCGGGCACGGGCATCATGCACGCTTCCTCACCGCTGGGAGACGCGCCACCGTGGACAGCGTGAACGCCGACTCGCCGGATGCCGCCCTGCTGGCGCCGCCGGATCTCGCTGCCTATCGGCGCGGCAATACCGGCATCGACTACTGCCACCGCATCGACAGCGGCCGGCCGGGTCCCACCGTGCTCGTCAACGGCCTGTCCAAGGGCGACGAGCTCTGCGGCCTGGCGGCGGTCCTGGCCCTGCTCGACGCGCCGCCGGCGCTCGCCGCCGGCTCGCTCGTCCTCACCCTGGCCAATGTCGCGGCCTTCGAGCGCTTCGACGCGGCGGACCCGGCCGCCGCCAAGTTCGTCGACGCCAATTTCAACCGCATCTGGCGCGACGCCCTGCTCGACGACCCGGCGGAGACGGCGCTGGAGGTGGTCCGCGCCCGCGCCCTGCGCCCGCTGGTGGCGTCGGCCGACGTGCTGCTCGACATCATGTCGAACTGCCACTGGCGCGACGACCCGTCGGCCTGGCGGGATCCGCCCCTGCTCGCCTTCATCGACAAGCCCGCCGCGCGCGACCTGGCCGCGCGCATCCCGGTGCCCGCCCACCACATCGCCTGCGACCGCTCGCCCGGCGGCGGCATGCTCTACGAATATGGCGCGCTGGGCGATCCTGCCGGCGCGGCGCTGGGCCTGCTCTCGGAATCCGGTCCGCACCTGTCGCCCGAGGCGCGCGACACCGGCATCGCCGCTACCCTGTCCCTGCTGGCGGCGCTGGGGATGGTTGACCCGGACCTGGCCGAGGCCGCCCTCACCCGCTGCCCGCGCGAACCGGTGCGGCTCTATGACCGCATGTCGGTGCCGGTCGCCCGCAGCGACGCTTTCCGCTGGGCCGGCGATTTCCGCGGGCACGAGCGCTTCGCCCGGGGCGAGGTGATCGCCTGGGACGGCGCGGAGCCGCTATCGGCGCCCTATGACGACTGCGTGCTGATCGCCGTCGCGCCGGATGTGCCGAAGGGCACGGGCGCCGGCCATCTGATCCGCCACGTCTCGACGGGCTGAGGAGCGCTCAGGCCACCAGCCAGACGATGTCCAGGAGGACCGGGGCGTTCGCCGGCAGGGACGGCGTGCCCCAGGCGATGCGGGCATGGAGGCCGTCCTCGCCAAGCAAGTCCACCACGCGCTGCGAGGCGGCGTTGATCACTGCCGGGTGGTCGGTGAAATCCGCGCCGGCCCGGACGATGCCGGTCAGCTTCAGGCAGCCTGTCAGGCGGTCGAGATCGCCGTCGAGCGCCCGCGCCGCCAGCGACAGGCTGTTCATAACGCACAGCACCGCCGCCTCGCGCGCCTGGTCGACGCTGACCTCCGCCCCCACCATGCCCGGATGCAGGATGCCCTGGGCGGTCATCGGCACCATGCCGGCCATCCACAGCTGGTTGCCGTCGCGGCGCCAGGCGGCATAG
>JAVKFF010000149.1:0-70184 GCA_040226215.1 Azospirillaceae bacterium
GCTTGAGGGTCAGCAGGCCGGTGGCGACGCCGACGATGCGGTTGACCACCATGGGCATGCGCTCGGTCACGGTGACCTGGTTGATACGGCGGTTGACCGGCAGGTGCAGGCCGAAATCGCGCTCCAGCAGATCGCCCAGCCAGGCCCCGCCGGCAAGCACCAGGCGCGTGCCCTCGACGGGACCGCCCGCCGTCGCCACGCGGTAGCCGTTGGCGACGCGCTCGATGCCGGTCACCTCGGTGTACTCGCGCAGCTCCGCCCCTGCCTCACGCAGAGCCAGGCGGTAGGCATGGCCGGTGACCGAGGAGTTGGAGTAGCCGTCGAGCGGGCAGAAACTGGCGCTGACCACCTTGTCGGAGAGGCCGGGCTCGAGCTCGCGCGCGCGGTTGGCGCCGACCATCTCGATCGGCGCCCCCTGGGCGATGCGGCCCTGCATGCGTTCCTCCAGCATCGCCGCCTCCTCGGCGGTGAAGGCCAGGGTCACGCCGCCGCGCTGGCCGAAGCCGACATCGCCCAGCCAGTCCGGCGCGTCGCGCCACTGCTCCCAGCCGCGCATGGCGTAGGGGATCAGCGCCGCCCGCTTGATCTGGATCGACAGCGTGCCGGCATTGACGCCCGACGCCTGCATGCACAGCCCGCCCTTCTCCAGCACCGCCACGGACATGCCGCCGCGCGCCAGGTGCAGGGCCGTGGTGCAGCCCATGATGCCGCCGCCGACGATGACGACGTCATGGCGCGTGGTCGCGCCGTTGCTGCCGACCGGATGGGTCATTCCGCTCCCACGGCGGCGAGCTTGGCGGGCGCGTCTATCAGCCCGGCCCGGGCGAGCGAGGCGCGGACCTGCGCCCGCTGACCCTCGTCAAGCGGCCGGATCGGATCGCGGGTCCAGCCACCCGGCCGGCCGAGAATGTCCAGTGCCGCCTTGACCGCCGCCGGGAAGGTGCCGATACCGAAGAAGCCGCCGAGCAGTTCCGCCATCTCGCCCTGCAGGCGCCGCGCGGTCACGACATCGCCCTCCGACGCCGCCTTGAAGAAGGCGGGCGAGCGGGCGCCCAGCACCGGCGTGGAGCTGTCGACATAGCCCGCCGCACCCTCGGTGATGGCGGCGAGACCGTAGAAGGAGGCATAGCCGGCCATGACGTCGATGCGGTCGCTGACCCGGCGGATCATGGTCGACAGGATGCCCCAGTCCTTGGAGCTCTCCTTGATGGCGACCACCCGCGGGTGGTCGGCCAGCCGGTCGGTGACATCGACGCCGAGCTGGACGCCGGTGCGCCGGGGAATGTTGTAGAGCAGGATCGGCAGGTCGCCCTCGGCCAGGACGGCGTCGAAATAGTCGCCGATCTCCGCCTGGCCCATCATGATGTACCAGGGCGGGGAGACCATCGCCGCCGCGCAGCCCGCCTTCTGCGCCTGCGCCACCTTGGCCAGGGTGATCGGCGCCAGCTGGCCGCTGCAGCCGCCGATGACCGGCACCCGGCCGGCGGCCGTGTCGACCGCCACCTTGAAGATCTCCGCGCGCTCGTCGTCGGCGATCGCCCAGCTTTCGCCGGTGCAGCCGTTGACCACGATGCCGTCGACACCGTCGGCGATCACCAGGTCGACCAGGGTAGCCAGACCGTCGAGGTCGAGCGAGCGGTCCTCACGGAACGGGGTGGTGATCGCCGGCATGACGCCGCGAAGCCGAAGTCCGCCTGAAGTCGAAAAGGCCATGTCGTCCCTCCTTGCTGCCGCCTCAGGCCGGTGCCGGCGGCGGTTTGGGAATGTCGTCGTAGTCGTACTCCCCGACCATGTCGGCGAGCTGTACCGGGCGGATCGGCGCCCTGGCCGTCCACTGTCCGACGGCGCTGCGGTCGGTTCGACTGGCGCTGGCGATCAGGGTCGCCGCTGCATCGCCGCACATGCGCCCCTGGCAGGGGCCCATGCCGCAGCGGATCGCCGATTTCAACTGGTTGAGCGTGCGCACGCCCGAGGCGGCCGCTTCGTCGATCTCCGCCCGGGTGATGTCCTCGCAGCGGCAGACGATCGTCTCCGGCGTGATCTGCGCCGCCAGGCCATTGCGCAGCGCCATCAAGGCGCCCATCGCGGCGCCGAAACGCCTGGCCCGCGCCAGATCGCGCCGGATCGGGCGGGCGCGCTGCTCGAGCGCCGCCTCGCTTAGTCTGCCGAGATGCCTGGCGGCGGCCAGCGCGGCGAGGCGTCCCGCCAGGACCGCGGCATCCGCGCCGCTGATGCCGGTGCCGTCGCCGGCCGCGAACAAGCCCTCGACGCTGGTCTGCTGATCGGCGCCGAGGCGGGGGATCCAGCCACCGGCTGTCTGGTCGTAGTCGTGCGCGGCGCCCAGCAGGCGGGTCAGTTCGGTCGCCGGCACCAGGCCGTGGCCGATGGCGAGCGCGTCGCAGTCGATGCGGCGGCCGGCGGAGTCGGCGCGCATCGCACCATCGGCGCCGACGGGCGCGATCTCCACCGCCGTGACGGCATCCTCGCCGATGACCCGGCGGACGCCGTGGCGCCGATAATAGGGCACGCGGGCGCGACGGATCAGGCGCAGCCAGTCCATGCCCTGGCGCAGCAGGTCGGTGCGGTTCAGCATGGCCGGCAGGCGGGAGAGCCAGTCGCCACGACTGGCGAGGTCGACGATCGCCGCGACACTTCCCCCGCTCTTGATGATGCCGGCCGCCACGGCGATCAGCAGCGGACCGGCGCCCGCCACCACCGTGCGCGCGCCCGGCAGGGCCTGGTGGGTCTTCAGGAGAATGGTCGCGCCGGCGAGGCCGACGACGCCCGGCAGCGTGACGCCTGGCACCGGTATCACCCGCTCCGTCGTGCCCGAGGCGGCGAGAATGGCGCGCGGCGACCAGGTGATAGGGCCTTGCGGCCCGACGCCGGCGACCGTGAAGCCGGGGGCGGCGAACCAGATGCGGGTCGCCCCGCGGAAGCGGGCGCCGGTGCCTGCCAGGGCGCGCCGCAGCGTGTCGCCCTTGCGGCTGTCGGGTGAACTGTCCCGGGCCGGCAGGCCGGGTGGTGCCGTCCGATAGACCTGGCCGCCGGGCATGATCGAATCGTCGACGATCTCGACGGCAAGGCCGAGTTCTGCGGCCTGCGTCGCCGCGGCAATGCCGGCCGGGCCGGCGCCGACCACCAGCAGGTCCGTGGATGCTCGCATGGGCTCGATCCGGCTCATGGCGCCCGTCCCAGCGAAATGCGCATGCCGTCGCGCACCGGTGTGCTGCACGACGTCACTTTCACGTCATCGCAGGTGACCAGGCATTCCTGGCAGACACCCATCATGCAGAAGGCGCCGCGGGGCGTGCCGCGATGTGGGCTGTCGCGCAGGTGGCGGTGGCCGGCGGCGGCCAGCGCGACCGCCAGGCACTCGCCCTCGAAGGCGGCAACCGTCTGTCCGTCCACCTTGATGTGGACAGTTGTCGGGCGCGCCGCTCCCTCGATCCGCTTCATGGGGCAGGTCCTGTTGGCGTGAACGGACCGGTTCCGGCGGCGATCCCGCCCTCTGAACACAGTCGACTGTATACCGTTGTCAGAATAGCGGACACCGCGCTCAAATCAAGCGCCATGCGCGCCTCGCGACGATGGCGACTTGTTCGAATAGCGTTGGCCGCTCCGGATCACACCGCGATCCGCGTCAGAAGCGCGTCGCCCGATAGGGCGCGAGGTCGATCGAGGGCGTGCCGGTGAGGATCAGTTCGCTCATCAGGCGGCCGCTGATCGCGCCCAGGCCCAGGCCGAGATGACCATGGCCGAAGGCGAAGAAGATATCGCGGTGGCGCGGCGAGCGGTCCAGCACGGGCAGGCTGTCGGGGGTGCAGGGGCGGCTGCCGATCCACGGGTCGGCAACCCGGTCCTCTAGATCGGGCATCAGGGCACGGGCGTGGTCGGCCAAGGCCTGATGCCGGCCGGGCGTCGCCGGGGCGTCGGGATCGGCGAATTCCGCCACGCCGGTGACCCGCATGCCGGCGGCCATCGGCGTGATGATGATCTTGCGGTCCTCGGACTTCATCGGCATCGGCGCGTTGTGGCCGCTGGATGGCAGGACGACATGGTAGCCGCGCTGCACCTCCAGCGGCACCCTTGTGCCGAGCCGGCGCGCGAGGTCCCGCGACCAGAACCCGGCGGCGAGCACCACCTTCGAGAAGGGCAGGCGGCGATCGGCGAGGACAATCTCTCCGCCATCGTCCCGGCCGGCGATGTCGCGCACCTCGCCCCGCATTATGGTGCCGCCGATGGCCTGGAAGTGCCGGGCGAAGGCCTCGATCATGGCCTGCGGGTCGACCGAGTGGGCGATGCCGGGATAGTGCACCGCACGGCTGACGGCGGGCCCGAGGAGCGGCAGCATCTCGCGGGCCTCGTCGCCGCTCAGCGTCTCGACGGCAATGCCCCGCCGGCGTTGCAGGTCGAGGCCGTACTGGGCGTCGCGCCAGCTCTGCTCGCTCTCATAGGTGTGCAGCTTGCCGGCGCCGCGGACCAGATCCCGGGCGCCCGCCGCCTCGAGCAGGACGTCATAGGCCGGCATCACCTCGCGCTGCAGCGCGTTGAGGGCGTCGGCGATCGCCTCCACCCGCTTCGGCCGTCCGGCGCGCACGAAGCGGATCAGCCAGGGCGAGAGGCGCACCATGTCGCGCCAGCGCAGGCCCAGCGCGCCGCCCGGCCCGCGCATCATGCCAGGCACCTTGCGCAGCACACCGGGCAGGGCGGAGGGCACGCAGGAATTACTGCCGAGCATCCCGGCATTGCCGCTGGAGCAGCCGCTGCCGGGCGGGTCGCGGTCGATCAGCGTGACCTCCGCCCCGGCAAGCCGAAGGTAGAGCGCCGTCGCCGTCCCGACGATACCGGCGCCGACGACGACGATGGGTGCCGCGGCCTCAGCCATGCCGCCGCCCCACGACGCCGTCCGCGCGCAGGCGCTCGATCTCGGCCGCGTCGATGCCGAAATCGGCAAGCACTGCCGCCGTGTCTTCGCCGAGCCCGGGCGGCGGCCGGGTGAGGGCGGGACCATCGCGGTCGGCGCGGTAGGCGGCCATCGGCACTTTCATGGGCTGGTCTCCGCTCTGGGTTTCGGCAATGACGTTGCGGCTGGCGACCTGCGCCAGCGACAGGGCCTCAGGCAGCGTGCGCACCCGTGCCGCCGGCACTCTCGCTGCCAGCAGGCGTTCCCAGGCATCCGCCGTGCGCTCCTGCATGGTCCGGGCGATTTCCGTCGCCAGGGCAGCGCGGTGCGGATCCTGGTGTCGGACCCGGGCGAAGCGCCGGTCGGCCAGCA
This sequence comes from Azospirillaceae bacterium, assembly GCA_040226215.1. Taxonomy (GTDB): domain Bacteria; phylum Pseudomonadota; class Alphaproteobacteria; order DSM-16000; family Inquilinaceae; genus JAVKFF01. The sequence goes on from JAVKFF010000149.1 coordinate 5,279, forward strand.
GGTCCTCGCGACCGATCAGGTGGCAGAGCTCCTCGAACTGCCGCTGCGTGCAGGCGCCCAGCATGATCAGCGACCCGTCGGCCGTGGGATAACAGCTCGCCGCGGCCAGCGCGTGGTCATTGCCATGCGGGACGGGGGCTCTGCCGGCATGGAGGTAGGAGGCGAGCGCCGGGGTCATGAACATCCAAGCCGTGTCCATCATCGAGACGTCGAGGCGCTGCGCCTCGCCGAAGCGCTCCCGGCGCAGGAGGGCGCCGAGCACCGCCATGGCCGCCATCGTGCCGGTGCCGTAGTCGAGGATCGGCGCGCCGGTCTTCAATGGGCCGCTTTCCTTGGTGCCGGTCGCCGCCATCAGGCCGCTCATCGCCTGGACGACGTTGTCATAGGCGGGCAGGTCGGCCATCGGGCCGGTGGCGCCATAGGCCGTGATCCGGCAGTGGACGAGGCGCGGGTTCAGCCGGCAGAGGTCGTCGGGGCCGAGGCCCAGCCGATCCAGCTTGCCGGCGCGGTAGTTCTCCACCACCACGTCGCATCGCCGCACCAGCCGGCGCACGAGGTCGGCCCCCTCAGGGTGGTGCAGGTCGATGGCGAGCGAGCGCTTGTTGGCGTTCTGCGACTGGTAGTGGTCGCCCATCAGTCGGTCGCGCAGGTCTTCGTCCGCGCCACGCCCGCGCATGTAGTCGCCGGCCACGGGCTCCTCGATCTTGATGATCTCCGCGCCCATCAGGCCCAGCTGATAGGTGCAGAACGGACCGGCAAGGACGTGGGTCAGGTCGAGGACGCGGATCCCATCGAGCGCTCGAGGCATTACCGGCGATCAGGCCGGCACCGTGCCGAGCATGGTGGTGCGATGCATCAGCCGGTCGAAACGCTCCTCGTCGTAGGGCGTGGCGGAGTGCAGCGTGCAGCGGTTGTCCCACATCACCGCATCGCCCTTGCGCCAGCGGTGGCGGTAGGTGAAGCGGTCCGCGGTGGCGTGCCGGCGCAGTTCGTCGAGCAGGGCGCGGCCCTCCTCATAGGGCATGCCGACGACCTCCCAGACCACATTGCCGCCGATATAGAGCGACTTGCGGCCGGTCTCCGGGTGGGTACGCACTAGCGGATGGACCACATCGGGCAGCTTGGCCTTCTGCTCCTCGGTCAGGGGCGGCCGATTGGGATAGCTGATCGGCCAGGCCTTGACGCGGCTGCAGACGACCTTGAGATCGGCGATCTTCGCCTTCATCGCGTCGCTGAGGCCCTCATAGGCGGCGTACATGTTGGCGAACAGGGTGTCGCCGCCCTCCGGCGGAACCTGAAGCCCATAGAGCAGCGATCCCGCGCTGGGCACCTTGAGGAACTGCGAATCGCTGTGCCAGTGCCGGCCGCTCTTGGCCGCGCCGACGTATTTTCCCGCCTTCTTGATGTTCGAGATGATGAAGACCTCGGGCACGTCGGGGTGGGTGTACTCGGACACGGTATGGTGTTCGAGGTCGCCCAGCCGCCTTGTGAAGGCCGCCTGGGTGGCCGGCGAAAGGTCCTGGTCGCGGAACACCAGCACGGTATGGTCGAGCCAGGCCTGCCGGATCGCGTCCACTGTCTCCTGCGGAAGGTCGCCGGACAGCGCGACTCCGGTGACTTCTGCGGCCATGACCTCGGTAAGGGGGCGGATCGTGAGGGACATGATCGACGGGGCTCCTAGGGGGCACGGTTGACGCGCACGGTTCAGGCTCGGGGCGGAAGCCGGCGCTGTGGTTCCTCCCACGCTTCCGGAGGAAACGGCGCCACGGGCGTCTTAATACTGGTTATTGTCGACTGTATACCGTACACATAAGGTTGACAAGTGGCCGCCGCGCGGCAATTGAAGGCCATTGTATCGCGTCCTGCAGCGCCAAGACGGGGCCTGAGGGACGGCCGCAGCATCCTGCGCCGGGCAGGCTGAGCCGCACGGCCAGATGACGGGAAGATGATGACGAGATCCAAGGGCTTTGCCGATTTGCGGCCGATCGAGCGCTCGGTGTTGTCCGAGAAGGTGGCCAAGGTCATCACCGACGGCCTGCTCCAGGGGCGGTTCCAGCCGGGCGACCGGCTGGTCGAGAACGAGTTGGCCGAGATGTTGGGTGTCAGCCGCTCGCCGATCCGCGAGGCGCTGACAGAGCTGTCGAACAGCGGCCTGGTGGCCCGGCAGCCGGGCAAGGGCGCGGCCATCCGCAAGTGGACGGTCAAGGATCTCGAAGATCTGTTCGCCATCCGCAAGCTGCTGGAGGGCGAGGTTGCCCTTCTCGTCTTCGATCACCGGGGAGAGGCCGATTTCGGCTTGCTGGAGGAGATCGTCGGCGACATGGAAGCAGCCGCCGGCGCGCGTGACTACAGCCGCATGATCGAGCTCGACATCGGATTCCACCGGGCGCTTTGGCGTCGTGCCGGCAATCGGCTGCTCGAACAGGTGCTGGAGGGGTTGAGCCTGCAATTCCGCCTGTTCCTGACGCTGAACTGGAAATTCCACGGCGGCCTCGACAAGGTCGCCGACAACCACCGGCGGCTGCTCACGGCGCTGCGCGAAGGACCGCGCGGCAACGTGCATCGGGCGATGGACGAACACGTCGTGGTCGAGAACATGGTGGACGCGATGCGCGCCCACGCCGCCGAGCGAGAGGTGGTACTGGAGGCCGGATTCTAGGGCGGATCACACGCCTCAAGGCTCCCAGCGGAACTCCGCCAGCGTATCCTCGTTGAGGGCGACGCCGAGGCCCGGTCCGTCGGGAATGGCGATCTGACCCTCCACGACGCGGATCGGCTCGGTGGTCAGCCGCGCGCGCAGCGGATTGTCCGTGACGTTGATCTCCTGGAAGGGCGCACGGGCCTGGGTCGCCTGGAAATGAAGACTGGCGACCAGCAGGATGTCCGTCGCCCAGCAATGCGGAATGACGTCGACATTGCGGACCTCGGCAAGCGCGGCGATGCGCATCATCTCGGTCAGGCCGCCGCAGCGTGCCACGTCGGGCTGGATGATGCGCAGGCCGCCTTGCTCCATCAGGGCGCGGAAGCCGAAGCGCGTGGTCTCCTTCTCGCCGGTGGCGATCGGCGTCGGCGAGGCCGCGACGAGGGCGCGGAAGCCGTCGAGATCGTCGGGCGACAGCGGCTCCTCCAGGAAGCGCACACCGGTGTCGGCCAGCGCCCGGGCGAGCCAGAGCGCGTCGTCGAAGGGGATGGCGGTGCCCATGTCGACCATGATGTCGCGCTCGTCGCCGATGCGGGCGCGCACCTGCTCCACCCAGGCGAGGTCGGAGCGCACATTGCGGCCGAGCCGGCCCCAGCCGAACTTCATGGCGGTGAAGCCGGCATCCCGGTGCCGCTCCGCCAGGGCGACGATCTCCTCCGCGGTGTCCGGCGTCAGGTCGCTGGCATAGGCGCGGACATGGTCGCGGCGCTTGCCGCCGAGCAGCTGCCAGACCGGTACGCCGAGCGCCTTGCCGGCGATGTCCCAGAGCGCGATGTCGATGCCGCTGATGGCGTTCAGCACGATACCGCGACGACCGAAGGTCGACGTATGGTCGTACATCTTCTGCCACAGGCGGCTGATCTGCATCGGATCCTCGCCGACCAGCATCTGCCGCAGCCCCTGGCCCGTCATCTGCGATACCGGCGCCTCGATGATCGACTTCAGGATCAGGGGTGCCGTGTGCGCCTCCCCGATTCCGGTGATTCCCACGTCGGTGTGGACCCGTATGATCAGGACGTCCTGCAGGCCATCGCCGTTGGGCAGCACGACGGGAAGTCGCAGCATGAGGGTCTCGATGTCGGTGATCTGCATGGTTGACCTGCGCAATTCTGGACACAGTCGACTGTATACATTGAATGACGCCTGATCTAGCCTTCCTGCGCTTTCCGTTCGATCGTTTCCCCAAAAGGCCGGTGGGCGTGTGCCGACTCTGTTCGATCTGACCCTCTACGAGGGCGTCTCGCTCTGGGGCGTGGCGGCGGTCTGCCTGATCGTCTTCTGCTCCTTCTTCATCAAGGGCGCGATCGGCATCGGCTCGTTGACCCCGATCGTCATCTTCTCGGCCTTCATCCTGTCGCCACACCACGCCGTCCTGCTGGCGCTGGTGGTCAATCTGGTCAGTCAGGTGCAGTTCATTCCGACGGCCATCCGTTTCGGCGACTGGACGGTGGCCCGGCGCGTCTTCATCTCCAACTTCATCGGCGCGGCGATCGGCATCTGGATCTTCGGCCAGGTCAGCTCGGCCGAGCTGGCATTGATCCTGGGCGCGGTCCTGGGCGGCATCGTCGTCGCCGACCTGGCGGGGCTGGTCGATCGCGTCGGCCGCCGCTGGGACGTCACCGGCGCGGGAACGGTATGGGCCCTGTCCGGCCTGGCCGGCCTGATCAGCGGGATCACCGGCGCCGGCGGGCTCTTGTTCCTGGCACTCTACCTGCGCACGGTCTGCGCCGATCGCCTGGTGCTGCGCGGCACGATCATGCTGCTCAGCACGCTGGTCGTGTTCTGGCGCGCCATCGTGCTGACCGCCAGCGGCCTGATCGATCTCACGCTCGTCGCCGAGGGCACGTTGCTGATCCCGCTGGTGATCCTGGGCGGCTATGCCGGTGCCCGGCTGTTCCGCCGCCTGAACGAGGCCCGCTTCGCGATGCTGCTGCGGGCGGTGGTGCTGGTCGGTGCCCTGGGTCTCGTCTGGCGCGGACTCGGCGACCTGATGTGACGGGAACGATCACCCCCGCCGACCCCGGATCGGCACCCGCGACACCGCCGCCGGGCCCGCTGCGCACCGACAACCGCGTCGCGGCGGGGATCGCCTGGATGCTGCTTGCCGGCGTGCTGTTCACCGCGATGAGCGCGATCATGAAGCATCTGGGCGAAACCATCCCGACGGCGGAGATCGTCTTCTTCCGCATGGCGGCGGGCCTGGCGGTCGTCGTCCCGGTCGCCCTGATCTACGGCGGCAGGGCCGCCTTCCACACCCGCCACCCCCTGCGGCATGCCATACGGTCCTTCTTCGGGGCCAGTTCCCTTGGCTGCGCGGTCTACGCGCTCGGCGGCCTGCCATTCGCGACGGCAACGGCGCTGGCCTTCACCACGCCGCTCTGGGTCATCGTTCTGGCGGCCCTGTTCCTGCGCGAACGGCCGAGCCTGCTGGCGGTAATCGCGGCGGCGGTGGGCTTCTCCGGCGTGCTGGTGATCGCCCAGCCGTCGGTGGTGATCGAACTTGCCGTGGTCGTCGCCATTGCCGGCGCCGTGCTGGCGGGTGGGGCGCTGACGATGGTGCGGTCGCTGTCTGCCCGCGACCGCTCACTGGCCATCGTGTTCTGGTTCTCCCTCTACGGCACCCTGTACAGCCTACCGCCGGCGCTGCTCGACTGGGTGATGCCGACGCCATTCGAGTTGCTGCTGCTCTCGACCACGGGCCTGCTCGGCGTGACCGGCCTGTTCTGCTCCGCCCAGGCCTACCGCCAGGCGACCGCGGCCTTCGTCGCGCCGGCCGATTTCGTGCGGTTGCCACTGGCCGGGTTGATCGGCCTGCTCGTCTTCGGCGAGCTGCCGAGCAGCGCGACCCTCGGTGGCACGCTGCTGATCGTCCTCGCACTGGCCATACTGCTCGGCGATGCACGCCGGCGAAATCCCGCCCCGGGGCGGTCCTCACGCTCGCCCCCGGCCGGCCCCGGCTGACGGGGTGCTGGACGCCGAGGCGCCCGAGGTCAGTCCGGCGAGGGCGGCGGCGAAGCCTTGCTGCGTGCCTGTGCCGCCAGCCTGATCGCGGCGTTCGCGGCCCCGAAGCCACGGTAGCCGCCGCGGCGCTGCACGACCTCGAAGAAGCAGCGGCCGATGACCGGCTCGGTGTAGAGCTGCAGGTAGGTGCCGTGCTCATCCTCGTCATAGAGCGCATTGGCGGCGCGCAGCCGGCGGAGAAACGCTTCCTCGAGACCGAAGCGTGCGCCCAGGTCGTCATAGTAGTTGCCGGGAATGTCCAGGATCTCGACGCCATTGGCCTGGAGGCGCCCGGCCGTCTCGAAGAAGTCGTCGGTGGCGAATGCGATGTGCTGGACGCCGGAACCGAAAAAATCGGAAAGGAAACGTCCCGCCATCGTGCGGTGGCTGCCGGTGCCGTTGAGCGGGATCTTCACCGCGCCGTCGCGCGTCTCCACGACCTGGCTGCGCACCAGGCCGCCCTGGTCGGCGATGTCGACCTCCGGCGTTCGATGCATGCCGAAAAGCGTCGTGTAGAACAGAACACTCGACAGCATCTCGTCATATTCCATCGACTGGGAGACGTGGTCGATCGCGATCAGGCCCATGTCCGCGTCCGCGCCGGCATCCCCGGTCTCCCTGAAATCGACATCCCAGAGCCTGCCGAGCGGTTCCCGCCGGTCGGTGAAGTAGATCAGGCTGCCGCCGACGCCGCGGATCGCCGGCAGGTTCAGTTCCCCCTCGGCGACCGGCTGTTCGAAGGGCTGGGCCAGCAATTCGCCGGCCCGCGCGGCGGCACCGCCGGCATCGTCGACCTCCAGGGCCAGCGCGCAGACCGAGGCGCCGTGCAGCAGGTGAAAGGCGTGGGCGAAGCCGTCGCGCTCGGTGTTCAGCAGAAGGTTGATCCGACCCTGGCGCCAGCCGACCACGTTCTTGGAGACATGGCGATGGGCGGGCACGAAACCTAGCGCGCGCAGGCGCCTCTCGATCGCCGCCTCCTCTTCCTCGGCCACGGCGCATTCGATGAAGGACCAGGCGCGCGGCACCGCCGGCGGCGGCAAGGCCTTGTCGACCCCGAAGGCCGGCAGGGATGTCGCGGTGCGTACCCGATCGGCCGCGGCGACGAGCGAGCGCATGCCGTCGACGGCGACGGCCTTGGCGGACCCGGCGCGGAACTGGTCGTTGAAGATCTCCAGCGAGACATAGCCCGCATAGCCGGTGGCGGCGACCGCCTGGAGAAACCCGTCGACGTCGAGCCCGCCCTGGCCGGGCATGCAGCGGAAGTGCCGGCTCCAGGACAGATGGTCGAGGCTGAGGCGTGGGGCGTCGGCGACCTGCACGAAGAAAATGCGGTCGCCCGGAATCCGCCGGATGCTGTCGGGATCGATGTCGCGGCAGAGCGTGTGGAAGGAATCGAGCACCAGGCCGACGGCCGGGTGGTCGGCCCGGCGCACCACCTCCCAGGCATCACGGTGGTCGAAGACGTGACGGCCCCAGGCCAGTGCCTCGAAGCCAACCTTCAGGCCTCGGGCGTGGGCGCGCTCGCCCAACTCCCGGAAGTCGTCTGCCGCCCGGTCGATTCCGCCAAGAGCCTGGGGCGAGACGTTGGAGCACACCAGCATGAGGCCGGCGCCGAGCTCCTGCATCACCTCGAACTTGCGCTCGGCCCGGTCGAGGGCCCTCGATCGCAACGGCTCGGGCAACCCCTCGAAATCGCGGAAGGGCTGAAACAGGGCGACCTCCAGACCGCGGTCGCGCACCATCTGGCCGACCGCGCGAGCACCGGCGGGGAAGGCGAGGAAGTCGTTCTCGAAGATCTCCACGCCGAAAAAGCCGGCATTGGCGATGGCGTCGAGCTTCTCCTCGAGGTCGCCTGACAGCGAGACGGTGGCAATCCCGGTCCTCAGCATCGCTGGCGGTCTCCAGAAGCGGGAGCGGTGGATGTGGCGCGCCAGTATGTACTAAACAGTACGTACATTCAAACCCTCGCTATACCGCGGACCGGGTGCGTCGTCGATGCGGGGCGAGGTGGCGGGGTCGAGGCGCGTCGGACGGGGCGGATCGCCCACCCCAACGCCGCGCCGGTCAATCGGTGCGCACGTAGCGCCAGACCATCTCGATGACCTCGTCGCGGAGGCGTTTCTGGGAGCGGGCGGAATCGAGGCTGGTGGCGAAGATCTTCGAGAAGGTCGCCCGGTTGGAGACGTTGAAGAAACAAAGCGCGCTGATCTGCCAGTGCAGGTGCATGGGGTCGAGTCGGGGCCGGAAGGTGCCATCCTCCACACCGCGCCGGTAGAGGCGGGCGATCGTGTCGATGGCCGGCACGTTCACCGCCTTGACCACCGAGGACTGGTCGAGATAGTCGCCGTGGTGGATATTCTCGATCATCACCAGGCGGATGAAGTCCTCATTGCTGTGGTGATGATCGAAGGTGAAGCGCACCAGACGCTTCAGCGCCGCCTCGGCCGAGAGTCCGTCCAGCTTGAGCTTCGCCTCCTGCTCGCGGACCTTGCCGTAGGCGGCGGTCAGGACGGCCAGATAGAGGCCATCCTTGTTGCCGTAATAGTAGTAGATCATCCGCTTGCTGGACTTCGTCTTGGCGGCGATCTCGTCGATCCGGGCGCCGGAGAGGCCGTTGCGGGCGAACTCGGCGGTGGCCACCTCGATGATGTTCCGCTTCGTCTCCTCGGGGTCGTAGCCTTGCGGAGCGTCGGGCGGCGTCGCGTCGGGCTTCGGTCTTGGCTTCTGCATGGGCATGGACACGCGGTCTGGCGTTCGTCGTTTGACTAAACTAACTAGTTCGTACAGTATCCGGGATATTCACCGCAAGCGGCCGGGCGCGCTGGTGCCGGGCCATCATCGGATCTACGCTCAGGGCTCGGACGTGCGGCAGGCTGCTCAAGGCGATCTCACCGATCTACTCGCCACGACCCTATCCCGTCAGGCGGGCGAGGCCAAAGCGGGATTTGCCGCGACGCTGAATGTCGGCCTCGTCGGACGCGGGATCGCCGCCTCGCGCTCGCCGGTGATGCACGAACTGGAAGGCCGCCGGCTGGGTCTCGACTACGCCTATCACCGGATCGATTTCGACGCCCTCGAACTGGACGACGGCATGCTGCCCGCAGTGCTTTCCTGCCTGGCCGAGCTCGGCTTCGTCGGGGTCAACGTCACCCATCCCTTCAAGCAGGCCGCCTTGGCCCAACTCCACCGGCTGGGACCATCGGCGCGTGCCATCGGCGCGGTCAACACCGTCGTCTTCGACGCCGAGGCCTGGACCGGCCACAACACGGACAGTTGGGGATTTGCCGAGAGCCTGAGGACGGGTCTGCGGGGTGCGAGGCTCGGCAGTGTCGTCCTGGTCGGTGCCGGTGGCGCCGGGCTGGCGGTCGCCAGGGCGCTGGTCGACCTTGGCTGTGGCAGGCTTGCCGTTGCCGACCGGGCGCGCGAGCGGGCCCAGCGTCTGGTCGACAGCCTGGGTGGGGGGATTGCCGCGCAGGCGGTGGATCCGGCCGACCTGCCGGACCGGCTCGCCCAGGCCGACGGGCTGGTGAACGCGACACCTGTCGGCATGATCGGACATCCCGGCCTGCCCGTGCCCGGCGCCGCGATCGGGCCGCCGCTCTGGGTCGCCGACATCGTCTACTTCCCCGAGGAGACCGAGCTTGTCCGCTTGGCGGAGCGACGCGGCTGCCGCACGCTGCGCGGTACCGGCATGGCGATCAACCAGGCCGTGAAGGCCTTCGAGCTGTTCACCGGCCGGAAGCCCGACCCGGCCAGCATGGCCCGTCATTTCCGACAGGCCGCGGCGGTACTCTAGACGCCGCAGGGCGTGACACGTGCCTGTGCGGGGACTCCGTCGGGGTTGACATGAACGAACCGTTTCGTACAAAATTTATCAAGGCAAACCAATAGCACTCAGAACCAACAACACGCAGTGGACCAACAACACGCAGTGGGCGGCCACGCCCCGGAATGGAGGAGGAACGTTATGGGCAAGTTCGCGATCAATCGCGCCATGTTGTTCGGCACGGCGACCATGCTGGCACTGGTGTCGACCGGTCCCGCCGCGGCGCAGGACCAGCCGGCGATCCAGCTGGCGGCGGTGTTCGCCGATTCCGACATCCGCGCCGACGCCATCCGCCAGTTCGGCGAGGCGATCGCCGAGCACTTCACCCTGGAGCCCTATTTCGCCGCCACCCTGTTCGACCAGGGCACCGAGTTGACGGCGATCCAGCGCGGCAATCTCGACATGGCCATCGTCGCGCCGCAGGACATCGCCAGCCGCATTCCGGAATGGTCGTTGCTGACCGCGGCCTACCTGTTCCGCGACGTCGAGCACCTGCATACCTTCTTCGACAGCGAGGCCGGCCAGGAGATGGTCGACATGGCCGAGGAGGAGCTCGGCATCCATGTCATCGGCCCGGTCTATTTCGGCTCGCGCCAGTTGAACCTGCGGCCGGAGATCCGCGTCGAGACACCGGCCGACCTGGAAGGAATCACGCTGCGCATGCCCGGCGGTGATGCCTGGCAGTTCCTCGGCCGCGCATTGGGCGCGAACCCGACGCCGATGGCCTATGCGGAGGTCTATACGGGCCTGCAGACCGGCGCCATCGACGCCCAGGACAACCCGCTGCCGAACGACTACAACATGCGCTTCTACGAGGTCACCTCGCAGATCGTGCTGACCAGCCACCTGATCGGCTACGATCTGCTGGTGGTCGCGGACGACCTCTGGGACGGCATGACCGAGGAAGAGCGCGCAGCGGTGTCGGCTGCGGCGGCGGAGGCGATCGCCTGGAGCGACGAGCAGCATCTCGCCCGCGAGGCCGAACTTGTCGAGTTCTTCCGGGGCGAGGGGCTGGAGGTCTACGAGCCCGATCTCGACGCCTTCCGGGAGCACGCCCAGCAGATGTATCTTGACTCCGAGTTCGCAGAGAACTGGCCTGAGGGCATGATCGACCGCATCAACGCGCTCTAGGCGCTCAGCAGATCGGCGAGGCGGCCCCGGTCCGCGGGAAGCGTGGCCGCACGGATGTCGGCCGGTGAGGTGCCGGCCGCGTCCGTGCCGTCCGCCGGAAGGGTCGCGCGTCGACGGGTCGCGAGGTCCGCAGGCTCGGGGGGAAGCGCTTGACACGCATGCTCAGACGGCTGGTCAAGGTCTGCGAGGCGGTCTCGGCGGCCCTCCTCGTCGTGATGTTCTCGGCTTTCCTGCTGCACATCGCGATGCGCTACGTCTTCAACGACCCCCTGGGCTGGACGGTGGAACTGCAGACCATCTGCTGGCTCTGGCTGATCCTCTGGGCCTCGGCGCTGGTCCTGAGCGAGGATGAGGAGATCCGCTTCGACATCGTCTACGGTTCAGTGTCTGGCCGGGTGCGGCGGGTCTTCCGCGCCGTGTTCTCGGTCGTGATCGTGGCGCTCTACGTGGTCTCGCTGCCGGCGGTCTACGACTACGTCGACTTCATGGCCGTCGACGAAAGTCCCTATCTCGACGTGCCCTACAACCTGCTGTTCAGCGTCTATCTGATCTTCGCCGTCGCCTCGATCGTGCGCTATCTCTGGATCGGCGGCTCCGCGCTCATGGGCCTGCCCGACGATCGCCCCGACAGCAACCCGGCCGGATGAGCGGCGAATTCGCCATCGCGGTCGCCGCCATCATCGGCCTGGCGGTGCTCGGCCTGCCGATCGGCCATGCGATGATCGGCGGCTCCATCCTCTATCTCCTCGTCTCTGGTCTCGACATGGCGATCGCGGCGGAAAAGCTGATGCAGGGGCTGTTCCGCTCCTACATCCTGCTCGCCATCCCGCTGTTCATCTTCGCCGCCGACCTGATGAACGTGGGTTCGCTCAGCGATCGCCTGCTCGCCTTCTGCCGGGCGCTGGTCGGCCGGTTCCGCGGTGGGCTCGGTCACGTCAACGTTGTGGCCAGCCTGATCTTCTCCGGCATGTCGGGCTCTGCCGTCGCCGACGCCGTCGGCATGGGCCGGATCATCATCAACCTGATGACCCGGGACGGGCGCTACACGAAGAGCTACGCGGCGGCCATCACCGCGGCCTCGGCCACCATCGGTCCGATCATCCCGCCCTCGATCCCGATCGTGCTCTACGCGCTGATCGCCAACACCTCGATCGGCTACCTGTTCCTCGGCGGCATCCTGCCGGGCCTGCTGATCGGCCTGATGCTGATCGCACTCAACGCCTATCTGGCACGCCGGCGGGGCTTTCCGGTGGAGGCGCCGGTTCCGGCCCGGGAACTGCCCGGCCTGACGCTGCAGGCGTTGCCGGCGCTCTTGATGCCCGTCATCCTGCTGGCCGGCATCTATGGCGGCGCGACCACGCCGACGGAGGCGGCGGCGCTGGCGGCGGCGTATGCGCTTCTGATCTCCACCGTGCTCTACCGCTCGATCACGCCGCGCCTGCTCTACCAGACCATCAGCCGCAGCGCCCGGTCCACCGCCTCGGTCGGTCTCCTGATCGGCGGAGCGCTGGTCTTCAACTACGTGGTCACGGTGGAGAACATCCCCAACGCCGTGCGCGTGCTGCTCGACGCCTGGAACCTGGACGCCTTCAGCTTCCTTCTGCTCGTCAACATCATCCTGCTGGTGCTGGGCTGCCTGCTGGAGGGCACCGCCATCCTGCTGGTCATCGTGCCGATCTTCCTTCCGGCGGCGCAGGCCATGGGCATCGACCCGGTGCATTTCGGCGTGGTGGTCGTGGTCAACATCATGATCGGCCTGTCGACCCCGCCTTTCGGCCTGCTGCTATTCGTCACCGCCAACATCACCCGGGCGCCGCTTGGCGCCATCATCCGTGACCTGCTGCCTTTCCTGGGCATGCTGATCGTCTCGCTCTTGATCATCACCTACGTGCCGGACGTGGTGCTCACCGTGCCGCGGCTGTTCGGCTATCAAGGCTGAGGGAGTGACACCCGCCATGAGCCCGCCCATCCACGTCCTCAACGGCCCCAACCTGAACCGGCTGGGCAGGCGCGAGCCGGAGATCTACGGCACCACAACGCTGGCCGAGATCGAAGCGATGTGCCGGGAAGAGGCGGGACCGGCGCCGCTGGTCTTCCGGCAGACCAATGGCGAGCAGGTGCTGATCGAATCGGTGCACGAGGCGATCGACGCCGATGCCGGGATCGTCATCAACCCGGCCGCCTTCACCTTCACCTCTCTGGCGCTGCTCGATGCGTTGAAGATGGCGGCACGCCCGATCATCGAACTGCACCTCTCGAACATCCACGCCCGCGACCCGCTCTACCACAAGTCTCTGGTCTCGCCGGTGGCCAGGGCGGTGATCGCCGGGCTAGGGGCCCGCGGCTACCGGGTCGCCGTCAGCGAGATGAAGGCGATGCTGGACCGCGCCGGATAGAAAATCCTGTGCCCCAACGGTCGCGGTCGGCATGCGCTAGATCGTGGAAGTGCCCTTGGTAGCCGCTGCCGTCCCCTCGCCGTCGAGCCAGCCTTCCCGCGCGAAGGTGGGGTCGGGGTAGCGATAGAAGCCTTCGCCACTGGCGATGCCGAGCCGGCCTTCGGCAACCCAGGCCTCCAGGAAGGTCGGTGGCCGGTCGCTGGGGTCGCCACTCTCGTCGGCATAGGCGTGCTCGATCTTCAGCACGCTGCCGAGGCCGATCTCGTCCATCAGGCTGCAGGGCCCGAAATCCGTGCCGAAGGCGAGGCGCCAGGCGCGATCGATCGACTCCGCGTCGGCGTATCCCTCGGCGATCTGGCGCAGCACCTCCTTCTTGATCACCCGCCAGATGCGGTTGAAGACGTAGCCCATCTGCTCCTTGCGACAGTGCACGGGCACCATGCCGATGTGCCGGGCCCAGGCCTGCGCGAATACCGCTGTCTCCGGTGCCATCCGATCGGCGCCCATGAGCTCGACGAGACGGCCGGTGCGCGGGTCGGAGAAGTTGAGGCAGAAAAAGCGGTCGGGCCGGCCGGAGGCCTCGGCGATCGGCGTGGCTGGCAGCGAGGAGGCGTTGGAGCCGAGATAGCAGGCGGTCGGCAGGCGGCCGCCGAGATCGGCGTGGGTCCGGCGCTTCAGGTCGATCAACTCGTAGACGTTCTCGAAGGCCAGTTGCACGCCGTCGAGGGCATTGTCGAGATCGGCGGTGACGTGCAGGTGCGCGGCCACCCGTTCCTGTTCCTCCCCCTCGCTCCAGCCGAGCGCGCGCGCCCTGGCCGCCGTGAGGGCGTCCTCGCCGGCGATGTCGTAGCAGCGCGTCTCCAGGCCGGCCCGGGCGCAGGCCCAGGCGACCTTGGTGCCCATGGTGCCCATGCCGATCATGGCGACCGGCCTGGCTGGATCGAAGGCGGGCAGGGAGGCGGAGGAGTCGGACATGGGCGATAGTCCCGCGGCGGTTAGCGGAAGAGAAGTTCGGGCAGGAAGGTGATCGTCGACGGAAAGACCATGCAGACGACCAGCGCGACCAGCTTGATCAGCACGAAAGGCCAGACGGACTTGTAGATGTCGAGCATGGTCACGCCCGGCGGCGCCACGGCGCGCAGGTAGAACAGCGCGAAGCCGTAGGGCGGCGTCATGATGGCGATCTCCATGTTCAGGATCATCAGGATGCCGAACCAGACCGGATCGTAACCGAGGCCGACGGCGATCGGCGTGAACAGCGGCGCGCAGATGATGACGATGATCAGCTCGTCGATGATGAAGCCGAGCAGCAGCATGGTGAGCTGCATCAGCAGGATGATCACGAACGGCGACAAGCCGGCATCGAGACCCAGCGACCGCAAGGTGCGCGCCGCGCCCATCAGCAGGTGGAAGTTGGAGAAGACGCTGGCCCCCAGGATGATCCAGGCGATGGCGGCGGTCATCAGCATGGCGCGGAAGCTGGCGTCGGAGATGACGCCGAGGCCGAAGCGGCCGTAGAGGATGGCGATCACGGCCGCGCCCAGGGCGCCGACCGCACCGGCCTCCGTTGGCGTGGCGAAGCCGCCCAGGATCGAGCCCAGCACGAGCAGGATCAGCGCCAGCGACATGGAGCCGTCGCGGGCCGCCAGAACGACATCGCGCCGCGTCACCTTCTCAGCCCTGGCCGGGCCGGCCTCCGGGCGCAGTCGGCAGTAGACGATGATGTAGATGATCATCAGCACGATGGTGATCGCCGCCGGGATCAGGGCGCCGGCGAAGAGCTGGCCGACCGAAGTGTTGGTGGCGGCGCTGAAGATGATCATGGGCACGCTGGGCGGGATCAGGATGCCGAGGCCGCCACCGGCCATCACCACGCCCAGCGCCAGCGACTTGTCGTAGCCGCGCTTCAGCATGGCGGGCAGGGCGAGCGAGCCCGCCATCATGATGCCGGCGCCGATGATACCGACCATGGCGCCGATCAGGCTGCACACCACGATGACGCCGATCGCCAGGCCGCCGCGCATGCGCCCGGCGATCACGTGCATGGCGTGGAACATCGCCTCGCCGAGGCCCGAACGCACCAGCACCTGCCCCATCATGATGAACAGCGGGATGGCGAGAAGGACGAAGTTGGTCAGGCTCGACTGCGCGGTATTGGCGATCAGGTTGAAGGCCTGCGGACCCCAGGTCACCGCGGCCACGGCCATGGCCACGCCGCCGAGCGTGAAACCGACCGGCGTGCCAAGCGCGAAGCCGAGCAGGACCAGCCCGAACAGCGCCAGCGAGAGCAGCTCGATGCTCATGGACGGCTGTCGTCGTCGGACGGTTGGGGAAACAGGGGCTGGCCGCTGAACGCCAGGTGGAAGGACCGCGCCAGGTTGGCCGAGAGCTGCATCAGCAACAACACCGCGCCGGCCGGCACGACCCCGACCAGCAGCCAGAGCGGCGGGGCGAACTCGGTCGGCCGCCTGGCGCCCCGGGCGTACATGTCAGCCGCGCTCGCCCAGACATAATCGATGACGAGGATCAGAAAAAAGACGATCAGCGGTGCCGTCAGGATATCGAACCAGGCGCGCGTCCGGTCCGAGAGGCGCGCGGTCAGGACGTCGACCTTGATGTGCGCGTCGTGACGCAGCGCCGCGGCGCCGCCCAGCATGCCGATGAAGGCGTAGAGGTAGAGGCCGGTGTCGAAGGCCCAGATGGTGGGCGCGGACAGCACGTAGCGCGCGAACACCTCATAGGCCAGAGCCAGTACCATGAGCGGCATGAGCCAGGAGACGACGCGGCCGATGGCATGGGACAGGCCATCGACCGCGCGGACATATCGCCTCACCAGGTGCATGCGTCGGCGTCGGCCCGCGTGTCAGCCGATCCGCGCCATGAAGGCGCGCTGGGCCTCGACCAGCCGACGACTGTAGGCATCGCCCTCGGCGTAACTGTCCTGCACCGTCTCCGCCGCGGCTGCCCAGGCGGCCCGGTCCTCCGCCGAGGGCGCCGGCGACATCTGCAGGCCCTGCTCGCGCATCTGGTTCAGGGCCTCGCCGACGCCGGCGATCGACATCTGGGCGTGGCCCCAGCAATGCTCGATCTGGGCGACGCTGAGGACCGCCTGCAAATCGGCCGGCAGGGAGGCCCAGGCATTGGCGTTGATAATGACCGAGGCGGCCTGAGAGCCCGAGACCGGCTCCGGATAGAGCCATGGCGCCTGCTCGACCACCTGGGCGTCGCGGTAGTCGATGATGTTGGAACTGGCCGCGCCGTCGATCACGCCGGTCGCCAGGCTGGTATACATCTCCGAGAAGGCCATGGTGACCGGGTTCACGCCGAACTGGGCGACGAACTCGCCATAGGCGCCGGGCGAGCGCATCTGCAGGCCCTCGAAATCGGCCAGCGAGCCGATCTCCTGCTTGGTGATGGCGTAGACGCCAGGCTGGAAGATCGGACCCAGCCAGTGCAGACCCTGCTCGGCATAGGCCTCGGTGAGGATCTCGCCCCAGCCGCCAACGGTGCGCAGGGCGTAGAGTTCGTCATAGCGGGTCGGACCGCCGGGCAGGCCGAGCTCGACCAGGCCGGCCGGCAGCTCGCCCGCGTGCAGGGCCATGTAGGGCGAGCCCATCTCGACGAGGCCGCTGCGTGTGGCGCCGAAGATCTCCGTCGCGCCGACGCCCTCGCCGTCATAGACGTTCTCGATTGTCAGCCGTCCGTCGGACATTTCCGCCACCCGCTCGGCGAAGGCCTCGTAGGCGACGCCGAAGGAGATGCCGCGCGGATAGAGCACGGCCATCCGCCAGGTGAAGGTCGATTGCGCGATCGCCGGTGCCGGCAGCGTGCTGGCGGCGGTGGCCGCGCCGGCGATGGCCGAAGTCGACAGGAAATGACGTCTTTTCATTGGTCCATTCTCCCCGTTCGTGGTTCGTGACTGATCTCGCGATCGCCGATTTCGTGCGATCACAGATGCGCATTGCCCGCGATCCGGCGTCCTCGCCGGCCGCTCAGAAATCCGTCTTGTCCCCTCCCTTCAGCGCCAGCAGTTCGCGCGCCTCGGCCGGCGTGGCGATGGTCATGCCCAGTTCCTCGACGATGCGGCGGATCTTGGCCACCTGCTGGGCGTTGGAGGTGGCAAGCTCGCCGCGCCCGATCATCAGCGCATCCTCGAGGCCGACCCGGACATTGCCACCCAGGATCGCGGCGATGGTCAGGAATGGCATCTGCGCCCGGCCGATGGCGAAGCAGGAGAAGCGGTAGTCATCGCCGAACATGCGGTCGGCCTGCGCCTTGAAGGCCATCAGCGTGTGCGGGTCGGCAGGCATGCCGCCAGTCACGCCGAAAATGCCCTGGATGAAGAAGGGCGGCTCGGCGAGCCCACGGTCGACGAAGACCTTGAGGTTGTTGAGATGGCCGAAATCGTAGCACTCGAACTCGAACCGGGTGCCGTAGGCCTGGCCGACGGTGATCAGGATCTCCTCGATCATCTCGAAGGTGTTCGGGTAGATCGCGCCCCAGGTGGATTCGAGATACGGCTTCTCCCAGTCGTGCTTCCAGTCGCGGTACTTCTCTGCCAGGCCGGCCACCGAGAAATTCATCGAGCCCATGTTCAGGCTGGTCACCTCCGGCTTGGCGCGGTGCGCCGGGGCCAGGCGCTCGGCGAGGGTCATGCCGAGCCCGCCGCCCGTCGTCAGGTTCAGCACCGCGTCGGTCTGCTGCTTGATGCGCGGCAGGAACTGCATGAACAGGTCCGGGTTCTGGGTCGGCTTCGCCGTCTCGGGATCGCGCGCATGCAGGTGGATGATGGCCGCGCCGGCTTCCGCCGCCCCGACCGCCGCGTCGGCGATCTCGTCCGGCGTCACCGGCAGGTAGGGCGACATGGTCGGCGTATGGATGCTGCCGGTGACCGCGCAGGTGATGATGACGGGGTTGCTCATGATGCGGACCGGCTGTCGACGAGGTTGCGGAGGCGGGCGAGCGTGGCGTCGCGCCAGGCCTGGCGGGCGGCGACCCGGTCGGCGGGCACGGCTTTGCGGCGGGCGCTCTCGATCGCCTCGAGCGCCTCTTCCTTCCACGCCGCGCCGACAGTCAGTTGCCGGCCGAGCGTGGCGTAGGAGGAGCCGAACTTGCGGGCATAGTCGAGGAAGCCGGCGGGGGCGTTGAGGTCCATGGTCTCGAACGGGCCGAGAAACGCCCAGCGCAGGCCGAGGCTGCCCTTCATCACCCGGTCGAGGTCGTCGGGCGCGATGACGCCGGCGCCGACCAGCGCCATCGCCTCGTTCACAACGGCCGCCTGCAGCCGGTTCATCACGAAGCCCTCGATTTCCGTCTCGACCAGGACTGGCCACTGGCCGACCGCCGCCAGCGTGTCGCTGACCTGGCGGATGAAGGCGGGTTCGTGCCAGGGCGAGGGGACGATTTCGACCGCCGGCAGCAGGTGCGGCGGGTTGGCCGGATGGGCGACGATGGCCCTGGCCCGGCCGGGCAGATCGGCGAGAAAGCGGCTGCCGGGAATGGCGCTCGACGAACTCGCCAGGATGCATCCTGCAGGCGCCAGGCCGTCCATCTCGGCGAAGAGGTCGCGCTTGACGTCGGCCTTTTCGGGTGCGGATTCCTGCGCGTAATCGGCACCGGCAAGCGCCTCGGCGAGGTTCGGGGCGACGGCGAGACGGGCTTTCGTGGCGGCGATATCGACCGGCAGGCCGGCGTCGGCGAGGCTGTCGACGGCCTCGGCGCACCAGGCGTGCGCGGCGTCGGCCGCGCCGTCGGCCGGATCCCAGAGCCGGACATTGCTGCCGGCCCGCGCGAAGACGACGGCCCAGCCGCGGCCGATCAGGCCGGTGCCGATGATCGCGACGCTTTGCGGAACCTGGCCCACCTGTGATCCTCTCTGTCCACGCTTGTCGTGTCCGAGCGTGAAGTTTCGGTCACGGCTGTCCACCCTGTCAAGCTGTGATCACAGATTGACAGGGTTTCGAATGAATGGAGAATGACCCGCATGACCATCGAGCAGCGAAGTGCGAGGCGGCCGGGCCGCGACGCGGCGCAGGAGGCGGCGAACGCCATGCCGCCGCTGGCCCAGGTCACTGGCGGCTCGGTGGAGCAGAAGGTCTACAACGCCATCCGGGTGTCGCTGATGACCGGGCAGGTGCTGCCCGGCTCCAAGCTGTCGACGCGCACGCTGTCGGAGCGTTTCGGCATCAGCGCCATGCCGGTGCGCGAGGCGCTGAAGCGCCTGCAGGCCGACGGCGTGCTGACGAGCGGCAGCCGGCGGGCCTATGTGGTGCGCCGGCTGACCGCCGCGGACTATGCCGACATCATCGACATCCGCGTCAGCCTGGAGGGGCTGGCGGCGGAGCGTGCCTGCCGCAACGCGACGCCGGCGGACATCGAGGAGCTGGAGCAGCTCAACGCCCTCTACGGCGCCTCCTTTCGCGTGCCTAGCTGGTCGGTGAAAGCGAACTACGACTTCCACTTCAAGCTCTACAGCCTGTCGCGCTCGCCGAGCCTGGTGGAGATCATCGAGAACGTCTGGGTCCGGGTGGCGCCGATCCTGCACATGGCGGTTCGGGAATCGGATTACGGCGTCACCACCGAGCATCACCGCGACATCATCGACGCGGTCGCCCGGCGCGATGGGGAGGCGGCCAAGGCGGCCCTCAGGCAGGATTTCGAGGGCGTGCTGCCGCCGATCATCCGGCTGCTGTCGGAACGGGACGGCGCAGCATGAATGCCGGCACCGCCCGTGCGGCGGCACCGCAGGATGCCCTCGAGCGCCTGCGGGCGCTGACAGCCAGCGATATCGCCAGCACGCCGGAGATCTGGCAGGCGCGGGCCCGGCTGACGCCGGACGCGACCTGCCTCGTCTGGCAGGGGTGCCGCACCGGCTTCGGCACCGCCTGGTCGCTGATCCAGGCGATCGCCGGGCGCGTCCGGTCGACGGCGACCACGGCCCGGCCGCGCGTCGCCAGCTATCTCGGCAATTGTCCGGAAACGCTCTGGGCGATGATCGGTACCCATCGCGCCGACGGCGTCTTCGCCTGCCTGAACCGCGGCCATCGCGGTCCGCTGCTGGCCGACATGCTGGGGCGCACGGGCGCCAGGACGCTGCTGACCGATCGGGAAGCCCTGGGCGACCTGCCGGAGGGACTCGACCGGCTTGGCTTCGCGCGCCTGGTCCTGGTCGGCGGCGATCCGTCGGCGGTGCCCGCGCGCCTGGGCGTGCCCGCGATCGCCTTCGATGACTGGGCCGACCACCCGGCCGACAGCGGCGCCATGCCCGAGGCGCGGTCGGTCGCCACGCTGATGTTCACCTCAGGCACCACCGGCCGCTCGAAGGCGGTGCTGCTGCCCCACGGCATGCTGACGCGCGGCGCCGCCAGGCTCGCCCATGCGCTCGCCTACCGCGCCGATGACGTTGTGCACAGCTGGTTGCCGCAGTTCCACGTGGCGGCGCAGCTTCACATCACCATGACCGCCGCGCTTGCCGGGGCTTCGGTCGTGCTGGCGCCGACCTTCTCGCTGAGCGGCTTCTGGGCCGAGGTGATCGGGCACGGCTGTACCGTCGCCACGCTGCTGCCGGCGCAATGTGCCCTCCTGCTGGAGAAGACGGCGCCGGCCGATGCCGAGGGGCACCGGCTGCGCCTGATCATGGTCGGCCCGCAGCCCGGCCCGGCGATGCGCCGTGCCGCCGAGGAGCGCTGGGGCGTGCCGATGCGGGATACCTACGGCATGACGGAGGCCGAGCCCCTGACCCTGCCAGAGCCCGCTTCCGACCAGCCGCCCGGCAGCTGCGGCCGGGCCAATCCGGACTTCGAGCTTGCCATCCATGGACCCGACGGGATCGCCGTGCCGGTCGGCGTGGCGGGAGAGCTGGTCGCCCGGCCACGCCGGTCCGGCATCATGTTCGCCGGCTACGAGGGGGATGCGGAGGCGACACTGGCGGCCTGCCGCGACCTGTGGTTCCACACCGGCGACCTGGCGCGCATCGATGGCGCGGGCAATGTCTTCGTGCTGGGCCGGTTGAAGCACATGATCCGCCGGCGCGGCGAGAACATCTCGGCCTGGGAGCTGGAGGCGCTGATCGGCGAGCACGCGGATGTCGAAGAGTGCGCAGCCGTGGGCGTGCCGTCGCCCCTGGGGGAGGAGGACGTCAAGGTCGTGGTGCAGGTGAAGCCGCACAGGGCACCCGACCCGGCGGCGCTGCATAGCTGGTGCGCCGGCCGCATGGCCCGCTTCATGGTGCCACGCTACATCGAAATCGTAGACTCCCTGCCGCGCACCGAGATCGGCAAGGTGGCGAAGACCGAGCTCACCGGCGTCGGCGCCAACGTATGGGATGCGGAGGCATGACGGACATCCTGCGAACCGAACGGCATGGCGCGGTCACGGTGTTCACGCTCGACCGGCCCAAGGCCAACGCCATCGACGCGGCGACCTCGCGGGTGATGGGCGAAGCCTTCGCCGCCTTCGACGCCGACGAGACGGCGCTGGTCGCGGTCATCGCCGGCGCGGGGGAGCGGATCTTCTCCGCTGGCTGGGATCTGAAGGCGGCGAGCGAGGGCGAGAGCGAGGCGGCCGACCATGGCATTGGCGGTTTCGCCGGCCTCGACGTCCTGGCGGCCACGAACAAGCCGCTGATCGCGGCCTTGAACGGCGTGGCGGTCGGCGGTGGGGCGGAACTGATGCTGGCCTGCGACCTGGTGGTGGCGGCGGAGCACGCTTCGATCGCCTTCCCGGAAACCGGGCTCGGCAACATGGCGGATGCCGGTGGCGTGCAGCGCCTGCCCAAGCGCCTGCCCCGCGCGATCGCCCTGGAACTGCTGCTCACCGGGCGCCGCATGCCGGCCGATGAGATGCAACGCTGGGGGCTGGTCAACGAGGTCGCGCCGGCGGGCGAGGTGATGGCGCGTGCGCTCCACCTCGCGGACACGATCGCCGCGGGGGCGCCACTCTCCGTCAAGGCGGTCAAGGAAGTGATGCGCGGCTGCGAGACGCTGTCGGACCGGGAATCCTTCGCCGCGGTCCGCGCCGGGCGCTTTCCGATCCATGCGCGCATGCTGGCGTCGGAGGATCACGTCGAAGGTCCAAGGGCCTTCGTGGAGAAACGGCCGCCACGCTGGCGCGGGCGCTGAGCGACGCCATGATTGAAGGGGAGGACAAGCGATGACGATGGCGGCGATCGACCAGGCGAACATGACCCTCGACGATGCGCTGGCGGCGGCGGAAGCCCGGTATGTCGAGGCCAACCCGGCCAGTGCCGCGGCCTTCCGCGAGGCGCAGGCGGTGATGCCGGGCGGCAACACCCGCTCGGTGCTGCATTTCTCGCCCTTTCCGCTCGGCATCCGCGAGGGGGAGGGCGCCTGGCTGACCGACGCCGACGGCCATCGCCTGCTCGACTTCGTGGGCGAGTTCTCCGCCGGGCTCTACGGCCATTCGGAGCCGCGGATCCGCCGCGCCATCGACGAGGCGCTGGACCACGGCACGGTGCTGGGCGGGCCGAACCGCTACGAGGCCGCCTTCGCCAGGGCGATCTGCGACCGCTTCCCGGCGATCGAGCGGGTGCGCTTCTGCAATTCCGGCACCGAGGCCAATCTCTACGCGCTGAGCGCGGCGCGCGCCTTCACCGGACGCGACGACGTCATGGTGCTGAGCGGCGCCTATCACGGCGGCACCTTCACCTTCAGCGGACCCAACCCGCTCAACGTGCCGTTTCCCTGGCACGAGATCGCGCTCAACGACATCGAGGGCGCGCGCGAGGCGATCCGGCGCCTGGGCGACCGCCTGGCGGCGGTCATCGTCGAGCCGATGATGGGGGCGGGCGGCTGCTTTCCGGCCAGTCCCGGGTTCCTGACGGCGCTGCGCGAGGAAACCGAACGGACCGGCGTCATGCTGGTCTTCGACGAGGTGATGACCTCGCGCATGGCGCCCGGCAGCGTGCATGGCCTTTTCGGTATCCGCCCCGATCTGGTGACGCTTGGCAAGTATGTCGGCGGCGGCATGACCTTCGGGGCTTTCGGCGGGCGGGCCGATCTGATGGCGCGCTTCGATCCGTCGACACCGGATTACTGGGGCCATGCCGGCACCTTCAACAACTCGGTCGTCACCATGGCGGCCGGCCTGGCCGGGCTGACCGAGGTGCTGACGCCCGCGGCGCTCGAGGCGCTGAACGCCCGTGGCGAGCGGCTGCGCGACGGCATGCGCCGGGCCATCGACGATCTCGACCTGCCCATGCAGGTCAACGGCATGGGATCGATGACGGCGTTCCACTTCGCCACGCGGGCGGCCGAGCGGCCGGAGGATCTGCCGGCGGTGTCACCGGGCCTGCGCGCCCTGATCCATCTGGAGCTGATCGCGCGCGGCCTCTACACCGCCAGGCGAGGCCTGGTCGCCCTTTCGCTGCCGGTGACGGACGCCGACATCGACCGCTTCCTCGCCGGGTTCCACGCGGTGCTGGAGGAGAACACAACCATCATCCGCCGGCACCTCGACGTGCCGGCCTGAGCGGCGGCCGACGGTCCCAGGCAAGCCTGCCAGCCGGTCGCCGAAATCGCCGCAATCGTTCCGCCCGGATTGCCCCGATGACTGTGATCAAACATCATTTACAAAACATTGTTGACACGACAGGGCGCCTGTCGAACGATGCGTCGGAAGGGACAGTGGCGGAGGCGATCGGATCCGCTCCACTGGTCGCCGGCCACGCTTCAGCCGTCCAGGGATGCCAGGCGCCATGGCCAAGAAGGTAATCATCACCTGCGCCGTCACCGGGTCGGTCCACACGCCGACCATGTCGCCCTACCTGCCGATCACGCCGGACGAGATCGCCCGGCAGGCAGTCGCGGCGGCGGAGGCGGGCGCCTCGATCCTGCACCTGCATGCCCGCGATCCGGAGACCGGCGCGCCGACGCCCGATCCGGACGTCTTCATGGGCTTCCTGCCGCGCATCAAGCAGCAGACCGACGCGGTGGTGAACATCACCACCGGCGGCGGCGCCAACATGTCGCTGGAGGAGCGGCTGGCGGCGGCAAAGCGGGCCAAGCCGGAAATGACGTCGCTGAACATGGGGTCGATGAATTTCGGCATGTTCCCGGCGGCCGAGCGCATCTCGGGCTGGAAACACGACTGGGAGCAGCCCTTCCTGGAGAGCACGCGCGACTTCATCTTCCGCAATACCTTCAAGGACATCGAGAACATCATGAAGGACCTGGGCGAGGGCGCCGGGGTCCGGTTCGAGTTCGAGTGCTACGATGTCGGCCATCTCTACACGCTGGCGCATTTCATCGACCGCAAGCTCTACGAGCCGCCGCTATTCATCCAGACGATCTTCGGCATCCTCGGCGGCATCGGCGCGGAGATCGACCACCTGGTCCACATGCGCCGCACCGCCGACCGGTTGTTCGGCGACGGCTACGAGTGGTCGGTTCTGGCCGCCGGCCGCCACCAGATGCCTTTCTGCACCCATGCCGCGATGATGGGCGCCAATGTCCGCGTCGGGCTGGAGGACAGCCTCTACATCGCCAAGGGCGAACTGGCGACGAGCAATGCCGAGCAGGTCACCAAGATTCGCCGGGTGCTGGAGGAGATGTCGCTGGAGATCGCCACGCCGGCGGAAGCCCGAAAACGCCTGGCGCTGAAGGGCGGCGACCAGGTCGACTTTTAGGACCGGGCAACACTCGAACAGGGGCAGCCGATGCGTTTCGCGGTCGATACCGGAGGCACGTTCACCGATCTCCTCGTGGAGGACGACGAGGGC
This sequence comes from Azospirillaceae bacterium, assembly GCA_040226215.1. Classification (GTDB taxonomy): domain Bacteria; phylum Pseudomonadota; class Alphaproteobacteria; order DSM-16000; family Inquilinaceae; genus JAVKFF01. Next base: position 30,070 of record JAVKFF010000149.1, read on the forward strand.
GGCCTGCACATGTTCAAGGCACCCACGACGCCCAGCGACCCCATCGCCGGCGTGCTGGAAAGCCTGACGCTGGCGGCGGCAGAATTCGGCACCGACCGCGCCGACCTCCTGGCCCGCGGCTCCATGTTCATCCACGGCACCACGCACGCGATCAACGCGGTGATCACCGGGTCGGTCGCCAGGACCGCGCTGCTGGCGACGGAGGGGCATGGCGACATGCTGGTCTTCCGCGAGGGCGGGCGTACCGAGCCGTTCAACTTCACCGTGCCCTTTCCCGACCCCTACGTGCCGCGCTCGCTGACCTTCGAGGTGCCGGGCCGCCTGCTGTCGGACGGCAGCGAACTGGAGGCGCTCGACCGCGGCGCGGTGGAGCGCATCGCCGACCGGCTGGCCGAGGCGGGTGTCGAGGCGGTGGCGGTGTGCCTGCTGTGGTCGATCGTCAACCCGGCGCACGAGATCGCCGTCGGCGAGATCCTGGCCAACAGGCTGCCCGGGATACCGGTCACGCTGTCGCACGCGCTCAACCCGTCGATCCGCGAGTACCGTCGCGCCTCCTCCGCCGTCATCGACGCCTCGCTGAAACCGAAGATGGAAGCCTATATGGGCTCCCTCACCAGCCGGCTGCGCGAGGCGGGCTATCAGGGCGGCGTCCTGATCGTCACCTCGCAGGGCGGGGTGATCAATGCCGAGGACGCGGCCCACGCGCCGATCCACCTGATCAATTCCGGCCCCTCCATGGCGCCGATCGCCGGGCGCTACTTCGCCGACAAGGATGCCGGCATGGATACCGCCATCGTCGCCGACACCGGCGGCACCACTTACGATGTCAGCCTGATCCGCAATGGCCGCATCCCGTGGTCGCGGGAGACCTGGATCGGCCAGCCCTATCGCGGCTACATGACGGGCTTCCCCTCGGTCGACGTGAAGAGTGTCGGCGCCGGCGGCGGCTCGATCGCCTGGGTGGATGCCGGCGGCATGCTGCATGTCGGCCCGCAGAGCGCGGGCGCGGATCCGGGCCCGGTCTGCTATGGCCGGGGCGGCACCAGGCCGACGGTAACAGACGCCAGCTTGGTGCTGGGCTATCTCGACCCCGACTACTTCCTCGGCGGCGCCATGCGCCTCGACGCCGCCGCCGCGCGCCGGGCTGTCGAGGACCAGGTCGCCCGGCCGCTGGGCCTCGGCGTCGAGGCGGCGGCGGACGCCATCCTGGCCGTCGCCACGGAATCCATGGTGCAGGCGATCATGGACATCACCGTCAACCAGGGCATCGACCCGGCGACGGCGCTGCTGATCGGCGGTGGCGGGGCGGCCGGCCTCAACTCGGTCGGCATCGCCCGGCGCCTCGGCTGCCGCGCGGTGACCTTCCCGGAGGTTGGCGCCGGTCTCAGCGCCGCCGGCGCGCTGATGTCCGACCTCAGCCAGACCTATTCCACCACCTGGTACGCGACCTCCGGCGCCTTCGATCGGCAGGCGGCGAACGAGGTGCTCGCCCAGCTCGAGACCCAGGCCAAGGATTTCCTTGCCGGCCCCGGGCAGGGCGCGCTCGACCACCGCATCGACCTCTGGGTGGAGGCGCGCTACCCGCACCAGGTGTGGGAGATCGAGGTGCCGCTGCCGGTCCGGCGCTTCGACTCGCCGGGGGATGTCGAGGCCCTGGTGGCGGCCTTTCACGAGGCCCATGACAGTCTGTTCGCGATCGCCGACCGGGAATCGGCCATCGAGGTGGTGTCCTGGCATGCCCGGGTGAACTGCCGGTTGCGCGAAAGCGGTTGGCCGCGGCTGCCCGAGGAGCGCGGCTCGGGCCAGCGAGGCGAGCGCGCCGCCTATTTCGGCGATCATGGCTGGCAGGATGCCCGGACGCTCAGGCTGTCGGCACTCGCGGACGGCGAAACGGTGGCGGGTCCGGCGCTGATCGAGTCGCCATTCACCACGGTCGTCGTGCCGCCGGGCGTGTCGGCGAGCCGGGCGGCGACCGGCAGCCTCGTGCTCGCCGTCTGAGCGAGGGATGGAATGAGGAGTGACCGCAGATGAGCCCTGAAGCTTCGAATGGCGCCACCGCCGTTGACGGCGTCCGCCTCGCGCTCCTCTCCAACCGCTTCGAGGGGGTGGCGCGCAAGATGGCCAACACGCTGCTGCGCACCGGCCGGTCGGGCGTGCTCAACACCGCGCGGGACTTCTCCTGCTGCATCGTGACGGCGGATTGCGAGCTGCTGGCCACGGCGGACAGCCTGCCGATCCACGTGCTGTCGGGCCCGGATATGATGGCGCGCGCGATGAAGACGTTCCATCCGGAGCTCAGGCGCGGCGACGCCTTCCTGCACAACTCGCCCTATCACGGTTGCAGCCATCCGGCGGACCACACCATCCTGGTGCCGATCGTCGACGACGACGGGCGCCATCGGCTGACCGTGGTCGCCAAGGCGCACCAGGCGGACTGCGGGAACTCGCTGCCGACGACCTATATGGGCAACGCCATCGACGTCTATAACGAGGGCGCGCTGATCTTCCCCGCCGTCCAGGTGCAGCGCGACTTCAAGGACATCGCCGACATCGTGCGCATGTGCCAGATGCGCATTCGCGTGCCGGAGCAGTGGTGGGGCGACTACCTGGCGATGATCGGCGCGGCGCGCATCGGCGAGCGTGAGGTGATGGCATTGGCGGCGGAGATCGGCTGGGACGCCATCGACGACTATGCCCGGCAGTGGTTCGACTATTCCGAGCAGCGGATGATCGACGCCATCGCCGAGCTGCCCTCGGGCGAGGCCACGCGCTCGAGCACGCACGACCCGTTCCCTGGCACGCCGGATACGGGCGTGCCGATCACGGTGAAGGTAGCGATCGATTCCGAAGCGGGGCGCATCGGCGTCGACCTGCGCGACAATCCCGACGCGCTGCCCTGCGGGCTGAACCTGTCGGAATCCTGCGCCCGTACCTCCGCCATGGTGGGGATCTTCAACAGCCTCGACCACACGGTGCCGAAGAACGCCGGCAGCTTCCGGCGCATCGACCTGCAACTGCGCGAGAACTGCGTGGTGGGCATACCGCGCCATCCGACCAGCTGCTCGGTCGCCACCACCAACATCGCCGACCGGGTGGCCAACCCGGTGCAGTGCGCCATAGCCGACATCGCCGACGGTGCCGGCATGGCGGAGTGCGGTGCGGTGATCCCGCCCGCCGTCGGCGTCCTCTCCGGCATCCATCCGAAGACCGGCGAGGCCTTCGTCAACCAGGTCTTCATCGCCATGAGCGCCGGCGCTGGCAGCCCGCACAACGATGCCTGGCTGACCATCGGCCATGTCGGCAATGCCGGCCTGTGCTACCTCGACTCCATCGAGATCGACGAGCTGCACCACCCGATCCTGATCAAGGCCCGCGCCTTCGTCACCGACAGCGAGGGGGCCGGGCGCCACAAGGGTGCCGCCAGCGCCTATGCCGAGTTCGGCCCGGTCGGCGGGTCGATCGAGGTGGGCTACGTCTCCGACGGCAACCGCAACCCGGCCAAGGGTGCGCGGGGCGGCCAGGCGGGCGCGCCGTCCAAGCAGTTCCGGCGTAGCCCGAATGGCGATCTGACGCCGCTGGACGGCTGCGCCCAGGTGCGCCTGGAGCCCGGCGAGACGATCGCCAGCTATTCCACCGCCGGCGGCGGCTATGGCGACCCGCGCGAGCGGGATCCCGAGCGGGTACGCCGCGACGTCCGCGAGCGCTGGATCACCCGCGACCGGGCGCGAGAGGTCTATGGCGTCGTGCTGACCGACGACCTCGCCGTGGACGAGGCGGCGACCGCGGCGTTGCGCGGCGCCTGACACCAGGCACCACCAACGAGATCAGACAGGGGAGTTGCATCATGACCAGGATGACGTTTTCGACACTGACGGCGGTGGCCGCCGTTCTGACGGCCCCCGCGATGGCCCAGGACACCGTCACCATCGGCTCTGCGATCGCGCTCAGCGGCTTCGTCGCGCCCTATGACGAGGGGCCGATGTATGGCGCCCTGATCGCCATCGACGAGCTGAACGCGGCGGGCGGCGTGCTCGGCCGGCAGATCGAGTGGGTCTCCGCCGACACCGCATCGGACCCCGCCCAGGGCGCCAACGCCGCCATCGAGGTGCTGGGACAGGGCGCGGAACTGGTTATCGTCACCTGCGATTTCGACTTCGGCGCGCCGGCGGCGCTGGTCGCCCAGTCCCAGGGCGTGCTGACCTTCTCGACCTGCGCGGCCGACCCGAAATTTGGCATCCAGGGCATCGGTGATCTCGCCTTCACCATGGCCACGGCGACGGCCGGGCAGGGCGCGCTGCTGGCCGAATGGTCCTACAACGAGGGTGGCTGGCGCACGGTCTACGTCCTGGAGGACACCCAGGTCGAATACAACCGCAGCCTCTGTGGCAACTTCCGCACACGCTGGACGGAGCTGGCCGGCGCCGACAGCATCGTCGGTGACGACACCTACAACGCCTCCACCGACACCAACATCGCCGCCCAGGTCAGCGAGATCGCCGCGGCGGCGGACGCGGAGTTCCTGTTCTTCTGTGGCGCCATCAACGGCGGCAGCTTTCTGCGGCAGATCCGTGCGGGCGGTGTCGACATGCCGATCGCCACCGGCGAGTCGATGGACGGCGACTACTGGCTGGAGGCGGTGCCGGACATGAGCGATTTCTACATCGCCGTCTACGGCTCCGTCTTCGGCGACGATCCCGACCCGGACGTCCAGGCTTTCTTCGATACCTATGAGGAGCGCTACGGCCGGGCGGTGACGGCGCATTCGATCACCGGCTACTCGGTGGTCGAGGCCTGGGCGCGCGCCGTCGAGGAGGCCGGCACCTTCGACGCGGCGGCGGTGCGCGACGTGCTGGAGTCCTACACCGACGAGCCGATGCTTATCGGACCGACGACGTTCACCGACGAGCTCCACATCACGCCCGCGCGCGAAATGCTGATGATGGAGATCCAGAACGGCGAATACTCAGCGCTCGGCCGGTTCGCGCCCGAAAGCGTGCCGCCGATCACCTTCGAATAGGCGCAGGGCCGTTGGACGGGGCCGAACAGTCCTACCGGGCGTGCCGCCTGTCCGTCAGCTTCGGCGGGCTGCAGGCGCTGTCGGATGTCGATCTCACGCTCCATCGCGGTGAGATCCTGGGTCTGATCGGCCCCAACGGGGCAGGCAAGACGACGCTGATCAACGCCTTGACGGGTTTCCAGCGGGCGCGCGGCCGCATTTTCCTCGACGGGCAGGAGGTCACGCGCCTCGTTCCGCACCGGCTCGCCGCCGCCGGCATCGGCCGGACCTTCCAGATGGTGCGGCTGTTCGGCGGTCTCACGGTCCGCGACAATCTGCGGGCCGCAGGCCGGCTCTCCTGGCAGGCGGCCGGCGACCTTCTCTCCCTTTACGGCCTCGCCCAGTACGCCGACCGGCCGGCCAGCGAACTGGCCTATGGCGACGAGCGCCGCCTCGGTGTCGCCCGCGCCGTGGCCGCGGAGCCGCGCTACCTCTTCCTCGACGAGCCAGCGGCGGGGCTGAACCGCGAGGAGGTCCGCGACCTCGCCCGCCTGATCGCCGACACGCGGGACCGGCTCGGCTGCGGCATCCTGATCGTCGAGCACAATATGAGCCTGGTGATGGGGCTGTGCGAGCGCATCCAGGTCCTCGACCAGGGGCGCACGATCGCGCTGGGCCAGCCCCGGGAGATCGCCGCCGATGCGGGCGTGCGCGCCGCCTATCTTGGCACACGGCAGGCCGGCCATGCTGCGGCTTGAGGGTGTCGAGGTGCGCTATGGCCAGGTACGCGCCTTGCGCGGCGTCGATCTCGCCGTCGACGAGGGCGGCGTGGTCGGCATCGTCGGCGCCAATGGGGCCGGCAAGTCCTCGCTGACCCTCGCCATTGCCGGGGCGGCGCCGGTGCCGATCGGCCAGATCGCCTTCGAGGGGCGCCGTATCGACGGCTTGGCGCCGGAGACGATCGCCCGCCTGGGCATCAGCCTGGTGCCCGAGGGGCGGCATGTCTTCGCCGACATGACGGTCTTCGAGAACCTGGACCTCGGCGCTGCCAGCCGGTCCGACCGGGCGGAGATCGCCCGCGACATGTCCCGGCTGTTCGAGCGTTTCCCGATCCTGGCGGAGCGGCGCGACGGTCTCGCAGGAAAGCTCTCCGGCGGCGAGCAGCAGCAACTGGTGATCGCCCGCGCGCTGATGGCGCGGCCGCGCCTCTTGATCCTCGACGAACCCTCGCTTGGCCTCGCGCCGACCATGATCGACCGGGTCTACGACCTGATCGCGGAAATCCGCCGCGAGCGCGGCCTGACGATGCTGATCGTCGAGCAGAACCCCGAACGCCTGCACGGCCTGGCCGACCGCGTGCTGCTGTTGCACACTGGGGAACTGGCCGGCGAGATCGACACCCGCCAGGAGGGCTGGGACAGCGCCTATTTCGGGCTCGAGGAGATGCCGGCGTGACGGCGGCGCTGCAACTGATCGTCGACGCACTCAGCGTCGGCTCGCTCTACGCGCTGTCGGCGCTGGGCATCGGCCTGATCTTCGGCATCATGCGGCTGATCAACTTCGCCCATGGCGAGTTCATCATGGTCGGCGCCTACGCCGCCATGCTGACGGCCGCCATCTGGGCGCCCTTCGCCGTCATCGTCGCCATCGCCGTGGCGCTGGCCGTGGCCCTGCTGACCGAGCGGCTCGCCTTCAGGCGGCTGCGGGCGAGCCCGCCGGCAACCCTGCTGATCACCAGCTTCGCCGTCTCCTACCTTTTGCAGAACCTGATGGTGCTGATCGAGGGCGCACGGCCGCAGACGGTCGACTTCCTGAGCGCACTGACCCGCTCGATGGATGTCGGCGGCGTGCGCTTGCCCTGGATCAACGTGGTGACGATCGCCGTCACCGCCGTGCTGCTCGCCCTGCTGGCCCTTTTCCTGCGGCGCACCCGCTTCGGCCGGATGACGCGGGCGGCGGCCAGCGATTTCCGAATGGCGCGGCTCCTGGGCGTGCGGGCGGACCGGGTGATCGCCATCGCCTTCGCCCTGTCGGGCCTGCTCGCCGCCGCCGTCGCCGTGCTGCTGCTGGCGCAGACCGGCACGGTGTCGCCGGTGATGGGCCTGCAACTGGCGCTGGTCGGCTTCGTCGCCACGGTGATCGGCGGCATGGGCAGCCTCAGCGGTGCCGTGCTGGGCGGCCTCACGGTCGGCGTGGTGACGGTGCTGCTGCAGTCGCTCCTGCCGGCCGAGCTGCGGCCGTTCCGCGATGCCTTCGTCTACGGGCTGGTGATCGCCGTGCTGCTGGTGCGGCCCGGCGGCCTGTTCCGTAGCGCCGCGGCGATGCAGGAGCGCGTCTGATGGGTCTCCTGCACCGTCACCAGACTCTCCTGATCCTGGCCGCCATCGTGCTCGTCGCCGCCCTGGTGGCATCCGTGTCGCCGCTGGTCATGGAGCGCATCGTCATCGACACGCTGATCAAGCTGGTGATGGTCGTCGGGCTCTCCGTCTTCATCGGCAATTCCGGCGTGATCTCCTTCGGACACACCGGCTTCATGGTGATCGGCGCCTATGCCGGCGCCTGGCTCAGCATGCCACCCAACGTGAAGCAGATCTTCCTGCGCGAGTTGCCGGACTGGCTGATCGCCCTGCAGCTTCCGGCGGTGCCCTCGTTGCTTGGCGGTGCGGCACTGGCGGCGGCGGTCGCACTGGTCGTCGGCCTGCCGCTGATGCGCCTGTCGGGCATCGCGGCCAGCATCGGCACGCTCTCCTTCCTGCTGATCTGCAATATCGTGTACAGCCACTGGACGGCGATCTCCAACGGCACCGGCTCGCTTGTCGGGCTGCCGCTCTTCGTCGACATACCCATGGCCGCCGGGGCGGCGCTCGCCGCGATCGCCGTCGCCTGGGCTTTCCAGGAGTCGAGCATTGGACTGCGCCTGCGGGCCAGCCGGGAGGACGAGGCAGCGGCCCGCGCCTCGGGCATCGACGTGGCCCTGCTGCGGCTCGCCGCCTTCTGCCTGTCCGCGGCCATCGTCGCCGTCGGCGGCGCGCTGCAGGCGCATTTCCTCGGCACGCTGACGGTCGGTCAGTTCTTCATCGCCATCACCTTCCTGACGCTGGCCATGCTGGTGGTCGGCGGCACCGGCTCGCTGAGCGGGGCGGTCGTGGGCACCTTCGCGGTGGCGGCGGCATCTGAACTGTTGCGCCTGGTCGAGGGTGACCACGATATCGCCGGTGTCGCCATCACCCTGCCGCCGGGCGTGCGCGATGTCGGGCTGGCGGCGATCATGCTGGCGATCCTGCTGCTCCGGCCGAAAGGCATCACCGGCGGCCGGGAAATCGTGCTTGTATCGCGGCCGCCACGGCGTCTCGCGCCGGTGCTCGACATGACCTCGAGGGAACGTACCGAATGACCCGCATTCCGCACGCCGACAACGACGCCATCGCCGCGCTCGCCCACCACCTGGAGAGCCTGTCGGGGCATTTCCCGGAACTGCCCAACAGCATGAAGACCATGGCCTGGCGGCCGGAAATGGTGCCGCCGATGGTGGCGCTGTGGAACGTGATCATGCATTCCGGCACGGTACCGCGGGCGCTGAAATGGATGGTGGGGCACATCGCCAGCCGGGCCCATGGCTGCCAGTACTGCTCGGCCCACACGGCCAAGGGCGCTTCGATCGACGGCATCGCGGACGAGAAGGTGGAGGCGCTGTGGACCTTCGAGCAGAGCGAGCTTTTCACCGCCGGGGAGAAGGCGGCGCTGCGCGTGGCGTTGGGCGCGGCGCAGGTGCCCAACGCCACCACCGACGAGGATTTCGCGGAACTGAGGCAGCACTACACGCCGCCGGAGATCGTCGAGATCATCTCGGTGGTGTCCATCTATGGCTTTTTCAATCGCTGGAACGATACCTTCGCCACGACGCTGGAATCGGCCCCGCTCGACTTTGCCCGGGCGCGCCTGGGCGAGCAGGGCTGGCATGTCGGGAAGCATGTGGATCAGGCGCTAGAGTGATGGTGGACGGTGCCGAGTCGCGACGATCTGGAGGACGGTAGGATGGCCGGGCGCCTCAAGCGCGTGGAGAAGGCGACGCTGCAGCAACGGGTCTGCGACGAGTTGAAACGGGCGCTGATGTCCGGGCGTTTCGTGCCCGGCGAGGTGATCACGCTGCGCCGCGTCGCCGATGAGATGGGTACCAGCGCCATGCCGGTGCGCGAGGCGATGATGCGCCTGATCGCCGAGCGGGCGCTGGAGATGCTGCCCAACCGGACGGTGCGCGTCCGCCTGATGTCGGTCGACCAGCTGCGTGACCTCTGGTCGGTGCGCGTCTTCCTCGAAGGCGAGGCGGCGGCGCGCGCGGCGATGAACGCCAAGCCCGGAGAGATCGCCCGGCTCACCCAGCTCAACCGCGAGATCGCGCGCATCTTCGACTCCGGCGACATGATGGGCATGGTGAAGCTGAACCAGCAGTTCCACTTCATGCTCTACGGACTGTCGCGGTCGGATCATTTGATGGCGATCATCGAGGGGCTGTGGCTGCAGACCGGCCCCTATCTGATGGCCTCGGTCGGCCGCGCGTCGACGAAGGCACAGGCGGAGAACGCGGAGACGCGCCGGAACCTGATCGTGCATCACGGCGACGTGCTGCGCGCGCTCGCCGAGCGCGACGGCGAGCTGGCGCGCCGGGCGATCGCCGAAGACATCGGCAACGCGGCGACCCTGGTGATCGCCGAGGCCGAGGCGCTGGAGATGACCAAAGGCGCCGCCGAGGACGGCCAGCAACTGCGCGCGACCGGCAGCCTGGGCTAGAGCTGGTGCGAGGGAAGGAGAGGAGGAAGCGATGAAGACGAGCACCCCGCCGCCCGAGGAGATGGCGCAGCATGTCGCCCGGTTCGAGGCGCTGCAGCCGATGGCGGCGATGAGCGATCCGGAGCTGCCGCTGGAGGCGCGCGACAAGATCTTCTCGCGGAAGCTCATCCCGGTTGTGTCGCCCAAAGGCGGCAAGACGCCCTTCGGCGCAGCCGGCATTCGCGACCGCGACTTCTCGATAACCTACGCGGTCTGCCCGCCAGGAACCGGGCCCGGCCTGCACGCTCATCACCGCACGGTCGAGACCTTCACCGTGATCCGGGGCCGGTTCTGTTTCGACTGGGGTGATGCGGGCGAGCATTCGGTCGAGCTCGGTCCCCTCGATGTCTTCTCCGTGCCGCCCGGGGTGTGCCGTGGCTTCACAAATGTGTCGGCGGAGGAGGGCGTGCTGCAGGTGCTGATCACCGGCGGCATCCACGACATGAACGACATTGCCTTCCCGCCGGCGATGGAACGCGACATCGCCGCGATCAGCCCCAAGGCACTGGAGAAGTTCAAGGGCATGGGTCTGAGTTTCGACGCCGGCGTGGAGTAGCGCCTACATCGTCCGGGGCAGCCAGAGTGCGATGTCCGGAAAGACCACGAGCAGCGCCACGACGACGAGCGAGACGAGCACGAACGGCGCCGCACCGCGGAATATATGGCCAATGGGAATGTCCGGGGCGGCGTTCTTCAGAACGTAGACGTTGAGCCCGACGGGCGGGGTGATCAGCGCCAGTTCGATCATCATCATCAGGAAGACGCCGAACCAGACCGGGTCGTAGCCGAGCTCGAGTACCAGCGGCATCACGAAGGGCAGGGTGAGGATCAGCATGCCGAAGGTGTCGAGCATGGCGCCCAGCACGAGATAGATCAGCACCAGCACGATGATGAACGTGTAGGCGTCCAGATTCAGGTCGCCGATCCAGCCGACCAGCGCCGAGGACAGGCCGGTGAGCACGAGGAAGCGCGAGAACAGCACGCCGCCGATCAGGATGGCGTAGATGATGGCGCTGGTGGACACCGTCTCCCACAGCGCCTGGCGCAGAACGGACAGCCTGAGGCGCCCCATCACCCCGGCGACCAGCAGGACGCCGACACAGCCGACGCCCGAGGCCTCCGTCGGCGTGAAGACGCCGCCATAGATGCCGCCGAGCACGATGAGGAAGACCGCCGTGGTCGGCAGCAGCTTCCACAGGGCGCCGATCCGGTCGGCCAGGGAAAAGCGCGGACCGGGCGGGCCGAGTTCGCGGTTCGCCAGGCAGCGGACGATGATGTAGAGCGTGAAGGCGCCGGCCAGCAGCAGGCCCGGCAGGATGCCGGCGATGAACAGGTGACCGATCGAGGTCTCGGTCCATACCCCGTAGATCACCATCGGGATGGAGGGCGGGATGAGGATGGCGAGCGCACCCGACGCCGCCAGGCTGCCAGTGCCGAGCTTGAGGTCGTAGCGGTAGCGTTTCATCTCCGGCACCACCATCGCGCCCATGGTGGCGACCGCGGCGACGCTGGAGCCGGTGACGGCGCCGAAGCCGGCGGAGGTCAGCGTGGCGGTGACGGCGAGCCCGCCGGGCAGCCGGCCGAACCACTTGTAGACGCAGTCGTAGAGGTCGGCCGCGATGCCCGATCGATAGACGAGCTGCCCCATCAGGATGAACAGCGGCACGGCGATCAGGAAGAAGTTGGTGCCCCCCTCCCAGGCGACCAGGCCCATCTGCATCATGGTCGGGTTGAGACCGAGCACGGCGAGGTTGCCCAGCACGCCGATGGCCGCCATGGCGAAGCCGATGGGAACGCCGATAAGGATGAGCAGGAGCAGCGCCAGAACGCCGATGATGCCGAGCGCGAAGAGCGTCACGTCGGCGCATCCTCGAGCGGCCGCTGGACGCGCACGAAGGGCGCGGCCAGAAAGGCCAGCGCGGTCAGCAGGGCGGCGATGCCGAAGACCGCGTGGAATGGCCAGAGCGGCACAGGGATGAAGTCCGCGCGGTCGCCATAGCGCACGGCTTCGCGCACATCGGAGACCGATTGCCAGGCCAGCATGCCGGCCACGGCGACGCCGATGGCCGCGGTCAGCAGGTCGACGGCGATCTGCGCCGGCCGCGCCATCCGCTCGTAGAACAGCTCCATGCGGATATGGCGCCTGGTCGCGGTCGCCAGGGGCAGGCCGGCCGAGAGCACGACGAGGAGCAGCAGCGTGTTGATCTCCTGCGACCAGATGATGGCGCTGGCGAAGAAGTAGCGCAGGACGACGTCGACCGAGACCAGCAGCACCATGGCCGGCAGGCCGACCCAGACGCCGAGCGCGTGCATCGCGCGGCAGACGCCCAGCATGAGCGACAGCCGCGGCGGCACCGAGACCGTCTCCATGTCACGCCGCCTGCGTGCGGGCGAGGCAGACGGAGGCGGCGTTGATCACCGCGCTGGCGAAGGGTCCCTGGTCGGCGACCGGGGCCATGCGGTTGCCGCAATAGGAGAAGCCGTAGCCGAGGTCGGGATCGCCGAAGGCGATGGCACCGCCGATGCCGGCATGTCCGAAAGCGTTGCGTCCTCCACCCATGGGCAGCACGGGCGAGGAGAGCATGAAGCCCAGGCCCATGCGGAAATGCCGGTTGCTGATCGCCTCGACCGCGTCCCAGGCGGGCTGCCGGGCCTCGGTGATGGCCTTCTCGCCGATCAGCCTGCGGCCGTCGCCAACCTGGCCGCCATTGGCGAGGATATCGTACATCCGCGCCATCGCCCGGGCATTGCCGTGCCCGCCGCCAGAAGCGAATCCGCGCTTCAGATAGCGGGGGTCGTTGAAGTCCGGTCGCGGCCTCGCCGGACGCCAGGCGCGATAGATGGGCGAATCGACCAGCCAGTTGATCGCCTCGTAGCTGGGCGTGCCGCGGGTCGGGTAGAACGGGCTGCGCCGGGTGACGAGGTCGCCGGCGACCGAGAAGTGGAAATCGATGCCGCCCGGCCCGGCGATCTCGTCGCGGAAGAAGTCCGACAGGCAGCGCCCGTCGACCAGCTCGACCAGGGCCTCGCAGAGCAGGCCATAGGTGAAGGAGTGGTAGCAGGGTGTCGAGCCGGGCGGCCAGGTCGGCACCTGTCGGGCCAGCGCGGCGCGCAGGGTCTCGATGTCGTAGAGCGAATTCTCCGGCGCCGTGTCGAGAAAGGGCAGGCTGCCGAGATGGGCCAGCACGGTGCGCACGGTCATCGCCGCCTTGCCGCCCTGCGCGAAGTCGGGCCAGTAGTGCGAAACCGGCCGGTCGAGCTCGATGCGCCCGCGGTCGATAAGGAGGTGGACGGCGAGCGCCGCCATCGACTTGGTGACCGACATCATGCAGACGATCGTGTCGCGCTGCCAGGGCTGGGTGCGCCGGATGTCGAGATAGCCGCCCCAGAGGTCGACCAGCACCTCGCCCCGGCGGATCAGGGCGACCGAGGCGCCGATTTCCTCGCCGCTCGCGAAATTCTCCGTGAAGGCCGCGCGCACCTCGGCGAAGTCGGGATGGCAGGTGCCCTCGACCGGTGCGTCGAAGCGGATGGTCATGGCGGCTTTCCGGTCCTCCACGAAAAGAGGGGCCGGGCCGTTGCGGCGACCCGGCCAGTACAGGGAGGCAATATTAGAAGTCTACGATACCCTCGATCGGCTCCGCCAGGATCATGGCGCGCAGTTCCTCGTCGCTGAACTGGTTGTAGTGCGCCTCCAGCCGCTCGATATCGGCCAGCAGCTGGGTGGCCGGCTTGCCCTCGGCCTCGAGCCGGGCGACCCAGTCGTCGATCACCGGCTGCACCGCGTCGCGCATGCGCTGCAGCTCCTCCTCGGGCAGCTCGATGAACTCCACGCCGGCCTCGGCATAGGCGGCCTGTGCACGTTCCGCGAAGGCGGTGGTCGACTCGTCCGTGATCGCCGCGGCGATGCGTTGCTGCATCTCGTAGAAGGCCGTCTGCAGGTCCGGCGGCAGGGCCGCGAACTCGTCCGGGCTGAAGCAGCTGTCGATATGCACCGTGGTGATGTTCAGCGTCGTGTAGTAGGGCGCCAGCTCGTATATGCGATAGGGCACGAAGCCGGCGTCGACCCAGATGACCGCGTCGATGATGCCCTGCTGAAAGGCGGCGTAGAGTTCGGGGTAGGGGATGCTGACGAGGCTGAAGCCGAGCGCCTCGGCGACCTCGGGCTGGAAGCCCTGGGCGGAGACCCGCAGGCCCGCCAGGTCGTCGAGCGTGCGGATCGGTGACGCCGACATGACGTTGGAAAGGCCGGCGAGGATCTGGTGGGCGAAGGAGACGCCCGCCGCCTCGAACTCCTGGCGGTAGTAGTCGCGCGCCAGCTCCATGGCCACGCGCACCGAAACCAGCGGCCGTTCCGGCACCACGAAGGGCAGCTCGAACACCCGCGTCATCTCGAAGCCGGTGGGCTCGAAGGAGGTGTAGCAGGCGGCGTATTCCGAGATGCCGCCGCGCACCGCCCGGAAACCCTCAGCCGGCCCGTGCAGGCTGCCGGCGCCGAACTGCTCGATGGTGAAGCGTCCGTTCGAATGCTCGGCCATCCAGTCGAAGGCGGCCTGCCAGACCGGGGGCACGACCGAGGCCGGGGGTGCGGGGTGCGAGAACCGCCAGGCGGCACTGTCACCCTCGGCGGCGATCGCGGCGGCCGGCGGCGTGGAGAAATAGCCCAGCGCCAGATCGGACTGGGCCGAAGCGGTCGTTGATACAAGCAGGGCTGCAACTACGGCAAGCGGACCGGCCGGACTCCTCATCTCATGTCTCCCGCAGTGTGAACTCCCGGTGACGTCCTGGGCGGGTTTCGTGCCGGCCTTCTGACGTCGGCGATTTTGATGGTGATCTCGCAGGCGGCTTGATGCAAGATTGTTTATCTTTTATCACAGATATCAGGGGGCCGAAATGGCATTCGACGGCACGGTCGCGTTGGTCACCGGTGGCAGCCAGGGTATCGGTGCGGCGGTCGCCCGGCAGCTTGCCGCCAAGGGCGCGAAGGTCGCGGTGGTGGCCTCGTCGAGTCTGGAAAAGGCGAAGGCCGTCACCGACGCGATCGCCGCCGCCGGCGGAACCGCCCGTCCCTTCGTCTGCGATGTCCGGCGGGTGGCAGACATCACCCGGGTCGTCGGGGAGGTGGAGCAGGCGCTAGGGCCCATCGGCATCCTGGTGAACGCCGCCGGTGTCTACTACGCCACCCCGCTCGGCCAGACCACGGAGGAGCAGTTCGACCGCATGGTCGACATCAACATGAAGGGCACCTTCTTCCTGACCAACACGGTCGGCCCGCGGATGATCGAGCGGGGACAGGGCGGCAAGATCGTGAATTTCTCCTCGGTCGCCGGCGTGCTCGGCGTGACCGGTCGCAGCCTCTACTGCGGCAGCAAGGCGGCGATCATGATGATGACCCGCGCCTGGGCCAAGGAGCTGGCACCGCACGACATCAACGTCAACGCTATCGCCCCTGGCAATACCGAGACGCCGATGAACGAGGACGTGCGCACCAAGCCGGAGAAGGCCGAGGCGCTGGCGGCGATGAAGAAGGCGACGCCGAGCCGGACGGCCTATACCGACCCGGAAGAGATGGCGGCGATCGCCGTCTTCCTGTGCTCCGACGCCGCCCGACCCATGCACGGCTCGACCCTGCTCGCCGACGAGGGCATCTCCGCGGGGCTGTGACCCGGCTTCGCGGCGCTGGATAGCGCGGGCGCGCACTTGCCGGCCAAGGGCTGAGGCAGCAGGGCCGTGCCCGCCGTCACGCCGTGTTGCGTCCGCTGCCGCCGATCGCGCGGGAGACCCGCTCGGCCGCGGCCTTGACCGCGGGGATCAGCTGGGTGCGCAGTGCCGCGGTGAAGCGGAATTGCGGCACGGAGATGCCGAGCGCTGCGACCACTTCGCCGCGGGCGCCGTAAACCGGGGCAACGACGCCGCCGCCGCTCGCCTCCGACTGCTCCTTCAGGCTGACGGCATAGCCGTCGCGGCGGATGCGCTCGAGCATCGCCTTCAGCTGATCGGGATCGGTGATGGTGCGCGAGGCGAGGCGCGTCAGCGGCACGCGCGCCAGATAGTCGTCG
Source organism: Azospirillaceae bacterium (assembly GCA_040226215.1). GTDB lineage: Bacteria > Pseudomonadota > Alphaproteobacteria > DSM-16000 > Inquilinaceae > JAVKFF01. The sequence continues at coordinate 45,952 of JAVKFF010000149.1, forward strand.
AGTTCGGACGCGCCGAGGCCGGAGAGCAGCACGCGGCTCGCCGCCCCGGCATAGAGCGGTTTCTCGATGCCGGTCGGGATCACCCGACGTACCGGCTGCTGGCCGACGACCTGGTCGAGGTCGACGCGGAAATCGCCGGAGCGCACGCTGATCGCCGTGGTTTCGTTGAAACGCTGGGAGAGCTCCCGCATCACCGGCATGGCCAGCTCGACGAGGCCGCCGGTCGAACGCGCGATCTCCGCCAGGGCGAGGATCTCGTAGCCGAGGCGATAGCGGCCCGTCTCCTCGTCCTTGGCGACCATGCCGTGATGGCGCAGGGCCGCCAGCAGGCGCAGGCAGGTGGAGATGTGCAGGTCCGTCCGCTCGGCGATCTGGCTCAGGCTCAGACCGGGATCGCCCTGCCGGAATACCTTGAGGATGGAGATCGCCCGGTCGAGGACGTTCACCCGGTAGGGGCGGTCGTCCTCCTCGCCCTTCGGCAGGGCCCGTTTCACCATGTCGCGATCCCCCTCAGTCCCTGACAGCCGGCGTCACGAGGCCGGGCGACTATACCTGACCGCCGGCGCCGTCAAGCGCCGCTCCGTACGCGGGTGTCGATGAACCGGCCCACTCTGGCCTTCATCGCCGCGTCGTCCCACAGCCGGGCGTCGACCATGCTGGCATGGAGTTCGAGCACCGGCAGCCCGGCCCGTTCCAGCGTCTCGATGCAGGCCCGGGTGCCATAGGCAGACAGCCGGTCGCCGAGCGGGGTCAGCATGACCGCGCCATGGGCGCCGAAATCGCGCGCCTGCTCCAGGATCCAGCCGGCCATCCAGGGCGGCAGGTGAAGCTGCTCGTTCATCGACAGGCTGCGCGCGGCCAGTGCCCGGACCGGGTCGTCGGAGAAGTATTTGCGGTAGCCGTCTGAGAGGTAGTTGGAATACATCGACCAGACGAAGACCGCGCCGTGGCTCTCCTCGAAGGCGCGGTAGAAGCCGGTGTTGAACCACAGGCCGGTGTTGAGCCAGAGCAGCCGGACGCGTTCGTCCGGGCAGACGCCCGTGCCGGCTTGCACGCGGTCGCGGATTTCCGCGACATAGCGCTCCAGGTGCTCGACCGACCAGGCGGAGCCACGGTTCCAGGTCGCCGCCATGACGTTGCTGAGCTGGTCGGGCAGGGTGACCGGGCAGGGGCGGGCGCCGGCGATCAGGTCGCGCGCCTCGGCGACCAGTTCGCCCGCCCGGTTGATGAGATGCATCTGTTCCTCGAGCACCGCGCGGTCGAGGCGTCGGCGCACGGTCGACTCAGCGACCGCGATCAGCGCCTCAATCTGCTCCACCTGGAAGTCGAGGCGGTGAGTCTCGTAGAGCGTCTCCCAGTCGTGCTGCGCATGGGCCCACCAGTCCGGGATCAGCCGGGTCTGCGCCGGCGCGTCGAGGAAGAAGGCGGGGCAACCGAAGGCGTCGGCCCATTGCCGGGTGATGCGCTGGGCGTAGTCGCCGCGCAGCCGGTCGACGATCAGCGCCGGCCGCGGCAGCCCGCCATAGGGCGCGCGCTCCGCATCGCCGTCGAGCGTCGTCATCATCGGCAGGCTGAGATAGCGCGGCAGGTCCTGGTGGTAGCCGAGCCGGTCCATCAGGTCGAAATAGTAGGGCGACAGCCGCTTGGCCGAGATGATCGATGAGTACCAGGTATTGGTGACCAGCGGCACGTCCAAGGCGTGGAAGATCTCGTGCGGTGAGACCGCGGCGGCGATGACGTAGGGCTCGTCCTCCTCCAGCGCCCGCCGGCGGAATTCCGCGAACCAGGCCTTCTGCCGCGCCTTCGCGTCCGTGGTCGCGGCGAGATCGCCAGCGGGCTGCCGCGTGCCTTCAGCCACGGTCGGCCTCCGCGTCTGCCCGATCCCGAAGGCCGGCAACGAATTGGCTGACGGCCTCGGGCGGACGGTCATCGTCGAAAAAGGAGCGTCCGGTGACCAGCAGTTGGGCGATGCCGCGTTCTGCCAGCATCCGGCGCTGGGCCGGATAGTCCCAGCCCAGCGTGTCGTCGTGCTCCTCCAGGCAGAAGATCACGCCGTCGACCGCCGCCGCCTCGACCATGGCGAGGAAGCGGGCGTCGTCGGCCGCCTGTGGCAGCAGGCGTGGGCCTGGGGTGTGGTGCCGGCAGTGCGCCGTCAGGGCGTCGAGCGGGTCGTCGTCATGGTTGCCGTCCGGGCCGACCGGGTGATCGTAGAGTCGCTCCCCCCAGTCGTGGTCGTCGGCGACGATGCGGGCGCCGGCCTGCTCGACCGCGCGGTAGAAGGCAGGGTTCTCCTGGGACATGCCCTTGACCAGCAGACGCGGCAAGGATGGCCCCTCCGGCCGCCAATCGCGCAACTGGCCGAGCAGGTCGTTGAAGGTGTCGACATCGCTGAGCTGTCCGGATGCGGCCACCGCCAGCGAGTCGACGCCGGAGATGCCGGAGCCACGTCCGCGGCGGCGCTCGGTGAAGGCGCCGAACGATTGGCGCGCCGTGTCGTGCCGGGCGATGGCGCGGCTCAGTTCCTCCTCGCCGACCGACCGGTTCGCCAGCATCGAGAGGCAGTCAACCAGTTCCACGAGCCGTGCCCGGACATAGCGCGCGGTGTAGTCGAACGGCGTCTGCAGCAGGTCGAAGAGGTGGAGAGGCGGCAGGTCGAGGTCCGGCCGCTCGGCACGGATATGCTGCACGAGATAGTAGAACTGCAGGAGGCCTTCACTGCTACGCGGTACCACCACAAGGTCGAGGAAGTCGAAATGGCCGGCCAGGAGGCGGGCGAGGATCGAGCGCAGATAGCCCTCGCGCACCGGCTCCATGTAGCGGTCGGCCGCCTCGGTGGCCAGGCCGGGCTGGCCGCGCAGGCGCATCGGGAACAGACCGGCGGCGGTGATCGCCTCGACCGGCACGGTGCCGCCAAGATAGCCGACGACACGCCCGCCGGCGTCCTTGTGTCGTCGTGCCGACGCCTCTGGATGGCTGAGCAGGTCGTGGCAGGCGGCGAGAGCCTGCCCTTGCGCGCCGACGTTCACAACACGCCGTCCTCGCGCAGGCGGGCGATGGTGTCGGCGTCGTAGCCGAGTTCGGCCAGCACCGCCTCGGTATGCTCGCCGAGGTCGGGTGGCGGCGCGTTGCCGCCGGGGCCGTCCCGATCGGCGGTGAAGCCGGCGTTGATGACACGCATCGTGCGGTCGAGCGCCGGCACCTCGATGTCGATGAAGGTCTCGCGCCCGGCGAAGTGCGGATGGGCGACCACGCCCGGGATGTCGCGCACCACGGCGGCGGGAATGTCGTTGGCGTTCAGCAGCGCTTCCCATTCCTCGGCGGCGCGACGCTTCAGCACGTCGCGGATCGCCGCCCGCAGCGGCTCGGCATGTTCCCAGCGTCCCGGCGGGTCGGAGAAGCGCGGATCATCCAGCAGATGGTCGAGTTCCAGAATCCGGCACAGGCCGGCGAACTGCTCGTTGGTGTTGGCACCGATCGACAGGGGCCGGTCGGCGGTCTCGAACATGCCGGCCGTCGCGCTCAGGCTGAAACCCTGGTTGCCGACCCGCCTGGGCACCTCGCCGGTGCCGAAATATTTCAGGATCATCGAGGACATCATCACCATCGAGGCGTCCAGCATGCCGATGTCGAGATACTGGCCGCCGCCACCCCGTTCCCGGCGCAGCAGGGCGCTGACGATGGCGAAGGCGGCCATGTGTCCGGTGAAGGTGTCGATCAGCGGGAAGCCGACCTTGGTCGGCGGATCGCCCTCGTTGCCCTGCAGCGACATCAGCCCGGACATGGCCTGAGCGATGTGGTCGTAGGCGGGATTGTCCCTGAGGGGCGACGCCTGGCCATAGCCGGAGATCGAGCAGTAGATCAGGCGGTCGTTGAGCCGCCGGCAATCCTCCCAGCCGAGACCACGGCGGGCCAGCACGCCCGGCCGGAAGTTCTCGACCAGCACGTCGGACCGGGAAACCAGGCGCTGCAGCACGCCGAGGCCTTCTGGCTTCGCGATGTCCACCGTGATCGAACGCTTTCCGGCATTGTAGCCGACGAAGTTGGCCGAGTTCCGGCCGAAGCGCTTGTCGTGGCCGTAGTAGCGCATCACGTCGCCCGATCCCGGCCGCTCGACCTTCACCACGTCGGCGCCGAGCAGGACGAGCTGGCGCGTGCAGAATGGCCCGGCCATCACGTGCGAGAGGTCGAGGACGCGGATGCCGTCGAGTGCGCGGGCCATCAGTCGCCCTCGTCGCCACCGGGTCGGGTACCAGCCCGAAGCCGCGGTGCGCCCTCGTTCCCCGCCACAGTTCCGGCGCTGTATGGCATCAGCCCCAACTCCTTCGATCCGACTTTCATTGACTGATTATTTATTGCAATAGATGCAAGTCACAGTTAAGTATCATAACCAAGCGGGCGCCAACAAGCCCGCAGCGAAACCAGCCACGCGGAGCCGGGAGGAGATGGATGCTGGTGGCCGGCATGGGTAGGAACGGCGAGAACGACGACACCAACCCGGGTTTTACCGGGGCAACCGGCCGTGCCGCGCCCAGCCATCCGATGCCCAGCCATCCGACGCCAAGCCATCCGACACCCGACGCGAACGCTCGCGACCGGCCCGAACCGCGGGTCGTCGTCCGTGACCTCACCAAGATCTATCGCACGCGCCGGGGCGACCATGTCGCGCTCGACCGCGTTTCGATCGAGATCGGCGCCGGGGAGTTCGTCGTCCTGCTCGGCCCGTCCGGCTGCGGCAAGACCACGCTGCTGCGCTGCATCGCCGGGCTGGAAGAGCCGGATGCGGGCGAGATCGTGATCAACGGCAAGGTTGTCTATTCCGCCGAGCGCAGGATCTTCCTGCCGCCGGAGAAGCGCCAGCTCAACATGGTCTTCCAGTCCTACGCGCTCTGGCCGCATCTCAGCGTGCTGGAGAACGTGGCCTATCCCTTGCGCAATATCGGTACCCAAGGCGCCAAGGCGGTGGAGGCGGCGCGCGCGGCACTCGATCTCGTCGGGCTCGACCAGTTCGTCGCCGCCTATCCAGGGCAGCTTTCCGGCGGACAGCAGCAGCGGGTGGCGCTGGCCCGGGCGATCGTTTCCAATGACGGACTGGTGCTGTTCGACGAGCCGCTGTCGAATCTCGACGCCAAGGTTCGGGACCGACTGCGCATCGAACTGCTCGGCTTGCAGGAGCGGATCGGCTTCTCCGCCGTCTACGTGACCCACGACCAGATGGAGGCGCTGGCGCTGGCCGACCGCATCGCGGTGATGGGCATCGGACGGATCGAGCAGGTCGGCACGCCGCGCGAGATCTACGACTTGCCGTCCACCCGCTACGTCGCCGATTTCGTCGGACAGGCCAATGAGATTGCCGGCCGCGTCGCATCGGTCGGTAGCGGGACGGTGCAGGTGGAAACGGCCATCGGCACGCTCACCTGCCAGGCGCCGGACCCCGCGCTCGCGACCGGTGCCGCCGTCGGCGTGCTGTTCCGGCCGGAACACTGCGCGCTCGGACGCACCGATGCCGCGGATGCCGACAACCTGTTGTCGGGCGTGGTGGAACGCTCGCTCTATCTCGGGCCGATCGTCCAGTATGTGATCCGGTGCCATGATGAGACGCTGATCGTCAGCGCCAGTGGCGGCGCGCTGATCGAGTCCGGGACCGGCGTGTCGGTGCGCCTGCCGGTCGCGCGCACACGGGTATTTCCGCGAGAGGCGCGCTAGGCCGTGGCCGCCGGTCTTGCCTCGGCACTGCCGACTTCGGGCGCTGGTGGCGTCCTCGCCACGTCCCTGCGGCGGCTGACGCCGTTTTCGGTCACGCTGTGGCTGCTGCTCTTGTTCGTCTCCCTCGGCCTCGTGGTCTATCCGCTGACCACGGCGCTGGTCTACGAGTTCGACGCGGTGGTGGCCGGCTGGGGCGAATTGACGTCGGGGCCGCTGTCGGGCGCGCTGCCCGCCGTTCTGCTCAACACCCTCGTCGTCGTGACCGGCGCCACCGTCTTCGCCATCGTCATCGGCTCCGCGCTCGCCTGGGCGAACGAGCGCAGCGATGCCAGCCTCGGCTTCGCCGGCCAGTTGCTGCCGCTGGCCGCGCTGATCGTGCCGCCGATCGCCGGTGTGATCGGCTGGGCGGTCCTGCTCGACCCGCGCGCCGGCCTGCTGAACCACTTCTTCCAGTGGCTGCTCGGATTCATCGGTCTCGAGCTTCGCACCGGGCCGCTCGACATCTACACCATGGGCGGGCTGGTGATCGTCACCGGCCTCTACACGGCGCCCTATGTCTACCTCGTGGTCTCGGCCGCGCTGCAGCGCCTCGACCCGGCGGTCGAGGAGGCGTCGCGCGTCAGCGGTGCGGGGCCGCTGAAGACCATGGTCAAGGTGACGCTTCCCGCGATCAAGCCGGCGCTGGCGGCGGCCGCCCTGCTCGGCATCATCTCCGGCATCAGCCTGTTCTCGGTGCCGGCCGTGCTCGGCGCAGGCGCGCGCATCGACGTCATCTCGGTGTTCATCTTCCGGCTGCTGAGCGAATATCCGGCCCAGACCGGTCCCGCCATCGTGCTGGCGATCGGCCTGCTGGTCCTGGTGCAGATGCTGCTGATCGGCCAGCACCTGCTGGTCAAGCGCGGACGCAACGCGGCGGTCTCCGGCCGCGGCTTCCGCGGCACAAGGGTTCGGCTCGGGCCCTTCCGCTATCTTGTGCTGGGCCTGGCCGGGCTCTACCTTCTGGCGACCGCCGTGCTGCCGCTGCTGGGCCTGCTGCTGGTCTCGCTGCAGCCCTTCTGGACGCCGGTCATCGACCTGGCGACCCTGACCTTGCAGAACTTCCGTTTCGTGCTGTTCGAGAACCGCGAGACGGTCGCGGCGCTGATCAACAGCATGAGCCTGGGTTTCGCCGTCGCCTGCGTGAACATGCTGCTGTGCGGCGCGCTGGCGCTGCATTTCAGCCGCAATGGCCGGGCGCGGAAAATCGCCGACGCGCTGACCGGTCTGCCGGCGACGATCCCGCACACGGTGATCGGCGTCGCCTTCATCCTGGCCTTCAGCCGCGAGCCGCTGCGGCTCTACGGTACGACTGCCATCCTGTTTCTCGCCTATCTGGTGATGACGCTGGCCTATGCCGCGCGTGCCGCCAGCGCCGCCGCCGATTCCATCGGCGCCGAACTGGGCGAAGCCTCGCGCGTCTCCAAGGCCTCGGACCTGAAGACGCTGCGCCGCATCCTGCTGCCGGTGGCGGCACCCGGCCTCGTCGCCGGCTGGATCATGGTCTTCGTGCACACGGTGGGCGAGGTCACGGCCTCGGCCTTCCTGTCGGGCTCAAACAACCCGGTCATCGGCCGCGTGCTGCTCGACTTCTGGACCTTCGGGCGCTTCCCGCAGGTGGCGGCGCTCGCCCTCGTCATCTCGCTGATCAGCGCCTCGCTGGTCGGCCTGATGCTGTTCATCACAAGGCGGGCGCACAAGGCGACGATCAGCTAGGCGCACCCGCATCGCCATCCCGGCGACGACGCAAGATCGCCGGCGTTTCGAAAGGAGGAGACCCCATGACCACGAATCGCGCAGCTCCAAGAACCCGGACCTTTTCCCTCGCCACCGTCGCGCTGGCGGCGGGCATCGCCCTGCCCGGTGGTGCTGCCTTGGCCCAGTCGATGGACGAACTCGTCGCCGCCGCCCAGGCGGAAGGCGCGCTCACTGTCTATGCCAATATCGATCCCAGGATCCTGCAGACCCTCGCCGACGCCTTCCAGGAGGAGTACGGCATCCCCGTCGACGTGCAGCGCCAGTCCTCCTCGGCCCTCGCCCAGCGCTTCATGGCGGAGGTCGAGACCGGCGTCGCCGCGGTCGACATCTATCTCAGCACCGATCTCGCCTTCCACACCGACCGCATCGCCGACGGCCGCTTCCTGGGTTCGCTCGACGACGTGCCGGGCATGGACGAGTGGCCGGAGGAGGCGAAGTGGGACGGCCTCGCCATCATCGGCTACGTGCCCTATTCGCTGGTCTGGAACACCGACATCGTGACCGAGGAACTGGATAGCTGGGAGGATCTGGCCGATCCGCGCTGGGCCGGCCAGGTAATGATGACCGACCCGCGGGCCGGCCGGACCTCCAACCAGTTCTACTATCTGCTGCGCGACCTCTACGGCGACGACTTCCTGCGCGCGCTGGGCGAGAACGCCACCTTCTCGCAGAGCGCGGTGCCCGGCATCCAGCAGGTCGCGGCGGGCGCCCAGGCGATGTACGCGCCCGGCATCCATCAGGTCGTCGTCGGCCTGATCGACGAGGGGGCGCCCCTGGGCGAGGCTTTCCCCGAGCCGACCATCTCCTCCAACAACATGATCAGCATCGTCGCCGATGCGCCGCATCCGAACGCGGCCCGGCTCTATGTCGCCTACACAATGTCGATCGAGGGTCAGGAGATCATCAATGGCGGTGGGTTCTCGCCCCTCGAGGGCGTGCCCAACACGATGGAGATGCCGGAGGTGGTGGAGATCGATCCCGATGTCGCGCAGGCGGCCACGGACGAGTTCGCCACGCTGATGGGACTGCAGTAAGCGCCGATCGGCTGACCTGTCAGGCGATCTGCAGGTCGGCGGCCTCGAGGTCGGTGATGAAGGCGTGCGCGGGTGCGTGCGCGATCATTAGGTCGAGGCCGCCGGCGATCGCCGCCTCCTGTGGGGTGACGCCGCAGGCCCAGAACACCGGGATCAGCCCGGCGGGGCAATCCGGCACCGGGCCGCCGAACAGCGGATCGGCGAGATCGGCGCCGATGCCGGCCGGATCGCCGACATGGATCGGCCCGCCGTGGTTGAAGGGAAAGCGGCTGGTCACCTGGGTGGCGGTCACCGTCTCCTGCGCGGTCAGCCAGCGCATGGTCACGCTGAGGGGCCCGTGGAACGGCCCGGCCGGCACCGTCGGCCGGTCGGTCCGCAGCACCCAGCGGTAGCGCTCCGTCTGCACGCCGGCGGCGCGCAGGGCGCCGTCGAAGCTGATGCCAGAGCCGATGAGGAAGGCGACGAGGTCGTCCCGCCAGAGAGCGCCGATCTCGGTGCGGTCGCCCTGGCGGATGCCATCGCGATAAATGGCGTAGCGCGCCACATCGGTGCGCAGATCGGCGCCAGGAGCGGACATTCGGGGTTCCGGATCGCCCGTATCGGTGATTTCCAGGACCGGGCAGGCGCGCTGGTTGCGCTGGCAGTAGCGCACGAAGTCGAGGGCGTGGCGCTCGCGGATGATCACCAGATTGGCCTGGACATGCCCCAGCGCCAGGCCCCGGCTTGTGCCGGTGATCTCGCCGGCGCGGATCGCCTCGCGGACCCGCCGGCTTTCCGGCATCACGGAGGTCGCGTCGGTCATTGCGCGGCCTGGCTGCCCACCCGGCGCACCCCGGCGGCCAGGCGGGCGAGATTGCCCTCCGACAATGCCGCCAGCCGGTCGCGCTCGGGAACCAGTTCCTCGAGATGCTGCCGGCCGAGGCGCACGAAGCGCGCCCCGCCTTCCGGGTCGAAGGGGAAGTCCGAGCCGAACATGACGCGGTCGTCGCGGAAGAAGGAGAGCCCACAGGCGAGCGCGCCTTTGGCGCCGAAGACGGCGGTGTCGGCGTGGAACTCCCGGAAATAATCGATGACCGGCCGCTCCAGCTCGGCTGCGAGCAGGTCCGTGTCCTCAGGGGCGGTGCGGCTGCCGATGCTCTCCAGCCCCGAGTCCAGCCGACCCTCGAGATAGGGAATGGTCGCGCCGAGGTGGTGGGCGATGACGATCAGGCCCGGCAGCCGGTCGAACAGGCCGGACAGCACCAGCCTGGCCATCGCCGCACTGGTCTCGTAGGGCCAGCCGAAGGTCCACCAGATCTCGTACTTCGATCGCGCCTCGCTGCGATAGTCGGGCATGTCGGCGCCGCGCGCCGGGTGCAGCCAGATCGGCAGCGACCGTCGGTGCGCCTCGGCGAAGAAGGGAAGAAAGTCCGGATGGTCGAGGGCGGTGCCGCGCACCTGGCTGGGTATCTGCACGCCGATGGCGCCCAAATGGTCGACCGCCTCATCCAGGCAGGCGATGGCGCCCGCGACGTCGTCCAGCGCCACGGCCGCGACGAAATGGGCGAAGCGGTCCGGGTGGCGCGACACCAAATCGGCCATGCCGTGATTGGCCCGCCGCGCCAGGTCCCGCGCCTGGTCACCCCGCGCCAGCAGCTCGATCGGCGGCATCGACAGGGTCAGCACCTGGCGGTAGTCGCCGAGCGCGTCCATCAGGCGGAAGCGGGCGTCGAGATCCCACAGCGTGTCGAGTTCCAGCCAGCGGCGCAGCTGGCCCGGGTTGGGCGCGTGGTCGCGCAGCCAGGCGAAATAGGCCGGCGGGGCCACATGGGTGTAGCAGTCCACCCAGGTCATGGGGTGTCCGCGCCCGCCGCCGGGTCGAGGCTGATCTCGTAGACCTGGGCATGCCCGTCCCGGTCGGAGGTGAAGACCACGTGCCGGCCCGACGGCGAGAAGCGGGGATGGGCGTGGGTGTGCTGCGGCGCATAGACCGCGACCGGGCCGTCATTGTAGGGGAACGGGCCGGCCCAGTGGAAACCGGCCGAGCTGGCATGCGACCAGGCGAGGAAGTCCGCACCGGCATCCGGCGCGCTGGCGAGGTCGATGAGGTGCATGCCGATATCGGGGAAATTGGTGTCGCAGACCACGTGCCGCCCGCTGGCGTCGGTGATGGCGTGCCAGGCCGGGAAGCGCGAAAGCCAGTCGACCGCGCCGCTCTCCAGGTCGATGCGGCGCAGGCCACGCGCCCAGTCGACGAACATGATCGCCCGCTCGCCGGGGATCCAGGTCTCGTGCGTGACCCATTGCAGCGGATCCTCGCGCTCGTGCACCCGGCGGTTGCCGGCACCTGAGCGGTCGGTCACCCAGACCCGGTCGGTCAACGGCCCGGCATAGAGAATGAGGTCGTCGTCGTCCGGGCAGAACTGCGGGTGGCCGATGGTGTCGCGCTCGAGGAAGACCTCGCTCGTCGCCTTGCGCGTGTCGATCAGGTGGAAGCGGGTGCGCGCGCCCGTCCTGACCGGCACCGCCCACCAGTCACCCGAGGCGGAGAGCGCCGTGGTGCCCATGGCGGCGCCGACCATGCCCTTCTCGCGCATCTCGGCCGCGCCGAAATCCGCAAGCCGCTCCTCATCGCCCGTGGCGGTATCCACCATCCAGGCGGCGCTGCCGGCCGTGAAGTAGACGCGGCCGCCATCGGGGGAGGGATGTACCGACCACTCGGCGATGTCGTCGCGGTCGGTGAAGCGCAGGAGGTCGCCCGTCGCCCGTTCCTCGGCCATGATCTGGGGCCGGCCGCCGCGATGGGAGACGAAGAAGAGGAAGCGCTCCGCCCGGTCATAGGCTGGCACGAAGAAGAAGGGGTGGTGGTGGATCGCCGGGGCGCTGGTCACCTGGCGGACGCTGACGCCGCTTTTCGGGTCGCGTGACGTGCTGTCCTCGCGCGGCAGGCGGACGGGTTGCATGGCGCCGCTACTCGCCGGGCTGGGCCGTCGTGGCGGCCGGGGCGGGGGCCTGCGCGGCCCCGAACAGCCGGAACAGCACCACCAGCACCGCGCCTGCCACCAGGCCCGCGATCCAGCCATAGCTGAGCGTCGGCGAGAAGATCACCAGCAGCGCCACGGCGCCGACGAGGGCGCGTTCCCGGGTCAGCAGCGAGCGCCAGCAGTATCCGCCGAGCGCCACCGCCCACAGGCCGGTGCCGCAGAACAGGCCGATGCAGGCGATCGCCACTTCGCCGGCCGTGCCCTGGAACAGCAGCGCGTCGTCGAAGACGAAGGCGAAGGGCACGAAGAAGGCGACCAGGCTCATCAGAAAGGCCCGCACACTGGTACGCATGGCGCTGGCGTTGGCGAGACCCGCGGCGGCGTAGGAGGCGATCGCCACCGGCGGTGTGACCATGGACAGCACGCAGTAATAGAGGATGAAGAAGTGCGCCGAGAGCAGCGGCACGCCGAGGTCGCGCAGGGCCGGGGCGTAGAGGATGGCGCCGATGATGTAGGCGGCGACGGTCGGCAGGCCCATGCCCATGATGATGCAGCCAATGATGATCAGGGCGAGCGAGCCGATCAGCGTGCCGCCGCCCGCGGCGATCAGCGAGCCGGAGAATTTCAGCGCCAGGTTCGACTGCACGGCGACGGCGATGATGATGCCGATGGCGGCGATCGGCACCGCGACCTCGGCCGCCTGGCGGGTGGCGTCGCGCACCGCCTCGACCATCGCCCGGGGCTTCATCCAGGTGCGCGGCAGCAGCATGGCGGCGACGGGGCAGCTTGCCGTGGCGATCAGCGCGGCGTAGGAGGCCGAGTAGCCGGAGGCCAGGATGGCGATCAGGGTGACCGGCGGGATCAGCAGGTGCAGGCGGGGCAGGATCGGCTCGACCTTTCGGAGATCCTCTGATGTCAGCGTGCCGATGCCGCTGCGCCGGGCCGTCAGGTCGACGATGACGAGCAGCGCCACGTAGAAGGCGAGGGCCGGGATCAGGCCGGCCAGGGCGATGTCGGCATAGGGGATGCTCAGCAGGTCGGCCATGACGAAGGCGGCGACGCCCATGATCGGCGGCATCAGCTGGCCGCCGGTCGAGGCGATCGCTTCGGTGGCGGCGGCGCGGTCGGCGGAGAAGCCGCAGCGGCGCATCAGCGGGATCGTGAACACGCCCGTCGCCGAGACGTTGGCGACCGCGCTGCCGGAGATCGTGCCCATCAGGCTGGAGGCGACGATCGCCGCCTTGGCGGCGCCACCCACGGCCCAGCCGGCGACGCGCAGGGCGACGTCGATGAACAGCTGCCCACCGCCGACGGCCGAGTAGATCGCCCCGAAGGCGATGAAATAGAAGACGAAGTGGACGGAGGTGGCGGTCGTGATGCCGAGCACGCCGGTCGTCGTCATCGTCATGATCTCGATGGCGTCATCGAAGGCAAAGCCGCGGAAGGACAGCCAGCCGGGTAGCCAGGAGCCGAAGAACCCGTAGAGCAGGAAGACGAGGAGGACTACCAGCAGGGTCCAACCGACGGTGCGCCGGACCCCCTCGAAGAGCAGCAGAACAAGGATGGCGCCCGCCGCCATGTCTATCGGCAGTACCGGCGACACGTTCTCCATGCGCGTGGAGAGGCGGGGGAACTCAAGCCAGTAATAGAGGCCGACGAAGATGACCGCGGCGATGACCAGCGCGTCGACGATCCAGTCAACCGCCCGGCGCTGCCGGCCGGTACCGCCGAAGGGCCGCCACAGGATCACCAGGCCGAGCGCCATGACCAGGTGGAAGGGCCGCTCCACCAGCGGCTGCTGGGGATGCAGCAGCACCCAGACCTGGAACGCGAAGAAGACGGCACCCAGCAGAAATCGCGGATCCGCCAGCAGTCTCACCATCGGGGTCTCTTTCCGAGCGGAAGGGGCGCTAGAGAAGGCGAGGGGGACGGTCCCGGGGATGCCGGAACCGTCCCGCCGTCATGGCTGGATCACTCGATCCAGCCGCGCTCGCGATAGTACTGCTCCGCACCCGGATGCAGCGGCACGCCGGTGTTTTCCGGCCGCCACGCGGCCTCCGGGTTGAAGCCGGCCCAGGCGGCGTGCGCCTCGCCCATGGCGTCGGCGTTCTCGATCAGCGTGCGGGTGATCGCGTAGGCCACCTCGTCGGGCAGGCTGGCATTGGCGATCAGCACGGTGCCGAAATCGGCTCCCATGTTGGCTTCCGTCTGGTTGTCGAACCAGGGCCCGTACGCGGCCGGCGCCAGCCCGTTGGCGGCGAGGTGGTCGAGCACGCTCTGCGGCAGGTCGAGGAAGCGAACATCGCCGGTCAGCGTGACCTCGGTGATCACCGGATGGCCCTGCAGCACGGTGTCGAAATAGAGGTCGGCACCGCCGTCACGGATGACCTGCGGGATCTGCGCGGTCTCGACCTGGATGATGTCGCCGCCATTGGCGATGATCTCGTCCCGGCTGGTGCCCAGCGCCTCCATGATCATGTCGGCGGTCGGCGGGGCGGAGGAGCCGGCCGGCTTCATGATGACGCGGATCGCCTCGTCGGAGGAGAGGATCGCCTCCAGCGTGTCGAGGCCGGTGCGCTCCACGAAGTCGTTGGTCACCATGGCCGCCATGTAGACCGAGTTGAGTCCGCCCACGAGCGCCCGGATGTCGGGGGCCGAGGCGCCCTGGTATAGCTCGTGACCATTGGCCGCCCAGACCGAGGTGGCAACATTGGCGAGCGCCACTTCCGCGTCGCCGTTCTGCACCACCATCGGGTTGGCGATGCCGCCGCCCCGGGCGATGATCTCGACATTGGCGTCGCCGAGTTGCGGTTCGATCAAGCCCTCGAGCGTGGCGGCGAAGACGTACCAGGACGAGCCCTCGCGCATCGCGCCGATGCGGATGTCCTGGGCACTGGCATAGGTGCTGACGCCCACGACGGCGCCCACAAAGCCGCCGACAGCGGCGGTGAACAGCTTCCTCATTGGACGGTTTCCTCCCTTTTCTGGATCCCGGTGGTCCGGTTCGATGTGTGGCGGGGGAAGGCGGCCTACTCGGCCGCTTCCTCCAGCAGCATGCCCGCCTCGCGCAAGGCCGAGCGGATCATCTCCAACTCCTTGCCCTTGGGCGGCTCGGTCGGCTGGCGGACCTTGTTGGAGCTGAAGCGGCCGGCCAGCATCATTGCGGTCTTCATGCGCGAATGGGCATCGCCCGTGGGCTCGCCCAGGCCGTAGACAGCCTCCTTCAGCGGCAGGATGGAGTTCTGGATATCCATCGCCGTCTTCAGGTCACCCTGCTTCACTGCTTCGTAGAGCGCGCAGATGCGGTCGGGGATGAACGAGGCGAAGCCGACCAGCGCGCCGTCCACGCCCTGCACCATCGAGGCCAGCAGGTACTCGTCATGGCAGGTGAGGACCGCCTTCTCCGGCGCAGTGGCGCGGATCGCGTTGACGTCGCGGGCATACTTGCTCATCTCCCGCGTGCCCACCTTGAAGCCGGCGACATGCGGCAGCTTGGCCAGTTCCACCATCAGGTCGGTGGAGTAGGAAGCCCTGGTCCAGGCCGGGTAGACATGGACGATGAGGTCGAGGCCGGAGCCCTCGCCGATGGCCTGGAAGTACTTCAACACGTGCTCGTCGCGCATGCCGAAGCGCAGCCACATGTGCGGCGGCATGACCAGCGCGCCCGAGGCGCCGGCCTCGCGGAAGGCGACGCCGTGCTCGACCGCCTCGGTGATCGACTCGCAGCAGATGCCGGAGACCACCGGCACCCGGCCATCGGCGGCCTTGGCGACGATGCGCGTCACCTCCGCCCGCTCGTCCCGATCGAGCGCGAAGACCTCGCCGGTATGGCCGTTGGTGACGAGGCCGGTGATGCCCGGATGGGTCAGCAGCCAGGATGTGAAGCGGGTGAGTTCCGCCTCGTCGATGCTTTCGTCGTCATGGAACGGCACCTGCAGCGCCGGCATGATGCCCTTGTAGTCCCACTTGGCCATTCGTCTTCCCTTCTTCTCTGTCGATGGTCCGTTGTCCGCGGATCGGTGGATGTCGGCGTGGC
The DNA here is from genome assembly GCA_040226215.1 of Azospirillaceae bacterium. GTDB lineage: Bacteria > Pseudomonadota > Alphaproteobacteria > DSM-16000 > Inquilinaceae > JAVKFF01. The sequence goes on from JAVKFF010000149.1 coordinate 61,482, forward strand.
CTTTACGCCACGTTCGAGGCGGCCATGCCGTTGGCCCTGAGCGCACGGGCGATCTGGCCGGCCGCGTGCTTCAGCGGCTCCAGTGAGCGGCCGATGAACTCCTCCTCGCTGGCGTGGAAGCTCGGCGCGGCGACGCTGATCGCGGCCATGGCGATACCGTCCTCGTCGAGCACGGGTGCTGCGAGGATGCGCAGGCCCGAGGAGATCAGCGACTCGCCCGAGGCGTAGCCGAGCTGGCGCACCTGGTTGAGCATTGCCTCGACCTGGGAAGCGCTCAGCTCCTGCTGCGGCCGGTGCTGGCTGCGTGGCCTCTGTGCCAACACGCCGTCGACCACCTCCCGCGTCGAGAAGGCGAGGATCGACAGCCCGATGGTGCTGCAATAGGCCGGGATGGTGGTGCCGATGCGGATGTCGACGCCGAGCCGGGTGACCCCGGCGCGCACCCGCTCGACATAGAGGATGTCGGCGTGGTCGAGCACGCCGAGGCTGGCCGCCTCGCTGACATCGTTTACCAGGCGCCGCAGGATCGGCCGGGCGACGTCGCGCAGGTCCATGCGGGCGATGGCGTGGAAGCCGAGATCGGTGACCTTGAGTCCCAGCCGGAACGACTTCGTCCCTTCCACCCGCTCCACATAGTCGAAGGCGTTGAGGGTGTTGAGCATGCGGAACGTCGTACCGGGATCGAGTCCGGCGGCGCGGGCGACCTCGCTCAACGTCATCTCCGGCCGCTCGGCGCTGAACGCCTCCAGCACGCGCAGGCCCTTGGCCAGGGAGTTGACCATGTTTCGGGGGTTGACGCGCGTTGGCGAGGCTGTCATTTTTTCGGATTGCGAAATTATTTTTGTGATACGAAGATGCTGACATGATCGGCAGGCGCTGTCAACGCGCCGGCGATGCCCGTCACTGCGTGTGGATGTCGGCCTGCGAACGGACCTGCGAATGGACCGGCGAACGGAACGGGGTCAGGCGCCGCGCAGCAGCAGGACCAGCGCGCTGAGAACGACCATGGCAAGGAGGACGCGGCGCAGCAGGCCGCGGTCGACCAGTCGGATGCCCCAGCGCGAGGCGAAGAAGCCGAGCAGCATCGGCGGCACCAGGACGAGGCCGCGGACGAGATCCGTGCCGGAGAACGAACCGAAGCCGGCCAGCGAGGCGATGGAGACCACCGCGCCGACGGTGAAGTAGGCCGACAGCGTGGCGCGAACCTCCGCCCCGCTGCCATGCTGCATGACGATGACCATGGGCGGGCCGCCGATGGAGGTGAGCGTGCCCATGTAGCCCGAGGCGAAGCCGGCGATGCCCATGCTTGTGGTGGTGCGGCGGACTTTCAGGCCCAGCAGGCTGAGGGCGACAGCGGCCAGAATGAGGATGGCGAAGAGCCTGGCATAGCTGTCCTGGGTGAGCGCGGTCAGGGTCAGCGCCGCAAGGATGGCGGCGGGCAGGCGGCCGACCAGCGCGGCGATCGTACCGGACCAGTCGACGGCGGCGAACTCCCGCCAGACCGCCAGCACGGCGGTGAAGAACATCGGCACCAGCATCGCCCCCGGCACGTATTCCGGCGCGATCAGCAGAACCACGGGCGAGGCGAACAGGCCGAGGCCGACACCGGTCGTGCCCTGCAGGAAGGCGCCGCCGCATACCAGGGCGCAGACCAGGGCAAGTATCGCGGGGTCGAGTCCCATCCGGGTGGCTCCTGTCAGGCGGACGGCCAAATGGCCGCCGGGGGGAAGCAACCCTAGGCGGGTCAATCCGAAAAGGAAGACCTTCATGGCCTGCACTGGCCTCGACCTCGACCCCGGCCCCGACTGGAACGGCCGGGACCGTCGTCGCCGGGCTGCCATCTGCTTTCGCCTTGGCGATGGAGTGGCATTGCATCGATCGGCTGGATGCGTCCAGGCACATCCAGCCGATCGATAATCTAATAGACAGGATCACGGCTCCACGGAGCCGGCATCGGCTCCGTGAAGCCGTGTGAATCCTGTCTACTAGCCATCGATTAGAGCGGATTCACATGCCTTGACGGGAGCGCTTCCGCGATTCCTTCAAGGTATGATCCGCTCTAGGCCTGGACGGAAGCGGGACGCGGCGCCGCGCGGAGCGAGGCATATTCGAGGGCGGCGAAGAGCGCGACCACCAGGGCCTGGGCAACCACGAAGGCGACGCCCAGGGCGTTCGGCGCGACCCAGCCCGTGAGCAGCAGGGCGAAACTTGCCACCACCCAGGCCTCATTGCCGAGGATCACCAGCCAGACGGCCCCGGCATGGCCATGACCAAACCGGCCGATGGCGAACATGAGGACGCCGAGCGGCAGCAGGACGAGGCCCGAATAGAAGAGGAGGCTGGCGGGCAGGGCGGTCAGCGCGGCCAGGGTCTCCGGCAGCACCGTCAGCAGTAGCCCCATGGCAAGGGCGGTGACGGCGTCGGTGGTCAGGATGGTGCGCAGCGTGAAACGGGACGAGATGGTCATGATCGGTCTCCTGCGTGTCCGCGCGGCCGTGATCGGCCGGCATGCGGGACGGAGACTGGCGCCGCGAGGTCATCGGGTCGATTACCTGCGAGGTAATGGCGTTGGGCCGCATCCGCGCTAGGCTGTGGCCATGACCGACCGATCGACCACGCTGTCATCGGCCTCCGCCGGCGACCTGATCCGGGAATGGCGGCGCCGGCGTCGCCTGACCCAGCTCGAGCTTGCCGCCGATGCCGGCATCTCGCAGCGCCATCTCAGCTTTCTGGAATCCGGCCGCGCCCGGCCAAGCCGCGGCATGATCCTGCGCCTTGCCGACGAGCTCGACGTGCCGATGCGCGAGCGCAATGCCCTGCTCGTCGCCGCTGGCTTCGCGCCGGCCTATGGTGGGCGGGACCTGGCCGACAGCGCGATGGCGGTGCCGCGCGCGGCCGTGGAACAGATCCTGGAACGGCAGATGCCCCACCCAGCCCTGGCGGTCGACAGGCTGTGGAACCTGGTCGCCGCAAACCGGGCCGTCCAGGTCCTGATGGCGGATGTCGACGCGGAGCTGATCCGGCCGCCGCTCAACGTGCTGCGGCTCAGCCTGCACCCGCGCGGTCTCGGCCCGCGCATCCGCAACCTGCGTGCCTGGCGCCACCACCTCTTCGCCCGGCTCGAACGGCAGGTGGAGGTGGCGGCCGACAGCGATCTCGCGACCTTGCTCGACGAGCTTCGCGAGTATCCGCTGCCAGCGGACGCCAGGCCCTACCGACCGGCCGGCCCGCCGGATCCGGCGCTGATCGCCATCCCGCTGGAGGTCACCGTCGGCGAGGAGACGCTGCGCTTCCTGACCACGACCACGGTCTTCGGCACGGCGCTGGACATCCTGCTGGCCGAGCTGACCATCGAAAGCCTCTACCCGGCCGACACGGCGACGGCAGCGGCGATGCACCGGCTCGCCGGCGACGGCTGAGCCCCGCGTCCGCTCAGCGGGCCGGCAGGGGGACGTAGCCTTCCAGGTCCGGGTCGGGGAAGGTGACGATGCGCCCGGTCTCGGCGGACTTGTAGAGGGCCATCAGCATCTCCACCACGGCGACGCCGTCCTCGAAGGTCAGCTCCGGCCGCCGGCCATGCCGGAACGCCTCGACGAAGTGCCGGTTCTCGGCCGTGTAGCCATAGATGCCCTCCTCGTCCTCCAGGATCGGCATCAGGCCCTGCTCGGCGTTCTGCTTTTCCACCAGGTCCTCGCCCTGGCCGCCCTGAACCGCGCGCGAGATGAACAGGCGCAGGGGCGAGCCGAGCGTCGAGTATTCCAGCGCGTATTCCGGGCCGAGGAGTTCCAGCGTGATGCGCAGGCCGGCGCCGACGAAGGCCCAGGAGGTGGTCGCCTCGATCACCAGTTCGTTGCCCTCGGCGTCCTCCAAGGTCAGCGTGCCGCGGGCGAAGTCCTCGACCGGATGGTTGGCGAAGTCGACGCCGCGCATGGCGGCCTCGAGCTGGCGGGTATAGGCGGGGCGTGACCATTTCAGCGTCCGCGTCGTCGCGCTGGCGGTCTTGAGCGTGAGGGAATCGCGGGGCGCGCCGGGTTCGGTCAGCAGAAAGCGGGCGACCTCGACCGAATGGCACATCATGTCGGACAGCACGCCGCCGCCCTGGCGCCGGCCCTGCCAGAACCAGGGCTCGTGCGGGCCGCTGTGCTCCTCCGCGGCACGGGCGAGATAAGGGCGCCCGGCGATGGCGGCGGCGCGGCGCCAGATGATCTCCTTGCCGCGCTTCACCGCGTTGGCGAAGACCTGGTTCTCCAGATAGCCGGTGGCGAGGCCGGCGCCGGCGGCCAGCGTCAGCATCTCCCGCGCCTCGGCCAGCGTGCGGGCGAGCGGCTTCTCGCAGGCGACGGCGCTGACCGCGGTGCGGCCCGCCGCCTTGGCGGCCGCGATCGCGCGCATGACGTCGAGCCGCGTGTCGTTGGGCGAGAGGATCCAGATGGCGTCGATATCCTCGGCGGCCAGCAGCGCCTCGAGGTCGGGATAGGTCCGGCAGGGCCCGAGATCGCGCGCGTTCGCCTCCTTCGCGAGCGCTTCGCGATGCGCCTCGGTCGGGCTCCATACACCGCGGATCTCGACATTGCGCACGCCGACCATCGATCGCAGATGGAAATGCGCGATGAAGCCGCTGCCGACGAAGCCGATGCGAAGAGGGCCGTCTGCGGTTGCCATGAGGAACGCTCCTGTCGGTTGGGAAGGGTCGGTCAGAGAACAGTGGCCGGCGCCGTCGATGTGCCGCGAACGATCAGCTCCGCGTCGAGCAGTTCGACCCGGCGCTCGACCGGCTCGCCGTCGAGAAGGCGGTTGAGGATCGCCATGGCGCGGCGGCCGAGCTCCCGGCGGGGCTGGCGCAGCGTGGTCAGCGGCGGGTCGACGGCGGCGGCGAGCAGCAGGTCGTCGAAGCCGACGATCGAGAGGTCGCGGGGGATCTGCAGACCGCGCTGCCGGGCTGCCTTGGCGGCGCCGATGGCCATCTCGTCGGAACTGCAGAACAGGGCCGTCGGCCGCGGCGACGCGGTGAGCAGGATTTCCGCCGCGGCGCTGCCGCCCTTGATGCCGAAGGCGCCCGGTGCCATGGCCGCGCGCGCGCCATCCAGGCCGGCGGCGGAGAGCGCCTTGCGCCAGCCGCGGATGCGGTCGTGCACGATGGCGGTGTCGAGCGGGCCGGCGACATGGGCGATGCGCCGGTGGCCGAGCGCCAGGAGATGCTCGGTGGCGATCACCGCAGCCGCCTCGTGGTCGATGCGCACCTGTGGGAAGCGGCTTCGCGGATCGTAGTCGGAGACCTGGACGATGGGTGCCGGGTCGAGGTCCACGGCGAAATCGGGCACGCGGCCGTCGAGCAGCAGAATGCCGTCGACGCGGCCGGCGAGCAGTGCCTCGAGATGCAGGCCGGCGGATGCCGGATCCTCGCCGGTCTCGCCGATCAGCACGGCGCAGCGCTGCCGGAAAGCGATCTCCTCGATACCCTTGATGATCTCGGAGAAGAAGGAGTTGCCGATGTCCGGCAGCAGGACCAGGACCGCGTCGGCCTGTCGGCGGCGCAGGCTGCGCGCCATGGCGTTGGGGATGTATCCGACCTCGCGCGCCGCCGTTTCGACGCGCTCGCGGGTGGCGGCGCTGACCCGCTCCGGCCGGCTTAGCGCCCGGCTGACCGTGGCCGTGGAAACGCCGGCCCGGCGGGCGACGTCGCGCACCGTTGGTTTCGGGCTGCTGTGGGGCGAGGCGACCATGGGCGTGGCGGATCCCGGCCGGCCGATCAGGCCTGCAGCCGCTGTTCCCGGCCGTAGAAGAGCAGCAGCACGAGCAGGGTCGCGCCGAAGATCATCTGGCGGCCGAACTCCGGCAGGGCGAGGGTGATCAGGATGCTCTGCAGCACGGTCAGCAGGATGGCGCCGGCGACGGTGCCGAAATAGCCGCCGCGGCCGCCCGACAATGCCGTGCCGCCGATCACCACGGCGATGATCGAGGGCAGCATGTACTGGTCGCCGACGCTGATGAAGCTGGTGCCCGTATAGCCCAGCACCAGGACCCCGCCGAAGCCGGCGAAGGCACCGCTGAGCCCGAAGAGCAGCACGCGCAGCAGGCTGACCGGGGCGCCGGTGAGCCTTGCCGCCGCCTCGTTGGTGCCGATGGCGTAGATGCGCAGGCCGAAGCGCGTGCGGGCGAGCACCAGGCCCATGACGATCGCGACCAGCAGCCAGACGAACAGCATTCCCGGCAGACCGAACACCAGCGGATCGCTGAGAAACCGGCTGAAGCCGGGTGCCGAGCGGCCCGACGGCACGCCGCGGCTGAGCACCACCAGGCCGCCTTGGATCACCCCGGCCATGCCCAGCGTCATGACCAGCGGCGGAATGCGCAGGAAGGCGACGCCGACGCCGTTGAGCAGTCCGACGAGGAAGGTCGCGACCGGCACCAGGACCAGGGCCTGGGCGATGGCGGCGTTCTGGCCGTCCATGATGTTGCCGGCGATCAGCGCGCCCAGGGAAACCATGGCGCCGACCGACAGGTCGATGCCTTCGCGCCCGCCGATGATGACCATGGTCTGACCGGCCGCGATGATGCCGAGCAGGGCGGCGACCACGAGCAGCGCCATGATCTGCTGCGGGCTGGCGAAGCCCGGCGACAATGCCTCGCCCAGCGCCAGCAGGGCGATCACGATGACCAGGGCGACGACATGCGGAGAGCGCAGCACACGGCCCGCCAGCGCCGCCGACCGGAAGCCCTCGGTCTCATCCGCCGCACTCATCGTGCCGCCCGCCTTGTCATCAGGACACCGCCCGCCAGGACGGCGAGGATGATCAGGCCTTCGACCAGCGCCTGCACCTCGAATGGCAGGCGGGCGAAGAAGATCAGGTTGCGGATCAGGATCAGCACGACGGCGCCGATCATGCTGCCGACCGCGCCGCCGATCCCGCCGGCCAGCGCCGTGCCGCCCAGCACCACGGCGGTGACCGACTGCAAGGTGAGGGCCTGGCCGGAGAGCGGATCGCCCGAAGCCGTTTCCGCGGTGAGGCAGAGCGCCGTCAGCCCGGCGAAGAGGCCGGACAGCGCGTAGGCGCGGATGCGGTGGCCCATCACCGGCAGCCCGCTCTGATAGGCGGCCTGGCGCTGCCCGCCGACCGCCATGAGTTGGGCGTAGAAGCGGCTGCGCTGGAAGATCAGCACGAAGGCGAGAGCGCCCAGCGTGATCCAGACCACGACGCCGATGCCGGCGACGCCGCCCATATAGCTGCGCCAATAGGGTGTCGGCGCCTGTCCGCCGGCCTGGGGCAGCACCCAAAGCGCGATACCGGCGATGACGATGGCGGTGGCGAAGGTGGCGACGATCGGCTGGAAGCGCAGCACGGCGACGGCGATGCCGTTGGCCACGCCGCAGGCGACGCCGATGGCGATGCCCACCGCCATGGCGCCGAATATGGCCAGCGGCCCGTCGCCCCAGGCCATGAACAGGGTGACGACGCTGACATTGACCAGGCTGACGATCGAGCCGACCGAGAGGTCGATATCGCCCGCCAGCACCACATAGGTCTGGCCGATGGCGACGAGCAGCAGCGGCAGGGCCGTCTGCAGCGTGGTCGTCATCACCCCGGGCTCCAGCAGGCGGGGCTGCAGGACGGCGTTGACCGCGAACAGGACCACGAAAACGATCGCCGCCAGGATCCAGGTCTGGCGCCGCAGGGACAACAGGATCGCCGCCGATCCGCTCGCGCCCGCCTGGCTCATGTCATCTCCGCTTCGAAGGCCGCGCCGGTCAGCGCGTGCGAGGTCTTCTCGTCCCCTTCGAGGGTGCGCACGATGCGGCCGCTGTTGAAGACCAGGATCCGGTCGGCGACCGACAGCAGCTCCGCGTCCTCGCTGGAGTAGAGCAGGATGATGGTGCCGGCCGCCGACAGCCGCGCCAGTTCCTCGTAGAGATCCGCCTTGGCACCGAGGTCGATGCCCTTGGTCGGGTCGTCGAGCAGCAGGACCTTGGGCGCAATCCCCAGCCAGCGCGCCACCACGACCTTTTGCTGGTTGCCGCCGGAAAGCTCGCCCACCGGTTGGCGATAGCCGGCGAAGCGCAGCTTCAAGCGGTCGATGACGGGGCTGACCTGGGCGATCAGGCGATTGCGCAGGACGATGGGATGACGCCCCGTGGTCAGGTTCGCGGCCACCGCGTTCTCGAAGATCGGCCGGATGTCGAAGACGCCGTCGCGACGCCGGTCGCCGGAGATGTAGGCGAAGCCGTGCGCCATCGCGGCGCTGGGCGAGCGGTGGCGCAGCGCCTTGCCGTCGAGGCTGACCTGGCCGTCGCGCCAGGGCAGCGCGCCAATCAGGGCGCGCAGCAGGGTCGACTGGCCCTGGCCCTGCAACCCGCCCAGGCCCACGATCTCGCCCGGGCGGGCGGTGAAGGCGACGCCGTTCACCCGGCCGACATCGATGTCGACGACCTCCAGTGCCGGGAGGGTCTCTTCAACCTTGCGTCTGGCGCGCGCCGATACGGCACGGACGCTGCCGGTTTCGCCGACCATGTGGCGAACCACCGCCTCGCGGTCCGTCGCCGCGGTATCCAGGGTGGCGACGGAGACGCCGTCCCGCATCACCGTGATGCGGTCGGAGATGGAAAACACCTCCTCCAGCCGATGCGACACGTAGAGCATGGTCATGCCCTTGGCGCGCAGCTCGCGCAGCACCGCGAACAGGCGCGCCGTCTCATGCTCGTTGAGG
>JAVKFF010000150.1:0-4121 GCA_040226215.1 Azospirillaceae bacterium
TGATGATGCCGAACCCGCCGACGCTGGAGGACTACCGCCGCATGGTCGGTGAGGACGCTGCCCGCCTCGCCATCCTGAAGTGGATCTCCGACAGCAGCGAAATCCGCCTCGCGGTGATGCAGGCGCAGCACGAGACAGCACACTAGGAGCGCCCCATGGCAGTCGTCGAAGAACTACTCGTCCGAATTGACGCCACGACCGAGAACCTGCGGCGTCAACTACGCCAGGCGGATCAGGCGACGGCCGGCTTTGCCCAGCGGACCCAGCAGAATGTCAGTCGGATGGAGGCCAGCTTCAACCGGCTTGGTGGTGTCGCCGCGCGCGCCTTCGCCGGCTTCATTGGCGTGCAGACGGTGCGCGCCCTCGTCAACGCCAGTCGGCGCGCGGTGGAGCTTGCCGACGCCATGTCGACGGCCGCCGACCGCATCGGCGTCACGACGGACGAGTTGCAGATTTTCCGCTTTGCGGCCGAGGACGCCGCGAACCTCGGCATAAGCGCCGCCGACACGGCCCTGCAGCGCTTCTCCCGGCGCGTCGGCGAGGCCATCCAGGGAACGGGCGTGCTGCGCGACGTCCTGGAGCAGAACAACATCGCGCTCCGCAACGCCGATGGCAGCGTCCGCTCCGTCACCGACATTCTCGGCGACTATGCCGAAGTCGTCGCGAACGCGGGTAGCGCTCAGGAGCAGCTTGCCCTGACGGTCCGCGCCTTCGACACGGAAGGCGCCGCCCTCGTCACCATCCTCCGCCAGGGACGCGACGGCTGGCAGGAATTCACCGAAGCTGCCCTCGATGCCGGCATCGTCACCGAGGATGCCATCAGGCGGGCCGAGGAACTGGACCGGGAGCTGACGCGTGCCTCGCAGACCATCGACAGCAACCTGACCGAGGCGTTCATCGCCATCGCGCCGGTCATCGTCGACTTCACACGCCTCATCGCCGATGCCATCACGGGCGTACAGGAATTCGGCCGCACGATTCGCAACGCCTATGTCGACCAGCTCGAGCGGCTCAGCACGATGCTGGACAGCGGCTTCACGCTCGACCTTGGCATCATGGACCTGACGCCCGAAATCCAGCGCCAGGTCGACGCCCTGCAGGAGCTGCGGCGCCAGTTGACCGGCATCGAGAGCGACCGGCCGGACAGCACCTTCCAGCCCTCGACTCTCGACCCGAGCCTGACGGGCGGCGGCGGTGGCGGTGGACGGGCCGAGGATGACCCGACCCGGCCCGACGACCTGACCAGCTTCCTGTCGCAGCAGGCGCAGGAGGTGACGCTGCTGCGCGTCCGCGCCGAAGCCATCGCCCAAGGCAATACCGCCCAGGCGCGCGCCAATCTGCTGGCGACTGAGTGGTTCCAGCAGCTGGCGAACAACAACACGGAGTACGCCGAAGCGGCGCCCATCCTGCAGGACTACGCCATGTCGCAGGTCGAGGCTTCCGACGCCCTGGCGCGCATGCAGGAAGCCCAAGCGCTGGTCGACGATGCCCTCGAGGCGGGCATCGACCGGACGGCGCTCTATGCGGAGGCCATGGACATCCTGCGCCAGCGCTTCGATGCCGGCGCCATCAGCGCGACCGAGTTTGCGGCGGCGCAGGACGTTCTCAACGACACGGGCGAGGCAATGCCGGAGTGGGCGCGCACGGCCGGCGCCGCCTTCACCGATGCCTTCGGCGACATGGTCACGGGTGCGGCCTCCGCCGAGGAAGCATTCGGCCGCCTCGCGCAGCGCCTGGCCGACATGATTATCGAGATGACCATCATGCAGCCCCTCGCCGAGGCGCTATCGCAGACCCTCAGCGGCTTCGGTGGCGGCGGTGGCGGCGGTGGCTTCGGCGGCTTCATTGCCGGGCTGTTCGGAGCCGGCGGGAAGGTTCCGACCTTCAGCGGGCCGGGTGTCCCGAAGATTGCCGGCTTCAGGGCCGATGGTGGCCCCGTCTCGGCCGGCAAAGCCTACGTCGTCGGCGAGCGTGGCCCGGAGCTGTTCGTGCCTGACATCGCCGGGCATATCGCCGCGAACGGCACGCGGGCCGGCGGCGGCAACACCATCAACGCCCCCGTCACCATCACCATCGACGCGACCGGCGCGGACCGGGAAGGGCTCGTGCGGCTGGAGCGGCGAGTGGACAGCCTGGCGCGGGAGCTGCCGGCGGTCATCGAGCAGACGGTCGGCGAGAAGCAGCGGAACCGGCGGCTGCGGTAGGGCGCGCTCGAAATCGTTCGCGGGCACGTTGGCGACGCGGACGGCGGTGTCGGTCTGGTGCTTGGACATGCCAGCGTTCCGAGCCGCGTCAGACCGGGAAATAGTATGGGCGCCCTTATTATTTTCGGCGGGGCGTCCGCGCCCGTCGAACGTCTTCAACAACTCCCCGCACCGTCTGACCGCCCGCGCCTGAATGCGGTCGGCCATCGATAATCCGCAGATATGCGGAATTGCCTCAATTGAAGCAGTATCCACCGGCGGCTGCGTGGCGATGTCGGCGGCGGGGGAGACCTTCACCCGCCCGGCCTCCACCGCGTGCTGCAGGTCGGGCACGCCGTGGTCGCGAACTTCCTTCGCCGCCCGTACGGTTCGCTCGGACACCGCCAGCATGTCGGCGGCTTGGCGTTGGGTTATCTGTGGGGCGGCTGGCTCGTAAAGCGGCAAATTTGCCGCTTTTTCCGGCCTTCCTTGAGTGAGGTTCGCCAGCCGCGCCGCCACCATCGCCCTCTGGCTCTCGCTCAGATGCCGCCGCCGCAGGTTAAGCGACACGACGTAGGAAACGGGGTTGTCGCCAGCACCAACCAAATGGCGGGGAAGATGGTGGGGACGATTGGGCGGAGCGCCTAATTCTCTTTATATATCAATGCGCTAAGAGGTAAAGGTGGCGGAGGGACCGGGATTCGAACCCGGGTTACGGGTTTCCCCGTAAGACGGTTTAGCAAACCGCTGGTTTCAGCCACTCACCCACCCCTCCGCATTCGGGACGGCTCATCCTTGTGGCCTTGCTGCCGTAAGATGGGCCGAACGGCGTCGCGTTTCTAGCCAGCGGCCTGCGGCATTGTCAATCGCCGCCGGGCCGGCGTGTGCTTGCGCACGTCCTGCCGGCGTCCCCTGCCGGCACATGAAGCACATTCGCCGAACCCGATCGCCCAAGCCGGTCGCCAAAGCCGGTCGCCCAACCCGGTCGCCCGGCCAGTCGCCCGGCCCTTTCGCCCGGCCTGCCTTGCCTCAGACCTTCGGCACCGCCATGCCGCGGGCAACGGCGGGCCGCGCGGCTATGCGCTCCAGCCAGGCGCCCACCCGCGGCAGCTCCTCCCAGCCGAGGTCGACGCTGCGGTCGTAATAGCCGCGGATCCAGGGATATGTGGCGATGTCGGCGATCGAGTAGTCGCCGCCCAGATAGTCGACCGCCCCGAGCCTGGTCTCCATCACGCCCAGCAGCCGCCTGGCTTCCGCGGCGTAGCGCTCCACGGCATAGGGTACCGGCTCCTTGGCGAAGATCGTGAAGTGGCCGTACTGGCCGAACATCGGACCGATGCCGCCCATCTGGAACATCAGCCAGGCCAGGACGTCGGCGCGCGCCCGGCCGCTCGCCGGCAGGAGGCTGCCCGTATTCTCGGCCAGGTGGATCAGGATCGCACCCGATTCGAAGATCGCCAGCGGGCCCTGCCCGCCATCCGGGTCGCCAGGATCGTGGTCGACGATGGCCGGGATCTTGTTGTTCGGGCTGATCGCCAGGAAGGCCGGGTCGAACTGCTCGTCCTTGCCGATATTCACCGGGTGCACGGTGTAGGGCAGGCCCGTCTCCTCCAGCATGATGGAGGCCTTGCGCCCGTTCGGCGTCGTCCAGGTGTAGAGATCGATCATCGGGTCCCCGTCCTCCTTTTCGCGCTCTTGTCCAGCCGTGCGGTGCGTCTTGCCGTGCGGTGCCGCACGGTGCCGCGTCGCGCCCTGAAGAGGTCAGATGGGGATGGCGGCCCACGCGCCAAGAGAGCGGACTGGCAGAAAGTCTTTCAACTCTCCGGAAACAGTCCCCCCTGCCCCCGCGCGGCCGCGTCGGCGCTGGCACGCCCGGCCCGGCCGCTCAGCTGCCGGCCCGTCGGGCCGCCAGGCGCCTGGCGGTATGGCGGCTGACCA
>JAVKFF010000151.1:0-7196 GCA_040226215.1 Azospirillaceae bacterium
TGAAGATGGTGCTTCGCGCAGTGCTGATAGACACCTTTCATGCCACGTTTGAAAATCGAGAAGAATCCCTCCGCGGTGTTGGTGTAAATGTCACCACGCCCATATTCTCCGCGATTGTGCTGAACGATCCCATGTTCCGCAAAATGCTTCCCGACCAGGGTGTAGTAGGAAGCCTCGTCGGTCATGAGGCGCGCTTCTCGATCCAGGTTCTCAAGAATAATCGGACCAAGAGTGCCAGCCTTGAGATCGTTGATGACCATGCTGCGGGCCTGCCCGCTCTTGCGGTCAATCAGCGACAGAACCTTGTACTTATGGTGATAGCCCCGCCCCTTCTTCTCGCCATAGGGCTTGATGGCGCGGTCGTGGCCGATGAAGGTCTCGTCGACCTCCACCGCACCTCCATTGCGGCCGAAAGGAATGAGGTCGTCCGACCGCATTGCCTCACGGATTCGATGCCCCATGAACCAGGCGGTTTTCAGGGTGACACCGAGAGTGCGATGAAGTTGGTTTGCGCTGATGCCCTTCTTGCTGGCCGCAATCAGGAAGATAGCCTGCAGCCAGACATGCATCTTGACGTGACTGGCCTCGAAGATGGTCCCGATTTTCACGGTAAAGGGCTTGCGGCAGGTGTAGCACTTGTAGGTGCCAATGCGGGTGCTCTTGCCCTGCAACTTGCCGGTGCGCTCGGTTTCTCCGCAGTGTGGGCAAACTGGGCCATTGGGCCAGATGCGAGCCTCTACGAAGGCGTAAGCGGCCTCCTCATCGTGAAACTGCAGCTCGTTGAAAATAGGCATGACGATCGATCCCTTTTGCGTACCCAAGAAGTACGCCTCGGAATTGGGTACGTCAAGTATTATAACGCCAAAAAAAGGCCCGGGACGCGATGCCGCCCGGGCCCTTTTGTCTCGTTGCATCCGACCCGCACCGCCCATGACCGGCCCGACAAGGGCCACGCCGCAGGGCTGGCGTCAGGCTGCGATATCGACCGTCGATCCAGGCGGCTGAGCGGCAGGACTGCCGGTTGCGGACTGCGATCCGGCCGACCCGTTCGTGATGTTGAACGGATCCTCGTTGGCGCCGCTGAGATTGCGCTCGGGCTCGGCCTGCGTACCGGCCTGGCCGGCTGCGCGATCGTCCTCGTCCGCCTGTGCGGCGGCGCGGGACTGTTCGCCGGCCTCTGCCTGGGTCACGCCGAACTCGGCAGGTGCCTCGGTGCCGGCACCGATATTGCCTTCGGCATTCTGTGCGGCGCCGACCGGGCTGCCTTCGCGCGCCTCCTCCTCAGGCGGAGCCAGCGAAGCCGCTTCCTCGCGCTGGACCACGGCGTCCGGCGGGAAATCGCGGATCACTTCCTCGATCGGCGAAAGCGGCCGCTCCGCTCCCGCAAGCTCTTCCTGCGAGCCGGCCAGCTGGGCCTGCACGACATTGCCGCCGGATGCAGGGTTCTCGAAATCGCCCTGACTTTCGGTGCCGTCGCCATCCGCATCGAGATTGCCGCCCGCCGTCACGCCGGACGCCTGGTCCGGAGAGACATTGTCGGTGGCAATCTGGGAGGCTTGAGCTCCGTTTGTCAGCGGATCAGGGCGCGCAAAGAGCTGCGGACCCGCAGCTGCGCCTGCTATATCCACCATTGGAACACCTCGTACCAGTTACTCGTACGCACCCGTACCTCATAATATAGGCCAGGACGCCAGGAATTGCACGCGCGGAGTCGCGCCGCAGCGCGAATCGGGTCGTTTTCCGGTAACGGTAAGCCTTCGCGTAGCATCCACAGCGAGGATTCAGGGCCTTTCGGCATCCGCAGGCTGCCCAGCGCCCCCCCCCCGATCCGGGCCGCACGGATCCGGCGCAGGTGCTGGCAGGCAAAAAGCGGCCGGAACCCGCCGAATGCCAGCAGGGGAACGAGCCCGAGCTGCTCGTTATAGCCGCGCCAGGACCAGTCCACCGGATAATCGTCCGGCAGGAAGATGTCGTGCACATGCACGATGACCCCCGGCGCCAGCGCCGGCAGGATCCGGTTCAGGATCAGGTCCACGTCGCTGCCCGGCATCAGGATATGGCTGGAATCAAGGAACAGGATGTCGCCCGCCTGGAGCATCCGGAACAGGGTGGGCGGCGCCTTGTCGACCGTCGTCCGCAACAGGGTCAGGTCCAGGGATTCGATGCTGGCGCGCGGCGCCGGGTCGATCGCGGTGAAAACCGGCAGCCAGGACGGCGCTTCCGCGCCCCGGGCATCGGCGATCGCCCGGGCCATGAAGCGGGTCGAATGGCCGGAGCCGATCTCGACGATCCGCGACGGCCGCGCATGACGCACGATGGTATAGGCAATGGCCGCATCCAGGCCGCAGAACCAGTCCTGCTCCCACCGCGGCTGTGGCGGCCGGTCGCCGCCGATCGCGGCCAGCGCCTCGCCATATTCCTCGATCCGGGACAGCCAGAGGTCGAACGCGCCCTCGGCGGCCGCGAAGATCTCCGCCACCGCCTCGTAGGTGCCACGTTCGCCGGGCCGCGGCATCTGGGCCGCATAGCGATAGGGAATGAAGAAGCCGCGCGGCTGGCTCCCCAGCAGGGTGGCGAAGCCCATCTGCAGGCGGCGCAGCTTTCTCACGCCGCGCCGCTCTGCGGCGCGCGGGGCAGCGCTGCCCTGTCAGGGACGGAGGACCAGGCCTTCACGTGCGACGACCGCTCCCGGACGGCATTCGGCGACCTGGCGCGCCACCTCGTCCATGAACCGGTCGTCATGGTCCGGATCGTGGTGAAAGACGACATAGGTGCCGACGCCGGCGGCTTCGCACAATCGCGCCCCTTCCTGCCAGGTGGAATGGCCCCACCCTACCCGTTTGCCATGCTCGTCGTCAGTATACATGGCGTCGTAGATCGCGATATCGGCCCCCTCGATCAGATCGAGGATGCGGCGATCGGGTTTCCCGGGCACATGCTCGGTGTCGGTGATGTAGCAGATCGAGCGGCCATTGAAATCCACCCGATAACCGGTGGCCCGGTCGGGATGGTTCAGCGGGGCGGTGCGGATCGAGATGCCCGGATGCGGCGTCAGGACATCGCCGGCGGTGAAGTCGTGGAACGACATCCGGGCGCCGAAAATCTCCAGCGGCACCGGGAACAGCGGCGCCATCATCATTTCCGACAGCACGAAGCGGAGATCGAGTTCCGGCGCCAGATGCCCGGCATGCAGCCGGAAGCGGTTGCGCGGATCGAAGAACGGGCCGAAGAACGGCATGCCGCAGATATGGTCGAAATGGGTATGGGTCAGGAACAGGTCGACGTCGAGCGGCGCCTCGCCCGCCAGGCCGCGGCCGAGATAGCGGATTCCCGTTCCGGCGTCGAACAGCAGGATGCGCTTGCCGCAGCGGATCTCCAGCGACGAGGTGTTGCCGCCATAGCGGACGGTTTCCTCCGACGGGCAGGCCACACTGCCTCGGACTCCCCAGAAGCGGACGAAGAACTCCTCGTCCTCGCCCGCCTGCGGCGTCGGCCCGGTCCCCTCGGATTGAGCGGTCATCGCCTGGTTGCTCCGTATCGGGCCGGCCTCCCTGCCAGCATCGGCAAAGAAACGCCCGCCGTCCAAAAGCAAAATTCCGAAATACTTATATCGGACCGATATATGCAGTTCATAAAGATCATCGAATAGATATATACAGCAGAAGCTGCATGACTCAATACAGAGGCTCGATCGGGACATCATGGTGGTTCCACAGCGGCCTCGCCATCGACCGGGAGTGAGAACTGGTGATCGAACAGCCGGCAACGCCGGGAGAGAACGGCCCCGCGGCGGCGCGGCAGGGCGGCACGGCCCGCGGCGGCGGGAGACTGGCCCGCAGCGCCTCATGGCATGCCGATCCGGCCATCGTGGCCTGGGTCGGGCTTGTCGCCCTGGTGGTCCTGCTTCTCGGCTATTCGCTCGCCGTGCCGCAGCCGCGGACAGTGGTGCTGAGCGGCAGCCCGTTCGACATGCCGGTGCCACGGCACCGGCTCGGCCCGCCGGACTAGCAGCCCGCCGGGAGACTGGATCCGCGATCAGATGAGCGAGGTGGCCGCTGCGCTGGAGGCGGCTCCGGCGGAACTGGACCTTGTGGTCTGCCACGACCTGTTCGCCAACGAGACCGCGCGGCGCGCGCGTGGAGGCGACAGCGGCCTACCTGGATGCGCGGCCGGCGAGAAGGGCCTGCGCGATCGCGCGATGGGGCGCGCAGTCGCCCTCGTCGATCCTGTCCAGGATGGGCTGCAGCAGGGCCGGGGCCTCTGCTGCCCTGCCCTGGCTAAGCCACAGCCCGGCAAGGTCGTTGGCCGCCCGCAGGGCGAAGAACCGGCCGCCCTGCTTCTCCGCCACTGCCAGCGAAAGCCGCAGGCTGGCCTCAGCCGCGGCCGCGTCGCCGCCGTCGCGGGACAGGGCGGCGTCCAGCCGATGCAGGTCTGCCAGCATGACACTCTCACCGGTCTTTGCGATCAAGGCATGGGCCATGGTGGCAAGCATGCGGCCACGGTCGGTCTGTCCGAGCGCCTGGGCCCGCCAACCGGCTTCGATCCGGTAATGCGGGAGGAAGACGTGCGACCCGGTTGCCAGATACTGGCTGTCCGACGCCAGGTATCTGTCCAGGGCGGAAGGGTCGCCCGTGCCGGCGTCGGCGAGGCCTTCGCCCATGCGGGAAAATTGGTGCCACAGCGTCATGTTGTGCTCGTCGGCAAGACGCGACATCGCTGCCCTGTGGCGGACAAAACCGTCTTCATCACCGGCCAGGACGTCGATGAAGGAGCGGTGCACATAGGCGTAGCAGATCGTGTTCGCATGGCCGGTGGCCAGGGCATCGTCGATGAGCTGTCGGGCAAGGGCCGACGCGCGCCGGGTCTTGCCGGACAGCCAGAGATTGAGGGCCAGGTAGCACAGGGCGGAAACGCCAGGATCCTGCCCGAAACGGTGCATCAGGGCGCCATGGAGTCTGGGGTCATGGCGGGCATGAGCGCGGTCCAGATAGGGCTGCGCGGTATCGAAGCGGCCCATCATGTAGCTTGACGTGCCGATGAGCCGGTTGGCGACCGCCAGGTGGCCGGCATCGTCCGTCCGTTCGGCCTGGCGCAGCAGGTCTTCGGCCTGCAGCAGGGCGGCCGCATGCTCGCCCCTGACATACATGCCCACCCATAGCCCATAGAGGACGGGAAACCGCATCGGGGTATCGCCGATCCGGTCTGCCAGGGCCAGGGCCCGTTCGAAAGCCGTCCTGGTCTCGTCTGCGCCATAGCCGCGTCGGGCGAGCTTGGCCCCGCCAAGCCGGACCCACAGGTCCAGTGCACGCTCCATCGCCGGCCGCTGGCCCGCTGCCACTGCCGGGGCGAGCAGGGCCAGGGCATGGCCGAACTGCGCAATCGCCTCGTCATAGGCCGGCATCAGGGCGGCGGTGATTGCCGCCTGCGACCATAGCTCGATGGCACGGTCGCTCAGCCCGGCTGCTTCGGCGTGATGCGCCCGTATTTCGGCAGCGATGTCGGGGTCCGTCTCCAGGCAGGCCAGGATCTGCGCGTGGATCTGCCGGCGGCGCTCCTTCAGCAGGCTCTCATAGGCGGCATCGCGCACCAGGGCGTGCTTGAACAGATAGACCGCATCCGGCGCCACGCCGCGGCGATAGACCAGTTCCGCCTTCACCAGCCCGTCGAGCGCCGCGGCAAGCGCCGCCCCCGACAGCGGCGAGATCCGAGCCAGCAGGCGATGGCCGAACTCCCGCCCCAGGCAGGCTGCGGTCTGCGCCACCTCCTTGATCGGCTGCAGCCGGTCGAGCCGCGCCATCAGGCTGTCGTGCAGGGTGCGCGGGATCGCCAGCGCATCCAGCGGCCCGTCCAGCACCAGCCGGTCGCCCTCGGCGCGCAGGATACCGGATTCCAGCACCGACTTGGTCAGTTCCTCCACGAACAGCGGCACCCCGTCGGTGCGACCGGCGATGATCTGCAGCAGCGCCTCCGGCATCGCCCTGCTGTCGGTCAGCTTGGCGACGATCGCCAGGATCTGCTCGCGGCCCAGCCGGTTCAGCGCGAAGCGGGTGACGATCGGATGGCCGCCGAAGCCGTGCTGGAAGGTCGGTCGCGCAGTCGCCAGCACCAGCACCCGTTGCCCGGCGATCGCGTCCAATGCGGTGTCCAGCAATTCCAGCGAGGTCTGGTCGATCCAGTGCAGGTCCTCGAACACGAACAGAAGCGGGCGGGCCTCCGATTGCCGGACGATGATCTGGATCAGCATCTGCATGGTGCGCATGCGCTGTTGCGACGGCGTCATGCTCACCGCACCGTAGCGGACGCTGCCGTCGACCCCCAGCAGGGCCGCCAGCAGGCCCGCGTCCTGGCGGTCCATTCCGGGCAGCCGTTCCAGCTTGTCCAGGCGTGCCCCGGCGCTGTCGACCTGCTCCAGGCCGGCCGCCTGGCTGAGCTGCTGGATGACGGGATGGAAGGCGGTGTCGGTATGATAGGGCGAGCATTGCAGGGTAATGCGGGCGTGATCGTCCTCGGCGATCCGGTCGATCAGGGCGCGGGTGATGCGCGACTTGCCGATCCCGGCCTCGCCGCTGACCAGGATCATCTGGCCCTGGCCCGCCTGGGCCCTGCGCCAACATTCGTGCATCAGGCCGAGTTCCTGCTCGCGGCCGACGATGGCGGTCAGCGCGCCGACCCGGCGGGCCTCGAAGCGGCTGTCCTGTGCATTCTCGCCCAGCACGGCAAAAGCCTCGACCGGCCCGGCAATGCCCTTCAGGTCATGTGCCCCCAGCGACGCCAGCGCAAAGATGTTGCCCAGCAGGCTGCGGGTCTCGCGCGGCAGCACCAGCTGGCCGGGCTGCGCCAGGCCCTGCAGGCGGGCCGCCAGGTTCGGCGTTTCGCCGACGACGGCCGCCTCCTGCGTGGCGCCCCTGCCGATCAGGTCGCCGACGATCACCACGCCCGTGGCCATCCCCACCCGGCAGGACAGCGCCTGACCGTCCGGCCCCCTGGTCCGCTGCACGGTGTCGATGATCGCCAGTCCGGCGCGGACGGCCCGCTCGGCATCGTCCTCGTTGGCGCGCGGCCAGCCGAAATAGCACAGCACGCCGTCGCCCATGAATTTGGCGACGAACCCGTCGTATCGGGCGAAAACGCCCGCCACATGGTTCTGGTAGCCGGTGTTTGGGTGGCGCCATTACTCGGGGTACAGGCGCTCATAC
>JAVKFF010000152.1:0-86980 GCA_040226215.1 Azospirillaceae bacterium
CCCGCTCGGCCAGGTGCCGGCGCCAGGCGCGGGCGCCGGGCAGGCCGTGGAACAGGCCCAGCATGTGCCGGCTGACCGCGTTCAGCGGCGTGCCGCGTTCGGCCCGCTGCCGGTCGGCGTACTCGGCCATCGTCTCGACCACGGCGAAGCGGTCACCGGCCGGATCGGCGCCGGTCCCGTGGATCCGGCTGTCGGCTTCGGCCAGCAGCCACGGCGTCTCATAGGCCGCGCGGCCCAGCATCACGCCGTCAACCCGCGTCAGATGCGCCTCGGCCGCGTCCAGGTCCGGGATGCCGCCATTGATGGTGACGAAGAGGTCGGGCCGCCTGGCCTTCAGCCGGTAGACCCGGTCATAGTCGAGCGGCGGCACGCTGCGGTTCTCCCTGGGGCTCAGCCCCTTCAGCCAGGCCTTGCGGGCGTGCACGATGACATGCGCGCAGCCCTCCCCCGCCACCGCCTCGACCAGGTCGTCGAGCGCGCGCTCGGTGTCCTGGTCGTCGATGCCGATGCGGCACTTCACCGTCACCGGGATCGAAATCGCACGGCGCATGGCAGCGACGCAGGCCGCGACCGTCCGGGGCTCGGCCATCAGGCAGGCCCCGAAGCGGCCGGACTGCACCCGGTCGCTGGGACAGCCGACATTGATGTTGACCTCGGCATAGCCGAAACCCTCGGCGATGCGCGCCGCCTCGGCCATCTCGGCGGATTCCGAGCCGCCGAGCTGCAGCACCACCGGCTGCTCCGCCGGATCGAAACCGATCAGCCGCTTGGCGTCGCCATGGACCACCGCCGCGCTGGTCACCATTTCGGTATAGAGCACCGCCCGGCGGCTCAGCAGCCGGTGGAAATACCGGCAATGGCGGTCCGTCCAGTCCATCATCGGGGCGATGGACAGGCGGTGGAGGTCGCCAAGCGTGTCGGTCGTTGCGGGCATTTCCGGGGCGTCAGTAAAGGTGATGCCGCCATGTGCGGTCAATCGCCCTCGCCGTCAAGCCCTCAGGGGAGGCGGGCCGGTCGCCCGTGACGGTCTGGCCCTTCCCCGACGCCCGCCACTCAGACCAGCGCCAGCACCCGGCTCGGCCCGCCGGTCGCGCCCTGGATCTTCGGGCCGCCGACGACCAGGGTGGCGCCGCTCGCCGGCACCGCGCCCAGATTGGCGATGGCCTCGATGCCCCAGCGGTTGGTCGGCAGCCACTGGTAGTGCACCGCGAAATCGGGTGACGGCCCGAAATCGAGCGACAGCGTGTCGACGGCGATGCCGGCGACGCTGCGCTCGGCGGCGAGCATCTCCGTCGCCTCGACATGGAAGCCCGGAAAATGCATCACCCCGTCGGCATCGGCGTTGCGGAACATGTCGGTGCCGAGATGGGCATCCCAGCCAGAGTTCATCGCCACGCAGGCGTTGTCCGGCAACTCGCCGTGCTCGGCCTCCCAGGCGGCGATGTCGTCGGGCGTCACCTGGGCGTCGGGGTCGTCCGCCGCCTTGGCCCGGATGTCGATCACCGCCAGCGGCACGACGAGCTGCTCGATCGGGATCTCGTCGGCGCTGAAGCCGTCATTGGAGAAGTGGAACGGCGCGTCCATGTGCGTGCCGGTGTGCTCGACCAGCAGCCAGCGGAACATGTTGTAGCCATCGGCATCGAGGCTGACGATCGGCTCCATCTCGAGGTTGGGACTGCCCTCGAAGGTGGGGAAGTTCTCGCCCATGGTGTGGGTGAGGTCGACGACCCGCTCGAACCGACGCGGCATCTGCGCGGCTGCCGGCCGGAAGCTGGCGGCGGCGCCGGCGCCGACGGCGAGCGTCGCCACCCCCGCGCCCTTGAAGAAGCCGCGCCGGCCGAGGCGCCTGAGGACGGTCTCCTGGCATCCGGGTACGCACATGGTCTGGCCCTCCTGTTCTGGCTGGTTGGACCGCCCCCTCTGCTGGGGAGCGGCCACTGGAGAGCGTATCATGAGCCGCCCATGCAACCGAATCAGGAGCGGTCCCATGCCCACCATGCCGATGATCGAGTACTGCGCGGCGAGCCCGCGGGTGCGGGCGGTCTACGACGACATCATGGCGACGCGCGGCACCGACTGGGTGAACAATTTCTGGAAGGCGCTGGCCAATGACGCGGCGGCGCTGGAGCGCGTCTGGCAGGCGGTGAAGACGGTGATGGGTCCGGGCGAACTCGACCCGCTGGTCAAGGAGCTGATCTACGTCGCGGTCAGCGTCACCAACAACTGCACCTACTGCATCAACAGCCACACCGCCGCCGCCCGCCGCAAGGGCCTGAGCGAGGCGGGACTGGCTGAACTCCTGTCCGTCGTCGGCCTCGCCAACGAGACCAACCGCCTCGCCGTCGCCTACCAGGTGCCGGTGGACGCGGCCTTCGCCGACGGCGGCCGGCCCACAGGGTAGTTTCGGCCGGCTGAAGCCTCAGGCGGCGGAGGCCGGCATCGGGCAGGTGACGCCGGTGCCGGCGAGCCCGCAATAGCCGTTGGGCACCTTGGCCAGGTACTGCTGGTGGTCGTCCTCGGCGTAGAAGAACTCGGGCCAGTCGCCGATCTCCGTCGTCACCGGGTCGAAGCCCTTGGCCCGCAGCGCCTCGTCGTAGGCGGCCTTGGAAGCCTCGGCGCGGCGCTTGTGCTCCCCGGTCGCGGCGTAGATGCCCGAGCGGTACTGGGTGCCGACATCGTTGCCCTGGCGCATGCCCTGGGTCGGGTCGTGCGCCTCCCAGAAGGTCTTCAGCAGCGTCTCGTAGGAGAGCCGCTTCGGGTCGAAGACCACCAGCACCACCTCGGCATGGCCGGTACGGCCCGAGCAGACCTCCTCATAGGTCGGGTTGGGCGTCGCGCCCGCGGCATAGCCGACAGCCGTCACCCACACGCCGTCCTGCTCCCAGAACAGCCGCTCCGCGCCCCAGAAGCAGCCGAGCCCGAACATGGCCTGCTCCAGCCCGTCCGGAAAGGGCGGCTTGAGCGGGTTGCCACTGACGAAATGACGCTCGGCGGTCGGGATCGGCTCGGCCCGCCCGGGCAGCGCCTCCTCGGCGGTGGGCAGGCGCAGCTTGTGCTCGGGAACGCGGCGCAGGAACATTGCTCTACTCTCCCTCTTGGGGCCAGGGCGGGGGCGGACGAACAGGCTCCTAGATGGGGTGCCGCAGCCGCCTTGACCAGCCGCTCTAGCGCCCGTCCCGGATCTGGCTCAGCGTGCGCGACGGCGTGATGGCCTCGGGATCGACGACGATCTCGATCAGCGCGGGCCGGCCGGACGCCAGCGCCCGGTCGAAGGCCGGCAGGAAGTCCGCCGTCCGCTCCACCTTCTCCGCCTGCGCGCCATAGGCCCGGGCCAAGGCGACGAAGTCCGGATTGACGAGCGCGGTGCCGGAAACCCGCGCCGGATACTCCCGCTCCTGATGCGCCCGGATGGTGCCGTACATGCCGTTGTTGACCACCAGGAAGACGACGTTCGCGCCATATTGCACGGCCGTCGCCAGTTCCTGGCCGTTCATCATGTAGCAGCCGTCGCCATTGACCGAGACCACCACTCGGCCGGGATGGGCGAGCTTCGCCGCCACCCCGGCGGGCACCCCGTAGCCCATGGACCCCGAGGTCGGCCCCAGCAGGGTGCGCGGCCGGCGATACTCGAAGAAGCGGCCGACGAAGGCGGCGTAGTTGCCGGCCCCGGTAGTGACGATGGCGTCGTCGGGCAGGCGGTCGCGCATCTGCGCCACCACCTCTCCCAGGTTCACCGCGCCCGGCACCTCGGTCGGCCGGCGGAAGGCCTCGTAGCTCGCCCGCGCCGCCCGGCGTTCCGCCGCCCAGGGGGCCGGCGCGATCGCCGGCAGCGCCTTCAACGCCGCGGCGATCTGCGGCATGCCCGAGAGGATGGCGAGGTCGGCCTGGTAGACGCGGTTCAGTTCCTCCGCACCGGGATGCACATGAACCAGCCGCTGGTCCGGCCGCGGCGCCCGCAGCAGCGTATAGCCGCTGGTGGTGATCTCGCCGAGGCGGGGACCGATGGCCAGCACCAGGTCGGCCCGGCTCAACCGTTGCGCCAGGGCCGGGTCGGGCCCGAGGCCGAGTTGCCCGCAATAGCTGGGATGACGGTTGTCGAAGACGTCCATCGCCCGGAAACTGGCCGCGACCGGCAGGTCGTTGGCCTCGGCAAAGGCCTGGATGTCCGCTGCCGCCTCGGGTGTCCAGGTCGCCCCGCCGAGGATCACCAGCGGCCGCTCGGCCTTGCCGAGGAGACCGTGCAGCGCCGCGACATCGGCCGGGGAGGGACTGGCCTGCGACGGCCGGTGCGGCCGGAGCGCGACCGGTTCCGCCTCGTCCCTCAGCATGTCCTCCGGCAGGGCCAGGACGACCGGCCCGGGCCGGCCGGAGGTGGCGACGTGGAAGGCCCGGCTGACATATTCCGGCACCCGCGCGGCGTCGTCGATCTCGGCCACCCATTTGGCGAGTTGGCCGTACATGCGCCGGTAGTCGACCTCCTGGAAGGCCTCGCGCTCGATCGTGTCGCGGCCGACCTGGCCGACGAACAGGATCACCGGCGTTGAATCCTGGAAGGCGGTGTGGATGCCGACAGAGGCGTTGGTGGCCCCCGGTCCGCGGGTGACCATGCAGATACCGGGTCGGCCGGTCGCCTTGGCATAGGCGTCGGCCATGTAGGCGGCCCCGCCCTCCTGCCGGCAGGTCACGAAGGCGATGTCGTCGCGCATATCGTAGAGCGCGTCGAGCACGGCGAGATAGCTCTCGCCGGGCACGCCGAAGACGTGGCGCACATCGTTGACGGCGAGC
Organism: Azospirillaceae bacterium; assembly: GCA_040226215.1. Lineage (GTDB taxonomy): Bacteria > Pseudomonadota > Alphaproteobacteria > DSM-16000 > Inquilinaceae > JAVKFF01. The sequence continues at coordinate 4,786 of JAVKFF010000152.1, forward strand.
GTGTCGACGAGAAGCTGGGCACCGGTACGCATGGGGTCGGCTCTTCTGGCTGGCATCGGGAAAACGGCAGCGGGGCCGGAGAGTGCTCCCCGGCCCCGCAACCGGACCATCAAGGGTCTAGCAGGCCGGCCCTGGCGGGCCTAGCCCGGATCGACCGGTACCCAGCCGGGCTCAGCCCTTGCCGCCACCGCCGCCGCCGGACAGCGGGCTGACCTGCAGCACATAGCCGCCGGTGCCGGAACTGTAGGCCCGCGCCACCACGTAGTAGGTGCCCGAGAGCTCCGCCGTGAAGGTGGTCGTGGCATTGAAGTCGCCGGCGCTGTCGTCGTCCCAGGCCGCGTCGAAGCCCTCGGGATCGATGATGAACAGGTAGGGATCGCCCAGCACCGTCTGGGCGGCATTGTCCGAGCTCAGCGAGATGGTCACCGTCTGGCCCGCGTTCAGCGTCAGCCGGTACCAGTCCTCGTCCTCGATGAAGTCGACCGTGCCGTTGATCGTCTGCCCGCCGGCAATGCTCGCCGTCGAACTCTCGTCGTCGCCCGCATCGTCGGGGAAGTCGCCATAGTTCATCAGCAGCGAATAGGTGCCCGTCTGCTCGCCATAAGCGCTGGCCACCACGTAGTGCACGCCGGTATAGAAGGCGCGGAAACGCAGCCGGCTCTCGAAGCTGCCGTCGGCGTCGTCGTTGTCGAACAGCCAGGCGCCGTAGTCGTCGTAGACCTCCAGATAGGGGTCGCTCAGCGTGCCCTCGCCGCTCGGCGCGCCGAGCAACTGCAGGTCGATGAAATCCCCTTGCTCGAACCACGCCGCGAATACGTCCGTGTCTCCCGCCTCCTCGAGCTCGCCATAGGTATAGCCGCCGACATAGGCGGTCAGCGGAAGCTGGGCGCCGAAATCGGCGTAGTCGTCATAGGTCTCGATCTCCGGCGGCTCGGACTCACCGGCATAGGCCAGCAGGCGGTAGGTGCCGGTATAGTCGGCGAAGGCCTGGGCGGAGACGTAGTAGGTGCCGGTCGTGGCGGGCGTGAAGCTGATCAGGCTTTCGAGATTGTAGAAATCGTCATTGCGCGCCACCTCCGCTCCACCGGCGTCGTAGAGCACCAGATAGGGGTCGGGCAGCGTGCCCTCCGCGCTGGGGTCGCCCAGCATCTCGATGGTCACCGGCTGCCCGGCGTTGAGCTGGATCGAGTACCAGTCCCGATCACCGCCCGTCTCGATGGCGCCGAACTGTCCGTCGCCGCCGACCGTCAGCAGTCCCGCGGTCGCCGCGGTGTCGCCGATCGTATCCTGGGCCAGGGCCTGGCCGCTGATGCCGACCGCCAGCACGGCGGCACTGCTCAACAATGCCTTTCGCAAGACCATCACGCGTTCTCCCCCAGAGAAGTAGGTGTGTGCGCGACGGACGCCGCGCGGGAAAACGCTATTTGTCCATGATGGCGCTCGGAAGGCAATCGCGCCGTGCGGTTCAGCCGCGTCCGGAGTTGCGCGGGGCGATCGTCCACCCGGCCCCTTCCAGCCGGTTGCGCACCTGGTCGGCCAGCGCCACGGCGGCCGGGTTGTCGCCATGCACGCAGATGGTGTCGATCGCCATCGGCAGCTTGACGCCGTTGATCGACGTCACCGCCCCCTCCTCCACCATCTTCAGGGCGCGATCGGCCGCCTCGTCGGGGTCGTGGAGGATCGCGCCCGGCTGGCCGCGGGCGACCAGCCTGCCGTCATCCTCGTACCCCCGGTCGGCGAAGATCTCGCGCGCCAGGCGCAGGCCGGCCTCCCTGCCCGCCTCCTCGAGCCGGGTCGAGGGCAGCACGTAGAAGACAAGCTCCGGGTCCACCGCCTGAATGGCGCCGGCGATCGCGTCGGCCACCTCGCGGTCCACCATGGCGCGATTCGACAGCGCGCCATGCGCCTTGACGTGGTGCAGGTCGAGGCCATGCGCCGCCGCCATCGTGCGCAGGGCGCCGATCTGGTAGACCGCCTGCCATTTCAGGTCCTCGGGCTTCTCGTTCGGCATGGCCCGCCGACCGAAGCCCCAGATGTCGTTGTAGCCGGGATGCGCGCCGATGGCGACGCCGTTGGCCTTGGCCAGCTCGATCGTCGCCCGCATGATCATCGCATCGCCGCCGTGGAAGCCGCAGGCGACATTGGCGCTGGAGACGATCTTGAGCATCTCCTCGTCTCTGCCCATCTGCCAGGGTCCGAAGCTCTCCCCCAGGTCGGCGTTCAGATCGACCGTCGCATTGCTGCCTTGAGCCATGACACCCTCATCCGTGCTGTCTATCCTCGACGCTCGTCCCGTTACGGGCCGCGCCGCCCGACGATATCAGGAAGACATCCGCCCGTGAGCCGCTCCGCGCGCATAGACGCCCCTCGTTTCGCAGCCGCCGGCGATACGGTGGTGATGGTCGTCTTCGGCGAAGCGATCGAGGATAAGATCAACGATGCGGTGCTCGCGCTCGATCGTGCGCTCCTGGCATCGCCGCCGCCCGGGCTGGTGGAGACCGTCCCCGCCTACACGAACCTGTCGATCCATTTCGATCCGCTGGTCACCGACCACGCGGCCGTGGAACGCCATGTGCGCGCACTGACCACCGCCACCGCGGAGGCTGCCCCGGCGACGGCGCGACGCTGGCGGTTGCCGGTCTGCTATGGCGGCGAGCACGGCATCGACCTGGAAGCCCTGGCGGCGCGCCACGGCCTTTCCGCGCAGGCGGTGATCGACCGCCACACCGGCCGCGACCATCGCATCTACATGCTGGGCTTCATGCCTGGCTTCGCCTTCATGGGCGGCCTCGACCCCGACCTGGCGACCGAGCGCCTCGCCGACCCGCGCCCACGGGTGCCGGCCGGCAGCGTCGGTATCGGCGGGGCGCAGACGGGCGTGTTCTCCGTCGCCGCCCCCTCCGGCTGGCATCTGCTCGGCCGCACGCCAGTTCGCACATACGACACGAGGCTTGCTCACCCCTTCCTCTTCGCGCCGGGCGACCGTGTGCGCTTCACCGCGATCGGCGAGGCAGAGTATCGCGATCTCTGCGGCCAGGTGGAAGCCGGGGAGCGGATCGTCGAACCCGAGCAGGTGCGGCCGTGAGTGCAGCGATGAGCACAGCGCTGCACGTCATCCAGGCCGGTCCGCTGACCACGCTGCAGGACACAGGCCGCCGCGGCTATCAGAGCGTCGGCGTTCCGGTCGCCGGCGCGATGGACGCCCTGGCGCTCGCCGTCGGCAACCGGATGCTCGGCAACCAGCCTTCCACGGCAGGCATCGAGATCGCGCTCTCGGGCCTGCGGTTGCGGGTCGGCGGCGGCGCCGTCAGGGTGGCCGTCACCGGCGCTGCCAGCCTGGCAGTCAACGGCACGGAGTATGGCGCCTGGGTCGCCGCCACGGTGAGGCGCGGCCAGACCATCTCGGTCGCCCCCCTCGCGGACGGGCAGTTCGGCTACCTTACGGTGGCCGGCGGCTTCGCCGTCGATGCGGTGCTGGGCAGCCTGTCGACGCATCTTCGCGCCGGCATCGGACCGTTCGGTGGTCGCGCCATCGCCGCAGAAGACCGGCTGCCTGTGCCTTCGGCCCCCCCGGGCCGATCGCCGCTGACCCAGCCGGCCTTCTCCCTGCCGCCCGCCCTGGTTCCGCGACCACCGGCGCGCATCCGCGCCGTACCGGGCCCGCAGGACAGCTTCTTCGGCGCTGCGACCATGGCACGCTTCTTCGAGGCCGATTTCGCGATCTCCCGGCAGAGCGATCGCATGGGCTATCGGCTGGAAGGGCCGGTCATCCCGTCCGAGGGCACGCAGAACATCATCTCCGAAGGCATCGCGCCGGGCAGCGTCCAGGTGCCCGGCTCCGGCCAGCCGATCGTCCTCATGGCCGATCGGCAGTCCGTCGGCGGCTATCCGAAGATCGCCACGGTGATCAGCAGCGATCTCGGCTGGCTGGCCCAGCGCCGGCCGGGCGAACGCGTCGGCTTCGAGGCGGTGACGGCGGAGCGGTCGATCGCCATCCGGCGCGATCTGGAAGACCGGCTCGCCGCCATCCGGCCACCCGACGGCGCGGCGTGAACGGTCATGCATGCCGGTGCCGCAAACCCGCACCGGGGGACGGATCGCGATCGGACGGGCTCTGCCAATCGTTTCGCCGCAACAGCAAGAATCCGGAAACGCCATGGGGATCGAGCGGCATTGATCCGGCGCGGCAAATCCACATCTATCGAAGGGTTTAACCTTCCGACATGACGGACACGATGCGCGATCCATATGACATTCTGGGCGTGAAACGCACGGCGAGCGACGCCGACATCAAGTCCGCCTATCGCCGGCTGGCCAAGCAGCATCATCCCGATCTGCATCCCGGTGATGCGGATGCGGAGAGCCGCTTCAAGGACATCTCCGCCGCCTTCGCGATCCTTGGCGACCCGGAAAAGCGGCGGCGCTTCGATGCCGGGGAGATCGACGCCAGCGGCGCGGAGCACGCCTACAACCCGTTCCACCGCGGCCAGGGCGGTGGTGGCGGCGGCAGTGGATTCCGCCAGGGAGAGTGGCAGACCTTCCACGGCGGCGACGCCGCCTTCGCCGATGTCTTCGACGACCTGTTCGGCCGCGCCCATGGCCGTCGCCGGCAGCCGGCCAAGGGCGCCGACGTCACCTACAGCCTCACCGTCGATTTCCTCGACGCGGTCAATGGCGGACGCCAGACAGTGACGCTGCCAGACGGCAACTCGCTCGCCATCATGATCCCTGCCGGCACGGAGAATGGCGACAAGCTCAGGCTGCGCGGCAAGGGCCATCCCGGCCCGGCAGGCGCGCCGCCGGGCGACGCGATCGTCCAGATCGGGGTCAGGCCGCACCCGCAGTTCCGCCGCGACGGCAGCACCATCACCTCGACCCTGCCGATCGGACTCGACGAGGCGGTGCTCGGGGCCAAGGTGGACGTGCCCACGATCACCGGCCCGGTCAAACTGACCGTGCCGCCGGGTTCGAGTTCGGGCAAGGTCTTGCGGCTGAAGGGCAAGGGCGTTCCGGACAAGCGCTCAGATACGCGCGGCGATCACCTGGTCGAGCTGCAGATCGTCCTGCCCAAGGAGATCGACCCCGATCTCGAGCATGCGATCAGGGCCTGGTCGGCGAAGCATCGCGACGATCCGCGCCACTGAGCGCTCCGGCGCGGTCAGCCCGTATGACTGCGCGCCTCGCTGCCTCCCTTCAGATGGGCCTGCCAGGCCGACTCCAGCCGACCGATCTCCTGGTCGAGGCGCTCGCCCAGTGCCTGGGGTCCGCCTTCCGGCGCGCCCTTGTCCTCCGCCTCCGCCATGAGCGCGGCGATCGCGACCGCCCCGTAATTCGCCGCAGCGCCCTTCATCGTGTGGGCGGTGCGGCGCACCTCGGTGTCGTCGGCGATCCGCGTGCGGAACGCCTCGGCGGTATTGCGGACCTCCTCAAGCAGGCCTTCCATCAGCACTTCCAGCGTGTCGGCGCCGATCGCCTCCTCGAGGCTGGCCACCACGGTGGAATCGAGGGCGGGATCGAGGGCGTGTGCATCGGTCATCGCAAAATCTCCCTTGGCACCGTTGTCGGCGCCTGACATCTCCGGCCCGGCGACGGCGCCGACCGCCTCGGGCAGGAGTTCAACGAAAAGATCGAACAGCGCTTTCCAGTCGACCGGCTTGGTGACGCAGGCGGTCATGCCATCGGCCAGGTAGAGCTCGTGATCCTCCTTCACGGCGTTGGCGGTCAGCGCGACCACCGGCGTCGTCCGGTTGGGGCCGTCGCCCGCCTTGATCGCCTGCATCGCCTGAATGCCGTCCAGTTTCGGCATCTGGATGTCCATCAGGATCACGTCGAAGGGCTGCTTCTCCGCCTCGTCGACCGCCTCCTGTCCATCGCCGGCCGTGACGATCGTGTGGCCGCTGCGCCGCAGGATCTCCGCCATCAGCATCTGGTTGGGCTTGTGGTCCTCGGCCAGCATGATGGTCAGCGGGCGCAGCTTGTCGCGCGCCGCCGTGCCCTTGGGCTCCTCCTTGGGCACGGCGCAGGGCACCAGGGGTACGCTCAGCCAGAAGACGCTGCCATGCGGCCGGTTGGGCCGGAAGCCGACCTCGCCGCCCATAAGTTGCGCAAGTTCCTTGGTGATCGACAGGCCTAGTCCGCTGCCGCCATATTTCCGGCTGGTACCCGCCTCGGCCTGGTAGAAGACCTGGAACAGGCCCTTCTGCTGGTCGGCATCGATCCCGGGCCCGGTATCGCGTACCTCGATCACCACGTGGTGACGGCCGTCGGTCTCGGGACCGATCGCGGCGGATAGCTCGATGCGGCCGAACTCGGTGAACTTGGCGGCATTGGACGAGAAGTTGAGCAGGATCTGCTTCAGCCGGTGCGGGTCGCCCGTGAACCAGCGCGGCGCCTCCTCCGGATAGGAGAGGTCGAAGGCGATCCCTTTCTTCTCGGCGCGCGGCCGGCTTACCGTGACCACGTCGCCCAGCACGTCGCGCAGGTCGAAATCGATGGATTCGAGTTCGAGCCGTCCGGATTCCAGCCGCGCCATGTCGAGGATGTCGTCGACCAGCGCCAGCAGACCGCGCACGGCCGAGCGCTGCGTGCGCAGATACTGGCCCTGCTGCTTGTCCAGCGTGGTGTCGTGCAGCAGGTCGTTCATACCGGCGACGGTGGTGAGCGGCGTGCGGATCTCGTGGCTCATCACTGCCAGGAACTGCGACTTCGCCTGATCTGCCCGCTTGGCGCGCTCGGACTCCGCCTGGGCGCGATCGCGCTCCACCTCGAGGCTGTTGAGCGCGTCGCGCTCGCTCATCACCGAGCGCACGATCATCACCGTCAGGCCGGCGATCCCCACCAGCACGATGGTGGTGATGCCGATCAGCCAGAGGGCGGTCCGCCGCCAGCTGATGAACACGGCCTGTCCGGTCTGCGCGGAGACCACGCGCAGATCGCCGACATTGGAGACCGCCGCGGCGTAGAGCCAGGTCGACTCCTCGCCCGTCGGGCTGACCAGGTCGCGGATCTGGTAGGGCAATTGCCGGTCCGGCTGGCGGGTGAACTCCTCCACCAGGCTCCAGACCGGGAGCGAGCGGTCCAGCACGGCCTCGGAATTCGGCGACATCATGATCGGCTCGCCGTTCGGACGGGTGACGGCGATCAGACCGCCCTGCGGCAGGCCGGCGCTGTAGAGGAAATCGCGCACCGACCGGCTCAGCATGTTGAGGACCAGCACGCCCATGAACGAGCCGTCGGGTGCGGTGATGCGCCAGCTCACCGGTACCGAGACGCCGCCGGTCACGTCGGCGGCTTCGGGGTCGCCGATGAAGCCGGCCGTTTCGGAGACGCGCTGCACGTTGAAATAGGGCCTGTCGGCGATGTCGGCGCCGATCCTCTCGGGATCGCTGGCGGCAATCACGGTGCCCTCGGCGTTGCTGACGATATAGCCCGGCGGGTCGGTGGAATCCGACAGCATCTGGGCCACCAGCGCCGCCGTGCGCTCGGGCGCCAGCGTGTTGTCGCCGGTGATCAGCGCCTCGTTCTCCAGCCGGTCGGTCACCACGCTGGCGAACAGCGCCAGGGTCTCGAGCGTGCGGTCGATGTAGCCGACCGTCAGATCGGCGGTCGACCGGTTGGTCAGCGCCGCCTCGCTTTCGGTGCGGGCGTTGTCATACTCGATGAACGCGGCGGCCACGGCGACGATCGCGCAGGCGATGACCACATAGGAGCCCATCGCGAAGACGAGGATCGAGGAAATGCGGCGCTGTGCCGTGGACATTGCGTCAGCAGTCGACCGTTGCTGGGGTCATCCGGGCAGCTGCCCGCAAAACGGGCGGAAACGGCGCATATAGGTCCCTCGCCGCCGATCCGTCATCCACTTCTTGTGTAGAACCTACGATAGTTGGTGAGCGTCGCCATCGGGGTCGTGCGGTTGCGCGGCAGCCGTCGCGCGCCCCGGATTTAAGCCCGGTCGCCGGCCTGTCCATCAGCCTGGGCCGGGTCACGCGATCGGCTCGGCCGATTGGTTGAGGATCTCACCCACCACATGCCAGTTGATCGGCTTCACGAGGAAGCCGTCGAACGCCTCCTGTACGGATTTCGCGATCTCGGGATCTGTCTTCGCGGAGACGGCCAGAACGCGCTGCCGGGGCCAGCGCGCGCGGATCTCGCGACATGCTTCCCAGCCATCCATGCGCGGCATCTGCAGGTCCATCAGCACCAGGTCGAACGGTCCATCGGCCATGCGCTCCAGCGCGTCGATGCCGTCGACCGCGCTGGTGACCCGGTAGCCGCGGCGCCGGGCGGTAATCACCGCCAGGTCGCGGCTGATCGCGTTGTCCTCGACGATGAGGATCGAGGTCGGTTCGTCGAGCCCGCGGGCCGCGCTGTCGCGCTGTTCGGGGGCGGCCGCCTCCGTCGCCGCCTGATCGCGTTGCACCGTCGGCAGCGAGAGATCGATCACCGCGCGCCGCTTGTGATCCATGAACAGCGCCAGCTCGCCTTCCATCGCGGCGATCCAGCGGGCGGCAAGGTCGACGCCGAGGGCGACCCGCAGGGTGACCGTGGCCGATCCGCCGGGACCGCCGGATACCTGCAGCAGCGGCAGGTGCCAGGACACGTCGGACAGACCCAGCGTATCGGTCGCCAGGCGCAGGACCCGGCGCGTGGGCTGATTGTCGTCGGCCCGCCAGCTGACCATCATGGCGCCCGAGGTGCTGACCCGGCGCAGGGCGTAGACGAGATGGCCGAGGATGTCGTCGATCCGCGCGCGATCGACCCGGAAGGTGGCGCTGTCGCCGCCATCCTCGCCCGGGGTCTGGATCTCCATCCCTTCCGCGGCGTCGATCAGCCGGCGAAGCAGGGCTTCGGCGGTCAGCGGCACAAGATCGGGCTCGGGCTGGTCGCCGCCGATTTCCGCGTATCCATCCAGCAACCGGGCAAGCGCCGCCAGGTCCACAGCCTGGCTTTCCAGCTCGCCCAGGATTTCTTGCAGTGTCTGATCGGCGGCGAGTTGCCGCCCCCGGTCGATCCGGCCGCGGGTCTGTTCCACGGCCTCGTCGATCACGCCGGCGATCCTGTGGACCAGCGCCGGGAAAGCGCGCAACGTGCCGTCGAACCTGATGGGCGACCCGGCCGTGAAGGGCTCGACCGTCGTCATTATCGAGGCGTCGCCGTCGATATCGGCCAGTCTCGAGGTCAGCACGAGCGCCTCGTCGCTGCTGCGGAAGCGCGGCCAGGCGATGATCTGGCAAACCTCGCGCCGGCCGTCGAGCAGTTCGTCGAGCTGCCGCTCGAAGCGTACGGCGTCCTCGCTGCCGAGCCGATCGGCGACGCCATGGCCCGCGCCGCCCGCCGGCAGCAGCAGGGCCGCCCGGCGGGTTTCGTGCCGCACGGTTCCATGCTTGTGATGGATGACACCGATGGGCAGGGCCTCGAAAAGCCGCTGGGCGCCGTCCCGGTCAGCCATGGCCGTGCCCTCTCCTGGCGGGACCGGGCTTTGGGGAGCCCGCTTTCGAGGACCTGTTCGCCGCCTCCGCAAGCACCTGACGATAGGCGCGCTGATAGCCATCGGGCGCGCTGATCATCCTGGCATAGGCGGCGGCGTCGATGCCGGCGGAGAACAGGAAGCCCTGCGCCTTGTTGATGCCCAGGCCGTGCAGGACGGCGAGGTCGTCGAGGTTCTCCACGCCCTCGGCCACCAGGTCCAGGTTGAGGCGGTCGGCGAGCACGCGGACGGAATCGATGATGCCCTGCCGCCGCGGCGAGTCCGAAACGCCGTTGATCAGCGACCGGTCGAGCTTCAGACCGGCGATCGGCAGCTCCAGCAGGGCGGCGAGATGGGAGAACCGGGTACCGAAATCGTCCACCAGCACATCGAAGCCGGCGTCCCTGAGCTGCGCGATGGAGGCCGGAACGTGGCGGCCCTGGCTCAGCGCGGCGCTTTCCGTCACCTCGATGCGGATCTGGTCGGGAGCGATGCCGAACTCCTCGGTCAGACCGATGAACTGTCCGATGAAGTCCGGCGAGCCCAGGCGTTGCGGCGACAGGTTGATCGACAGCGGCCGGCTGGGCAGACCCTCGCCGTTCCAGATGGCGATCTGCTGGCAGGCCGCGGTGACCACCCAGCGGTCGACGATGGTCATGATGTCGGAAGCCTCGAAGACGGCGATATCCTCGCCCGGCGAGACCAGCCGCCCGTCGGTGTCGTGCCAGCGCAACAGGCACTCCGCACCGAGAATGGTGCCGTCGGCAAGGTTGACCTGTGGCTGGAAGAACAGCTCCAGCTGGTCGTTGTCCAGGGCGGTCTTGAAGCGCGACAGGAACTCGTAGCGCTTCACCGCATCCTGCCCGAAGGAGGAACGGTAGCGCATGACCCCGTTCTTGGTCAGCCGCTTGACCTCGTACATGGCGAGATCGGCGGCGCGGAACAGGCTCGACAGGCTGCTGGCGTCGTCGGGATAGAGCGCGAAGCCGATGCTGCCGCTGACCGAGATCGGCGCCCCGGCGATGTCGACACTGGTGCGCAGGGCGTCGGCGATCTGCTCGGCGAAACGGGTCGCGGCTTCGGCGTCGTCGACCGGCACGAACATCACGAACTCGTCGCCGCCCTGCCGGCAGAGCTCGCCATTGCGCGGCAGCAGGGCCAGCATGCGGTCGGTCAGCCGGCACAGCAGCTGGTCGCCGGCATCATGGCCGAAGACGTCGTTGACCGGTTTGAAGCCGTCGAGGTCGAGCACCATCACCGCATAGCGCTGCGCGCCCGTCGACTGGGCCAGCACGCGGGAGACGATCTCGTCGATATAGCGCCGATTGCCGAGGCCCGTGAGGGGATCGTAATAGGCAAGATCGATGATGCGCCGTTCCTTCGACCACTGCTCCCAGGCTGCCAGCATCACGTCGCAGATGATGGAGATCCAGCGCGGCACGATGGTCGTGGCCTGCTGTTCGCGGCTGCGCGCGAATGCGAGGAAGGCGACAAGCTGGTCGCTGCCGTCGACGAGCGGCTGCATGCGTATCGCGTCGAGGGCAAGCGCCTTGAGCGCGCTCTCCACGGCGCGTTCCGCACTGACGAAACCGGTGTCGCCAAGGTCGATCGCATTGACGCCGCGGCGCTGCGCCTCGCCGAGCGCGCTGCCGCCGACATAGCGCAATGTGGGCGAGTCCTTACTGTCGGGCTCGAAGCAGAGCAGCAGAAGTTCGGGGTCGAGTTCCTTGATCGCCCGCACCATGGCAGAAATCAGCTCCGCTGGCTGGGCGCCGTGCGCCAGCATGTCGAGGGCGTCGCGCTGGATACGCAGCAGCCGTTCGCTGTGCTTGCGCTGCGAAACGTCGATGGAGAAGGCGATGAACACGCCGTCTTCGCGGCGATAGCCGGAGACCTGCCACCACGAGGTGATGCCGTGCTGGTCCAAAATGCGCAGGTCGAAGTTGACGATTTCCCTGGGCTTCGCCGCGGCGATCCCGGCCGTGACGTTGCGCAGATCCTCGGGATGCAGGCACTGCCTCAGATTGGCGAGCACCTGTTCCTCGGTCGCAGCGTCCTCGATCCTCAGGCGCTTTCGCAGGGCAGGCGAAAGGAAAGCGCGCTGACGATCCTGGTCGATTCGCATAATGCCGAATCGGCCGTGATCGAAAAGCGGCGCCAATCCGCCCATCAGATCGGCGTCATCCATGCGTCCCAGGGGGACCATCGATTGTGCCACGTCTAGAGCCCTCGCCTCCCGAGCGTAACTTTGGTTACTAATGCATTGAATCTTATCGTATCACCCGTTGCCTGTCATACGATTATCGGTATTCTTTTCACGCTGCGTCTCAACTTTACTCGCGATCCGTCGGCTGCGTAGAAAAAATCTTCCGGAGTTCTCCTTGACCCTGCTCGTCGGCCTGATGTGGCTGGGCCTGATCGTCACGTCGCTGATCATCGCCAGCGTGCCGGTCTCGCTCGAAGCCCATGTTGCCGTCATGGTGCCCGCGCTCCTGGCCATGGTGCTCCTGAAGATGGTGAAGGCGTCGGGGTTCTGGCGCACGCTCTTCATCGTCATCGGATCGTTCGTGGTCATCCGCTATGTCTTGTGGCGCGCCTTCTACTCGATCCCGTCGATCGACGATCCGCTGAGCTTCGGCATCGCGGTCGCCGTCTTCGCGGCCGAAATCTACGCGGTGATGATGTTCTTCATCTCCACCTTCGTCCTGGCCGATCCGGTGGAACGGCCGCCGCCGCCCAGCATCGACTCGCTGGAATCCGTGCCCACCGTAGATATTTTCATTCCCACCTACAACGAAGACGCGGAAATGCTGGCGATCACGGTCGCCGCGGCGACGCAGCTCGACTACCCGCGTGACAAGCTGCGCGTCTATCTTCTCGACGACGGCGGCACCGACCAGCGGATCAACCACGACGATGCCCGCATCTCCGAACGCGCGGTGGAGCGCCGGGCGGAACTCACGGCACTCTGCCAGGAACTGGGCGCCACCTACCTCACCCGCGCGCGCAACGTCCACGCCAAGGCCGGCAACCTGTCGAACGGCCTGGAGCACACCGATGGCGAACTGGTCGTGGTGTTCGACGCCGACCACGTGCCGACCCAGGATTTCCTGGAGCGCACGGTCGGCTATTTCCGCCAGCACGAGCGTCTGTTCCTGGTGCAGACGCCGCACTTCTTCATCAACGGCGACCCGATCGAGCGCAATCTAGGCCTCTACAACAAGGTGCCGGGCGAGAACGAGATGTTCTACAGCCTGATCCAGCGCGGGCTGGACAAGTGGAACGGCACCTTCTTCTGCGGCTCGGGCGCGGTGCTGCGCCGCGCCGCCCTCCTGGAGGCCGGCGGATTCTCCGGCGACAGCATCACCGAGGACGCGGAGACTGCGCTGGAGCTGCACAGCCGCGGCTGGGAGAGCCTCTACGTCAACCGGCCGATGCTGGCCGGCCTGCAGCCGGAGACCTTCGCCGCCTTCATCGGCCAGCGTACCCGCTGGGCCCAGGGCATGATGCAGATCCTCCTCCTGAAGAACCCGCTGTTCAAGCGCGGGCTGAGCTTCAAGCAGCGCATCTGCTATCTGAACAGCTCCGGCTTCTGGCTGTTTCCCCTGGCGCGGATGATGTTCATCATCGCGCCGCTCTTCTACCTGCTGTTCGGTCTCGAGATCTTCCGCGCCACGGCCGAGGAGTTCGCCGCCTACACCGTGCTCTACATGGTTGGTGTCTTCCTGTTCTCGAACTTCTTCTTCCGCAACGTGCGCTGGCCGATGATGTCGGAGCTCTATGAGGCGGCGCAGGCGGGCTACCTGTTCCGGGCGCTGGTCAGCGTGATGCTCAAACCGCGGGCGCCTTCCTTCAACGTGACGGCGAAGGACGAGACGCTCGACCACGATTTCATCAGCCCGATCTGGAAGACGCTCGCGGTCTTGCTCGGCCTCACTTTCATCGGCCTGGTGGCCACCATCTACCGCTATGTGGAGTTTCCGGGCGACCGCCAGGTGGTGATGGTGGTCGGCGCCTGGAACGTCTTCAACATGATCATCCTGATGGTCGCCGCCGGGGTGATCTGCGAACGACAGCAGCGCCGGTCGCGGCCGCGCGTGGCCCTGAAGCGTCGGGCGATCTTCCATGGCGCCCATGGCGAACAGGCCGCTTCCATCGAAGATGGCTCGATGGGCGGCGTGCAGCTGCGCATCCCGCTCACCGATGCCGCCAAGGCACCGAAGGCCGGCGACAGGGTTCGCATCCACACCGAGGACCAGCTGCACAGGGAATTGGCGCCGATTCCGGTGATCGTGCGCAATGTGCGCGCCGACGACGGCAGCTTCGTCGTCGGTGTGGAGTTCAAGGCGGGGCGTGACGGGGCCGCCATCAAGTCGATCGCACGTCTCATCTTCGGCGATTCCGAAGCCTGGGTGAGGCTGCGCGCGCACCGCAACCGCGGTCCCGGGGTCGTCGTCGGGCTCCTGCGCTTCATCCTGCTCGCCTTCACCACCTTCGGCACCCTGCTGCGCTTCGTCCTGACCGTGCGCAAGCCCAAGCCGACGGCGGCCAGGCCGGTGCCAACGGGGCATGAATCCAATGTCTCCAAGCTGACGCCGCAGCCAGCGGCGGGCAGCGGCGGCGCCGCCTCGGGAAGCAGCGGCAGCGCCGCCTCGGGAAGCGGGGGCAGCCGGTGAGGGCGCGGCTGATCCTGACCTCGGTGCTGGCGGGCAGCGTCCTGGCGGGCATGCTGACGGGCACCGCGTCGGGGCAGGAGATTCCGCTGCCCGGTCAGGGGGGCGGGCAGCAGCAATCCGTCCCGGGCGGGTCCCAGACTGGACAGTCCGGCCAAGCGGACCAGGGCACAAGCGGCGTCCAGGGTCAGGCGGGTGACACCTTCCTGCAGAACGACAGTCAGCTCATCCCCCTGCCCCTCGATCTCGGACCGGCGGCATCCGGGCCTGCGCAACAGCCGGGCGGCTTCCCCGCACAGACGGTTCCCGGCCCCGCCACCGACTCCCTGCTCGGTCAGCCGCAGGGACAATCGGGCACCACATCCCCCGCGAGCGCCCCGGCGGAAAGCCTCGTGCGGCTGTTCCCCACCTGGGGTCAGCGCGAGATCGAAAACGGCCGGCTGCTCATCCAGGGCGAAGAGGTCAATGTCGGCTTCGACGCCAACCTGCTGGTCGCGCCCCAGGGTGCCAGCCGCCTGATCCTCGAGCACCAGAGCGGCGTCGACCTGCTGCCCGAACGCTCACGCATCGAGGTGATCGTCAACAACCGTTCGATCGGCGCCCTGCAACTCGGCGCCTTCAACCAGGAACGGCGCTCGGAATTCACCGTCCCCGCCGGCATCCTGCAGCGCGGCCGCAACGAGGTGACCCTGCGCGGCTACCAGGCGCACCGGGTGATCTGCGGCCCGCAGGCCGGTTGGGAACTGTGGACGGCGATCGATCTCGGCGCCTCTGGCATCGCTGGTGTCGGTGGCGACATGCCGACGGGTCAGCTGTCGACAAACCAGCTCGGGCAGATCGTCGAGCAGATCACCGCCGCCGACCGGACGATCCCGGTGCGCTTCGCCAGCCAGCCCTCTTCCGCCGCGGATCTTGGTGGCGCCATCGGGTTCGCCAGCTGGGTGGGTGCCACGCTCTACCATCGCTCGCCGGTCTTCGAGTGGCAGAACGGACCGGTCACGGGCGACCTCCAGGTGCTGGTCGATCCCGCGCGCATGGACCCGATCAGCATCCAGCGCTCGGCATCGGGCCGGGTGACGATCACGCTGGGGCGCATCGACAGCGACGGCATCATCACGCTGCTCAACGACACCGTCGACCGGCAGGACGACGGCCGTCTCGTGGCGACCTCGTCCGGCGTGGTCAGTGCGGTTGATCTCGGGCTCTCGGACTACGACATCCGCACCCACCGCTCGGTCTACAACCTCGCCTTCCGGTTGCCGTCGAACATGGTGATCGAGAATGACATCCGCGGCGACCTGATCCTGGACGCGGCCTACGCCGCCGGCATGCCCGCAGAGGCGCAGTTCACCTTCCTGGTCAACGGCGTGCCGGTCCGCACCCGGCCGCTCGACAATCCGCAAGGGGAGATCGTCGAGGGCGAGCGGCACCCGATCCCCTTCCGCCTGCTCAATGGCGGCATCAACACGATCTCGATCGTCACGACGATCCCGGCAGCCAACCCGGATGCGGCCTGTCCCGCCGTTACCGTCGACACGCCGCCCTTCGCCTCGATCTTCAACTCCACGCGCCTGGAGTTGCCGGAGACGGTGCCGGCGATCGTCTATCCGGAGCTGGCGAATTTCGCCAACGCCGCCTCGCCGCACTCCATTCTGCCCAACGATGCCGGCGTGCTTGCCATCAGCAGCCAGAGCGGCGCCACCGTGGCCGCCGCGATGACGGTGGTCAGCCGCCTCGCGGCGACCAACGGGCAGCCGCTCAACTTCGAGGTCGCGGACCTGGAACGCCTGCAGACGCCGAGGCCCACCCTGGTGGTCGCGCCGATCGACCGGTTGCAGGTGCCATCGCTCGACCTGCAGCCGCAGCTGTTCACCGCGATGCGGAGCGCGCTGACGCCCGTCGCCTTGGCGGGCGGCGGCACCGACCAACCGGGACAGTCCGTGCAGGACCTTGTACGGGATCTGGAAAACCGGGTGTCCAACAATATCGGTGCGGCCGGTCAGGACGTCACCCGGCTCACCAACGCCGCCCCGTCGTCGACCAGCCAGCGCGACTGGCTCGAACTGCTTGGTGGCGGCGGTTCCGGACCCGGCATCCTCCCCTGGTTCGAGCAGTCCTATCTGACCGTGCGCGGAATCCTCGAAAGCGCCGGGTCCGGTATCGGCCTGTCGCTGGTGGACGAGAACCTGGCGAGCTGGGTGGCAGCGCAAGGACGCGCCGCCGGCATCGTCCTGTCCTATGTCGGCGGCGAGCGTCAGCTGATCACCATCGTCACGGCGGCGGACGGTCCCTCGCTCAACATCGTGGCGGGCGACCTCGTACGCGACGACATCTGGCGGGAGATCGGCGGCGATGCGACGGTGCTGCTGGCGGCCACGGCGTCTGGCAGCGGCGGCGTCCAGGTGCACACGCCGACCGCGCGGCGGCTGTTCCTGGTGGACGAGGTCGCGCCGGAGAGCATGCGCAATCTCGCCGGCCAGCTGTTCTCGCTCGATCCGGCGCTCTGGCTCGCCGTGGTCTTCATCCTGGTCGTTGTCGGCGCGGCACTCAGCCATGTCCTCGTCCGGCGCATCGGCGTGCGCACCAAAGACGGAACCTGACGCGAGATGCTCTCCCGCCTGACCTTCGCGTTCGCACTACTGGTCTGCATCATGATCGCCCTTCCGGCGCAGGGACAGACGCCATCGCGCGCCCATTGGGCGCTCTGGCTCGGCGCCTTCGCCACCGAGAGTGGCCGCATCATCGACAACGCGAACGACAATCTCAGCCATTCGGAGTCACAGGGTTACGGCCTGCTCCTGGCGCTGGCCTACAACGATCGCGCCGCCTTCGCGCGCATCTGGAGCTGGACCGAGCAGAACCTCTGGGTGCGCGATGACGGCCTGCTGGCCTGGGCCTGGCAGCAGGACGCGGCGGGTGGCGGCGCGATCGCGGACATCAACAACGCCACCGACGGTGACATCCTGATCGCCTGGGCCCTGCTCGAGGGTGGCGAGCGCTGGCAGGAGAACCGCTTCAGCGAGGCCGGGCTGGCTCTCGCCAACGCCATCCTCGACCATGCCACGGCCGAGGTCGCGGGACAGACGTTGCTGCGCCCCGGCGTCGAGGGGTTCGAAAGCCCGCACCCGATCGTCAATCCTTCCTACTGGGTGTTTCCGGCGCTGGCCCGGCTGCACGACCTGGTGCCCGATGTCCGCTGGCACGCCCTCGCCCAGTCCGGATACTGGCTGCTGGACCGCCTGCCCGCCAGCTACCGCCTGGTCCCGGAATGGACCGCCGTCACCGCCGAGGGCCTGCTCGCCGAACCGCAGGGATTGGAGTCGGTCGCCGGCTACAACGCCCTGCGGGTGCCGCTCTACCTGATCTGGGCGGGCCGCCCCGACCATTCGCTCATCGATGCCTATCTCGGCGCCTGGCCGCACCCCGCCGGCGCCATCGCCACGGTGATCGACAACACCACGGGCATGCCGCTGCAGCAGAGCGGCGATGCCGGCTATCAGGCGATCGCCGCCCTGGTCCACTGCGCCCGTGGCGCCACCGACGTCACCTGGCCGGCCTTCTCGGTCGACCAGCCCTACTACCCGGCCACGCTTCAGCTTTTTGCCGAACTTGTCGCCCAAAGGAGGTTTCCGGCATGCTTCGCGTCGCATTGATGATCCTGGCACTCGGCGCCGCCGGCGCTGATCGCGTTACAGACGCCCTGGCCCAGTTGCCCGACCCGCAGGGCCCGGATGCCGCACCGATCGTCGATGGCGGCGCGGCGGATGCGGCCGCCGCGCTGGAGCCTGACCTGACGGCGCTGCGCTACTATATCGAGATCGGCGACTGGAGCCGGGTGGAGGCGGAACTGCGCCGGCTGCGCGAGGAATATCCCACCTGGTCGCCGCCGCCGGACCTGCTGGGCGGTGAGGCGGCACCCCAGGTGAACGTGCAGGAGGTCTGGGACCTGTTCGGCGCCGGCGACTATGCCGGCGCGCGGGCCCGGCTGGCGGAGATCGAGGAGGCCAATCCCGGCTTCGCCCCGCCGGAGGACCTGCTGCGCGAGCTGAACCTGGCGGAATCCCGCCAGCGCCTGGTCAATGCCAGCGACCTCGAGCAGTGGCAGCGCGTGCTCGACATCGCCACGGAGACACCGGGCCTGCTGACCTGCGCGCGCGTCGACAATGTCTGGCGCACCGCCGACGCCTATGCCGAACTCGGCCAGATCGACAGCGCCTTCATGTTGTGGCGAACGGTGGTGGAGACCTGCACCAATATCGACGAGCGCATCGCGACCCTGCAGAAGGCCGACGCCTATGTCGACGTGGCCCAGCTCGACACCCTGATCTCCCTCGCCCTCACCCGCTCGCCGGGTGCGGAGGACCGCATCCTGCAGGCGCGCGACGATCTGCTGGCCGGCCGCGGCCTGGAGGCGGAGCCGGTCGACATGGCCGAGGTGCAGGAAGAGTCAGGCGACGCGTCGACGGTATCGCTGCCGCCACCGCGGCCGATCACCCAGCCGGCGTCGGCGGGCGGCGGTGGCGGAGCACCGGCGACGCCTGCCGGCCCGTCGGTGGCGGAGCGCGCCGCTCAGGCTCAGGCCCGGGCCGACTATGGCGAGTGCCTCAGCCTAACCCAGTCGGTCCAGGAGCCGGGCGCCCGCCTGGTGCGCGCCTGGTGCCTGTTCGAGCTCGACCGTCCGACAGAAGCGAACATGCTGTTCGGGCAGGTGATCGCGGCGACCAGCGACGCTGGCATCCGCGAGACGGCGCAGTTCGGTGAGGTGCTCTCGCTGCTGCGCTCCAACCGGCTGGCGGAGGCCGGCGTCGCCATGCGCAGCGTCTCGCTCACGCCTGCCCAGCAGCGCGACATCGACGCCGAGATCCTGGCGCAGCGTGCCACCTCGGCCTATGCAGGCAATGACTTCCGGGAGACGATTCGCCTGGTCCGGGCGCGGCGGGACCTGGGGGTGACGGATCGGCGGGACCTGAACATCATCATGGCCTGGAGCTACTACCAGACCGGCCAGCTTGCCGAGGCGGAGGACCTGTTCCGGCAGCTCGACCAGGTCTTCAGCACGGCGGAAAGCCGGGAGGGTCTCAGCGTGGTGCGCAATGCCCGCAGAGCACCGTTCTAGGAGGGAGCCGATGAGGATGCCGATACTGGCGACGATGAGGCGCGCCCTGCTGCTCGCCGCGATGTCCCTGGGCCTCGCCGCGTGCATCGGCAGCGAGCCCCGGGCGCCCGAACTCTATACCGCGGTGCAGGGCTGGCGGCAGATCAGCGAGAACGAGAGCTGGCTGCTGCTCGAACCGTCGACGGAAGCCGCGGTGATCGCCCGGCTGGCCAAGCAGGAGGGACCGCGACTGTATCAGAGGCTGGTGCTCGCCAACGACACGGTGCTGTCGGGCGAGAACTATTTCGAGGTCATGCTGTCCGGTGACCCGTCGGACGGCACCGCGCGCTATACTGAAACCAGTTTCCTCGGCACCGTCTCCGACGCCCTGCCCGGCGGCAGCACCGTCAACGGCCAGTCCAGCAACCGCTACGGGACGATCATCTACGCCATCGCGGAGGGCCTGGGCGACGCGCGTTGCATCTACGCCATCCAGCGCCTGGTCGAGACCGAGGCGTTGCAACTGCCGTCGGGGGTGGCGTTCGGCACCATCGAGCACCGTTACTGCGGGACCGGTGAGACCCGCGAACAGCTCGTCGCCCGCATCGAGCGTCTCAACTTCAACCCGCTCCTGACCATCGTTTCCGGCGGATCGTTCTCGCCGGCCTTTTGATCGCGGGCCTCCCGGGCCCGGGCCTTCTCGGCGTCAAGCTCACTCCAGGTGCCGCGGCCATTCGCGCAGCTCGACGCGATCCTGCTGTCGCAGCCGGTTCAGCAGGTCCTTGATGGCCTGCGCCCGGTCGAGCGGCAGCACGGTGACCGTGTCGGGCGTCTCGATCACCGCATAGCCTTCCAGGCCGATCACCGTGACCAGCCGGCTCGTGGAGATGACGATCGAGTTCGATGTCTCGTCGTGCAGCACGTCGCCGGCGACCACGTTGCCGTCACTGTCCTTGTCGCGGAATTCCCAGAACGCGTCCCAGCTGCCGATGTCGCTCCAGCCGAAGCTGACGGGCAGAACAGCGCCGTTCGCGGTCTGCTCCATGATCGCCCGGTCGAAAGGCCGGTTCGGCACCTGGGCGAAGCCATCGGCGTCGACCACGATGCGTTCCGCATCGCGGCGGCTGGCGTCGAGCGCGACCTTGACCGTGGCCAGGATGGTCGGCGCGTGGGTTTCCATCTCCGCCAGGCAGAGCGCGGGCGGCAAAAGGAAGATGCCGCTGTTCCAGAGATAGCCGCCCTCCTCCAGATAGCGCTCGGCGACGCTGCGCCGCGGCTTCTCCTTGAAGCCGTCGATGGCCAGCGCCTCGCCCGTGCCGTCGATGGCGCCGCCGCCCTTGATATAGCCATAGGCGGTGTCCGGCCGTTCCGGGCGGATGCCGAATGTCATCAGCCGATCGGGCTGGGCGGCGGCGGTGCGCACAGCCTTGCGGAAAGCCTCCGCATCGGCGATCTCGTGATCGCAGGGCATCACCAGGATGTGCCCGGTGTCCGGGTCGCCAGCCGCTTCCAGCGCCGCCAGGGCGACCGCGGCTGCGGTATCCCTGCCCTCCGGCTCGTAGATCGCACGCCAGGGGACGATCCCTTGCGCCGCCAGTTCCCGTTCGATCAACGGCCGGTGGCCGATGTTGGCGACGATGATGGGGGCGAGGAACCCCGACTCCACCGAGACCCGCTCCAGCGTTCGGGCGAACAGCGTCTTGTCGCCCAGGAACGGCGAGAACTGCTTCGGCAGGTCCTGGCGGGACAGCGGCCAGAGACGGGAACCGATGCCGCCGGAGAGAATGACGGGTCTGATGGACATGGTCTTGCGAAATCCCAACCAGGCAGGGCGTCCGCCGGCGGCCTCCGCGACCGGCGGCGCTGATCCCCGTGATCCGCCCTCCGGCGGGCGATGTCAATCGAAGGTCTTCAACTCCCGCGCCGCTTCTCGGTCGTAGCCGCGGCTCGCCTCCAGCAGCTGACTCGTATAGGGATGGCTGGTGCGTCCCTCCATCAAGGCCTCGACCCCCATCTCCTCGACGATGCGCCCGCGGTTCATCACCACGAGCTGGTCGCACATCTGGCTGACCACCGCGAGGTTGTGGGTGACCAGCACGTAGGTGAGGCCCCGGTCCCGGCGCAGCGAATCGAGCAGGTTGAGGATTTCCGCCTGCACCGACACGTCGAGGGAGGAGGTCGGCTCGTCGAGCAGCAGGATCTTCGGTTCCAGGATCAGCGCCCGGGCGATCGCCACGCGCTGGCGCTGGCCGCCCGAGATCTGGTGCGGGTAGCGGAAGCGGAAGCTGGAATCGAGGCCGACTTCCCGCAAGACCCTCTCGATGCGCTCGCCGCGACCGCCGATGCCGTGGATGTAGAGCGGCTCGCCCAGCGTCGAATCTATGGTCCGCTTGGGGTGCAGCGAGCCGTAGGGATCCTGGAACACCATCTGCAGCAGGCGGTAGAAGGCGCGCCGGCCGATATGCGTGCGATCGCGGCCATCGATGGTGACGTCGCCCGTCCAGTCCAGGTTCAGCCCGCTCAGCGCCCGCAGGATCGTCGACTTGCCAGAGCCGCTTTCGCCGACGATGCCGAAGCAGGTGCCGGCCGGCACGTCGAAGTCGATGCCGCGCACCGCCTGTACCGCGTCCGCGCCGTGGCCGAAGGTGATGGTGAGGTTGCGCGCCGAGATGATCGACGGCTGGCCGCCGTTCGCGCTCATGTTCCCGCCCCGTCGTCGACGATGGTCTCGCCTGTCAACCAGGACGGGTCGCGGGTCAGGGTCGCCAGACGTTCCTGCCTGGCCTCCACCCGTGGCAGGGCGTCGAGCAGGCCACGGGTATAGGGATGGCGCGCCTGGTGCAGGCGCGCCGCGCGGCAGATCTCCACCACCCGCCCGGCATACATGATCAGGATGCGGTCGCAGAAGGAGGCCACGAGGTTGAGGTCGTGGGAGATGAAGATCAGGCCCATGCCCCGCTCGCTGACCAGGTCGTCGAGGATGCCGAGCACCTGCATCTGCACGGTGACGTCGAGCGCCGACGTGGGCTCGTCGGCGATCATCAGCCGGGGGTTGGAGACCAGCATCATGGCGATCATCGCCCGCTGGCCCATGCCGCCCGAAAGCTCGTGCGGATAGGCCCGGTAGACGCGCTCGGGCTCACGGATGCGCACCGCTTCCAGCATCTCGATGGCGCGCCGCCGGGCCGCGCCGCGGCCGGAGGCGTGGTGGATGCGGAAGGCCTCGGCGATCTGCTCGCCCACGCGCATCACCGGGTTGAGCGAGAATTTCGGGTCCTGCATCACCATGGTCAGCTGGTCGCCCCGCAGGGAGCGCTTCTGGCGCTCGGACATGGCGTTCATGTCGCGGCCGTCGAAGACCAAGCGCTTCGCCGTGACCTCGCCCGGCGGCCGGATCAGCCCCATGATGGCCCGGCCGGTCGTCGACTTGCCGGAGCCCGATTCCCCGACGATGCCCAGCTTCTCCCGCCCCAGCGTGAAGCTGACCCCGCGCACCGCCTCCACCCAGCCCTTGTGGCTGGGATAGCGCACGTTCAGGTCCTCGACCTCCAGCAGCGGGCGCGTCCCGGCCATCGCCTCAGCGCGCCTTGGGGTCGAGAACGTCGCGCAGCCCGTCGCCCAGCAGGTTGAAGCCGAGGCTGACCACGAAGATGGCGATGCCCGGCACGGTGGCGACCCACCACTGGTCGAGGATGAACTGCCGGCCGGTCGAAATCATCGCCCCCCATTCCGGTGCCGGCGGCTGGGCGCCCAGGCCGAGAAAGCCGAGGCCGGCGGCGGTCAGGATGATCCCGGCCATGTCGAGGGTCACCCGCACGATGATCGAGGGCAGGCACAGTGGCACGATGTGGAACAGGACGATCCGGCCGCGCGAGGCGCCCTGCAGGCGCACCGCGGCGATGAAGTCCGAGCGCCGGAAGGTCAGCGTTTCCGCCCGTGCCACCCGCGCATAGGCGGGCCATGCGGTGATGGCGATGGCGATGACCGCGTTGTCGATGCCGGGGCCGAGCGCGGCGACGAAGGCGAGCGCCAGGATCAGCTTGGGGAAGGCCAGGAAGATGTCGGTGATGCGCATCAGCACGATGTCGACGATGCCGCCGAAATAGCCCGCGACCGTGCCGACGATGAGCCCTACGGGTGCGGCGATGATGGCGGTCAGCGCGACGATGTAGAGCGTGATGCGCGCGCCGTGGAAGATGCGGCTCAGGATGTCGCGGCCGAGCTCGTCTGTGCCGGCGAAATGCTCCCAGCTTGGCGGCAGCAGGCGCTGGCCCAGGTTCTGCGCGAAGGGATCGTAGGGCGCGATCCACGGCGCGAAAGCCGCCAGCAGCGCCAGCACGATGACGATGCCCAGCCCGATCAGCGCCAGCCTGTTGCGCGCGAAGCTGCGCCAGCCGAGATAGAAGCGGCCGAGGAAGGCCTGGGTGGCGCTTTTCGGCACGTCGGCGAGCAGCCAGTCGCGCCAGCCGCCGCGTGGCCCGGGGGGCGTTGTTGCCGGGGTGTCGGTCATGCCTGGCGCGCCCGCGGGTCGACGACGCGATAGAGCACGTCGGAGATCAGGTTGACGCCGACGAAAACCATGCCGACGACGATGGTGCCGCCCAGCACCGCGTTCATGTCGGCGGCCAGCAGCGCGTTGGTGATGTAGAGCCCGAGCCCGCGCCAGGCGAAGACCGTCTCGGTCAAGACCGAGCCCTCCAGCAGGCTGGCATAGGACAGCGCCACCACGGTGATCAGCGGCACGGCGATGTTGCCGAGCGCGTGGCGCCAGACGATGCGCCGCTCCGAGACGCCCTTGACCCGCGCGGTGGTGACGTATTCCTGGCTCAGCTGCTCGATCATTAGGCTGCGCGTCATCCGGCTGATATAGGCGAGGCTGAAATAGCCGAGCAGCGTCGCCGGCAGGATCAGGTGGCTGAGCGCGTTGCGGAAAACCTGCCAGTTGCCGGCGATGGCGGAGTCGATCAGCAGCACGCCGGTCACATCGTCGACCATGCCGTCGAATATAAAGTCGACCCGGCCGGGACCGGAGACCCAGCCGAGATTGGCGTAGAAGATCAGCAGCCCGACCAGGCCGAGCCAGAAGATCGGCACCGAGTAGCCGACGAGACCGATGACGCGGACCACCTGGTCGGGCCAGCGGTTCTGGTAGTAGGCGGCCGTCACGCCCATCGGCACGCCGAAGACGATGCCGATCAGCACGCCCAGCGTGGCCAGTTCCAGGGTCGCCGGAAAGACCCGGGCGATATCCTCCATGACCGGGTTGGAGGTCAGCACGCTCTCGCCGAAATCGCCCTGCAGCACGTCGCCGACATAGATCGCGAACTGCTGCCAGACCGGCAGGTCGAGGCCGAGCTCCTCGTAGACCCGGTCGTAGACGCTTTGCGGCGCCCGGTCGCCGACCATGGCCAGGACCGGATCGACGGGCACGATGCGGCCGATCACGAAGGTGATGAACAGCAGGCCCAGAAAGGTGAAGGCGAGCGAGACGACCAGCCGGGAGACCGGCGCGCCCCACCGCCGCCAGACCGTTGGTCCGCCGACGGTGGTGGTCGCGACGACTCCCTTATCCCCGTCACCGGCGGGGGATTGGGTCATGCACTATCCCTTGCTGACGCCCGCATACCACGTGGTGTCCGAGGTCGGACCCATGCGGAAGTTCTCGACATGCGTGCGCACCGCAGCCGTGTCGATCTGCTGGAACATCATCACGAAGGGCGAGTCCGCCTGCCAGGCCTCGATCAGTTCGGCATAGCCGGCCGCGCGCGCCTCGCTGTCGGTCTCCAGCACCAGGTCGAGGGCCATCTGGCTCAGCGCCTCGTTCTGCCAGCTGTTGCGCCAGGCGAGCGGGTTGGAGGCCGCGTCGGCCGCGTTGTCGAGATTGACAACGAAGCTGTTGTTGGAGGCGGGGTCGAAATAATCCACCGCCCAGGTGCCGAGATAGATGTCGTGCTCCCGGGCGCGGTAGACGCCGAGCGCCGTGCGCGCATCCGACGGGATGATCTCGAGGTTGATGTTGACCTCGGCCAGGGCTGCCTGGATCGCCTGGGCGGTGTCCATGCGCTCCTGCCGCGTGGCCACGTTGACCGACAGGTCGAAGCCGTCGGCATAGCCAGCCTCCGCCAGCAGCTCGCGCGCCCGCTCGGGATCGTAGCTGTAGGGCTGGCTGTCGACGAAGCCGAAGATGCCCTGCGGCAGGAAGGTCTGGTTGACGATCCACTGGTCGCGCAGGAACGAGTTCACGATGTCCTCATAGGGCACCAGGTACTTCATCGCCTCGCGCACCCGCGGATCGGCGAAGTACTCGTTGGCGACGTTCAGCCCGAGATAGAGCTGGGTCGAACGTGGTGCCTGGACGAGTTCGATGTCCGGGTTCTGGCGCAAGGGCTCCAGCTGGTCGGAGGACAGGTTGCGGGCGATGTCGACGTCGCCCTGCTCGAGCAGCAGGCGCTGGGTCGAGCTTTCCGCCACATAGCGCCAGATCAGCCGCGACAGGATGGCGTCGCCGGCCCAGTAGCCGTCGTGCCGGCTCATCACGATCTGCTCGTTGGGCACCATGCGGTCGAGCACGAAGGCGCCGGAGCCGGCGGCGTTGGTGTCCAGCCAGCCATTGCCCCAGTCGCCGTCGGCCTCGTGGCTGGCGACCAGCTCGCTGTCGAGGATGGAGAAGTTGGCGCCCGACAGCACCGCGAGCACGTAGGACGGCGCGTAGCTGTCGCCCACCGTCATCTCGAAGGTGGTGTCGTCGATCGCCACCAGCGTTTCGGCCATGTTGTTCTCGTCGAAGCCGAGATCGCGGATCAGGAAGGACGGGCCGAGGTCGAGGGCGACCAGGCGCTGGAAGGAGTACGCCACATCGTCCGCCGTGAACTCGTTGCCCGAGGCGAAGGTGACGTCGTCGCGCAGGGTGAAGGTGTAGGTCAGGCCGTCATCGGAGACATCCCAGCTTTCCGCCAGCCAGGGCGAGACATCGGCCGGGTTGTCGATGTTGGCGCGCACCAGCGTGTCGTAGACGTTGGCCGCCACCTCGAAGGTGGAGATCTCGTACATCTCCGCCGGATCCAGCGAGATGATATCGTCGAACCGCCAGGCCTGGACGAGCGTGTCGTCGGGAATCTGGGCAATTGCGGCGGTCGAGAGACAGGCGAGGCTCAGACCGAGCGCGGTCGAGCGGAGAAGCATCGTCATTCCGAATGACTCCCTGTTGGTATCCTTGGGCGTAGACCGGAAATTGCGGTGGTCGACACCGGGTCCGCTGAGACGAGCACCGGTTTGGATCGACCGTCAAGACGGTTTTGCAATCGCCTTGCAATTGTGCATTGTGGAGCGGGTCCGGACGCTGGCGTCCCGGCCCATCCCACACGCCCCGCAGCAAGAGCAGCGTTCATGCCCGCGACCGCCATCGACCTCATCCACCGCCTGGTCGAGGACCGCAGGGAGGAAATCGTCGCGCTGACGCAGGCCCTGGTCCGCATCCCCACGATCAACCCGCCCGGCGACGCCTATGTGCCCTGCGCGGAACTGCTGGGCGACCGCTTGAAGACGCGCGGCTTTGCCGTCGAATACGTCCGTGGCCTGGACAGCCCCGGCGACACCGACGCCTATCCGCGCACCAATGTGATCGCGCGCTGGGAGTCCGGCCTGCCTGGCCCCTGCGTGCACTTCAATGGCCATATCGACGTGGTCGAGGTCGGGCCGGGCTGGACCACCGACCCCTTCGGCGGCGAGATCCGGGACGGCAAGGTCTTCGGTCGCGGCACCTGCGACATGAAGGGCGGCATCGCCGCCGCCGTGGTGGCCGTGGAGGCGTTGATCGACGCGGATGTGCCGCTCGCCGGCGCGATCGAGATCTCCGGCACCGTCGACGAGGAGACCGGCGGCTATGGCGGGGTCGCCTATCTGGCGAAGCGGGGCTACTTCTCCCGGCCGCGGGTCGATCACGTGATCATCCCGGAGCCGTTGAACGTGGACCGCGTCTGCCTCGGCCATCGCGGCGTCTGGTGGGCGGAAGTCACCACCCACGGCCGCATCGCCCACGGCTCCATGCCCTTTCTGGGCGACAGCGCCATCCGGCACATGACGGCCTTCCTGGAAAAGCTGGAGCACGAGCTCTACCCGAAGCTGGAGAAGAAGACGACGGCGATGCCCGTGGTGCCGGCCGGCGCCCGGCAGTCGACGCTCAACATCAACTCGCTGCATGGCGGGCTTGGCGAGGGTCATGCGGGCTTCCCCTCCGCGGTGGTGGCGCACAACTGCCGCACCGTGCTCGATCGGCGCTATCTGATCGAGGAAAGCTATGACGAGGTCAGGGGCGAGATCGTCGACCTGCTGGAGGCGCTGAAGCGCCAGCGCAACGATTTCCGCTACGACCTCAAGGAGCTGTTCCACGTGCCGCCGACCTTGACTTCCGCCGACCAGCCGGTGGTCAAGGCCCTGGCGCGGGAGATCGAGCGGCTGTTCGGACGGCCGGCCGAGTTCATCTGCTCACCGGGCACCTACGACCAGAAGCACGTGGTGCGCATCGGCAACCTTCAGGACTGCGTCGCCTACGGCCCCGGCATCCTGGACCTCGCCCACCAGCCCGACGAATACGTCGCCATCTACGACCTCGTGCAGTCGACCAAGGTGATGGCGGTCGCGGCCCATCATCTGCTGACGGGCGCGGTGGACTGATCCCGCGGGAGACCGGCCGGTTCGCGCGGCACCATCCGCACCCCGGCCGCGTCGGCGCTGACGGCCAGTAGCGGCGCGCCCAGGAAGGCGGCCCAGCCCGCTTCGGGCAACAGCACCACGGGGCAGTGTCGGCCGTAGAGCATCGCCGCCACCAGCGCGCCGGTAACGACGATGCCATCGGCCGCTCCCAGCACGATGGCCGCGGGCGCGGTGCCGCGCCGGATCGCCTCGGCCAGCACCGAGCTGCCGGAGGACGACCCCCGTCCCCGCGCCAGGAACAGCACACAGCCCTCAAGCCTGCGCCCGTGGTCCGGGTGATGCCGGTCGATCACGCACCCGGTCGCGGCGTCGAAGCCGCCCCAGAAGCTGAGCGGCTCGGCCAGCGCCAGCGGCCTCCCCTCGCCCTCGCCGGCGACCAGAATGCGGGGGGTCATGCGCGCACGAAGCGCCCGGCCCGCGCCGAGGCGATGCAGTCGGCCAGCGAGCCGAAGGCGACGTCGATGCCGAGATTGCCCGGCGCGTACCAGGCCCACTTGCCGGAGTTGGTCATCATCGGTCCGGCGGCCTCAGCCATCACCGGACCGAGATAGGTGCAGGTGTCGACGACGAGGGAAACACCACCTGAAGCGAGATCTGAAAGCCAGCCGTTTTTCTCTATTTTCTCAACGATATCCCGGCTTGTATTCACGTAGATAGGCACCTTGGCGCGCGGACCGGCGATCAAGTTCATCAATGTTGAAAACTCTGCTTCCGAATAGTGCGGCGTGCCGAGGCTGACGGCCGTGATCGGCGTGCCCGGCGCCACCTGGGAAAGCCGGTCGACGGCGGCGCGCAGTTCGCTGCCGGTGACCGGCTCGCGCTCGATGTCCGTCCGGCCGCGCAGCGCCGACTCCAGGTCCGGCGCCTCGGGTGTCAGCCCGACCGCGTGGAACAATGCCACCGATCCCGCCGAGGCGGCGGTTGCACCGAGCGCCTTCAGGTCCGCCTCGGTCAGGTCGCCCGGCAGGCCGGTGATCGCCGGGATGCGCTCGCCCGTCCGGCTGCCCACCACCGCGCCAACCGCGACGGCGAGCAGGTTGCGGTCCCAGTCTTCCGGTGCGTCGACGAGGTCGAAGACGACGCCCGCACCCCGGTTCTCCGCGAGATGCAGCCCCGTTGCCGGGGCCAGGCCGGTCAGCGCGCAGGCCAGATCGACGAAGTCGCCATAGCGCTCGGTCCGCGCGCCGATGACGGAGTTGGCGAAGACGATGGCGTTCGACTCGCCCCAGGCGATCTGCTCGCCGAAGCGCGGCCGGAAAATGGTCTGATAGGGCGCGCAGGTGAAGGTGGGCAGGCAGCCCAGCGCCTCATGCGCGTGCATCAGCGCCTCGCCGTCGCGGCGCAGTCCTGCCTCGCCCCGGAAATGCTCTGGATGGATCAGGTCGATCGACCCCACATTCAGCGTCGTCGGCACCGCCACCCGGCCGCCCAGGTCGACGAAGCGGCGGACGAAGTCGAGGCTGACCTGGCCGTGGTAGAGGCAGCCGTCGATATGGGCGCCGGCGATGGCGAGCAGGCGTTCCGCTCCCACCGCCTCGGCGTAGCGCTCAAGCAGCCCGAAGGCGAGCGCCGCCGCCTCGCCCCGGGCGCCGTCCCTGACCGCCTTCTGGGTGTCATCTGGCCGGAGAGTCATGACCGCAGCCTCCGGCGCCGCAACGACCGCGTCAAGCGCGCTGGCCGGGCGGCAGAGATCGGAGGTCGGATTTCAGACATCGGATCGCAGTCGCCACACAACTAATTGAATTCAAGCCACTTCTCTTGTCATCCCCGCGAAAGCGGGGATCCAGGGGTCCGGGCAACCTGCCGCCTCACCCTGGATCCCCAATCAAGTTGGGGATGACGAATGCTGTTTAGATTCAATCCGCTGTCCCGGGACGCGGCCGCGCCCCGGGATCTGCCGCCCCCTCAGCGCACCGCCTCGGCGAGGTCGCGCAGGCGCTCGTATTCCGCCCAGACGGCGGGATCGGCCTCCAGCACGCCGGCCGCCACCTCGGCGAACAGCGCCTCCATCTCGGCCTGCTCCTCAGCGGAGAGCTCGAGGATCTGGCCGCCATTGTCGAGCCAGAGCTGGTTGGCGTTTGCGACGTTGTCGATGCCCCATTGCAGCACCGCCTGCTCGGCCGCCCGGCCGGCCTCCAGGATGGCCGTGCGCACCTCTTCCGGCTGCGCCTGGAACCAGTCCTCGTTCACCACATTGAGCGAGACCACGGTGGAGAAGTTGAGGTCGGTGACGTACTCCGCCACATCCCAGTACTGGAAGGCGGTCAGGATGGGCATGCCGGCCAGCATGCCATCCACGGCGCCGGACTGCAGCGCCGGCACCACCTCCGACAGGGCCAGCGGCAGGGCGGAGGCGCCGACCGCCGCCATCGGCTCCATCTGCAGGGGCGAGGCGAAGGTGCGGACCTTGAGGCCGTCGAAATCGTCGAGCGTCTCGACCGGCGTGGTCGACAGGATCAGGATGGGCGAATTGTAGATCGCCCCGATCACCCGGATGCCGCTGTCGAGCGCGAAGCTCTCCAGATGGTCGCGATAGTCGGGGTCGTGGATCACCCGGGCGACATGCTCGCCGTCCTCGAACAGGCCCGGCGCGTCGAAGATCTGGAAGCGCGGATCGGTGCCGACCAGGAAGGAGGCCGGGGTGATGAAGCTCTCGATGGTGCCGAACAGCACGCCCTCGGCCATGCGCGGGATGGTGCCGAGCTGGCTCGCCGGATAGATCTCGACCGTCACCTGGTCGCCGACCCGGGCCGCCAGTTCCTCGGCGAAGACCTGCTGCCACTGGTGCTGCACGTCGTTGATGGTGGCGCTGGCCAGCCGCATGGTCGTCTGCGCCGGGGCGCTGAGGGTGGTGGCCGCGAGGATGGCCAGGGCGCCGGCGCCGGCGATGGTCGAACGCGTGAGCATGGTGGTCATGGTCTTTCCTCCTCCTTGGGTGGATGCCTACAACAAGGCCGGGAGCGCCAGCGACAGGGCCGGCACATAGGTGATGATCGCAAGGCTGACGATCTGGATCGCCAGGAAGGGCAGGATGCCGCGCCAGATCGCGATGACGTCCCTGGTCATGACCGACTGGGCGACGAAGATGTTGAGGCCGAAGGGCGGCGTGAACATGCCGATCGACAGGTTCACGGTCATGATGATCCCGAAGTGGACCGGGTCGATGCCGAGATGGCCGATCACCGGGATCAGGATCGGGGTCAGCACCAGGATCGCCGAGGTGGGGTCGAGGAAGCAGCCCAGCAGCAGCAGGAAGACGTTGATCGCGATGAGGAACTCCGCCTGCCCGAGGCCGAGATCGGCGATCCAGGCGACCAGCCCCTGCGGTACGCCCTGGATCGTCAGCAGGTAGGAGAAGACCCCGGCCGCGGCGACGATCACCAGCACCTGGGTGGTCAGGTAGACGCTCTCCACGGCGGTCGCCAGGATGTCACGCCAGCCCAGGCTGCGATAGAGGAAGCGGCCGACCAGCATGGCGTAGAGGCAGGCCACGCCGCCGGCTTCCGTCGGCGAGAACCAGCCGGCATAGATGCCCACCAGGATCACCGCCGGCATCAGCAGCGCCGCCCAGGCCTGCCGGCTGGCGGCGACGAAGCGGCCGAACTCGAAACCGGCATGGCGGGGCACGCCGCGCAGATTGGCCCAGATCACGATGTAGCCCGCCATCATGCCGGCGATCAGCAGTCCCGGCAGCAGGCCGGCCTGGAACAGCCGCGGGATCGACTGCTCCGCGCTGGCACCGTAGAGGATCATGGCGATCGACGGCGGCACGACGATGGCGATCGAGCCCGACGAGGTGACGAGGCCCGCGGCGAAGCGGGTCGAGTAGCCCGACTGCAGCAGGCTGGGATAGAGCGTGCGGCCGATGGCGGCGACCGTCGCCGGGCTGGAGCCGGAAATGGCGCCCATCAGCGTCGCCGTGCCCACCGTGGCGATCCCCAGCGAGCCACGCACATGGCCGGTCAGCGACAGCACCCAGGTGACCAGGCGTTCGGCGATGCCGCTGCGGCCCATGAGTTCGCCCGCGAAAATGAAGAATGGCACGGCCAGCAGGGCGTACTGGTCCACCCCGCCGAACATCACCTGGTGCAGGGTCAGCGGCGGCAGCGTGGTGAAGACGACGAGGGTGACCGTCGCCGCGGCCAGCAGGACGGCGAAGACCGGCACGCCGAAAAGGAACAGCGCCACCGGCAGCGCGACCAGCGTCCAGGTCATCGCCCCTCCCCGCGCGCCGCCGGCGCCATCAGGCCTGGCGCGGCGAAGGCGGCGAGCCGCACGATGCCGCGCAGGCCCGCCAGCAACGCCGTCAGCGCCATGCCGACCAGCACCGCGGCATGCGGCACGGCCATGGGGATATCGGCCGCCATGCTGACCTGTCCCAGCCTGGCCAGGCGATCGACGAAGCCGAAGGATTGCAGGGCGACATACCCCGCCAGTACCGCCAGTCCGATGTCGAGCATGCCCGTCCGCAGGGCGCCCCAGCGGCCGCGGAACAGCCGTGCCGCCAGGTCGAAGCCCAGATGCCGGTCCCTCCCGGTCACCAGCACGGTGCCGATGAACACGATCCAGACCATGGAGAAGACCAGGACCTCGTCAGAGCCGTCGATCGCCCGGCCGACGACATAGCGGCCCGCCGCGTTGGCCACGTTGAGCAGCACCATGGCGACGAGCAGCAGACCGAGAAGGCCGGCGACCACGCGCTCCGTCGCAACGAGGACGCGGCCGAGCGGCGCGCCGGCTCTCCTGGTCAAGGCCCGGGCGCTCCTAGCCGCCGGTGGCCTTCTGGAAGGCAGGCCGCTCCCGGATCGCCCCGATCCATCGGTCGACATTGGGGATCGACGGCAGGTCGATCGGGAAGTTGACGCAGCGGTGCACGATGGGCGCCAGGGCAATGTCGGCCAGGCTCACGGCCTCGCCGGCGATCCAGTCCCTTCCGTCCAGCGCCCCGTCGAGGATCTTCAGCGCGCCCGCCACTTCCTTGGCCATGTCGCCGAAAATGGCGGCGCGGTCCGCCGGCGCGTTCTTCGAATCCTTGAAGACCGCGACATAGGCCGTGTTGAGGGTGGCCAGCAGCCAGTCCATCCAGCGCTCGACCTGGCTGCGCTCGCCGAGATCGCTCGGATAGAGCTCGCTGCCGGACTTGGAGGCCAGGTAGCGCAGGATGGTGTTGGACTCCCAGATCACCAGATCGCCGTCGATCAGCGTCGGCACCTTGGCGTTGGGGTTGAGGGCGAGGTAGTCGGCCGTCTGGGTGTTGTCGAACTGGCGGCCGTAGTCCTCGCGCTGGTAGTCGATGCCCAGTTCCTCGAGCAGGAACAGGACCTTCTGGACATTGCCGGACGTGCTGCGGCCCAACAGGCGGATCATGGGGTGCTCCTTAAAGGCGTCGGTTAGGGAGAGCCGCTCAGAGCGGCTTGTAGGCGATGGCGTCCATCTCGATCTTGCACTCGATGGCGGCGCGCGCCTCGACCGTCGTACGGGCGAGCATCGCGTCGGGGAAATATTCCGCGAAAACACGGTTGTAGCGGCCGAAATTGCGTGGATCCTCGAGGTAGACGGTGACCTTCACCACGTCCTCGAGGTCGGCGCCGGCCGCCTTCAGCACGCGGCGGACGGACTCGATCGTCCAGCGCGTCTCCTCCTCGATATTGCCGACGCACATATTGCCATTCTCGTCCTTGGCGACCTGGCCGGAGACGAAGATGAAGTCGCCGGCCCGCACGCCCGGATGGAACGGCAGATTGGGGTTGCGCTTGCCGACCGGCTGGATGCCACTCTTGGCGGCGGCTGGCGGCGATTTCGCCGCCGCGGCTGCCCTGGGTGCCGCCTTCGGTGCGGCCTTGGACGATGCCTTCGCCTTCGGCGCCTTGGTCTTGGTGGCCTTTGACTTCGTGTCAGCCTTCGCCATTCGTCGTGCCTCCTGCCCTCGTGCTGGTCCCGGTCACATGACCGTGGTTTCGATGATGTCGACCCCGTTGATGCGGTCGATCAGGTAGATCAGCCCCCGGCTGTCGATCGTCACGTCGTTGGAGGACGAGCGCTGCTCGCCGGCCGGCGGATCGGGCATATAATAGCCCACTTCCCTGGGCGCGTAGGGATCGGCGATGTCGACCAGGCGCAGTCCCTGGGCGAACCAGGCGAACGGCAGCACGGTGCCGGAGAAGCGCTCGGAGGGCTGGTGGCAGCCGGTCATCGGCGGCTGCGGACTGCCGTCGCGGTCGAGACCCGGCACCTGGAAGGTGGAGATCGGGATCGGCAGGCGCTCCTCGGTGATGTCGTAGATCCAGGTGAAGGCGGGTGCGGAGGGCCACAGCTTGGCCACGTCCTCGTCCGCCACGACCATGATCTTCCGGCCCTTCAGCGGCGTCGGTATCGGCAGGCAGGTATGGGTCGGGTGCGGAAAGGCCGGGCTGGTGTTGAGCTGGGAGATCAGCTTCGGTTTCGCCATGTCCTCGATGTCGAGGATGAACAGGCCGTGGTGCCAGTAGCTGACATAGAGCCGGTTGCCCATGCGCAGCGGGTGGTGGCAGCGCGGCGGCACCCAGTTGTCCCAGGGATAGCTCTCCCCGCCCGCCTTCCACTGGCCGGGGATCCACCAGCGTCCGACCTCCTCCGGCCGCTCCGGATCCTTGAGGTCGAGGATCATCATGATGTTGCCGACATAGCCCTCGGCGGTCGGCGAGATATAGGCGTAGCGGCCGTCGAAATCGTAGCGGTGCACGCCGCGGCCGGCGGTGCGCCACTTGTGGATCTCGCGCGGGTTGGCGGGATCGGAGACGTCGTAGATGCCAAGCCCGCCGCCGAAGCCGGGATCGCCATCCTGACCCAGCTTCTCGTGGTTGACGATCATGATGTCGCCGGCGACCCGCACCTTGTGGGAGTGCCAGCCCTCCGGCATGTCGATGCGGGCCAGCACCTTCGGATGCGCCGGATCGGCCACGTCGACGATGGTCGTGCCCGAGGGCTGGCGCATGTGGCCGATGAACAGGGTCGTGCCTTCGACCCAGACCTGGCCACCGCCCGGACAGTCGATATGACCGACGAGCCGGGTGTTGAGGGCTTCCGCCATGGGATATCGCTTCCTTCCAGCCGTGCCCGTACGCCGTCCGCGTGGCGCGCGGGCCGGGATAATGCAGGGCGTGTCCGCAGGTGCAAGCCGCGACCGGCGGCGTCCGATCTTGGACGCCGCGGCCGCGCGGCCGCGGCCGGGTTAGCGCTGCAGGGCCTTGCGCACGGCCACCAGCTTCTTCGCCCGCTCGGCGCGCAAAGCGCCGATCTGGTCGGGCGTGTAGGCGAACATGCCCTCGCCCGACTTGATGCCGAGCTTGCCCGCCGCGATGCGCGCGGTGATCATTTCCGG
Source organism: Azospirillaceae bacterium (assembly GCA_040226215.1). Classification (GTDB taxonomy): domain Bacteria; phylum Pseudomonadota; class Alphaproteobacteria; order DSM-16000; family Inquilinaceae; genus JAVKFF01. The sequence continues at coordinate 40,092 of JAVKFF010000152.1, forward strand.
CATGTCGGCGCGGTTGCACAGATCGGCGTTCAGATAGCCGCCGACGGCGTTGTAGATGTCGAGACCGGCCATATCGAGGAGCGCCATCGGGCCGATCACGGCGATCTTGTAGGCGATGCCCCAGGAAACGCAGGTGTCCAGCCCCTCGGCGTCGATCACGCCCTTGTCGACCAGGTCCACCGCCTCGCGCAGCAGGGCGTAGAGGACGCGGTTCTCGACGAATCCCGGCACGTCCTTCTTCACGATGACCGGCAGCAGGTTCAGGCCCTTCACGGTCTCGACCATCCAGTCGACGGTCGTCTTCTCGGTCTTCGCGCCGGCGATGACCTCAATCATCGGGATGATGTGCGGCGGGTTCGACCAGTGCATGCCGACGACACGGCCCGGATTGGACACGCCTTCCTGAAGCTTGCCGATCGGGATGCCCGAGGTGTTGGATGCCAGGATGCAGTCCGGGCCGACCAGCTTGTCGATCTCGGCGAAGACGCCGGCCTTGATCTCCAGCTTCTCAGGCACCGTCTCGACCACCAGGTCGACACCGTCGACGGCCTCCTTCAGATCGCCGTGATAGCTGATGTCGTCGGCCGAGCCCTTGGCCGGGGTCTCCAGCGCGTCGAGCACGCCGATCGCCATCTTCACCATGTCGGGCGCGCCCTTCAGGGCCGCTTCGCTGGTGTCGTAGACCCTCACCTTCATGCCGCCGCGCGCGAGCGTAGCGGCGATACCGGGACCCATCGTGCCGAGGCCGATGACTGCTGCAACCGTCATATACCGCTCTCCTTCTCATCCCGACCCCGCGCCGTCGGTAAGCCGCACGTGGGGCGCTTCTTCACATTGTATTCTGACGGCGGACTCCGGCCCGCCCGGCGTCTTCTGACGACGGACCCCGGTCCGCCCGGCCATCGGCCTAGAGCAGGCGTTCCACCTCGCCGTCCTGGCGCCGTCCCCACTTCTTGTGGAAGCCGAGCGCGCGCAGCGCCGGCTCGTCGCTGGCCACGAACAGCACCGCCGGCTCGCTCTCCGAGGCGTTGACGTGCTGGCACCATTGGCCGCCGGGCACCGCCAGCGTGTCGAAGGGCGCCCAGTCGAATCGCTGGTCGTCGATGATCGAATAGCCCCTGCCCTCGAACGGCGCCACCAGCAGGCTGGCGGTCTGCTTCATGGGCTGCGTCTTCTCGCCCGGCCGCAGCATCTGCGCGAAGAAAGTGATGGTCTTGTAGACCGGCAGGCCGTTGGTCGGATCGACATACTCCACCATCAGCGCCTCGTAGGGATTGCCGTCCCAGTCGCGATGCTTCTCGAGCATCTCGCGCATCGGCTCCCAGCGGTAGACATACATCGGCGAGGCCTCGCCGGTGCCGCGGTCATGGGCCACGAAACGCGGCATGTAGCCGCCGGTGCCATAGATGCGCTGGGAGTAGTCGGTCGGGAAGCGCGCGCTCTGCTTCTTGGCGGCGACCAGCCTGCCCGCCTTCTCCTCCTTGTAGTCGTGCTCGAAATAGATGGCGTTCAGCACCTCGACCAGCGGCAGGTCGAGGACAGAGAGGTTGACCGCCGGCTCGTCCCCGACATTGCCGTGGTTGTGCCAGGTATCGTGCGGCGTCAGCACCAGGTCACCAGGACCGAAGGTGATGTCCTCGCCCTCCACGCCCGTGAAATTCTGCTGGCCGGTCAGTCCGAAGCGGATGGCGTTGGGCGAATGCCGGTGCGGCGGCATCACCTCGTTGGGGTCGTTCAGCCGATAGGCCGTGTACATCGTCGTCACCGTCGCCTTGGTGGGCGACAGGCCGGGATTGACCAGGATCAGCGAGCGGCGCTCGCTGTCGTCCATCGAGACGAGGTCGGCCGAGCGGTAGAGCAGCGGCTCGATATCGTCCTTGTAGCTCCACAGGAAAGGCAGCGCCGCGCGGCCCTTCATCAACTGCTTGATCTCGTCATGGGCGACATCGGTCGTCGTCGCCCAGAATGGGAACATATTCTTCGAGAACACATCGTCATAGAGCGCGGAAAGCTGGGCCTCCTTGTTGCTCATTGACGGTCTTGCGGTATCGTCGGCCATTGGTTTCGCGTCCTCCTCGAGACCGGCTGGCGCCGGCCGCAATGCGATTGTGCCACCCTTCCCGAATATGCTGTCGCCGAACCGTACGCAGGCTTGAGGATGTTGTCAAATTATGAGACATCTTTCTCACATCTTGATAGACGTCGGATCATGACCACTCTATGGTGACCTTGGCGCCGCCGACATGGCCATGGCGACGCCGTCGGCGCGCGCCGCCGACCGAACGAGAGCCACGGCCGCGGGTGCCTGCCGCGACGCCAGACGAGAAGCGTCCCGCTCCCCGGCCGAAATAATGGGCCGCAAGAAGGGCCGGCGCGGGCCAACCGGCCAGGGAGGGTGAGTTGCCGAAGCCTACCAAGACGACCTCGGGGACAGGAAGCTCGCGCAAGGTCCTCAAGCTGCTGATGAGTTTCGACGAGCGCCGGTCCTCGGCGACGGCGGACGAACTCGCGCGCTTCGCCGGCGTGCCGCTGTCCACAGCCTACCGCTACATCTCTCTGCTCCGCGAGGTGGGGCTGCTGGAGGAAGGCAAGGCGAACACCTTCGTGGTGTCGCCCAAGATCCTGCCGCTGGCGCGCGCGGCACTGGCCGCCCACCCGCTGCTCGACCTGGCGACGCCGGTGCTGCGGGAGATCACCGAGAATTGCGGCGAGACCAGCCTGCTGCTGCGCCGCGTCTCGCAGAGCGCGGTCTGCGTCGCCCGCTGGGAGAGCAGCCATCCGGTACGCCTGTCCTTCGATGTCGGCCGGCCCATGCCGCTGCATCGCGGCGCCGCGGCGAAGGTGCTCCTTTCCTCCCTGCCGGACGAGGAGCGCGCGCTCTACTACCGCACGCTGACCCGCGAGGAACTGGGCGACCGCGACGGCCTGGAGAGCGAGGTCGCCAAGATCCGCGCGGATGGCTGGACCGTCAGCCATGGCGAGGTCGATCAGGGCATCTGGGCCGCCGCCGCGGCAGTGACCGACGGGCAGGAGGTGATCGCGGCGCTGACGGCGGCGGGACTGGCCCACAACATCGACGAGCGGCGACGCTCGCAGATCCTGGCGGCGGTCAAGGACGGCGCGGCGACGATCAGCCGCCATGCCGCGGCACTCAGGGTATGAGGCCGAGACGCCGTCTGGCGCTGCTGGCCGTCCTGGCGTCCGTCGCCGGCGCCGGCATGACCGCCAACGCCCAGCACGCACCCCTGCCCGAGCCGGAAGATGGCTGGTCGGCGGTGCGGCTGACGATCGAGAACGCCATCACGCCTGGCGACGCTCTCGCCTGCCAGGTGATCCTGGCGCACTGGTTCGAGATCGGTGTCGGCCCGATCGAGCACGGCGACACGGCGCGCCTCGACCTGCTGGTCCGCCCGCGATCGGGCGACGTGGCGATCCTCAACACCCCGGGCGATCGCATGCGGGTCGAGCGCATCGCCTGCGGCCGCCAGGAGAGTCCGCGGATGACCTGGCGGGAACCGTCGCTCGACGATCTGCGCCGCCTTACGCAGGCGACCACCCTGCTGTGCACGGACGATGTCGCCTGCCGTTTCGTGCCGTGACGGGCAGCCGGGGGATTCACCACATGAAATCAGGGAAATTACGGCTGTGACAGGCGCGCCACTGGCGAAATCATATTGCATCCCCCTCCCCCTGCCATTACGGTATTTTCAGAAAACGCTAATGCGTTTTCATATGGTGATAAACGGAATTCAATTCGCGGGACCGTCCATCCGGACATTCCCGTACGGACAGGAGGGTTGAGACAATGGGTACTTTTTGGACAAGGCCGCTTCGTGACGCTCTGCTAACCGGCGCCGCCATCGCCGCGCTGGGCATCGGCAGCGCCGCCGCCCAGGTCGAATCCATCGCCGTGCTGACGCCCGAGCAGGGCACCGATTACGGCTGGAACCAGCAGGGCGTTGACGCCGCGCGCACGGTTGCGGAGAACATGGGTCTGGAGTTCGTCTCGGCCGAAGGTCTGGGCTATGGCGACGTCCGCCCGACCCTGCGCGAGCTCGCCGCCGAAGGTGTGGATCTGATGATCGCGCATGCCAGCGGCTACAACACGGCCGCACCGGAGATCGCGCAGGAAACCGGCGTGCCGGTGGCCATCGTCGACACCCCCGAGGCCGTCGAGGCGGGCCTGATCGCCGACTACACGCTGTCCGGTCATGAGGGCGCCTATCTCGCCGGCGCCATGGCGGCGATGATGAGCCGCACGGGCACGCTGGGCATCGTCGTCTCGGGCGAGCCGCCGTCCTGGAACAGCCAGTCGGCCGGCTTCGCGCTCGGCGCGCGTGACAGCAACGAGGACATCGAGCTGATCTACGCCGTGATCGGTCCGGCTGCCTACGCCGATGCCGCCGGCGGCCGCCGGGTCACCGAATCGGTGATCGCAGCGGGTGCCGACATCGTGTTCGGCCAGGGCAACGGCTCCACCTTCGGCATGCGGCAGGCGGTCGAGACCACGCCGGCTGTCGATGGCGAGCAGGCCTGGTTCATCGACGTGATCGGCGACAAGAGCGAGATCGACACGGGCTACCTGCTCTCCTCCGTCGTCTGGGACCTGGTGCCCGTCTACACCGCCATGGTCGAGGATCTGAACGACGGCACCTTCGGTACCGTGGGCTACGCGATCGGCCTGGCCGACGACTCCGTGCGCCTGCTGCAGACCGAGTATATCCCCGAGGATGTCTGGACCTCGGTCATGGAGATGCGCGAGCAGATCGTCTCCGGCGAGATCGAGGTGCCGGCGATCTTCGACGCCCAGGAAGTGCGCGCGCTGATGACCTCGGTCGAGGCGAACGAGTAAGTCCGCACGGACGCAGTCCGGCGGACGGCACGATCACCCGAGAGAGGGACGCGGTCACCTGGCCGCGTCCCCCCGGGCAGTTCGTACCGGACCGCCCTTCGTTGCGTGCCGCCAGTGCACTTGCCTGCGGTCCCGGTCGCTGGCCTGTTGCGCCGCCGGACGGTGCGGGCCAGCGCCCGGCCAATCGTTTCCGCGTTCCTTTGATGAAATGACCGCTAGCGAACCGCCACACCCATCCGACGCCCAGGCGCCCCTGCTCTCGCTCGTCGGGGTCACCAAGCGGTTCCCGGGCGTCGTCGCGAATGACGATGTCAGCCTCGACGTCTTCCCCGGCGAGGTGCACGCCCTACTCGGCGAGAACGGCGCCGGCAAGTCGACCCTGATCTCGCTCCTCTCGGGGATGCAGCGGCCGGATGCCGGCTACATCGAGGTACATGGCGCGCCGAGGCAGATCCTCAGCCCGCGCCATGCCCTGGAACTGGGTATCGGCACGGTCTATCAGCACCCCACGCTGGTGCCGACGCTGACGGTGCTGGAGAACCTGATGCTGGGCAGCGCGTGGACCCGGCGCATGGATATCGCCGCGACCCGCGCCCGCTTCGACGAACTCTGCCGGACCCTGGGCATCGAGCTGCCCGGCGAGGCCGTGCTTGGCAGCCTGTCGCTCGGACAGCAGCAATATGTCGAGATCATCAAGGCGCTGTGGCGCGGCGAGCGCATCCTGATTCTGGACGAGGCGACTTCGATGCTCACGCCCAAGGGCGTGGAGGATCTGGGCCGCGTGATCGCCCGGCTGCGCGACGCCGGCATGGCCATCCTGTTCATCACCCACAAGCTGACCGAGGCGGTCGCGTTCGGCGACCGGGTGTCGATCCTCAAGCTTGGCCGCAAGGTCGGCGCCATCGCGCCCGACGAACTCAAGACCCTCGACCGCGATGCGGCGGTGGAGCGCATCGTCGACCTGATGTTCGGCAGCCGGGCGGAGGCCGAGGTGGACGGCCCGCGCCATCAGCGCGACATCGATGCCGGGCGCCACCCGGTGGTCATCGAGGTGGAGAACCTGTCGGCCCACGCCGCCCCGGCCGAGACCCGGGTCGAGGGCATCTTCTTCACCGTGCACGCGGGCGAAATCTTCGGCATCGCCGGCGTCGACGGCAACGGCCAGAAGCAGCTGGCCGAGGCCCTGGCCGGCCAGCGCGCGATCAGCGGCGGCACGGTCCGTCTCGAAGGCCAACCGATCGAGGGATTGAGCGTGCCGCAGCGCCAGCGCGCCGGCCTGCGCTATGTCACCGACGACCGGCTTGGCGAGGGCACCGTGGGCAGCTTCCCCGTGAGCCTGAACCTGCTGCTCAAGCGCATCGGCGAATCCCCCTTCTGGCGACGCGGGGTGATCCGGCACCGCGAGGTCGACGCCCATGCCCGGCGCCTGATCGAACGCCACGACGTGCGCACGCCGGGACCGCACACGGCCGTCGGCCGGCTCTCCGGCGGCAACATCCAGAAGGCCCTGCTGGCGCGGGAACTCGACAATCAGCCGATCGCCGTCGTCTACAACAAGCCGACCTACGGGCTCGACGTGAACAACATCCAGCTGGCGCGTCGCGCCATCCGCGAGCGGGCGGACAACGGCGTCGCGACGATCCTGATCTCCACCGACCTCGACGAGATCCTCTCGCTGTCGGACCGCATCGGCGTCATGCTGGGCGGCCGCCTGGTCGGCATCGTGGAGAATGACGAGCAGGCCCAGCGCCGAGTCGGCGAACTGATGGTCGGGGCCAGGGAGACCGCGGCGTGAGCAGCGGTGCCGCGTCGAGCCTCATGGAGACGGCCGATGGCCAGTGACGGCGCCACCCCGGCCGGCGTCGGCCCGGAGGCGTCGCCCATCGCCCGGGGCGGACTGCCGGACTGGCTGGTGCGTACGATCACCGCGCTGATCCCCGTCGTCGCCGCGCTTCTGGCGGGCGCCGTCGTCCTCCTGCTGATGGGACGCGATCCGGTCGCCTTCTACGTCAACGTGCTGAACCGCGGGCTGTTCAGCTGGCTCGGCCTGCAGGAGACGATCACCCGCTGCGCGCCGCTGCTGCTGCTCGGCGCCAGCCTGATCGTCGCCTTCCGGGCGGGACTGTGGAACCTCGGCGTGGACGGCCAGTTCCTGCTGGCCGCCGTGATCGCCGCGGCGCTGGCACCGGTGCTGATCACGGTGCTGCCGGTCTGGGCGACGCTGTCGGCGACCATGGTCGTCGCCTTCGCGGTCGGCGCCGTCTGGTCGCTGATCCCGGCGCTGCTGAAGGCCTATCACGGCGTGAACGAGATCGTGACCACGCTGATGATGAGCTTCCTTGGCATCAGCTTCGCCAACGTGCTGATCAAGATCCCCTTCAACGATCCCGAGACGACGGTCCCCCAGACCCTGACGCTGGCGACCACCAACCGCCTGCCGCGACTTTTCGATACCACGATCAATTTCGGCATCGTCATCGCGCTGGTCGCCATCCTGCTGGTCCACTGGGTGATGACGCGCACCGCCTTCGGCCTGCGTCTGCAGGTCGTCGGGGCCAACCCGCGCGCGGCCATGCATGCCGGACTGTCGGTGCCGATGCTGACGGTGCTGACCTTCGGCCTCAGCGCCGGTCTGGCGGGCCTGGCGGGCGCGGTCGAGATCCTCGGCGTCTGGGGCAATGTGCGGGCAGACTGGGACCCGGCCTACGGCCTGACCATCATCCCGCTGGTCTTCCTCGCCCGCTTCAACGGGCCGGCGGTGATCGGCTTCACCTTCTTCTTCGCCATCCTGTCGATCGGCGGTGAGTCCGCCTCGCGGCGCGCCGACCTGCCTAACTACTTCATTCTGGTGCTGGTGGCCCTGATCCTGGTGTTCATGGCGCTGACCGAGTGGCTGGGCCACCGCCGTGGCCTGGCGCGCAAGGCGTGACGGAGGGCTGACAGCCATGGACGCGCTCCTCTCCGCCCCCTTCCTCACCGCCCTGATCGCCGGCGCCGTCGCCGCCGGCATTCCGCTGCTGCTCGCCGGCCTTGGCGAGCAGGTTTCCGAGAAGGCCGGCGTGCTCAATATCGGCATCGAGGGCATGATGCTGATGGGTGCCTATCTCGGCTTCGTCGGCGCCTGGTGGACCGGGTCCCTATGGATCGGCTTCCTTTTCGGCGCCGCCGGGGGACTGATGCCGGCGGCGCTGATGGCGCTGTTCTGCGTCCGTCTGGGGCTGAACCAGATCGTCATCGGCATCGCCCTGACACTGGGGGCGGACGGCATCACGGCACTGCTGCACCACGTACAGTTCAGCCGCACCTATCCGCGCCTGCCCCGGGTCGACACCGTGGCCATCCCCGGCCTCTCGGACATCCCGGTCGTCGGCGAGGCGCTGTTCAACCGGCACCCCATCGTGTACCTGGCGGTCATCGCCGTGCCGGTGATCGCCTGGGTTTTCCGGCGCAGCCATGTCGGGCTCAACCTGCAGGCGGCCGGCGACAAGCCGGCGGCGCTCGACGCGGCCGGCGTCAGCGTGGTCTCGACCCGGCTCTGGGCGGTGCTGTTCACCGGCGTCATGGCCGGCATGGGCGGGGCCTACATGTCGACCGTGGGTGCCGGCATCTTCATCCCCTTCATGACCGGCGGCGCCGGCTTCATCGCCATCGTGCTGGCCATGCTGGCGCGCGGTCGGCCGAGCTGGGTGCTGATCGGCGCGCTGATCTTCGGCGGCAGCCTGTCGCTGACGACAGCCCTGCAGGTCGGCGGCGTCAACGTGCCGACCGACGTTGTGCAGATGCTGCCCTTCGCCATGGTCATGCTGGTGCTGGTGATCTTCGGCCGGCGCGCGGCCCTGCCCGCGGCGCTCGGCCTGCCCTACGTGCGCGGTCAGCGTTGAGGCTGTGGCGGCGGGTGCTAGAGTTGGAATCGCGAACCAAGGGAGGCGGATAGAATGTCAGAGACCAAGGTCTTCATCCTCGACGGCGGCACCCTCGTCATTGACGGGTTCCACGTCTACTGGAACCGCGGGCCGGCCGGCGAGGTGCGCTTCCCGGTCTACAGCGTGCTGATCGACCATGCCGACGGGCTCTACCTGTTCGACACCGGCTACGACTACGACCACGTGATGGCCGTGCTGCCGTTCGAGAAGCCGCAGCAGACCAAGGAACAGACGATCGAGGGGGCGATCCGCAAGGCCGGCTACGAGCCCAAGGACGTCAACTACGTCGTCAATTCGCACTACCATTTCGACCATTGCGGCGGGAACAAGCACCTGAAGGAGGCCTGCACGGTCTGCCACGCCGCCGAGTTCGGCCAGTGCAAGTGCCCGGCCCCCTTTGAACTGCTCGGCTATTCCGACATGACCTTCCACCCGGACATGCTGCGCGCCCAGTTGAAGCGCCAGGGCAAGGACGTGCCGCTCGACCCCGAGATGGAGATGTGGACGCCGAAGGTCGAGCTGATGACCGGCCAGCAGGAGATCGCCAAGGGCCTGCACCTGATCGAGACGCCGGGCCACACGGCCGGCCACTACAGCCTGCTGGTGGAACTGGCCAACCGGCGGCCGATGCTGTTCACGGCGGATGCCTGCTACACCCGCAAGGGCTTCGACGAGGAGATCATCTCCAGTTTCCACCTGGACCCGGTGGCGGCCGTCAACTCGGTCAAGAAGCTGAAGGACGTGGCGCTGAAGCACGACGCCGAGGTTTTCGTCAGCCACGACCTGGAGCAGTTCGGCACCTACACGCTGGCGCCGGCCTACTACAGCTAGCGGTGGTTTCGCGGCGCCGCCAAGCGTGCGACGGCGTGAGAGGATGGCGACCGCCACCTTCGCTGCCGATACCGTCGGACCTGCGGTTGCGGTGCGCCTGTCCGGCGGGCCAGGCTGAGCGATGACGGCCGGCGGCGCACGCGGACACGGCCATGTCGGCGTCATCGGCGCCGGTATCCAGGGCATCTGCGCCGCGCTCGCGCTCGCCGACCGGGGAGCGCGCGTCACCCTGATCGAACGGACGGACCGGGCGATGATGGGCGCCAGCCTGTGGAACGAGGGCAAGCTGCATCTGGGCCTCGTCTACGGCAAGGATGCCAGCCAGCGCACCATCGTCGCCATGGCGCGGGCGGCGCTCGCCTTCATGCCGTTCCTCACCCGCTACATCGACCAGGCGCGGTTCGACGCCATGCTGTCGGGGCCGTTGTTCTACGGCGTGCACCGCGACAGCATGGTCGACGCCGACGCCGTGATCGCCCACTTCCAGGCCTGCCGACGCATCTTCGCCGAGCAACGGGCAGCGACCGGAGGGCGATATCCGCTGCTCGGCGACGAGTTGGCGATCGAGCGACTGTCCGCTGCCGAGGCCGGGTCGATCTTCGATCCCGGCCACATCCGCGCCGCCTTCCGGACCGGCGAGCGCTCGATCAACCCGCACCGACTGGCCGCGGCCCTGGTCGACGTCGCCACCCGCCATCCCCGGATCGTCTTCCGCCTCGGCGAACGGGTGGACTCCGTTTCGAACGACAAGACCGGCCGACCGGGCGTTCGCCTGGCCGGCGGCGAGGTTGAAACCTTCGACCAGCTCGTCAACGCCAGCTGGGAGGACCGTCTGCGCCTCGACGCGACAATTGGCATTTCTCCACCGCGACCCTGGATTCACCGCTACAAGGTCGGCATCCGCGGCCGCTGGCGGCACGCGGACAACCTGCCCTCGCTGACCATGGTGCTCGGTTCCTTCGGCGACGTGGTGAACTACGGCAATGGCGATGTCTACCTCTCCTGGTATCCGACCTGCATGCTGGCCCGTTCCGACGCGGTGTCGCCCGGCTGGCAGGACGCGCCACCCCTGCCCGCCGATCGCCGCACCATCGCCTCGACGACCCGCGAGGCTCTGGCCGCCATCGTGCCTGGACTGCGCGACATGACGCCGGACGGCGACCTGGTGGTCGGCGGTGGCAGCATCTTCGCCTGGGGCGCGACCGACATCGACGATCCGGACAGCCGTCTGCATGTGCGCCATGACACCGGCGTCGAGAGCCATGGCCGCTACCACACCGTCAACACCGGGAAATACACCGCCGCGCCGCTGAACGCGCTCGACCTCGTCGATCGCATCTGCGGGCCGCAGCGGCTGGCCGCCATCGGATGACCGCGCCCAGGGTCAGCATCCTGGTTCCCGCCTACCGGGCGGGCGCCTTCCTCGGCCGGACCCTGCGGTCGGTTGGCGGTCAGACGGTCGATGACTACCGGGTGATCGTGTCGATCGACGACGCGGACGCGCAGACCGTCGCGGCCGCCGAGGATTTCGCCGCCGATCCGCGCCTCACCATCATCCGGCAGTCGAGACGCCTCGGCTTCGTCGGCAATATCAATTTCCTGCTGGACCGGGTCGACACCCGGTTTTTCTGCATCCTGCCGCATGACGACGAAATCGCCCCGCGCTATCTGGAGGCGCTGCTCGCCGCTGCCGAGGCCAATCCAGCGGCCAGCGTCGTGTTCACCGACATGCGCCAGCACATCGGCGATCTCGTGTTCGAACTTGTGATGCGCCCGCTCGACGGCGACCTGGTCGAGCGGATCGCGAACTATTACGGCTCGATCCCCGGCGGCCTGCCCATGCGTGGCCTGTCGCCAGGCGCCCTGCTCCGCTCCGGCCTGCGCATGCCCGACACCCTGCCCGACGGCCGCGCCGCCGACATGATCTACGTGCTGTCGCTGCTGATCCAAGGCCCGGGGATCCGCGTCGCCGAACCGCTCTACGACAAGCACCTCGTGGGCCAGTCGACGTCCCTGGGCTGGGGCCGGCGCAGCGAGGACGATCCCGGTTGGCGCATGGCGTCCTGGACGCCGGCGGTCGTCGCCCAATTGCGGATGCTCGCAGCGCTCGACCTGCCGGAGCCCGAGCGGCTGGCCTGCATGGCCGCCTGCCTCGGCCATACCATGGCAAGACGCGCGGACACGACAGGCGTCACGGCCCGGGGCGGCGTGGATGGGGACCTGCTCTTGTTCACCTCGCTGCTCACCGCGGAGCTGCTTTCCGGCCTCCAGCCTGGCGACGACGCCACGGCGGCGCTGGCGAACGCGCCCGCCTTCGCGATCGGCGTTTCCCGGCTGCTAACCGCCAGAGCGGCCGACGCGCATGGCGCGCGCGCCTTCGATGTGTCCGCCACGCTCGCACAGGCCGCCCTGACAACCGATCCGGGCAATCAACTCGCCCGCCACTACGTCCAGCCGGCGCCGCCTTCGGGTACCAGAATGGACCTGCTGTCGCGCCTGCTGGGCCGCAAGCGATAGGGCGCCGCACCGCGCGATGCGGTGCCTGCAGCGCGTTTCCGAGACGACCGCCAGGCCATGCGGCCTGCCATGCCGCGATCAAATTCCGTGATATGATCGACCGGCAAGCGGGCAGTGCCGGACGCCGGCCGCAACAAGCCTGCGGCGGGAGGCGCATGGCGGAGACAGCAGAAAGCACGCTCAGCACGCTCGGTGACATGGTCGCGCGGTTGCGGGCCCGGGGCGATCACGAGGCCGTCGTCGAGATCAGGGACGGCGCCTGCCATCCGATCACCAGCGCCGACCTCGCCGGGCGCATCTACGCGGTCGCCGCGGCGCTGCGCCGCGACGGGCTGGAGGCGGGCGAGGTCGTCGGCGTCTGCGGCCCGCCGTCGGCGAACTGGATCGCGGCGGCGCTCGGCATCATCGTCGCCGGCGGCGTCTGGCTCAGCATCGACGAGCAGCCGACCTACCCGCTGTCCGAGCTGCTGGCCGACGCCGGCTGCCGCCAGGTCTTCACCACCGCGGATCTGGCCGAGCGCTTCGCCTTCCTGGCAGAGCGCGGTGGCCGGACTCGCGATCTCGACGACCCGACCGACGGCATCGGCATGGCGGACGCTGCCGGGCTGCCCGCCCTCGACCCGAGCGCGCCGGCGGTGATTTACTTCACCTCCGGCACCACCGGGAAGCCCAAGGGCTTCCACCTCACGCACCGCAACCTGGTGGCCAGCATCACCATGGTGGAGGCGACCGGCCTGGCCACCGCCCGCGATCGGGCGCTGGTGCCGCTGCCCCTGCACCACGTCTACGCCTCGATCACCGGGACGATCACCGGGTTGACCTGCGGCACCACGATCATCCTCCCCGAAGCCCTGACCGGACCCGGCATTCGCGAGGCATTCCAGGCCGCCAATCCGACCATGCTGGTCGCCGTGCCGCGCCTCTACGAGACGTTGACGGAGGGCATTCTCGGCCGGGTCCTGCATGGGGGCCTGCTTACCCGCCTGACCATGGGTAACGCGATGAAGCTGAGCATGTGGACGCGCCGCCGCTTCGGCTGGCGGCTCGGCCGCGTGCTGATGGCACCTGTGCGCCGGCGGCTAGGCCCCTCGCTGAAGGTCATGGTGTCCGGCGGGGCGCATCTGCGCGAGGAGACCTTCTACGCGCTCGAGGCGCTGGGCTTCACCGTGCTGTCCGGCTGGGGCCTGTCGGAGACATCCTCGGTCTTTTCCGTCAACCAGATCGGCGCCCGCAAGGATGGATCGGCCGGCAGGCCGCTGGGCGATGGCGAGGTGCGGATCACGCAGCCCAACGAGGATGGCATCGGCGAGATCGAGGTGCGCGGCTCCGTGGTCACCTCAGGCTATCTCAACAACGAGCAGGCCAATCGCGACAGCTTCACCGAGGACGGCTGGTTCAAGACAGGCGACCGGGGCATCGTCGACCCGGACGGCTTCATCTTCATCCGCGGGCGCCTGAAGGAGCTGATCATCCTGTCGGGCGGCGAGAACGTGAACCCGGAAATGGTCGAGACCGCCTATCTGGAGAGTGAGCGCATCGAGGAGATCGGCGTCCTGGAATATGACGGCCAACTGGTCGCGCTCGTGCGTCCGAACCGCGAGAGCCTGCGCGGCGACGGCTCCTCCCAGTTGCGCGTTGCCATGCGCGTCGCGCTCACGGAAATCGGCCGCACGCTGGCCAGCCACCACCGCCTGGCGGGCTTCGAGTTGACCGATGAGCCCCTGCCCCGCACCCGGCTCGGCAAGCTGCAGCGCTTCAAGCTGCCGGAGCGCTACGCCGCGGCCAAGGCGCGCGGCGGCGTTTCCGAGGAGGGCGGCGCCGGCCTCACCGGGAAGGATTTCGGCGACCCTGAATCGGCCAAGGCCTTCGCCCTGGTCCGGGCCCGCTTCCCCGACCGCCGTCTCGAGCGTGACACCAGCCTGTTCGTCGACCTCGGCATGGACAGCTTCGACTGGATGAACCTGGTGGTGGAGGCTGAGGACGGCCTCGGCATCGCCATCGACAGCGAGCGCATGCACGAGGTCGACACCATCGACGACTTCATCACCCTCTGCACCACCTCGCCCAACGCGGCGGCCAAGGGCAAGGCCAGCGGGCGCTACGACGCGGAGCGCTGGACCCGGCCGCTGGGCCCGTTCGGCCGCTTCTTCAACCGGTTCTTCATCACCCTCAACCGCTGGTTCTGGCGCTGGTGGCTGCGCCTGAGTGTCGAGGGGGCGGAGAACCTCCCAAGCGGCGCCGCGACCATCACGCCCAACCATGTCAGCGACATCGACGCCTTCGTGACCTCAGCGGCCCTGCCGCCGTCGGTGGCGCGCCGGGCGGCCTGGGCCGGCACGCCGTCGCGCCTGTTCAACTCCGCCGTCATGCGCGGCTTTTCCCGCCTGGCACGCATTTTCCCCGTCGAGGACCGCCGGCCGGACGAGGCTGTCGCCAATGCCAGGCGCGTGCTCGACCGGGGCGACGTCCAGCTCTGGTATCCGGAGGGCTGGCGTTCGCCCGACGGCACGCTGATGGACTTCTCCACCGGCATCGGCCGGCTGATCATCGAGACCGGGACGGTCGTCGTGCCGGCCCATATCGACGGCACGTTCGCGGCCATGCCGCGTGGCCGGCGCTGGCCGCGCCGGGTGCGCACCACGGTGCGCTTCGGCCAGCCGGTGACCGGCCGGGACCTGCTCGGCCGCGAGCCGGAGAAGGGCGACGAGCAGGCGATCGCCGACGCGCTGAAGGCGCGGGTGGCCGCGCTGGTTCCGGACGGGACCGAGAGCGGCTGAGACCTACCAGCGCACCATGCCGCCATCGACATTGATGGTCTGGCCGGTGATCCAGTGCGCCTCGTCCGACGCCAGGAAGGCGACGATGGGGGCGATGTCGTCGGGTGTTCCCCTGCCCTTGACCGCCTGCAGCATCTCCACGAACTCGAAGGCGTCCTTGTGCGGGCTCGCCATCACGCCCTCGCTGGCGGTCAGGCCCGGGGTGACGGCGTTGACGGTGATCTTGTGGCCGCCGAGTTCGGTCGCCAGGGCGCGGGTGAAGCCGAAGACGCCGCCCTTGGCCGCGACATAGGCCGCCATGTTGGGCGTGCCAGCGAAGATGGTGTTGGAGCAGATGGAGATCACCCGGCCCTCCACCCCCTTGGCGCGCATCATGTCCGTGCCGGCCCGGGTCATCAGGAAGACGCCGTCGAGGTTGACGCGCATGATGGTGCGCCAGTGGTCGAAGTCGACATCGTCCCAGGCGATGAAGGGAACGATCGCCGCGTCGTTCACCAGGATGTCGAGCGTGCCGCATTGCGCCTCGACCTTGTCGTAGAGTGCCTTCACCTGGGCCGCGTCGCCGACATCGGTCTTGACCGCGAAGGAGCCGTTGCCGCAGGCCTCCGCCACCTTGGCCGCGCCGGCCTCGTTCAGGTCGGCGGCGACGATGCGCGCGCCGTCCCTGGCGAGACGCCTGGCGATCGCCGCGCCGATGCCCTGGGCCGCGCCGGTGACGATGGCGACCTTGCCTTCAAGACTGCTCATTTTCCCTCGACTCCCTGTTTCGGTTCGGATTTCGGCGATGTCAGGCGCCGGCGATGACGGCGTTTGCGGCCTCGATCCCGGCACCGATATCGGCCTTGCCGCCCAGCTTGTTGATGGCCGCGCCCAGCGCGGTCACCGCGACCGTTGCGTAGACGGGATAGGCGACCGGTCCCATGTGGCCGATGCGGATCAGCTTGCCGTTCAGCGAGCCGCGGCCGGCGGAGAAGACGACGCCGTAAAGGTCGCGCGCGGCCTTGCGGATCGCCTTGTCGTCCATGCCGTCGGGGACCTTGACGGTCGTGCAGGTGGGCGAGGCGATCGCCTCCCGCGCCGCCCAGAGGTCGAGGCCCATGGCCTTCACGCCCTCGCGGCAGGCCCGCGCGGTCAGCGCGTGGCGAGCCCACACGGCCTCCGGCCCCTCGTCGAGGTAGTTGTCGACGGCGGCGCGCAGGCCGTTCACCTCGGCGATCGACGGCGTGAAGGGAAACAGCACGTCGCGCTTCCAGGCATGCCGCCAGTCCTTCATGGCGAGCATGGAGGCGGTTGGCGATTTCGGGTTCGCCTCGATGTGCTCCCAGGCCTGCTCGCTGACATGCACGAGCGAAAGTCCGGGCGTGCCGCCGAGGCACTTGTTCGGACCGGTGACGAAGATGTCGGCGTTGCAGCGTTCCGGCGCCACGTCCATGCCGCCCCAGGAGGAGACGGCATCGACGATCATCATCACGCCGTGCTCCTTGCAGATGGCGCCGATGGCGTCGATGTCGTTGATGGTGCCCGACGGCGTGTCGTGGTGGCAGACCGAGAGGATTTTCACGTCCGGGCGTTCCTTGAGCCTGGCGCGCACATCCTCGGGATCGATGGCCTCGTTGTAGGGCACCTCGATCTCCACCAGTTCCTTGCAGTAGCGCAGCGCCCAGTAGCCGAAGCCCTTGCCGTACTCGCCGGAGGCAAGATTCAGGACCACGTCGTCCGCGCCGATCAGCGAGGCCGCGGCCGCCTCCAGCGCCAGCACCGGCTCGCCCTGCAGGATGGTGGCCGGAATATCGGTCTCCATCGCCTTGCCGGAGCGGACCGCCGTCTCCTCGAAGAACTCCAGGAAATAGGGATCGAAATCGTAGGTCACGGTAGTGGCGAGCGCCCGCAGCACCACCGGATAGGCATCGACGGGCCCGGCGCTGAGGGTGATCACCGGCATCCTGGAATCGGTCACTTGAGGTCTCCTCCCGTGGGAAATCGGCGGGTCGCGGCGGTTCGGGGCGTGGACCGGCGGTTGGCGCGGCGGCATGGCACCGCCGATGATGGCGGCCTTCGGCTCAGCCCTGCTCGATCCGGGTCAGCAGGCGGTCGTAATAGCCGAAGAAGTTGTCACGAGCCCGCGGCGGATAGATGTTCGCGCGCTTGCGCGCCACCTCCTCAGCCTCGGGCCAGGAATAAGGCAGACCGCTTTGCGCCAGGGTTATCTGGGCGCGGCAGGCCTTCTCCAGGAAGATGCCGGTCAGGCAGAGTTCCTGGATCGAGCGGCCGACGAAGCTGACCCCGTGATTGCGCAGAAAGAGCGCGTCGTGGCCGTCCATCGCCGCGGCATGGGCGCGGCCGAGTGCGACGGTGTCGACGAGGTCGCTGGTCTCGGTGAAGAAGGGCGGCGGCTTCTCGAACCAGACGCCCTCGTTGGTCAGCGGTCGCAGCGGCTCGCGGGTGCAGGAAAACAATGTGGCATAGCGCGGATGGGTATGCGCGACGGCGACGATCTCCGGGCGGCGCTTCATCAACTCGGTGTGGATCGGCCATTCGAGATGCCGGTGCACCGCGCAGCCGACCAGGACCCTGCCGTCGAAATCGATCAGGATGAAGTCGTCCGCCGTCACTTCCTCGATGCCGAGGCGCGCGCGCTTCAGCCACAGGCCGCGCCCCAGCGGGTCGCGCCAGCTGAGATGGCCGAGCGACATGTCGTGATGGCCCTCGAGATTGAGGATGCGGTGGACCCGGGCAACGAGGTCCAGGCCGGCATCGATCGACGCTTCCGCCTCGGCCTGCTGTTCCTCGGAGAGTACCGGCATCCGTTTCGCCCACCGCGATGCACCCTGTCCGCGGCCGCCCCCATCGTCGAGGGTCCGCTTGTCCAACAGGTTATCGGGAAAGCGGTCCGGCGCAAGAGGCGGTGCATGCGGCGCGGTCGCGCGGTCGCGGTCGTCGGGTGGTGGGACGGCCTTCGTCGAGGCGCGTCGACGACGACCACCCTTCCGCGAAGACATGCCATCCGCCATCTGCTCACCCCTCCGCAAGTTTTCTCACTAACTGAGAATTGTCTTTTACATGGTAAAGAAGGGAACGACCCGGTTCAATCGCCTTCCTGCCAGCTTGCGGCGAATGCCTCCGCCATGGCGACGATAGCGGCGTTAACCGGCCCGCTGGTGATGCGCGGTATCACCGACGCGTCGACGATACTGAGCCCGGCAACGCCCTGAACCGCGAGGTCGCCGTCGACCACCCCACGGCCTGGCCGGCCCATGGCGCAGGTACCGACCGGATGGTGATGGGTCATCGACGCCCGGCCGATAAAGGCGTCAAGCGCCGCCGCGTCCCGCACCGCCGGCCCTGGCAACGCCTCCTGCTCGCGCCAGGGATCGAGCGGCGCCGCATGTCCGACCGCCCGGGCCAGTTCCAGCGCCTCACGCATGGCCGCGCGGTCCTCGGCCTCCGACAGATAGGCGGGATCGATGACCGGCTTGGTCGCCGGATCGCGCCCGCCGAGGCTGAGCCGGCCCCGGCTTTTCGGCTGGCAGACGCCGAACATGATCGTGTAGGCCGCGCCGACGGGCGGCGGCGTGAACGCCTCCGTGACCACCGGCAGCAGCACGCAGGTCAGCACGAGCTTCGGCGAGCCTCCATCGCCACCATGATAGAGCAGCGATTCCGAATGCTGCAGCCGGCTCGCCGGCAGGGGCTGGCGCGCGCGGTAGACATTGCCGGCACCGAGCAGATGATCGTGCAGATTGCCGCCGACGGCCGGATTGTCGATCGCCACGCCGATGCCGTGCCGCGCCAGGTCACCGGCCGGGCCGATGCCGGAGCGCATCAGGATCAGCGGCGAGGCGACGGCGCCGGCCGACAGGATCACCCGCTCGGCCCGGTAGGTCACCTGATGGCCGTCCTCCACCGTCACCACGCCGGTGGCCCGGCCTCGCTCGATCAGCACATGGTCGACGAGACGGCCGGTCAGCAGCGTCAGGTTCGGCCGGTCCCTTACAACCGGCAGCAGATAGGCGTCTGCCACGCTCTGCCGCCTGCCGGCGCTGATCGTCAGGCTGTTGGCGGCAGCACCTTCCATGCGCGGACCGTTGTGATCGCCGGAGGGGTCGATGCCGATCGACTCGGAGGCCGCCATGTAGGCCTTGGTGAGATCGCTGACCCGGTCGCTCGCCAGGTCGACGGTGAGCGGCCCGCCGCGCCCGTGCAGGTCCGACGGCGGACCGAGGAAATCCTCCGACTTGCGGAAAAAGGGCAGCAGCGCCGCGAAGCGCCAGCGCTCGCCGCCGGCCTCGGCCCAGGCGTCGAAGTCGGCTGGGTGGCCACGCACATGGGCCATGGCGTGCAGGCAGCTCGACCCGCCGACGAGACGGCCGCGCGGCCAGGAATGCACACGGCCGGCGGTGTGGCGCTGCGGCACCGTCTCATAGGCCCAGTCGTAGCTGCGCCCCTGCAGCAGGGCCCATTTCAGGGGATCGGCGATGTCCGGATCGTCGGGCATGCCACCGGCCTCGATCACGCCGACCCGCAGGTGCGGATCCTCGCTCAGCCGCGCGGCCAGCACGGACCCGGCGCTGCCGGCACCGACGATCAGCACGTCGAAGGAGGCGGTCATGCATAACCTCGCACTATGTGAGAATTCGTTTTCAAATTATGCGATGGATCGCGGAGGCCTGTCCACCAGCACGGCCGACCGCCCGGGCGCGCCCTGTCTAAACAGGCTTGCATCCGGCGCCGCCAGGCCGTTCGAGGCCCCGGCTCTCCCGGCGGTCGGCCGGGGCGACGAAAGAATTTGTATTTTCAATAAGTTATTTGTCATTCCCGCGAACGCGGGAATCCAGTGGACGGTGCAGGCAGCACCGACGAACTGGATCTCCGCTTTCGCGGAGATGACATTTGAACCAGGGGTTTAGCGAAGGATTCTCCTAACCCGGATCACCGCGCCCCACCCTTCCTTCACGTCATAATGTAGACGTCGCCGTCCGCGTTCACCCCGACCGGGACCGGATCGAGATGGGCGCCCTCGCAGGCGCCGGCGACGCAGAGGCCGTCCTCCCACTGGAACTCGGCGAAGTGCATGGAGCAGCGGATCAGGCTGCCGTCTGGATTGACGAACTCGCCTTCCCGGTAGTTGAGCGGCAGAGAGAAGTGCGGACAGATGTTGAGATAGCCGCGCACCGCGTCGCCCCGACGCACGACGAACATCGAGAAGGCGCCCTTGCCGCGGCCGAAGCGGTATTCCCGGCCGGCCCGATCCGGAATCTCCGCCAGCGGCCCCAGGACCGTGCCCGGCTGCGGCGCGCGGGGCCGCAGGCGCCAGTAGTCGCGGGGGTCGAAATCGGGCATGGACATCGGACGGGACGGCCTCTCAGGCGGCCTTCGACGCCGCGCTCTTCTCGAGCGTGAAGTCGAATTCCGTTCTCCAGAACGGTCCGGCCGCCCCGGCCCGGTCGATCTCGCCGGCATCCGTGACCTGGCGGAAGGGCACGACAAGGCTGTCCTTGACGCCGAACACGGCGTCGGAATCGAGATACGCGCCGCCTTCGACGAAGAGGTGCGTGGTCACCGCGTCGAAGCCGGGGGCGGAGACGATGAAATGGATGTGCGCCGGCCGGTAGGGGTGGCGGCCGAGCGAGTCGAGCATCCGGCCCACCGGGCCGTCGGTGGGGATCGGATAGGGGCTCGGCTTCACCGTCCAGAACCAGAAGCGGCCGTCGGCCCCGGTGGTGAAGCGGCCGCGCAGGTTCATCTCCGGCTGCACGCCCGGCTGCTGGATGTCGTAGAAGCCGTCATCGGATGCCTGCCAGACGTCGAGCTCCGCGCCCTCGACGGGCTTGCCGTCGACGTCCAGCACCCGACCCTCGATGAAGGCCGGTTCTCCCTTGTCGTCGCGCGCGATGCTCTCCCCCATCCCCACCCGCGGCGCGCCGGCGACGTGGAAGGGGCCGATCACCGTCGATTCCGTGCCGCCCTGGTGCTTGCGGTTGTTGATGGCGTCGACCAGCATAGAGACGCCGAGCGTGTCGGAGAGCAGGATCCACTCCTGGCGCTTGTCGTCGCAAATCTGGCCGGTGGCGGTGAGGAAGCCGATGGCCTGGAACCATTCCTCCATGGTCGGCTCCACCTCCTTCACCACGGCATGGAGATGGCGCACCACGCTCTCCATCACCTGGCGCAGGCGCGGGTCGGGACAGTCGGTCATGCGGGCGAGCACGGCCTCGACCGAGTTCGCTTCGGTGAAGTACTGCATCGTCCTCTCTCCCTCCCCGACTGTCTGGCTTGCGGCCTCAGACTGCCTCGATGATCATGGCGATGCCCTGGCCGACACCGATGCACATGGTCACGAGCGCGTAGCGCCCGCCGCGCCGCCTGAGCTCCCTGGCCGCCGTGGTGACGAGCCGCGCCCCGGACATGCCGAGCGGATGGCCGAGCGCGATCGCTCCGCCATTCGGGTTCACGTGCTCGGCATCGTCCGGCACGCCCAGCTCACGCAGCACCGCCAGGCCCTGCGCGGCGAAAGCCTCGTTGAGCTCGATCACGTCCATCTGGCCGATCTCGAGGCCGGCCAGCGCCAGCGCCTTGCGGCTGGCGGGCACCGGGCCGATGCCCATCACCCGCGGCTCGACCCCGGCGGTGGCGGCGGCGACGACGCGGGCGAGCGGCTGCAGCCCCTGCGCCGCCGCCGTCGCCTCGTCGGCCAGCAGCATGGCGCAGGCACCGTCGTTGACGCCCGAGGCGTTGCCGGCGGTCACCGTGCCGCCCTTGCGGAACGGCGTCGGCAGCTTGGCCAGCGCCTCCGCCGTGGTCTGCGGCCGGGGATGTTCGTCGGTGTCGACGACGACCGGATCGCCGCGGCGCTGCGGCACGCTGACCGGTACGATCTCCACGGCGAGGCGCCCGGCTTCCATGGCGGCCGCCGTGCGCTGTTGCGAGCGCAAAGCGAAGGCGTCCTGGTCGGCGCGGCTGACCTGGTAGTCCTCAGCCACGTTCTCCGCCGTCTCGGGCATGGAATCGATGCCGTATTGCGCCTTCATCAGCGGGTTGACCAGGCGCCAGCCGATGGTCGTGTCCTCGATCGAGCCGGTGCGCGAGAAGGCGCTCTCGGCCTTGGGCATCACGAACGGGGCCCGCGACATGCTCTCCACACCGCCGGCGATCATCAGCCGGCCTTCGCCGACCCGGATATAGCGGGCGGCCGAGGCGACGGCGTCCATGCCCGAACCGCACAGCCGGTTGATCGTCGAGCCGGGCACCGATACCGGCAGGCCGGCCAGCAGGCTCGCCATGCGGGCGACGTTACGGTTGTCCTCGCCCGCCTGGTTGGCGCAGCCGAAGATCACGTCGTCCACCGCCTCCCAGTCCACCGACGGGTTGCGCGCCATCAGAGCCTTCAGCGGAATGGCGCCGAGATCGTCGGTGCGCACGGTGGCGAGCGCACCGGCGAAGCGGCCGATCGGCGTGCGGACGGGATCGCAGATGAAGGCGTCAGGCATCGGGTCGTGTCTCCTTGAGGCGCACGCTGCGCCGCACCGGGAAAAGTTCGAGGTCGAAGCGATCGGCGACCAGGCCCCAGAGGCCGCGCGGCGCCCGGAGCATGATCAGGACGGCTACGGCGCCGAGCAGCATGAGGTACCAGGTGCCGTAGTCGGCGAACACCTCGCGCAGGATGAAGAACAGCACCACGCCGACGATCGGGCCCTCGATGCGGCCGATGCCGCCGATGACCACGATGAAGATCACGAACGCCGTCCAGTCGTTCACGCTGAAGGCCGCATCGGGGGAGATGCGCAGCTTCTGCAGGAAAATCAATGCCCCGACAATGCCGGTGACGAAGCCGACCGTGACATAGACCAGGAACTTGGTGCGGTAATTGTTGACCCCCAGGCTCTCGGAGGCGGGCTCGCTGTCGCGGATCGCGGTCAGCGCCAGGCCCTGGCGCGATCGCAGCAGGAAGTAGACGACGGCGATGGCCAGCACGACGATGCCCAGCGCCACCCAGTAGACGAGATATTCGCGCATGTCCCGGCCCTCGGCGATCGAGCGCACCACGTCGACCGGCAGGCTCATGCCCGAGCCGCCGCCGAGCGTGGAGACCTGCGCCATGGTCAGGCGGTAGACTTCGGCCACCACCCAGGTGCCGATGGCAAAATAGGCGCCGCGCAGGCGAAAGACGACGAGCGCGGTGGGCACCGCGAGGAGCGCCGCCACCACGCCGGCCAGGACGATGGCGAGGAGCGGCGGCACGCCAAGGAAACCCGACAACGCGAACAGCGCATAGCCACCCAGCCCGACATAGGCCTGCTGGCCGATCGAGACCAGGCCGGCATAGCCCGCCAGCAGGTTCCACATCTGCGCCAGCGCCAGGTAGTAGAAGATCTCGATCAAGAGGCGCAGCTCCGCCCGGCCGGCCCAGAGCGGCGCGGCGGCGAGCAGGGCGAGCATGACCAGGCCGGCGACCAGGGCGCCACGGCTCGCGGGCGTCGAGCGCTGGACGGTGAAGGCTGGACTGTCGGCCATGGTCTAGCTCCCTCAGCCCTGCATCTTCGGAAACAGGCCCTGCGGGCGGAGCACCAGGACCACGAGGAAGGCCAGATGGCCGGCGAGCAGTTGCCAGCCGGGGTTGATCTGCGCGCCGATCGCCTGGGCGACGCCGATGATGATGCCGCCGACCAGCGTGCCCCAGAGATTGCCCAGCCCGCCGATGATCACCGCCTCGAAGGCGAAGAGCAGCCGGGCCGGCCCGATCGACGGATCGAAATTGGTGCGGATGGCGAGGAAGACGCCGGCCACCGCAACGACCGCCAGCGCGACCGCCATGGCGAGCGCGAAGACGTGGCCGTTGTCGATGCCCATCAGCCGCGCCGTCGTCGGATCGTCGGAGGTGGCGCGGAAGGCGCGGCCCAGCGCGGTGCGGTAGAACACCGTCTGCATTCCCCAGATGATGGCGATCGCCGCCAGGAAGACGATCAGCGGCAGGACGCCGATCGAGAAGCCCTCGGCGATGGTCAGGCTGGCGGTCTCCAGCGCGCCCGCCTGCAGACGCTGGCTGTCGGCGGAGAAGGTCTCCAGAAGCGCGTTCTGGATGATCACCGAAAGGCCGAAGGTGACCAGCAGCGGCGGCAGGATGTCCCGGCCCAGGGTGAAGTTCAGCATGCCGCGCTGCAGGACGTAGCCGAACGCCGCCATCGCCGGCACGACGACCACCAGGCTGACCAGCGGATGCAGGGCGAAGCCCTCGACCACCGCCAGGGCCAGGAAGGAGGCCAGCACGATCAGGTCGCCATGGGCGATGTTGACGAGGCGCATGACGCCGAAAATCAGCGACAGCCCGGTGGCGAACATGGCGTAGAGGCCGCCGAGCAGGATGCCCTGGACGATGGCGTTGAGCCAATCCATAGCGCGGCTTCCCTCCCCCTAGAGACCGAAATAGGCGGCCGTGATCTGCTCGCGGCTGAGCGCGCCTGGCCGGCCTTCCAGCGAGACCCGGCCCTCCTGGAAGCAGTAGACCCGGTCGGCCACGGCCATGGCCTGGTTGATGTCCTGCTCGACCACGACGACGGTGGTGCCCTCTCGGGTGATCCGCGGCACCGCGGCGTAGATGTCCTTGATCACTACCGGCGCCAGGCCGAGGCTGATCTCGTCGCACAGCAGCAGCCGGGGATTGGCCATCAGCGCCCGGCCCACCGCCACCATCTGCTGCTGGCCGCCCGACAGCGCCGTGCCGGGGTTGTGCCGCCGCTCCTTGAGGATCGGGAAGAGGTCGTAGACGGTGTCGAGCGTCCAGGTGCCCCGCCGCTTCGCGGTGGCCCCGATCAGCAGGTTCTCCTCCACCGACAGCGAGGGGAACAGCCGCCGGCCTTCCGGCACCATGGCGATGCCCAGCCGCACCACCCGATGCGCCGGCAGGCTGCCGATCGCGGCCCCCTCGTAGCGGATGGCGTCGTTCACGTTGGCGATCAGCCCGGTGATCGACTTCAGGAAAGTGCTCTTGCCCGCACCATTGGATCCGATGATGGCGACGGTCTCACCCTCGCCGACCGTGAAATCGATCCCGAACAGGGCCTGGAAGTCTCCGTAGAAGGCCTCCAGCCCTCTGGTTTCCAGAAGAGGCGTCTCCCGTGGGCGCATCTCAGGCGGCGGCGTCATCGGCGTCGATACCCATGTAGATCTCGCGCACCGCCGGCGAGGCCATCACCGCCCGCGGCTCGCCGTCGTCGATCTTCTGGCCGAAATTGATCACGATCAGCCGGGACACCACGGCCAGCAGCGCGTGCACGATGTGCTCGATCCAGATGATCGAGGTGCCGGCGGCGTGGATCTCGCGGATCGTGGCAACCAGGGCGTGGCATTCCTGCTCGGTCAGACCGCCGGCGATCTCGTCGAGCAGCAGCACCCGCGGCCGGGTGGCGAGCGCCCGGGCGAGCTCCAGCCGCTTGCGCTCGAGCAGTGTCAGCGACCCCGCCATGACGTTCGCCTTGGGCAGCAGGCCGGTGCGGTCGAGCACCTCCACGCAGTGGCCATAGGCCTCGCGCTCCTTCCGTCCCGCCCCGAAGGTGGCGCCGACCAGCAGGTTCTCGAACGCCGTCATCCCTTCGAAGGGATGCGGGATCTGGTAGGAGCGACCGATGCCGGCCTTGCAGCGCTCGAAGGGCGGCATGCCGGTGATGTCCTCGCCGGCGAAGGCGATGCTGCCCTCGTCGGGACGGATGCCGCCGGCGATGAGGTTGAACATCGTGCTCTTGCCCGCGCCGTTCGGACCGATGACGCCGAGCGCCTCGCCCTCGTAGAGGTCGAGGTCGAGCTTGTCGGTCACCTTGAGCGCGCCGAAGCTCTTCGACACCCGGCTCATGGTGACAATGGGCGTTCCCGCACGTCCCGCGGCGCCGGCTGGCATGGTCCCGGTCTCCCGATCCGAAGAATGGGCCGGGGCGGCCGCAGTCGCCGCCCCGGCGCCGAACGGACTAGCTGATCACCTCGAAGGTGCCCTGGGTCGGCACTTCCGGCGCGTTGCCGTTGGAGGTGACCACCAGCTCGTACTGGAAGTCGCCACCGAGGCGCCACTGGCCACCGACCAGCGGGGTCTTGGCGACGTTGCGCACGGGGCCCGTGCCCCACTCCACCCGGCCGACCACGGTGTCGAGCGCGGTCGCGGCCACGGCGTCGGCGAGATCGTAATAGTCGTAAGGGTCGTTGGCGCGCCGGAGCGCGTCGATCGCCACCTCGAACAGGGCGTGGGCGAAGCCCAGCGGCTGGGTCCACTGGCGTCCCGTGGTCTCGGTGTAGCCGCTGGCGAGCGCCGCCGCCGAAGCACCGGTCAGCGAGGAGGCGAACGGGTGGTTCGGCGTCCACCAGATCTCCGAGGACAGGTTGTTGCCGGTGTCGCCGAGCGCCTCGACCGCCGAGGGGAAGAGGATCGCCTTGCCGATCGAGGCTACCTTCGGGCGGTAGCCCTGCTGGGCCGCCTGGGTCCAGAAGGTGGTGAAGTCGGGCGGGATCACCACGCCGGTGACGATCTCGGCATTGGCGTCCTTGAAGGCGGAAATCTGGGCGGAGAAGTCGTCCGTCAGGTTCTGGTAGCGGCCCGGATCGGTCAGCGAGTAGCCGGCCTCGTTCAGCGGTGCGGGGAAGTTGTCGCCCCAGGCGTTGCCGTCGCCGTCATTGGGGAAGAGCCCGCCGACCGAGCGGTTGGTCTCGACGGAGTTCCACATTTCCAGGAACACCGCGATGACGTCCTCCAGGCCCCAGAAGAAATGGTAGGTGAAGTCGAAGCCGGTCTCCGGGTTGCCGCCGCGGGTGAAGAACCAGGGCTGCCATGGCGCAACGGTCGAGATGCAGGGCACCTCGTTGATCTCGCACTGGTCGGAAACCGGGTTGGTGGTCTCCGGCGTGGAGGAGACGACGATCAGGTTCACCTCGTCGCCGAGGATCAGGTCCGCCGCCACTTCCGCCGCCCGGCTCGGGTTGGACTGGCTGTCCTTGACGATGATCTCGACGCCGTAGGTGGTGCCGTTGATGTCGATGCCGCCGGCCACCGCCTCGCGGATGCCGGCCAGAATGTACTCGTCCGCCTCGGCGAAGGGCGCCAGCGGGCCGGTCTGCGGGCTGACATAGCCGATCTTGATGGTGCCGTCCTGGGCCCGCGCCTTGCGGCGCCAGGTGAGCGCGCCCGCGGTCGCCAGCCCCGCGGTGCCGAGCGCCGAGGTGTGGATGAAGCGCCGCCGGGAAAGCCCGGTCCTCAACTCGATCAATCCGTTCTTTCTGATCATGTCATCCTCCCGAGAGTGCACATTGTTGGACGCCTTGTCGTCAGCCGCCAGGCGCCGGACGACGGCCGTGCCAGGCGTCGTCCAGAAGCGAGCGGATGCCCTCGCGGTCGATCGGCCGCGGATTGTAGTAGGGGTTCCGTGTCGCGATTTCCGCCGCCCGGTCGAGATCGGCCTCCGCCATGCCGAGATCGGCCAGCCTGGTCGGCGCGCCGAGTGCGACCGCCAGGTCGTACAGGCCCTCGGCCGCGTCCACCGCGCCCAGCGCCGCGGCGATCCGGGCCATCGCCTCCGGCGCGGCCGCGCGGTTGAAGGCCGTGGCGTGGGGTATGACGATGGTGTGGGTCTCCGCATGCGGCAGGTCGAAACTGCCGCCCAGCGTGTGGCAGAGCTTGTGGTGCAGCGCCATGCCGACGGCGCCGAGCGCCGTGCCGGCGAGCCAGGAGCCGTAGAAGGCATCGCTGCGCGCCTCCAGATCGGCCGGGTCGCGCACCACGCCCGGCAGCGACCGGCCGAGCGCCCGGATGCCCTCCTCAGCGATCATCGAGATGATCGGGTTGCGGTCCTCGGCGTAGAGCGCCTCCACGCAGTGGGCGATGGCGTTCATGCCGCTGGCGGCGGAAACCCCGGCCGGCAGGCTCACCGTCAGCGCCGGGTCGTAGACGACCGCCTTGGGCAGCACCCGGGCATCGCGGCCTGTCTTCTTGATGCCGTCCTCCGTCAGCCCCCAGATCGGCGTCATCTCCGAACCGGCATAGGTGGTCGGCACGGCGATCACCGGCAGGCCGAATTCCAGGGCGATGGCCTTGCCGAGACCGATGGTCGAGCCGCCGCCGACGGCCACGCAGGCATCCGCGCCAAGCCGTCGCGCCTCTTCCCGCGCCGCCTGGGCCACGGCGACGGGCACGTGCATGCGCGCCTGGTCGAAGACGCCGGCCGCCCGTCCGCCGAGGCGCGACGCGACATCCTCCGCCGTCTCCCGCTGCTCGGGCGTGGAGAGCACCAGGGCGCGCGCCGCGCCCAGCCTCTCCACCTCGCCCGGCAGGCGGTCGATCGCGCCGAGGCCGAAGACCACGCGCGCCGGCAGGCCGTCATAGGTGAAGGCGTGCATCAGGCGGCTCCCTGCCCGGCATGCGCCTTCTCGGTGCGCGCCAGGAGGTCCCGCAGGACCTCCAGTTCGTGCGGTCGCGGCGGCTCGCTCACCGCCACGTCGTTCGCCACCTTCAGCGGCCAGCCGGTGGCGGCGCGCACCGCGTCCTCGGTGACGCCAGGATGCACCGCCGTCAGCGTCATCTCCCTGCTCTTCGGATCAGGCGTGAGGACGCCGAGATCGGTGATCACCGCGACCGGCCCGCGGCCCGGCAGGCCCAGGCGCTGGCGATGGTCGCCGCCCTCGCCGTAGCCGACCGAGGTGATGAAATCGAGCTTCTCGACAAAGGCACGCTCGCTCTGGCGCAGGATGATCAGCACCTCGCCCGCGAGGCTGGCGATCTCCGGCGCGCCGCCGGCGCCGGGCAGCCGCACCTTGGGGTCGTCATAGGGGCCGATGACGGTGGTGTTGATGTTGGCGAAGCGGTCGATCTGTGCCGCTCCCAGGAAGCCGGTGGTGATCCGGCCCCCCTGCAGCCAGTAGCGGAAGATCTCCGGTGTCGAGACTACGGTGTCGGCCGTCGAGGCGAGTTCGCCGTCGCCGATCGACAGCGGCAGCACGTCCGGTTTGGCGCCGATCGGCCCCGACTCGTAGATCAGCGTGATGTCAGGCGCATGGGTTAGGCGCGCTAGATTGGCGGCGGTCGAGGGCAGGCCGATACCGACGAAGCAGACGCTGTCATTGGCCAGCCGGCGGGCGGCGGCGACGGTCATCATCTCCGATGCGCTATAGTCGCGGTCAGGCATGGACCGTCTCCCTCGCGGCGGCGGCCAGCGACCGCTTGTACGCCTCGAAATCAGTCGTGCCGCGGACATGGCGCTCCATCCAGGCGGTGAAGCTCTCGCGCTCGCGGGAGATCGGGTCCCAGGCCTGGTAGAAGGCGTTGTCGCGTTCGTAGTATCCCTGGGCGTAGGAGGGCGCCGCCCCGCCCGGCACCACGGCGACGGCATCGACCACCCAGCGCGGCAGGATGACGGCGTTGGGCGGCGCGTCGAGATCGTCGACGATCTCCTCGACGGTGACGATGGCGCGCCGGGAGGCCAGCACCGCCTCCTTCTGCACGCCGACGATGCCCCACATCAGCACATTGCCCCGGCGATCGGCCTTCTGCGCATGGATCACCGCCACGTCGGGCCGCAGCGAGGGCATGGCGGCCAGCTTCTCGCCGGTGAACGGGCACTCGATGAACTTGATCCGCTGATTGACCCGCGGCAGGTCCGTGCCGGCATAGCCGCGCATCACCGCGAAGGGCAGGTTCGCCGCCCCGGCAACGTAGGAATTGGCCATGTCCGCGTGGCTGCGCTCGTCGATCTCCAGCGGCACCGGCCAGCCCTTCTGGATGGCGTCGCGGAAGCGGTGCAGCGAGCCGACGCCGGGATTGCCGCCCCAGGAGAAGACCAGCTTGGACGCGCAGCCCATGCCGATCAGCTGGTCGTAGATCAGGTCCGGCGTCATCCGGTAGAGCGTCAGGTTCCGGCGGCCCTGGCGGATGACCTCGTGCGCCGCCGCCGAGGGGATCAGGTGCGTGAAGCCCTCGAAGGCGACGTGGTCGCCGTCGTTGATCAGCCCGGCGACCGCCTCTCTCAGCGTGGTGATCTCTGCCATCCTCGGGAGCCCCTCAGCGCTTGTAGAAGGGCGGGATCTGGGCGTCGACATTGATCCAGACCGACTTCGCCTGGGTGTATTCCCGCATCACGTCGAAACCCATCTCGCGGCCATAGCCCGACTCCCCGACGCCGCCGAAGGGCGAGGCCGGGTGCACGCGCTTGTAGCTGTTGATCCAGACCATGCCGGCATGCAGGGCCTTGGCCATGCGGTGCGCCCGGGTGAGGTTCTGGGTCCACAGCCCCGAGCCCAGGCCGTAGGCGGTGCCGTTGGCGATGGCCAGCGCCTCCTCGTCGTCCTTGAAGGTCATGACCGAGACGAAGGGGCCGAAGACCTCCTCCTGGCAGACGCGGTCCTGCGGCTGGGCCCGCACCACCGTGGGCTCCAGATAGCAGCCCTTGGCCAGCGCCGGGTCGTCGGGCACCCTGCCGCCGGTCAGCACCTCGCCGCCCTCCTGATGGGTGATCTGGACATAGGTCAGCACCCGCTCCTGGTGCATCTTGGAGGTCAGCGGGCCCATTTCGGTCTCGGGGTCGAGCGGGTTGCCGAGCCGGATCGACTTCGCCAGCGGAATGAACTTGTCGAGGAAGGCGTCGGCGATCTTCTCGTGCAGCATCAGCCGCGAGCCGGCGATGCAGGCCTGGCCCTGGTTGTGGAAGATGGCGAAGGCGCTGCCGCCGACGGCGGCCGGTATGTTGGCGTCCTCGAAGACGATGTTCGGCCCCTTGCCGCCGAGCTCCAGCTGGACCTTCTTCAGGTTGCCGGCCGAGGCCTCGACGATGCGCCGCCCGGTCGCGGTCGAGCCGGTGAAGGCGATCTTGCCGACGTGAGGATGCTCCGCCAGGTGCTGGCCGGCGATGTGGCCATAGCCCGGCACGATGTTCACCACGCCGTCGGGGATGCCGACCTCCTGCATCAGCTCGGCGATGCGCAGGGTGGACAGCGGCGTGATCTCGGCCGGCTTGAGGACGATGCAATTCCCCGCGGCCAGGGCTGGCGCCATCTTCCAGCTGGTGAACATCAGCGGGAAATTCCACGGCACCACCTGACCGACGACGCCGATGGGCTCGCGCTGCAGGTAGTTCAGGAAACCGGCGTCGACCGGGATGACGGAGCCCTCGAACTTGTCGGCCATGCCGCCGAAATAGCGGAAGCAGAGCACGGTCCGCGGCACGTCCAGGCTGAGGCAGTCGCGGATCGGATGGCCGGTGTCCAGCGCCTCCAGCCGCGCCAGCGCCTCGGTCTCCTCCTCGATGCGGTCGGCGAGCTTGAGCAGCAGCCGGCCCCGGTCGGAAGCCCCCATCTCGCGCCATTTCGGGAAGGCCTGCCGCGCCGCCTCGACGGCCTTGTCGACATCCCGGGCGCGGGCCTCGGCGATCCTGGTGATGACCGAGTTGTCGTGCGGGCTCAGCACGTCGATGGTGCCGCCGTCGACGGCGTCGACGAACTCACCGCCGATGAACAGCTTGTTCTGCATGGGAGACGCTCCACCCTGTCGACCCGGCCGTCTGACGGTCTGTGTGGCCGTGGCGACGGCCGGGTCGCAAGTTTCTTATCGTTCTTCAGATCCGCCGGCGGCAGGCTCGGCGCCGGCGCCCTGCCGGCCGCCGAGCCGGTCCGCCACCGATATCCGGGTCAGCCGTCGCTCAGAACTCGACCGGCACCACCGGCGCCTCGCCCTTGCGCACGAGGTCGGGGATGCGCGGCGAACCGTTCTCCCACACCAGCAGCATGGACCGCTTGGCGGAGAAGCCCTGGTGGCGGATGTCCGCCGGCATGCAGGCGACGTCGCCGGCCTTCATCGTCACATTGGCCCGCGGCCGGCCGGTCTCCTTGTCCTTGACCTGCCACATGATCTCGTCGGAGAGCTGGACGAACCACTCCACGCGGTCATTGCCGTGTTCGACCGGCAGGATGAATTCCTCCGATGTCGGGCAGAACAGGCTTTCGCGCACCACCGAGCAGACGCTGGGGTTCCAGGTCACGTCGGAGCGCGAGAGGTAGGCGAACAGGTTGAAGCCGGCGACCTCGTGCTCGAAGCCGGGCTCGGCCTCCACCTTCGGCTCGTCCTGGGTGACGTCCCGGAACATGCGGTTGACCGGATGGCCGCCCTCGTCGCTGCGCTTGGGCGTGTCGCCCGGCAGTCCGACCATGCGCTTGGCGGTGACCCGCTGGCGGCCGACGGCGTCGTCGTTGTTGCCCTTCTTCTCGCCCCAGGGCACGCCGGTCTCCATCGGCGCGGCGAAGGGATCATAGCCCTCGTTCGTCCAGTCGCCGACCATCTCGCGGAAGATCTTCATCAGCTCGTCGGAACGGAAACGCTCCGTGTAGTCGCGACCCGCCTTGCGGTACGCCTCGTTCGAGGCGCCGACGAACATCTCGACCTCGCCGTAGTAGTTCACGGTGCCGAAGACGGTGTCGAAATTCACCGTGCCGTAGAAGAAGCCCCAGGCGACATCCCGCATCAACGCCCTCAGAAAGGCGTCGATGGGCATGGTATAGCTGCCCTTGGGGTATTCGATATGGGCGAAGTACTCGTCCCGGCTGAACGAGAAGGAGCCGGCCTTGAAGGCGCGGTAGCCGGTCTCGTTGTCGGCCGGAAAGATCTCGAAATCGGACTGCAGCGGCAGGTTGTTCGGATTGGAGATCGCGTGATCTCCCATGTCTTCCTTCATCGCCATGTCTTCAACTCCTCAGCATCTCAGCGGCCGGCCGATCAGGCCTCGGTCTGGCAGATTTCCGCCCATTTGTGCACGGTCACCGGCCCGTCGATGGTCTGGATCATCATGGTGGCGGGCTTCTCGGCCTGGAAACGGTAGGCCGAGCCCTGCGGCAAGAGCGCCATGTGCCCCTTTCCGAGAACCACGCGGCCCATCTTGCGGCCAGCCGGCAGCTCGTCGAGCTGGTGGGCGCCCTCCGCCTCCGGATCGACGACCGCATCGGCGTCGTCCAGCTTCACCAGGTGGACCTCCACCGTGCCGTCCATGGCGAGCGCGAACTCGTCATGGGCGCAGGCATACCAGGGCGAGGTGCCCTCCGCGCGGGCGCATTCGATGACGTATTCGAAGTTCTTGGCGACCGCCACCCGCTCATAGGGCCGGGACGTCGCGGCGACCTCGAAGATATTGGAGAAAACGTAGTTCTTCGGCGAGTCGTCGAGCACCTCCACGCCACCCTTGACGTAGTTGTCGATCGAGCCGAAGACGGTGGTGTAGTTTCTCATCGTGGCTGCTTCCTCCCAAAACCCGGACCGGATTCGCCGGATCGCGATGTCATTCGCCTGGCGCCGCCCGGCCCGGCCGGACCGGCATCGCAGGTCGTCCACCGGACCGACGCATCCCCTTCGGTCCCGCCGCTTTCCGCCCCCGATCGAAGAAAGCGCTTGACCGAAATTGTGCGATATGCGAACATTTGTTCTTATTGCGAACAATATGAGATGGAAAGATGCCCGAGTCAACCCCGATCGCCGACAAAGATTACGTCGGCACACTCGCGCGCGGGCTCTCCGTCATCCGCGTATTCGGCAAGAGAACGCCGGAGCTTACCCTCACCGACGTGGCCAAGCAGGCCGGGCTGACGCGGGCCGCGGCCAGGCGCTTCCTGCTCACCTTGTGCGAGCTTGGCTACATGACCACGGACGGCAAGTATTTCCGCCTGACACCGAAGGTGATGGATCTCGGCTTCGCCTACCTCTCCTCCATGGACCTCTGGGAGATCGCCATGCCCTATATGGAGGAGGTGTCGCACACCTTGAACGAGTCCTGCTCCGCCTCCGTGCTGGACGATTGCGATATCGTCTATGTCGCCCGCGTGCCGGCCTCGCGGGTAATGTCGGTGGGCCTGACGGTGGGCACCCGCCTGCCCGCCTTCTGCACCTCCATGGGCCGCGTGCTGCTCGCCGACAAGCCGGATGACGAGATCCGCAACTATGTCAGCAAGACCGAGCTCAGACGCTACACCCGGCACACCATCCTCAATCCAGGCGCGCTGATCGACCAGATCCTGACCGCGCGCCAGCGCGGCTTCTCCATCGTCGACCAGGAGCTCGAGGAGGGCTTGCGCTCGATGGCCGTGCCACTGCGCAACAAGAAGGGCAACGTCATCGCGGCGATGAATGTCAGCGGCCATGCCCAGCGCACCAGCGCCGGCGACATGATCCAGAATTTCCTGCCGGTGCTGCAATCCGCGGCGCGACGGATCGCCTCGGCCCTGCCGTGACCGGGCGCAGCGACCTCCTGTCGGCTTCCCTCGACCGCGGGCGCAAGGCCGACAAGACCTTCGCCCAGCGCATGTTCGAATGGGCCGAACCGGAGGTCGCGACCGGCCTGGCGGCGACCGACGTCAGCGCCCGCCCCGGGATGGGTCCCGACGACCGGGGAGTGGCCGAACTGGAAGCTGTGCTGCGCGCACTGACCGGTGCGGCGCGCACGCTCGCCGACGATCACGAACTCGCCGTCCGCTTTGCCGGCATCCGGCCGGAACTGACCGGCGGCGCCATCCGCCTGCCGCACCCCGGCAGCCCCGTCAGCGAGGCCGCCTGGCGCGTGCTGCGCGGCCAGGCGGACAGCCTCGCGCTCGACCGCCGATACTCGGGCGCTCTGCCGCTGCCCGCCGGACTGCCGCCGGCGGCCGCGCAGGCCTTCCGGGTGATCCGCCGTGCCCGGGCCGAGGCGCTGGGCGCCCGCGACCTGCCTGGCATCGTCGGCAATCTGGACGCCGCGCTGGCGCACCGGCTTGGCCAGCTGGGCATCGACCGGGTGACGCTCGCCAACATGGTGCCGGGCGAGGAGGCGGCGACGGGCCTGCTGCGCCGGCTCCTCGGCCTGCCCGTCGCGGCGCTGACCGAGGCGCAGACGCAGCCCTGGGCCCGCGTCCTCGACCAGGACTGCCCCGGCGATACCGCCGCGCTCGCCGCCGCTCTCGACGACCCGCCGGCCTTCGCGGCGATCGCCCGGCGCCTGGCGCTCGCCATGGCCGGCTGGTTCGCCGGCACCCAGTCGGCGCCACTGCCCGAGAGTCCGGACACGGCGGATGGCGAGCGGGATGCCGCGCGGGCGACCGAGAGCCGGGGCGCGGACGACACGGCCGGTGCCTACGAGGTCAGCCGCGACCGCTCGACCACCACCAGGCGCCCCCCCGACCGCCCCTACCGCGTCTTCGCCGAGCGCTACGACCAGGCCGTGGCGGCGACCGACCTGGCGAGCGATGCGGAACTCGCCGCCTGGCACGAGACACTGCTCGATGAAGCCGGCGACGTCGCCCGCATCGCCGCGCGCCTGGCCAACCGGCTGGTGCGGCTGATCCTCGCGCGCCAGCGTCGCTCCTGGCGTTTCGACCTGGAGGACGGCCTTCTCGACGCCGCCCGCCTCGACCGGGTGGTGGTCAATCCCGGCACCGCGCTCAGCTTCAAGGAGGAGACCGACAGCCCGTTCCCGGACACGGTGGTCGGCCTGCTTATCGACAATTCCGGCTCGATGCGCGGCCAGTCGATCGTCAACGCCGCGGTCTCGGCCGAGATCATCGCCCTGGCGCTGGAACGCACAGGCGTCGCGGTCGAGGTGCTCGGCTTCACCACCGCCGCCTGGCGCGGCGGCCGGCCGGCGGCCGACTGGGCCAGGGCCGGCCGGCCGGCGGATCCGGGTCGGCTGAACGAGTTGCGCCACATCGTCTACAAGCCGGCCGACCGGCCCTTCCGCCACGTGCGCAGCCATCTCGGCCTGATGCTGCAGCCCGACCTCTTGAAGGAGAACGTCGACGGCGAGGCCCTGCGCTGGGCCGCCGGGCGCCTCCTGCGCCGGCCCCAGTCGCGGCGCATCCTCGTCGTCATCTCCGACGGTGCGCCGCAGGATCAGGCGACGGCGAGGGCCAACGATCCGGGCTATCTCGACCGGCATCTGCGCCAGGTCATCGTCGAGATCGGCCATCTGCCCGGCCTCGAACTGGCGGCCATCGGCATCGGCCACGACGTCAGCCGCTACTATCCACGCTCGATCACCATCGACGACGCGGGCACCCTCGCCCAGACCCTGATCGAGACCCTGGGCGGCCTGCTCCTGTCCGCCGACGACCCGACCCTGGCCAGAACCGCGAAAGGACACCCCCGATGAGCTGGCAACCCGTCCCGGAACCGGCATGCAGCGAAAAGCCGGCGGTCGCTCCGCCCGATCAGATCGCCGATCATGCGGTCGAGCAGGTGATCGTGCCGCGGGTCCGCGACCTCGGCGGCTTCGAGGTGCGCCGCGCCTTGCCGGCGGCCAGGCGGCAGATGGTCGGCCCCTTCATCTTCTTCGACCAGATGGGCCCCTCGCCGCTGATCGACGGCCAGAGCCTGGAGGTCCGCCCGCACCCGCATATCGGCCTGGCGACCGTCACCTATCTGTTCTCCGGCGCCATCATGCACCGCGACAGCCTGGGAACGGTGCAGGAGATCGCGCCCGGCGCGGTGAACCTGATGACCGCCGGGAGCGGCATCGCCCATTCGGAGCGCACCTCCCAGGCGCACAACCTGCCGGGCGCGGAAATCTTCGGCATCCAGACCTGGCTTGCCCTGCCGCGCGAGCACGAGGAGACCGCGCCGGCCTTCGTCCACCACGGCGCCGAGGCCCTGCCGACGATCGCCGGCGAGGGCCTCGACGGCCGGGTGATCATCGGCAGCCTCTACGGACGCAAGGCGCCGGTCGAGACCCTCTCCCCGACCGCCTACGCGGACATCGCCATGGCGCGCGGCGCGCGGCTGCCGCTTCCCGACGGTATCGAGGAGTGCGGCCTTTACGTCGTCTCCGGTGCGATCGCGCTCGACGGCCAGCGCTTCGGCGACGGCACGCTGGTCGTCATCCGACCCGGCGCCCGGGGTGCCGCCACCGCGCTGGACCCCAGCCGGGTCATGGTGCTCGGCGGCGACGCGATGGACGGCCACCGCCACATCTGGTGGAACTTCGTTTCCTCCTCAAAGGAGCGCATCGAGGACGCCAAGGCCGACTGGAAGGCCGGCCGCTTCGACCCGGTGATCGGCGACGACGAGTTCATCCCCCTGCCGGAGCGGTAGGGTGCTGACGGGTTCGCTGGAAGCAGCGCCCCTCCACCGTCCTGTCAGAGATATTCATCAAACAACTGATTTTATAAGTTTTTCCTTGTCATTCCTGCGAAGGCGGGAATCCAGTTTCGGCGCCGTCGGCACCGCCGCACTGGATTCCGGGTCAAGCCCGGAATGACAGTTCTGTTTTCCTCAGGATCGGTCCGACCGGTGCCGAAGCGGTAGCCTACCGTCCTCGATCCATCCGCCCCGCCGCCGCCTCCCGCCACTGCCCGGGGGCCAGGCCGTCGAGGCGCCAGGGACCGACGGCGATGCGAACCAGGCGCAAGGTCGGCAGGCCGACGGCGGCGGTCATGCGGCGCACCTGCCGGTTGCGGCCCTCGGTGATGGTGAGGCTGAGCCAGGACGTGGGGATGGCGGCGCGGTAGCGGATCGGCGGGTCGCGGGGCCACAGCCAGCCGGGCTCCGCCACCCG
The DNA here is from genome assembly GCA_040226215.1 of Azospirillaceae bacterium. GTDB lineage: Bacteria > Pseudomonadota > Alphaproteobacteria > DSM-16000 > Inquilinaceae > JAVKFF01. The sequence goes on from JAVKFF010000152.1 coordinate 77,512, forward strand.
CTCGACGATCGCCGGGCGGGTCGGTCCATCCTTCAGGCCGACCCCGCCGGACAGCGCGGCGAGCGCCTTGTCGTCCGGATCTCCTTCGACCTGCGCCAGATAGGTCTTGGCCTGGCCTGTGCTGGGCTGGGTGATGCGGGCGGCGAGCCGGCCGTCATCGGTCAGCACCAGCAACCCCTCGCTGTCGCGATCGAGCCGACCGGCCGGATAGACCCCCGGCACGTCGATATGGTCGGCCAGGGTCGGCCGCCCGCCCTCCCGGTCGGTGAACTGGGTCAGCACGCCATAGGGCTTGTTGAACAGGATGACCCGCGCCATGTCGCCCCGGCTATCGCAGGAACCGGCGGCCGCTAGAGCTTGACCGCCGCCCAGCCGCCGGTCTTCTCCGAGGTCACGAAGGCGTCGAGGATCGCCATGTTGACGAACGCGTCGGCGACGCCGTAGGGCAGCGGCGCCTCGCCGCGGATCGCCCGGTTCATCGCCTCGACCTGGCGTTCGTACTGGTCGACCGGCCCGAGATCAATCGTCTCGGCCTCGCCCTGGCGCGGGGTGAAAACGATCTCGGTGCCCTCCTTCGGGGCGTTGAACGGGATCATCACCTCGACCCGCCCCTCGGTGCCCATGATCACCGCGCGCTGCATCGGCGTCATCTGCGTCGAGACCGTGAAGGCGAGCTGCCGGCCGCTCCCGAAATCCATCAGCGCCGAGGCCAGCCGGTCGGTGCCGAAGGTCGGGTCGCGCTCGACCAGGGCGACCACCCGCGCCGGGTCCCCCTCGAACACCCAGCGGCCGACCACCATGGGGTAGCAGCCGATGTCGAGCAGACCGCCGCCGCCGATATCGGCCATGTTGCGGATATTGGCCGGGTCGTCATTGTAGTAGCTGAACATCACCTGCACGGCGGTGACCCGGCCGAGGCGGCCGCCGCGGATCATCTCGCGCACGCGGAGCCATTGCGGATGGAAGCGGATCATGAACGCCTCCATCACGTGGATGCCGTCCGGCAGGTCGCGCAGCGCCCCGGCTTCGGCCTTCGACGGCGCGATCGGCTTCTCGCACAGCACGTGCTTGCCGCGCCGAGCCGCCTCCAGGGTCAGCGACACGTGCAGATGGTTGGGCAGCGGGTTGTAGACGGCATCGATGTCGGGGTCGTCCAGCATCGCCTCGTAGCTGCCATAGGCCTTGGTATCCCAGCCGTTCTCGGCGATGAAGGCCTCCGCCCGCGTCCGATCGCGCGAGGCGATACCAGCCAGCACGCTGCCCTCGTTTGCCAGGATGGCGGGGATCAGCGCCTTGCGGCCGATATTCGCTGTGCCGAGAATGCCCCAGCGGATGGGCGTGGTCATGACGGCTGGCTCCCCTTGTCATCGTTGACGGCGCGACATCGAGCCGCATCGATAGCGGGTCGGATTCGCTCTTGGCAACCGGAACCTCTTGGCGTATAGTTCCAAGAAAGGATCATAGTTTCAAATATGAAACGCCTATCCCCGTGACGGGATGATCCAGGAGAACAGTCGCTGCGAAGGAGGTTTCGGTTTGGCTACCTGGCACGATGTGGCGGCCGCTGACGAGGTCGAGGAGGAGGAGCCGATCTCGGTCAGGGTCGGCGAGGTGGAGATCGGCGTCTACAAGGTGGACGGCGCACTCTACGCCATGGAGGACATCTGCCCACATGCCTACGCGCTCTTGAGCCAGGGCTTCGTGGAGGATGACAAGGTCGAGTGCCCGCTGCACGAGGCGCTGTTCGACATCCGCACCGGCAAATGCCTGCGCGAGCCGGCGGAGCGCGACCTGAAGACCTATCCCGTCAAGGAAGACAATGGCCGCATCCTCATCGAGATGTGAGCGGCCGCGCGACGCCCGGACCTAAGGGCGCCGTCGCCCCCGACACGAAAGGGCTTGAAGCGATGGAACTCGATACAGACCACAACCCCTATCTGAAGACCTGGGCCCGGCCGGTACCCAACAAGGTGGCCGGCCAGGGCCGCATCGAGGTGCCGGGCGAGATCGAGAACATCCGCTGGCAGACCAGGCCCGCCTCCCCCAGCCGCTACGAGAACGATCTGGCCGATGCCATCGTCACCGCCTTCGGCGAGGGGCATTACGAGCTCGCGGCACTGGTCAAGCGCATCAACGAGCTGGGCGTGATGACGCCGGAGGGCGCAGCCTGGACGCCCGAGCGCCTGACCGAGGAAATGGCCCGCCTCGGCTACTGAGCCCGGGGCGCGGGGACGGTCGGATCGCTGGGCGGTCGGACCGCGGACGGATTGACTTGGGAGAGAGTGTGATGACCGCGACCATCGAAGCCCGCGCCGAGGAACGCCTCAACAAGGGCCTCAAGAATCTCTGGTACCCCGTCCTGCCGAGCTGGGCGGTGCAGGACGCGCCTGTCGGCATCACGCGCCTGAGCGAGAACATCGCCCTGTGGCGCGATATCGAGGGCCAGGTGCACGCCATCGAGGACCGCTGCCCGCATCGCGGCGCCCGGCTGTCCATGGGCTGGAACCTGGGCGACCGGGTGGCCTGCTGGTATCACGGCGTCGAGGTCGACGGCAGCGGCACGGTGCGCGACGTGCCGGCGGTGGCGAGCTGCCCGCTGGTCGGCCAGGCCTGCGTGCGCTCCTACCCCGTCGAGGAGCGCCAGGGCGCGATCTTCCTGTGGTTCGGCGACGACCTGAACCGCGAGCCGGCCCCACTCGCGCTGCCTGAGGAGCTGACCTCGCAGGAATACTCCGCCTTCCTGTGCACCGCCGGCTGGAAGTGCAATTACCGCTACGCCGTCGACAACGTCATGGACCCGATGCACGGCGCCTATCTGCACGCCACCTCGCACTCCATGGCCGAGGGCGACAAGAGGGCGGACATGAAGGTACGCAAGACCGATGCCGGCTTCGTCTTCGAGAAGACCACCCAGAAGGGCGTCAACTTCGACTGGGTGGAGTACGGCAACACCAATTCGGTCTGGCTGCGCCTGTCGATCCCCTACCGCAAGGAACACGGTCCCGGCGGCCCGTTCACCATCGTCGGTTTCGCCACGCCGGTGGACGAGGAGAACTGCCAGGTCTTCTTCTGGCGCATCCGCCAGGTTACCGGATGGCAGCGCGATGTCTGGCGCTTCCTCTACCGCAACAAGCTGGAGAGCCTGCACTGGGACGTGCTCGAGCAGGACCGCGTGGTGCTGGAGCGCATGGCCCCCAACGCCCGCGACCACGAGTTCCTCTATCAGCACGATGTCGGGCTGTCGCGCCTGCGCCGGGTGATGGAGAAGCTGGCCCGGGCCCAGGTCGAGGCGCTCGACCAGGGGCTCCCACAGGCGGCCGAGTAGCCCCGGCCATGGCCAAGCAGGACGATACCGCGCCGGCCACCGGCGAGGACGAGCTGCCCTACCTGGTGCCGGGCCTGGTGCGCGGCATCCGTATCCTGCAGCTGTTCAAGACCGGGCGCGAGACCATCGCGCCGCCGGAGATGGCGCGGGAGCTGAAGCTGCCCCGCACCACGGTCTACCGCCTGGTGCAGTCGCTCGAGCATCTCGGCATGTTGCAGCGGGTCGACGGCGGCGGCGCCTTCCGGCCCGGCCTGGCCATCCTCAGCCTGGGCTTCGAGTGCCTGGCGTCGATGGATTTCAGCGAGCTCGGCCGGCCGATCCTCGACCGCCTCAGCGCCGGAACAGGTCTGACCGCCCACCTGGTTCTGCGCGACGGTCGCGACGTCGTGGTGGTGCTGAAAAGCCAGGGACGCAGCCCGTTCGCCAGCGCACTGCAGATCGGCGCCCGGCTGCCGGCCCATGGAACGGTTCTCGGCCGCATGACGTTGATCGATCTCGACCACAAGGCGCTGGCGCAGATCTTCGACAGCGCGGAACTGCCGGCCTTCACGCCGCAGACACCCAAGACGCTGGAGAGCCTCGAGGCCATGCTGGCGATGGACCGCACGCGCGGCTACGCGCTGTCCGACGGCTTCTTCGAGCGGGGTATCTCCTCCGTCGCCGCCCCGGTGCGCGACCGCAACGGCATCGCCGTCGGGGCCGTCAACGTCACGCTGAACGGCACCCCCGGCAAGGGCAAGGAACTGGAACGGACCATCGCCGCCGTGGTCGAGGCCGGCAAGCAGCTTTCCACCACGCTGCGCCACCATCCCATGCCGGTGGGCGAACTGCTCTCCCACGCGGTGTGAGCCGAGCCGGCAACCCGATCGACCCGAACCGAGAACGGATCACCCGACCATGAACTTCACCGGCATCGATGCGATCGTCTATGGCGTCGAGGATCTGGCCACCTGCCAGCGCTTCCTCGACGACTGGGGCGTCACCCCCACCGACCGGGCGCCGGCAGACGGCCTGGCCTACGAAACCCTCGACGGCTCTGAGATCATCGTGCGTCCGGCCGGGGCGGTCGACCTGCCGCCTGCCTTCGAGGCCGGCTCCACCCTGCGCCGGGTGATCTGGGGCGTACCCGACCAGCGGGCCCTCGACGCCGTGCGCAAGGCCATCGCCGGCCAGCCCGGCTTCGCCGAGGAGGACGGCCTGCCCAGCGTGACCGATCCCAACGGCATGCGCCTTTCCTTCCGCGTCTCCCGGCGCCGGCCGGTCGCGGTCAAGGGCTCGCCGCTCAACACCTATGACCGGCACGACCGGGTGGACGAGCGCACGCCGGTCTACGAGCGGGCGCACCCGATCCGCATCGGCCACGTCGTCTTCTTCACCGCCGACATCATGGAGACGCTCGCCTTCTACGAGGGCGTGCTCGGCTTCCGCGTCTCCGACAGCTATCCCAGGGCCGGCTACTTCCTGCGCTGCAAGCCGGAGGGCGGGCACCACGACCTCTTTCTGCTGCAGACCCCGGACGCCAAGCGCGGGCTGAACCACGTCGCCTTCACCGTGCGCGACATCCACGAGATCTTCGGCGGCGGCATCTACGTCAACCAGCGTGGCTGGCAGACCCAGATCGGCCCCGGCCGGCACCCGATCTCCTCGGCCTATTTCTGGTACGTGCACAATCCCTGCGGCGGCCTGGCGGAGTACTACTCCAACGAGGACTACTGCACGGAGAACTGGCAGGCCAAGGAATGGCCGCGCAGCGCCGAGAATTTCGCCGAGTGGGCGATCTCCGGCGGCATCGACGCCAAGACCCGGCGCCAGCCCGACCGGCGCTGAGAGCATGCCGGAGGGATCACCGACCATGACCGGGGAGGCAGCGGCTGGATCGCCGGAAACGTCGTCGGACGGGCGCGTGGTCATCATCGGCGCCGGGCAGGCCGGCGGCTGGGTCGCCCGCACGCTGCGCCAGCTGGGCCATGCCGGCCCGATTACCCTGATCGGCGCCGAGGCCCACCTGCCCTACGAGCGCCCGCCGCTCTCCAAGACGGTGCTTAGGGGCGACGACGACGCCAGCGTCACCCGTCTTTTCTCCGAGGAGAGCTTCGCCGGCCTCGGCCTCGATTTCCGGCCCGCCCGCACGGCGACCGCCATCGACCGGAAGGCGCGCACGGTCAGCCTGGACGACGGCGCGAGCGTGCCATACGACACGCTGGTCCTTGCCACCGGCGGCACGCCGCGCGCCCTGCCCCTGCTGCCCGAGGGAGATCCCCGCCAGCACCTGCTGCGCACTATCGAGGACGCCACCCGGCTCGGCCAGGCCCTGCGACAGTGCGGGCCGGTGATGGTCATCGGCGGCGGCTGGATCGGCCTCGAAGTGGCGGCGACGGCGCGCCAGCTCGGCTGCGCCGTCCACGTCGTCGAGCTGGCCGACCGGCTCTGCCAGCGCGTCGCCGACCGGCACCTTTCTGAGGGCCTGGCGGCGCTGCATCGGGCGCATGGTGTCAGCCTGCATCTGGGCTCCCGGATCGCCAGCGTGCGCGCGGACAGCGACGACATCATCGTCGCGCTCACGGACGGCACTGCGATCGCCGCCGCCCATGTCGTCATCGGCGTTGGCATCACCCCCAACGCCGCGTTGGCGGAGGCCGCCGGCCTGCCGTGCGACAACGGCATCCTGGTCGACCAGCACGGCCGCACGGACGATCCGGCGATCTACGCCGTGGGTGACGTGGCGAACCGGCATTCGCCGCTCGCCGGCTGCCGCCAGCGTCTGGAGAGCTGGGCCGTGGCTCAGAACGAGGGCGTCGCGGTCGCCCACGCCATCGCCGGCCGGCCGCGCCCGGAAGAGGAACTGCCCTGGTTCTGGTCCGACCAGTACGACGCGAATATCCAGATCCTCGGCCGCATCGGCGACGATCTCGACTGCGTCGAGCGGCCCGGCGGCGCCCCGGGCACGCGCACCTACGCCTATCTCGACGGCGGCGGCACGCTGGTCGGCATGGTCGCCTGGAACGCGCCCATGGACCTCAAGGTCGGCAAGCGCCTGATCGCCCGCTCGATACCGGTGGCGCGGACGCAACTCGCCGACGCCGCCACGCCGCTCAAGTCGCTGCTGAAGGGCTGATCGGATGAGAGTGGTTTCCCTTGACAGCCGGCCCAGATTTGGTACAGTGTTTCATGTATTGATCGTCGTTCCATATTTGGAACATTTCTCAGCAACGGAGGGACGAGCCAGCCATGGCGACGGTGCTTCCCATGCCTACTGACCCCGCCTCCTCCCGGCGTTCGGATTCCGCGGTCAGGCGCCTCGCCTTCGCGGGCGTGACCAAGCGCTTCCGCCAGCGCAGCCAGACCACGCGCAAGCGCCAGGTGATCACCGCCGTGGAGCATCTCGACTTCCATTGCGACGACCAGGAAGTGGTCTCGATCATCGGTCCCTCGGGTTGCGGCAAGTCCACGCTGCTCAACATGGCCTCAGGCCTCGACCGGCCGAGTGAAGGCCAGGTCTATGTCGACGGAGAGCTGGTCGACGGCCCGAACAGTCATGTCGCCTTCATGCTGCAGAAGGACCTGCTGCTGCCCTGGCGCACGATCATCCAGAACGTCGAGTTCGGCCAGGAGATCCAGGGGGTCGGCAAGGCGGAACGGCGGGAGCGCGCCATCGACCTGTTGCGCCAGTACCGGCTCGACGGCTTCGCCGACTACTACCCGCACCAGATTTCCGGCGGCATGCGCCAGCGCGCCGCCATGGCCCGCACGCTGGCCAACGATCCCGACGTGCTGCTGATGGACGAGCCGTTCTCCGCGCTGGACGCCCAGACCAAGATGGTGCTGCAGCGCGACCTGGCGCAGACCCTGCGCCACCGCAAGAAGACGGCGCTGTTCATCACCCACGACCTGGAGGAGGCGGTGGCGCTGTCCGACCGGGTTCTGGTGATGTCCAACCGGCCCGGCACGATCATCGAGGAGATCGTCGTCGACCTGCCCGACCGTTCGGAGCCCTTCGCCCGGCGCCAGCACCCGCGCATGGGCGGCTACACCAAGCACCTCATGGAATTGTTGCATCTCGGCGACCCCGAGGCGGCAACCGTCTGACGAACAGCAAGCGACAAACAGGGAGTCATTCGATCATGTCGAAGCATACCGTTGCCACGCTCGGCGGCCTGCTCGCCGCCACCGCACTGACCGTACCGGCCGCCGCGCAGGACCTGACGCCGGTCACCTACCTGCTGCCCGCGCCGCAGTTCCTGGTCGCCTTCGCGCCGATGAACCTGGCCGAGGCACGCGGCTACTTCGCCGAGGAAGGTGTCGAGGTCGAATTCATCACCGTGCGCGGCGGTGCGGAGGTAGCGACCCAGGTCGGCGCCGGCAACGCGCTGGTCGGCGGCGGCATCGGCGACACCTCGATCATCGTCCGGCCCAACGGCGTGCCGATCCGCTCCGCCGCCGTGCTGGGCGGCGGCGCCCTGACCACGGTGGTCGGCCGGGCCGATCGCGGCATCGAGACGCTGGCCGACCTGGAAGCGGCGACCATCTCCGTGCAGGCGTTCCAGGACACCACCTTCTACTCCCTGCTCGGCTCCATGGGCACGGTCGGCCTCGGGCAGAACGATGCCGATATCCAGGCGCACGGCCCCGCCGGCGTCTGGCAGCTCTTCGTCTCGGGCGAGATGGACGCCATGTCGGCGGTGCCGGACTGGATTGTTCTGGCGGAGATGCAGGGCGTCGACGTGGTTCGCCTGTCCGGCCCGGATATCTTCCCCTCCATGGCCCAGGCGATCATCACCTCCGACAGCGGCTTCGCTGAGAATCCCGAGGCCGTCTGCGGCGTTGTCCACGCCATCACGCGCGCCATCGAGGACATCCTGGTCGATCCGGAGGCGGCGGCGGAGGATCTGATCGCCTTCCTCGAGGAGAACGAGTTCCCCGTCCAGCCCGACAGCGTGCTGCCGATCATCCAGGCCTATGCCGAGACGGTCTATTCCGGTCAGGAGACGCTGGGCGTCGCCGACGCCGACCGCTATGCCGCGGTGCAGGACTTCTACCTGGAGGCCGGGATCATCCGCGAGGCGACCCCGATCGAGGACCTCTTCACCAATGCCTGCTTCGAGTAGCACCGCCGCCGGCGCCGGGGACGTGGTCGCGTCCCCGAGCGCGCTCGACCGCATCCTGGCCACCCTCACCTCGCTCAAGGTCGCCGGCAGTCTCGCGCTGCTCGTCGTCCTGGTCGCGGCGTGGGAATGGGGCCCCGGGATCATCGGCATTCCCGCCTTCATCATTCCGCCGGCGTCGGAGGTCTGGACCGAGTTCCTGTGGATGCTCGACCGCAGCAATCTCGTCTACCACTCCGTGCTGACCTTCGCGCTGGTGGTCGCCGGCTTCGTCATCGGCAGCCTGCTGGGCGCCGTCATCGGCTATCTGCTCGGCATCAGCCGCAATGCCGAGATCGTGCTGTCGCCCTATATCCTGGCGCTGCAGATCGCGCCGAAGGTCGCCTTCGCGCCGCTTTTCGTCCTGTGGTTCGGCTACAACTTCATGCCGAAGGTGCTGGTGGCGGTGCTGATCGTCTTCTTCCCGGTGCTGATCAACGTGCTGGGCGCGGTGCGCGCGGTCGACCAGCAGCAGATCGACCTCGCCCGCTCGTTCAAGGCTTCGCGCCTGCAGATCTTCCGGAAGATCGAGCTGCCGGCCTCCATGCCGGCCTTCTTCGCGGGCCTGCGCATCGGCTCGACCCTCGCGGTCATCGGCGTGGTGGTGGGTGAGCTGGTCGGCGGCAACACCGGTCTGGGCTACCTGCTGACCTTCGCCCAGGGCCAGGCCAACACGCCGGCGGTCTTCGTCACCATCATCATGCTGACGGTCATCGGCATCGTCATCTACCTCGCCGTGGTGGCCATGGAAGGCCGTGTGTTGCGCTACATGAACCGCCGTGCCGTCGACGGGAAGTAACCCCGTCACCACCTGCAACCCCTTGGGAGCCCGCATCGCCATGAGTGCCGCCGAGAAACAGACCGCCCAGTCCGACCTGCCCTATCCGAGCCAGGAGAACCCGCCCTTCGAGACCTGGCGGAAGCCGGCGGGCAAGAGCCTGGGCGAGTGGCTGGCGACCCGCGTCGCCCGCTACGAGCAGCGCAGCTACGACTGGAACGCGCT
>JAVKFF010000153.1:0-4207 GCA_040226215.1 Azospirillaceae bacterium
CCTGCCACCAGATCGCCGAGGCGCTGGCGCTGCCGGTCCTGGTGCTGATCCTGAACAATGCCGAATGGGGCGCGGTGCGCCGCGCCGTGCTCGGCCTCTACCCGCACGGCCATGCGGCAAAGGCCAACGAGATGCCGCTGACCGCGCTGGCGCCCACGCCGGACTTCACCCAGGTCGCGAAGGCGAGCCGCGCCTGGGCCAAACGGGTCGACGACGGCGCCGAGCTGCCGGCCGTTCTGGCCGAGGCCATCGCCCATATCGAGACGAAGCGCACCCTCGCGCTGGTCGAGGTGCGGGTGGCGCCATAGGACAGGGGACATCGGGGGCGCTTCGACCCGCCTGCCCGCTATGGGACGGGGACGAGGATGATCCAGCTTGCGGTCGGTTGACGACAAGGGCCGACGGTTGACGCGCGCCGACCTGGCGTCTTCAAGGACCTCTTCTGACTGTTACCGCCCCGCTTTCCGGGACATCTATTTCAAGATGGTCTGCCTGGATCACGTCCTGGACATTCACCGGATTGTAGCAGACCCAGTTCTCGTGACCCGGCCGACGGACACTTTCGTACCGGATTCCTGACAGGCCCAAGGCCGGCCCCCTGTCCCGAACCCGCCGCCCGAAGGCCTGGGGGGCAGGGTAGGTCGCATCGTCCGGTTCATGGAACTCCGGGTGGATGCCGAAGATGTCGACATGGCGACCGGCGAGGCGGGCCGTGTACTGCCGGTAGGTTTCCCGCTTCCTGGACAGGGCGCTCAGCGAGATCTCCTTGCGAAGCCCGTTGGCGACTTCGAGCACCGCCGTCATGAGCTCGGTGGAGGCGTACCACGCGCCGAGCTCCGGACCGGAGAAGCGCAGGCCGCCGGGCGAGCCGTGGAGGAAGGCCGCCATGACGATACTGGCGTTCGCCCGGCCATAGACCCATTGGCTGCGCGGGAGCTGGGCCAGTCGCGGAACGACCTGGCGATCGTTCGTCCATCCCTCGAGATCGAACACAGCCTCGAGGTCCGCCGGATCGGCAATCTCCTCGAAGGCATGGATCGGGGGAAAGCGGGAAGGGATCAGGCGTGTCGTCCAGTCAGGCGCTGGCCTGGATGGGTACGCCGGGAGATCCAGGCTCATACGAAGACGATATCGCCTTCGGTCACCGGTTCGAATGCCCCTTCGGTTGCGCCCAGGCCAGCATGCCCGCCCCGCCACGCATCCAGATACCTGCGCACCGTCAGGATGCCATCGAGGGCGCCATCCACGATGAACGACACTGGCGGGGCGCCCTGGAACACCGTTCCGGCATGCGCCCCGCTCAGCCAGGTCAGGGCCTGCGCCTGCTCGGCAAACAGGATTTCCAGCGATTTGTGGATTCCCAGGATCCCTGAAATGCGCAACAGCGTATCGAGCGGGAGTGTCGGGCTGTCGCCCTCCTGCGCCTTCTTCATCCAGCTGTGGTAGGTCGAGCGGGGCGGTTCGCCCAGGATCGCGATTCGCTGTGGCTCAGTGAGACGCCAGCGATCGGCGATATTCCTGAACGTGCGCAACCCGGCGCCGCTGACCCGGGCCCGGTCGGCACGCCCGAGGGTTCGAAGCTGAACCTGCGGCGTCCCGCCGGCATCCTGCGGGAACTCTGCGACCTGCATTCGATCCTCCATGTCCAGATACAGACATATTGTCCAGATCTGGACATGTCAATCGCTCGGGTGGTTCGCTCCCAGGTTTGCAGGGTTCGTTTGCGGGACGGGGCAAATCATACTCCAAGGGCGCTCCTCGAATTCTCCGCCTGAGCCCGTCATGGTATCGGGGTTGTCGTTGGCGACCTGTGCGGCACAAGCTGCTGGCGCTGGCGCGCCGGATCGCGGAGCAGGAGAACACCGCGGGATCGACCACCCGCTACCCTGCCGCTATACGGAGGCCTCGGCGCAGCGTAGCCTGCCGGCGCTGGAACCGACGGGATTCAAGAAGCGCGTGTCGCGTCAGCCCAAACCAGGCAGGAACGGCTCTCCGTGCGTTCGATGTCACGACGACTTCTCTTGGCCATGCTGCCACTTATCGTGGCTCTGGCTCTGACTCTGACGCTGACTCTGGCGCCCATCCCTGCCGGCGCGCAGCCGGCGGTCTTCCCCGACTGGCTGCAACCCCATGTCGGAACCGGCGAGGGTCAGATCGCGCCGATCGTGCTGGCGCGGGCGCGGGCCCTGTACCAGGAGAAGCAGCGGCAGGGCATTGTCCGGAACCCATGCTATCTGGCCATGGATGCGACGCGCCCGAGCGCTGCGCGCGACGGCCAGCCCGGGCGCCGCTTCTACGTCATCTGCGAGGCGGCCAGGACGTTCCGGGCGGAATCCGCGGGCCATGGCAGCGGCCGGAAGCTGCCGGGCGCGGACTCTTCCAACGAGCGCCAATGCGCCCGGAACTTCAGCAATGCCGAAGGCTCCAATCTGACGATGGGCGGCGCCTATATGACGGCGGAAACGCGAACATCCTTCAAAGGCTATTACGGCGATTCCGGCCAGACGCGCGCATTTCATCGCACGTTCCTGCTGTTCGACGGGGAGGGCGAAACGCGCAACGCGCGCGAGCGCGCCATCGGCGGCCATCCGGCGATGTTCGTGCGGTGGCGGTGCCGTCTCCGTTCCCCGGACTCGCCTCATGCCGATCCGGACGGGTTTGTGCCGTTCGGACATCTCGTGAACTACACGGGGGGCCGCAGCAACGGCTGCACGACCTGGTCCGGCAGCGCGTCGCAGGACATCATCTCGCTGGTCGAGGGCGACCCGACCTCGCTCTACATCTACCCGGAGTCCAGGGACATCGATGCCATCGCCGGTGCCGTCCGCTCGGGGATCGCCCCGTCCGACGCCGGGCTGTCCGAGGCCGGGCTCTACTGGAACAGCGCCTGCCTTGCGGCAATCGGCGCGCCCAAATTCTGGCCGAAACGCACCCTGCAGCCTGTCATCGATCGATGGCGCCAGTCGCTGCCGGAACGACCGCCCCTGGTCCTGCCGATCTGTCAGTAGACGGATAAATAAAGATTCTGGAAAATACCGCTCGCGGCGACCTATGTGCGGTCTCATGTGAGATCGCCCTGCGGCGGTACACGCTGCCCGAAGCACCTGTCTCCATCTGAGCAACGGACCCTACCCATTTCTGGAGGAAATTCAGGGGGGCACGTCAAAGCGCCCCGCGAAAGCCCCCGTGAAAGCCGGGGCCGCAGCCAACGAGATGGCACCGGCCGAAGTGGCCACGATCCCGCTGTCGTCGCATCCGCTCCAGCCGATCCTGGAGATACCGTTCTATCGTAAGCGAGGCTCACGCATCGCGTATCGATCCCGCGGCGTGCCGACCAATGATCAATCCGCTGACATAAGCGACCAGTAGGCCGTTTCCGCTCAAATAACCGCCCGGTTCGTCGCCCGACAGTCCGGCCATCGTGTTTCCGCCTGCATACAGACCGAACACCGGTGTCCGGTCCTCGCGCAAGACCCGGCAGGCCGTGTCGACGGACAAGCCGCCTTGCGTATGCGCGATTGCACCGGTGATCCGGGCCGCGTACCAGGGCGGCTCCAAGGGTTGGGTCAGTGCCTGGCGGCCAAACGCGTCGACGCCCCTCCTCACACCTTCGTTGTAGCGGGTGATGGTGTCCTGCAAGGTCTTTCGAGGCAATTCGTAGGCCAAGGCGATCTGCTCGACGGTTTCACCACGCACAATCCCGCCACGATCCATCGCCTGTTGCATCACATGCACATTTTCGACCATGCGCTGGATGCGCCCGTCCCAAATGAAATAGGCGAAACCTCCCGGCTGGTCGCGATAGATGCGTGCGAGCGCCGAATAGTCGTGGCGTTCGTTTACGAACCGACGACCGCTGGCGTCGACAGCGATCCCGCCCTCATTCAACACCGGAGGCGTGACGCGGGTACCGTCCTCAAAAATGCAATCCCTGCCTTGGTAGCCGCTCATCAGCGAAAGTTTCCCGCCCGCTGAATGGCCCCATCTCAGACCGTCGCCATTGTCGGTCTTCGAACCGATATTGGGTGCACCGGCCATCTCCGGAATGTACCTGGCGACCATTTCGCGATTCGCGCCGAACCCGCCGGTGGTCAAGGCGGTCCGACGCGCAACAATATGCAATGGCTGCCGGTCACGTTCGGCCGTGACGCCCACGACCGCGCCGTTGTCTGTCACCAGTCCGGTCGCGGTGGTGTAATCGAGGATC
>JAVKFF010000154.1:0-6681 GCA_040226215.1 Azospirillaceae bacterium
GGCACATGGCCCACTGGGCGCCGGGGCGCCTTGGGCGGCGCTGGCCGCGTCCCGCGCCGCCGGGGGGGACGCGGCGGGGCCCCCCCCTCGGGGGCCCCCGCCGCGCCCCCTTCCGGCCGGCCGCCGACTCAGTTCAGCCAGAGGCGGAGACCGCCCTCGACATTGTGCGAGGCGAGGTTCCAGTCGAAATCGCCGCCGAGGAAGCCGGCCGACGGGTCATCCGCGCCGAAATAGCGGTACTGCACGAAGGCCTCAAGCCCGTCGCCGAGATCGACCGACGTGCCGGCACCAAGCTGGTAGGCGAAGACCCGGTCGGCGAAAGTGACGACCGACGGACTGTTCTGGGAGAGCTCGGTGTCGGCGAGGCCGATGCCGCCGCCGACATAGGGCTGGAAGCGGCCGAGATCGACGGGCAGGTCGTACCAGACATTCGCCATGACCGAGAGCGAGTCGGTGCTGAAATCGGCGGGGATCGGCACCATGCCGATGGTCATTTCGCCGATATCGGCCTGGCGGTAGGCGACCTCGCCCTCGAAACGCAGGCCGTTGTCGAGCCCGTAGCCCATGGCGCCGCCAAAACCGAACCCGGTGTCGGTGGCGCCGGTCATGGTGGGTATCGGCGATTCGAGCGACACGTCGTCGAAGAACGACACGCCGCCGAAGCCGCTGAGGTAGAAGCCCTCGTCCTGGGCGGTGGCGGCACCGGCGGTAGCCAGGGCGGTCGCCGCGAGGATGGATGCAACGATATACTTCATGGCCAATCTCCTTGCCTGGTCCCGAGCGGACGCGGACATGCCGCCACGCGCCCCGGGACGGTTGCCCCAATCAGGCTTCAGTGGCGGGTGGGATGACCGACCAAAGTGCTTGGGTATGCGATGCTGCAGGCCGTGCCGCGAGGCGGACATCCGGCATGCGGGAGCCATCATCACAGCTCGTTGATCGCCTCGCAGTGATCCCGCTCACGCGTGCGGAATCCCACATTCCGGATACGTCGCCCGCGTCCATAGTCCGCTTCAGCCGACCGTCCGCCCTGCGGATCGCCGGCATGAGATGGACCTTCACGTGGGGGTGAGGCGATGAACGATCTGGAGAACGTTTCCGACCGGCTCCTGGTGTTGATGGCGCGCGACGCCCTGTCACGCTCGGAGCGGCTCTCCGTCGACGGCAAACGGGAGTCGGCCTGGCGGTCGGCCTTTCTGGCCAGCGCCATCGCCATGGAGATCGCCCGCCGGGAGGGAGCGCGCACGGCCGAACTTCCGGGCCGCGCCGCCTCCATCCTGGATCGGGAGCGCGGCGGCTCCCGATAGGCGTCGGGCCGGCGGCCTGAAGAAGTACCTAAGCAGCACTTGCCGCGCGGTGTGTTCCCTTTACGTTCCATTCTCATGACGCCACGGGAACTGCTGCATTTCGACATCGCCATCGCGCTTCGCGGCGTGGCCGGGCGCCGCGCCGGGCGCCGTCCCTACTGGGCGCTGGAGGCGGAAGAGGCGCGTCTGCGCGCCGAGGAGGTGCTGCGGCACCTGGAGCGCTGCGGCTGGCGGTTCGAGTTGCCGGCGAAGCACGGCACGCCGCCCGCCGAAGTCGGCTGACCCCGCCCCCGCACGACCGAAAGCTATACGACCGAGAAGTCCTCACGCGCTTGTGACCGGTCCCGCGCCGGCACGACCTCAGGCTGTATCCGTCCCTGCCATCGTCGACCCCTTGGCCGGGATCGGCCCGGCCCCCCGCGGATGCGCAGGCGTTCCGCAGCCGGGCCGTTTTTACCTACCGGCTCCCGCCGCGTCGCCTGCGCAGGCCGTTGGCGAGCATGCGGGCCACGCCGTCGCCCGCGAAGGCCGCGGAGGGCAGCGGCGGGGCGAACACGAAGCCCTGGGCCTGGCGGCAGCCGATGCCGCGCAGGAAGTCGAGCGACTCGATGGTCTCCACGCCCTCGGCACAGACCGGCAGGCGCAGCTGGTTGGCCAGCGAGACGAGCGCCTGCACCACCTTGCGGGCATCGCCGTTCTGGTCGATGTCGACGATCAGGGAGCGGTCGAGCTTGAGCTCGCTGAGCGGCAGGCGGTAGAGCTCGACCAGCGAGGAATAGCCGGCGCCGAAATCGTCCAGCGCCACGCCGATCTTCTGCCGGCGCAGCCTGGTCAGCACCTTGATGGCGGTGCTGACTTCGGCGATCGCCACCTGCTCGGTGATCTCCGCGGTGAACAGGTGCGGCGGCACGCCGGCGCGCGCCAGGCGGTCGGCCAGCCGGTCCGGTAGGTCGCGGTCGGCAAGCTGGGTGCGCGAGAAATTGACCGCCACGGGAATCGACATGCCGGCATCGATCCAGCGCCGCTGCTGGGCCAGCACCTGATCGAGGATGAGCTCGGTGAGATCGTCGATCAGCCCTTCCCGTTCGGCCAGCGCGACGAAGATCTCCGGCGAGACCCGCTCGCCACTGGGGAGCGTCCAGCGGGCCAGCGCCTCCAGCCCGGCCAGCCGCGGCGTGCGCTTGGCGCGGATGTCCACCTTGGGCTGGTAATAGGCCGTGATCGCCCGCGTCGCGATCGCCGCGCGCAGATCGCCGACGCTGATCGACGGCAGGGTCATCGCGGTGCGCAGCACGCTGGTGACGCGCGGCACGGATAGCGGCTTGACCAGCGTGTCGAACATGTCGAGCGCCAGACTGGCGCCGGCCTCGCTGGCTGCACTCACCGCCTCCCCGTCATCCTCGCCCGCGATGATGATGCGCGCCCGGCAGTCATTTGCCGCCAGCCGGCGCAGCATGGCGATGTTGGCCGCGGTCTGGCGCTTGAGCTCCAGCATCACGACGGTCGGGTCGACGCTACGCAGGTGGCCGAGGAGTTCGTCACCGCCGCCCGCTTCGCCGACCAGATAGCCGAGGTGGGACGCGACGTCGCCGACGATCCTCCTGCTGTCTTCCTGCTCGTCCACGATCAGCAGACGATCCTTGGGATGCATCACTCTCGCCAAAACATCCTGACCCGGGGGCTGACAAAACTACCAATAGTAAACGCCAAAACTGATTCACTCTCAATTTGAATAGCGGCATGTCTCCTCTGAACATGCCGCGCAGCCGCGAATGCATCGCGCGGCGGCATGACACGCGGTATCGCGAATTGCCGAGCGGCCATGCCGGAGGCTATCATCGGCACCGAGTCGCGAACGCAGCATCAGGGGACTGGACCAATATGGGCGCACTCTTTGGCGGGCTCGTCGGCGGCACGATCGGCATTCTCTATCTCATCGCCGGCCCGGTCACCTACATCATCTGCGTCGTCGACACCTGGTCGGGGTCCTCGACGGTCGTGGTCAAGCTCCTGGTGAACCTGACGATCGACGCCTTCCTGGCCTTCATCTGGCCCCTGACCTGGATCGTCTGGCTGCTGCAGGAAGCCTTCGGCGGCACATCGCCGATCGAGGTCGTCTTCGGATAGCCCGGCGGCGGCAGGACGCCGTCTGGCGGAACCACCCGCGATGGGCGAACGGTTTTCGTACCGCGTCCAGATCGCCGGCAACGGATCCGACCTCGACAAAAGAATTACAGGCCGCATGTCGAAGCCTTCCCCGGCATGCCAATCGGCGCGCATAGTCGTGTTTGGCGCCAGCCACGCTGCCTGATCGGACCGGCTGGCTCCCGACCAATCGCAGGGAGGACACGGACATGCGACGCGGCGCATTCGTTATGGCGCTGGCACTCGGACTGCTCGGCTCCGCCGCGTACGCCAAGGACGGGGCCCCGGCGCGCCTGACGGGAGCGCCCGGGAGCTATGCCTTCGTGCTTGGTGACGAGGGGGATGTCCTCACGGCCGCCTACTGGATCGACGCTGAGACGGTGATCGTCTTCCCGCCGGGCTCGGCACCGATCATCGAGCCGTCGATCACGCAGCTGTTCATGGCCGACCGCGGCTTCCTGCCGACGCGCCTGATCGCCGGCGTGGTGCTGCTGAACCGTGCCTTCGACTACGCCGCGCCGCCCGTCCCCGGTCCGGATGGCGGCACGACGGAAATCGCGGTCCGCGAGTTCAGCTTCGATCTCGATGGCGCGCCACGCACCGACCGGGCGGAGGACTACACCATCACACTGCACTGGTTGCCGGCCGAGACCCGCCGGCTGGGCGCAACCGAGCTCACCCTCTGGCCCTATCGCGGGACCAATCTGACGCGGCTGGGCAGAGTCGGGATGCGGCGCGAGGATGGCGCGGTCGAGCGCGTCTACCTGCCGGCCTTCGATCTCGACCTGGACGCCGAGACCTGGACCGACGCCGCGTCGATCCACTGGGGCGACGGCATGACCGCCTCCGCCGATCTCGGCTTCGAGGTCGCGCTCGCCAGCGCCGCCGGCACGCCGCTGGGCGACTGCCTGGAGGGGATCCGCGGCGAGCCGGCCTACGCGGTCTTCCTCGCCGGCTTCGCCGCCCTGGAGCAGCGCAGCATCCCCCTCCTGCGGCGCGGTACCACGGATGCGATGGAGTTCGGCCTCGCCGAATATATCGACCTGGAGCGGCGCTACGCTGTCGCCCGGCGGTTCCGCCAATGCCACGGTATGTGATCCGGAACGGCGGGACGCGCCTCAGGTGACCGAGAGCACGATCAGCCAGGCGAGCGCCGCGTAGCGCGCGATCTCCGCCACCGCGCGTTCGCCCTCGTGCCGGTCCGCCGCCCGCCAGACGCCGACCATGGCGAAGACGTTGTAGGGGATGGAGAGCGCGTAGCCGACCACCCAGGCGAGCACAGGCAGGCCCCAGGTCACCAGCGTCAGGAAGATCGCCGTCGTCGAGGCGTTCACCAGGACACCGCCCAGCACGGCCCAGCCCCACACCGCCCGCCCCAGCGGCGCGCCGCCGCGCCAGAAGCGCATGGGTGGGTCGAGGATCATGGGGCCGAAGGTGCCGCATGCGGAAGCCGGCGTCGAGGGCTCGATGTTGCATCTCCGTCGAGGTGCCAGGCCAAGAGGTGCCAGGTCAGAAGGTGTCAGGCCAGAAGGTGTCACGCCAGGCAGCCGCTGCCACTTGCTGTCGTGGTGTCCGCCTGCCTATCCCCCTCGCCGGGCCGGCGGAAGCGAAGGCGATAGCGCTGTCGGTAGTCGGCCGGCGTCATGCCGCTGAGCTGCTTGAAGACGCGCCGGAAGGAGGCCTGGTCGCCATAGCCGACCGCCTCGGCGACGCGGCTGATCGAGGGCGCACCGTCCTCCAGCAGGCGGCGCGCCGCCGCCACCCGCAGGCGCTGCAGATAGGTGGCCGGCACCGTCCCGGTCGCCGCCTTGAAGCGGCGGATCAGCGTGCGCCGGCTCATGCCGAATTCCCGGGCGATGGCGTCGATCGCGAGGTCCGCCGCCATGTTGGCGTGCAGGTGCTCCTCAACAGCGCGGATTCTGGCATCGTCATGCGGCCGGGAGATCGGCAGGAAGGCGTAGCCGGACTGGTGCTGGCGCGGCAGGTCGAGGATCAGCGCCTTGGCACATTCCACGGCCGTCTGATGCCCACAGAGCCGCTCGACCAGGTAGAGGGCGAGATCGGTCGCGGCGTTCACGCCGCCACCGCAGAACAGGCCGGCATCCTCGGTGATCAGCAGGTCGGTGCGCCAGTCGATGCCGGGATAGCGCTGCCGGAAATTTTCCGCCGTGCCCCAATGCGTCGTCGCCTGGCGCCCGTCCAGCAGCCCGGCCTCGGCCAGGAAGGCGACGCCGGAGCACACGCCGGCCAGTAGTGCGCCTTCTGCCCGTTGCCGCCTGAGCCAGGGCAGGACCGCCTGGTGTCGGACCATCCATTCTTCCGGAAGAGGACCGGAGGCCGAGACGAAGACGAGGTCGGCCCGCTCGACCGCCTCGATACCGCAGTCCGGCGCGATGGTCAGGCCATAGGCGCTCTCGATCGGTGCGCCATCGATCGAGGCCATGGTGACCCGGAAGCGCGGCCTGGCCGTGCCGCCGCTCATCTCGTTCCACATCCGCCCGGCGGCGGAGAACACCTCGATCGGCCCGACCGCCGTCGAGGCATAACCATCGCTCACCAGGACGACGGTGACGTTGAGCTGTCGGCTATCGTCGGTCATCGCCTGCGCATCCAAGCTCCTGGCCGGAGCCCATGGCCCGAACTCATGGCCCGGGATCATGGCCGGGGACCATGGCCGGGGACCATGGCCGGCGACCATGGCCGGGGATCATGGCCGGGCACCATGGGTAGCGCGGATCGGGGATCGCTCGCCAGCCCTCAGGCAGGATCGTGGCACGAACGCCGCCCCTCCTTGTCACCCCCGCCCGCTTACCCACCGGAGCTGGGAACGGGCAGGATGCGTCCCAGCGAAAACACAGGAAAGGAGCGATCTGATGGACCTCTACGTCATCCGACGCCACGGCATCTGGGCGAACCACGACGAACTGGCGGCGGCGAGCGAGCTGTCGGCCCGGGTCGGCGAGGAGATGGCCGACCGGCTGCGCTGGATCCGCAGCTACGCGGTGGCCGAGCCCGACGGCCGGGTCGGCTCGGTCTGCCTCTACGAGGCCAGCGACCCCGACGCCATCCGCGAGCACGGCCGCCGCATCGGCGCCGCCAGCGAGGACTTCCAGCGCGTCACCGGCGCCCGGATCGTCCGCGACGACCCGGTGCTGACGTGAGACGGCCGGGGGGCGCCGGCCCCCCCGGGGCGGCGCGCCCCGCGGCGAGCCGACCCCCCCCCCCCCCC
>JAVKFF010000155.1:0-8559 GCA_040226215.1 Azospirillaceae bacterium
ATCAGGTGACCATCCGGCCGCTGGCGGGCACGCGTCGGCGTGGTGCCACCGGCGAGGAGGACGAGGCGCTGGCGGCCGAGCTTCTGGCCGACCCGAAGGAGCGGGCCGAACACCTGATGCTGCTCGACCTTGGCCGCAACGATTGCGGGCGGGTCTCGCGCCTCGGTTCGATCCGTGTCACCGAGCAGTTCGTGGTCGAGCGCTATTCCCACGTCATGCACATCGTCTCCAACGTGGAGGGCCGGCTCGCCGAAGGACTGGACGCGGTCGACGCCCTCATCGCCGGCTTCCCGGCCGGCACGGTCAGCGGCGCGCCGAAGGTCCGGGCGATGGAGATCATCGACGAGTTGGAGGTTGCCCGGCGCCGGGTTTATGCCGGCGCGGTCGGCTATTTCGGCGCCAATGGCGACCTCGATGTCTGCATCGCGCTCCGCACGGGCGTCATCAAGGACGGCGCACTCTACATCCAGGCCGGTGCCGGCATCGTCGCGGACTCCGATCCCGAGGCCGAAAACCAGGAATGCCACCAGAAGGCCCGTGCCCTGGTGCGGGCGGCCGAGGAAGCGCTCCGCTTCGCCCGCAGCGCCTGAACTCGTCAGACCCGCATGCAAATGCCTCTGCCAGCCAGTTCTGGACCCGCCCCCGCGCCCGGACTAGGCTTTGCCGACCAGCGGAGCCGAAGCGGGCTTCTCCACCATTTCCGGCACGTGCAGGCATGCTTCTCCTGATCGACAACTACGACAGCTTCACCTACAACCTCGTCCACTTCTTCGGCGATGTCGGAGCGGCCTGCCGCGTGGTGCGCAACGACCAGTTGACCGCCGACCAGGCGATCGCCTCGGCACCACAGGGCATCGTGCTGTCGCCCGGCCCCTGCGATCCCGACAGGGCCGGCATCTGCCTGGAACTGGTGGAGAAGGCAGCCGGCCGCATCCCGATCCTCGGCGTCTGCCTCGGCCACCAGGTAATCGGCCAGGCCTTCGGCGGCAGGGTCGTGCGGGCGGCGACGCTGATGCACGGCAAGACCTCGGACATCCGCCATCGCGGTGACGGGGTGCTGGCGGGACTGCCCGACCCGCTGACCGTGACGCGCTACCATTCCCTGGTCGTGGCGCCCGAGACCCTGCCCGACGCGCTTCAGGTCACGGCCGAGACCGAGGATGGGGTCATCATGGGCCTGCAGCATCGCCAGTGGCCGGTCTTTGGCGTTCAGTTTCATCCCGAAAGCATCGCCTCGCAGTCCGGACACGACCTCTTGCGCAATTTCGTCGGTATCACCACCCGGGCCGAAGCGGCCTGAGCGCGCGAGCCAGTCCCGATCAGCCAAGAAGCAGCATGGCATGAGCAATCTCGACCGCCTCCAACCCTTCATCGCCCGGATCGCCGAAGGCGAACGCCTGAACGCGGCGGATTCAGCGGCCGCCTTCGACATCATCATGTCGGGCGAGGCGACGCCGTCGCAGATCGGCGCCTTCCTGATGGGCCTGCGCCTGCGCGGCGAGACGATCGACGAGATTACCGGTGCCGCCCGCATCATGCGCGAGAAGGTGGCGGGCATCAGCGCGCCCGAGGGGGCGGTCGACTGCTGCGGTACCGGCGGCGACAAATCCGGCAGCTACAACATCTCCACTGCCGTCTCCTTCGTGCTCGCCGGCGGCGGTGTGCCGGTCGCCAAGCACGGCAATCGGGCGCAGTCCAGCAAGACCGGGGCCGCCGACGTGCTGGCCGCGCTGGGCGTGAAGATCGACGCCGACTTCCGCCTCCTGGAGCGGGCCCTGCGCGAGGCCGGTGTGTGCTTCCTGTTCGCCCAGCGCCATCACGGGGCGATGCGCCATGTCGGACCGACCCGGGTCGAGCTTGGCACCCGCACCATCTTCAATCTGCTGGGTCCGCTCTCCAACCCCGCCGGCGCCAGGCGCCAGCTCATGGGCGTCTTCGCGCCCGAATGGGTGGTGCCCCAGGCCGAGGTGCTGGCTCGGCTGGGAGCGGAGGCCGCCTGGGTGGTGCACGGGTCGGACGGCATGGACGAGATCACCACAACCGGACCGACCATGGTTGCCGCGCTGGAAGGCGGCGAAGTCGTCACCTTCGAGATCGCGCCGGAGGATGTCGGTATCGCCCGCGCCCGGCCGGTGGATCTGAAGGGCAGTGACGCCGAAACGAATGCCGCCGCCTTGCGCGGCGTGCTGGCTGGCGAAGCGGGAGCCTATCGCGATATCGTGCTGATGAATGCCGGCGCGGCCTTCGTCGTGGCCGGCAAGGCCGGCGACCTCGCCGAGGGCGTCGAGCAGGCCCGCCGGTCGATCGACGCCGGCAGGGCCATGGCGGCTCTCGACAGGCTTGTCGTAATCAGCCAGTCGCCACCGCCGGAGGAAGACGAGTAGTGCCGATGGCCGATGTCCTCGCCCGCATCTGCGCCGACAAGCGTGCGCACGTCGCCCAGCGAAAGCAGGTCGTCGCCCTGCGGCGTCTCGAGGAGCTGGCGGCTGCCGCCGGTACGCCGCGCGGTTTCCTCGCCCGCCTTGTGGAACGCAAGACCGAGGGCCGTTTCGGGCTGATCGCGGAGATCAAGAAGGCCTCGCCGTCCAAGGGCCTGATCCGCGCGGATTTCGACGTGCCCAGCCTGGCGCGCGCCTATGCGGCCGGGGGCGCCACCTGCCTGTCGGTGCTCACCGACCGGCCGTATTTCCAGGGCGACGACGCCTATCTGGAAGCGGCACGGGAGGCAACCGACCTGCCGGTGCTGCGCAAGGATTTCATGCTCGACCCCTACCAGATCGTCGAGGCGCGGGCGCTCGGCGCCGACTGCGTGCTGCTGATCATGGCCGCACTCGACGATGCCGAGGCGCGGGATCTCGAGTCCACCGCACTCGATCTCGGCATGGACGTCCTCATCGAGGTGCACGACCGCGGCGAACTGGAGCGGGCCCTGCAACTCCGCTCTCCCCTCATCGGTGTCAACAACCGAAACCTCAAGACTCTCGAGATCGACCTCGGCACGACGGAGACGCTGGCGGGGATGGTTGGCCAGGGCCGGCACCTGGTGGCGGAAAGCGGGCTCTACGCGCATGACGACCTCCTGCGTCTGGCGCGCGCCGGCGCCACAAGCTTCCTGGTCGGCGAGAGCCTGATGCGCCAGGCCGACGTCACCCGGGCGGTGCACGACCTGCTGGGGGATGCCCGGATCCCCGCCCCGGCGGCGGCCGGCTGAGGCGATGAGCGATCTCTCCCATTTCGACGAGGCCGGGCGGGCCCACATGGTCGATGTCGGCGGCAAGCAGATCACGGACCGCCGGGCCGTCGCCGGCTGCCGGATGCGCATGGCCCCCGCCACGCTCCAGGTCATCCTCGCCGGCACCGCGAAGAAGGGCGACGTGCTGGGGGTGGCGCGCATTGCCGGCATCATGGCGGCCAAGCGCACGGCCGAGCTGATCCCGCTCTGCCATCCGCTGCCGCTGAGCCATGCCGGCATCGATTTCTCGGCGGAAGGGGACGACACCCTCCTGATCACCGCCGAGGTGACCACCGCCGGACGCACCGGCGTGGAGATGGAGGCGCTGACCGCGCTCTCGGTGGCGGCGCTGACCGTCTACGACATGGTCAAGGCGATCGACCGCGGGCTTGTCATCGGCGACATGAAGCTGCTGGAGAAGTCCGGCGGCAAGTCGGGCCATTTCCGGCAGGACCGATGATCCCGGTTGCCGAGGCGCGTGACCGCATCCTGGCAGGCGCCAGGCCGCTGCCGGCCGAAATCCTGCCTGTCACCGAAGTTGTCGGCCGCGTGCTGGCCCGGCCCGCCACGGCGCGCCGCACCCAGCCCTGGGCCGATCTCTCGGCCATGGACGGCTACGCCGTCCGGGTCGCGGACGTGCCGGCCGTGCCGACCACCCTCCGCCTGGCGGGCGAGGTCAAGGCCGGCGGGCCGGCCGGCGCGCCGCTGGCCGCCGGCACCTGCCAGCGCATCTTCACCGGGGCGCCGGTGCCGCCGGGCGCCGACGCCATCGTCATCCAGGAGGATACCGAACGCACCGACGATGGCGTCGTGATCACCGAACTGCCGCGGGTTGGCCGGCACATCCGCAAGGCCGGCAACGATTTCGTGGCGGGCGCGGCGCTGCTGCCCGCCGGCCATCTCTTGCGGGCACGGGATGTCGGCCTGCTCGCCGCCATGAACCTGCCCTGGCTGGCGGTGCACCGGCGGCCGCGGGTTGCCATCCTGTCGACCGGGGACGAGATCGTGCTGCCGGGGGAACCGATCGGCGAGAACCAGTTGGTCAGCGCCAACGGTCCGGCCTTGTCGGCCTTCGTCCGCGTCGCCGGCGGCGATCCCTTGCAACTGGGCATCGCCGGCGACAGCGCCGACGAACTCGACGCCTTCGTCGACGGCGCGCTGGGTACCGACCTCCTCATCACCACCGGCGGGGCCTCGGTCGGCGCCCACGACCTCGTTCGGGAGGTGCTGCTGTCCAAGGGCATGGTGCTCGACTTCTGGCGCATCGCCATGCGGCCCGGCAAGCCGCTGATGTTCGGGCAACTCCGCGGCATCCCCGTGCTCGGCCTGCCCGGCAATCCGGTCTCCGCCCAGGTCTGCGCCATGCTCTTCGCCCTGCCGCTCCTGCGGGTGATGCAGGGTCTGCCACCCGACCTGCCCATGGTCACGGCCCGGCTCGACGCCGACATGCCGGAAAACGACCGGCGCGAGGACTATGTGCGGGCAACGCTGCGGCACGACGCGGGCGATGCGGTCGCCACACCGCTGGCCAGCCAGGACAGCGCCCAGCTCTCCGCCTTCTCGCACGCCGACTGTCTGATCGTCAGGCCGCCCTTTGACGGGGCCAGAAAGGCGGGCGCGATCGTGCCGATACTTCGATTCGACAGCGGATTGCTGAGTCTCTGACCGCCTGTATTGCGTCGCCCGCGGATGTATTCGTGAACCAAACCGGAACAAAACTTGACGTTTTGGTTTTGTTCTCGTATCAATTGTAGCGACTCATTCGGTCCAACGACTCATTCGGTCCAACGTCCGGAACCGGCGCTCCACCGGTCCGGCGGCACAAGACAGGCTCCGCCCGACGATGCTCACGCGCAAGCAGCAGGAACTCCTCCTCTTCATTCACCGCAGGCTTCAGGACGGCGGCGTCTCCCCTTCCTTCGACGAGATGAAGGAGGCGCTGGGCCTGAAGTCGAAATCGGGAATCCACCGGCTGATCGGCGGGCTGGAGGAACGCGGCTTCATCCGGCGGCTGCCACACCGGGCCCGCGCGCTGGAGGTCGTCAGACTGCCCGACGGCGTGGACGCGGCGGCCGATGCGCCGGTGCGCTTCCAGTCACGCACCTTCGCGCCGAAGCCGGCGCGCGACAAGCCGGCGGTCCACCTGCCCGAAGCCAGCAACGATGTCGGCATGGAACTGCCGCTCTACGGCAAGATCGCCGCCGGTACGCCGATCGAGGCCTTGCGCGATCCCAACGAGATGATCGCCGTGCCGGCCAATTTCATGGGCGCCGGTGAGCACTACGCCCTGACCGTGGACGGCGACAGCATGATCGACGCCGGGATCCTCGACGGTGACACCATCGTCATCAGACGGGCCGAGCAGGCCGATAGCGGCGACATCGTCGTCGCGCTGGTCGATGGCGAGGAGGTGACCTTGAAGCGCCTGCGCCGTAAGGGGAACACCATCGCGCTGGAACCGGCTAACCGCAAATACGAGACCCGCATCTTCGGCGCCGACCGGGTGCGCATCCAGGGCCGCCTCGTCGGTCTGATCCGCCACTATACCTGAACGTCGCGAGGACCTAGCGGCCGTCGTCATAGCCCGGGTGCCACGGCCGGGTTGGTCCCAGCGGCCGCGCCCAGTCGACCTGCCATCCGGAATGCTCGAGATCGAGCGCCAGGGAACCGTGCGCGCGCAGGTCGGCCGCCGTGATCTGAACGGCGCGGCAGGTCGCCAACTCCCGCCAGCGGTCATGGGCGATCAGGATATCGGCACCGGCGCAGTCCTCGACCTGCCCGGCGCCGGTGCGCGGCAGACCAACGACCAGTTCCGCGTGTTCGATCACGCAGCCCTGACCGTCGCAGCGCGCCGGCCCGTCACCCGCATGCGCCGCCAGCGGCATCGCCCGCGGCACACCGGCCTCCCCCCACCAGCGCATCCAGAAGCCGGTAAGGAAGGTGTCGGCGGGCGCGGTCACCATGGCCTGTCCGCCAGCGGGCCGGTAGGCGGCGATCCCGGACTGCTCGTCGACCAGCAGGTCGGGCGGCTCGCGACCGGCGATCAGCAGAGCGGAGATCGCCACGGCGACGGCTGCCGCCACGAAACGCCACCGGCTGCGCAGCAGGCAGAGGGCGAGGAAGCCCGCCACCCACGCCAGCAGCGCGGCATCGCCAATCATGCCGGTCAGCAGGCTGGCATCCGGCCAGCCGGCCACGACGCGTGCCCAGTCGACCAGCAGCGCGATGCCCTGCCCCATCACCGAGAGCGGCAGGGCCTCGAGACCCAGCGGCATCAGCAGCAGAGCGATCAGGCCACTCGGCATGATCACGGTCGCGGTCAGCGGCACCGCGATCAGATTGGCGACCGGTGCGAACAGCGCGATGCGCTGGAAGTGATAGGCAGCGAACGGCAGGGTCGCCAGGGAGGCAAGGCAGGAGCTGAACAGCAGGAACACGACGTAGCGGCGCAAGGCAGAGCGCATCAGCCAGCCGTCGCCGCGCCTCATCCGAATGACTGCCTCGAAGCCGGCGACCAGCGCCAGCACGGCGGCGAAGCTCATCTGGAAGCTGGGCCCGACGACACTGTGCGGCGCCAGGAGGAGCACCACGCAGCCGGCTATGGCGATCAGCCGGAGTGAGATCGCCTGCCGGTCGACGATCACCGCCAGCAGCACCAGCGCCGTCATCACGAAGGCGCGCTGGGTCGGTGCCGGCGCGCCGACCAGCACCAGATAGCCGAAGGCTCCCAGCATGGCGGCCGCGGCGGCGAGCTTCTTGATCGGCCGGCCCTGGCAGAGCCGCGGGCTGAGCGCCAGGATGGCCCGCAGGCTGAAGAAGACGAACCCTGCCACGAGGCCAAGATGCAGACCCGATATCGCCAGGAGGTGACCTAGTCCCGAGGCCCGCATCGCCTCGGTCACGTCGGCCGGGATTGCGCCCCGTTCGCCGGTGAGCAGCGCCACCGCCAGCGCGCTGCGCTCGTTCGCACCGAGCGTGCCGGTGATCCGGGCATCGATCGTGCGCCGCACGCTTTCGACGGGGAAACCGTCCGCCGCCGGCTGCCGGATCTCCGGCGGCCCGTAGAAGAAGCCGTAGGCGCCGAGCCCCTGGTAGAAGGCATGGCGCCGGAAGTCGAAACCGTCGGGCGCCATGGGCGATGATGCCGGCATCAGCCGCGCCCGTCCCGCGATCCGGTCGCCCACGGTGATCGCTGGCGCGCCAGGCGGTACCCAGAGCCGCACCGTCGCCAGCCCATCCGCCCGGCCCGGCAGCTCCACCGACACGCTGTCGAGGACGACGCGCAGGCCGCTCTCGTCGCTGTCGATATCGACGACGCGGCCATCGAGGCCGC
Source organism: Azospirillaceae bacterium (assembly GCA_040226215.1). Classification (GTDB taxonomy): domain Bacteria; phylum Pseudomonadota; class Alphaproteobacteria; order DSM-16000; family Inquilinaceae; genus JAVKFF01. The sequence continues at coordinate 7,566 of JAVKFF010000155.1, forward strand.
TCGACAGCGCCCGTTCGAGCATCGGGATCTCGACCGCGCGGCGTTCGACCTGTGCGGCGGCGAAGCCGGTGACGATCAGCAGCGGCAGGGAGAGCATGGGCCGCCAGCGGGGCAGCGCCAGAGCCAGACTCGCCAGCCAGAGCAGGACCAGCAGGCTGGGCAGCAGCGGCGGCTCCACCGGCCAGGCGAAATAGGCGACGCAACCGCCACCGAGCAGGACCGGCGACCAGAGCAGGCGTCGGCCCGCCTCCGCCGCCACCAATGCGTCGGCCCGGCGCCGGAGCCAGGTATGCGGCGACGATGCGTGGCCGATGTCGCGATCGTCGGTTGCCAGGCTGGTCAACGCCCCTCCCAGCGGCCTGTCGAGCCGGCGGATGCAATGGTCGGACAGCTATGCTAATCAGCGGCGTCGCGCCCTGAGGCGTCCATTCTATCATCATCCCGTCCAATCAGTTGAAAAAATGACGATAACGACACGTTTTGCGCCGTCACCCACCGGCTACCTGCACATCGGCGGCGCGCGCACGGCCCTGTTCAACTGGCTTTTCGCCCGGCATCACCAGGGCCGCTTCCTGTTGCGCATCGAGGACACCGATCGCGCCCGCTCAACCGACGCGGCGATCCAGGCGATCTTCGAGGGCCTGCGCTGGCTTGGCCTCGACTGGGATGGCGAGGCCGTATCGCAGTTCTCACGCCGGCAGCGCCATGCCGAGGTCGCCAACGCGCTGCTTGCCGAGGGCAAGGCCTATCTCTGCTACGCCTCCCAGGATGAACTGGCGGAAATGCGAGAGACGGCGCGATCCCGGGGCGAGCCGCTACGCTATGACGGGCGCTGGCGCGATCGCGACCCCGGCGAGGCACCGGCCGGCATCAAGCCCGTGCTCCGCTTCAAGGCGCCGCAATCCGGCGAAACGGTCATCGAAGATGCCATCCAGGGACGAGTCGTCGTCGATAACGCCCAGCTCGACGACATGGTGCTGCTGCGATCCGATGG
>JAVKFF010000156.1:0-12422 GCA_040226215.1 Azospirillaceae bacterium
ATCACCAATCTCACCGAAACCAACGACACCTCAGCGTCATCACTTCCATGATACGCCTCGACGAAACCCCTCATGCCAGGCACGAGACTTCCCCGCCGACCGCGTATCCCTTCTTCGCTTTTCCACTCTGTCAAACAACCGTGGTCTTCGAGTCGCGCCAATGTGGCCATGGCCCGAAGCCGAACCGCCCCGCATCCGCACCGCTGTGGTGCCGATTTCGAGACGAGCTTTTAAGTCTAGTCTCACGACCGGTCGCTGGCAAGAGGTCCAGCCGCCCGCCCCGCGTCACCGTTTGGAACCGGTGGGGGACGTCGCCGTCGCGAGCGGAGGGGTATTTAGGCCGCCGCCCCCGCCATGTCCAGAGAAAAAAGCCGCCCCGGGGCGAAATATCTGACCGATCGGTCAACTGCCGTGCTGAGCGCCGGCACGGCGGTCTGCCGGATCGCTGGCCGGATCGCCGGCCGGATCGCTGGCCGGATCGCTGGCAGGACCGGCGATCGCCATTTGCTCTTGCGTCGCTCTTGCGCCGGGCCGGCAGGTGCCAGGGCTAAAGCAGGCCGATCTCGCGCAGGCTGGCCGCCAGGTCCGGCGGCAGGTCGTCGGCGCCCAGGGGGCCGATGTCGGCCGGTGCGTCAGAGGGCGCCAGGTAGCGCCAGCCCTGCATGGGTCGGCGCGGTTGCGCCTCGGTGAGCACGAGGCCCGGATCGTAGACCAGGCGGCAGTAGGCGGTGCCCCGTTCGTCGGTCGCCTCGTCGAAGGCGAGCAGGCGCTGGCGCACGCGGACGGCGCCGCGGAGAATCCAGTAGATCGAGCCGCCATCGAGCAGTTCGCCGGCACGGGTCGGACGGCGGCGGGTGTAGCCATGAACCACGTCGCGCCCGTCGCGCCGGTGGCGATTGGCCCGCTGACGTTCCTGCAGCTGGGCGAGGTCGCGGATGCCCACAGCCATGCGCAGCAGATGCATGGTCATGCCGGGCGGATCTCTCCTGCGGCGCCGATCATGCGGCCGGAACGGACGTCGTGGACAAGAGCGCCCGCGCGGCTTTCGAGACCGGTGGCCGGCCCAGCGCGTCGGAGACCAGGCGGCTGGCGGCGAGCAGCCGGTCCATGTCGACCCCGGTCTCCACGCCCATGCCGTCGAGCATGTAGAGCACGTCCTCGGTCGCCACATTGCCGCTCGCCCCCCTCGCATAGGGGCAGCCGCCGAGGCCCGCGACGGCGCAGTCGACGATGCGGACGCCCTCTTCCAGGACGGCGAGGAGGTTGGCCAGGGCCTGGCCGTAGGTGTCGTGGAAATGCGCCGCGAGCCGCGCCATCGGCACTACCTCGGCAACCGCGCGCACCATGGCACGCGCCTTGCCCGGCGTGCCGATGCCGATGGTGTCGCCGAGCGAGATCTCGCCGCAGCCCATCTCGGTGAGCGCCGTGGCGACCTCGACCACGGCCGCGACCGGCACCGCCCCCTCATAGGGGCAGCCGAGGACGCAGGAGATATAGCCCCGCACGGCAACGCCCTCGGCACGGGCGCGGTGGACCACGGGGCGGAAGCGCTCCAGGCTCTCGGCGATCGAGCAGTTGATGTTGCGCCGGCTGAAGCTCTCCGAGGCGGCGCCGAAAACGGCGATCTCCTTCGCCCCGGCGGCGAGAGCGGCCGTCAGGCCCTTCTCGTTGGGCACCAGGACCGGGTAGCGCACGCCCGGGCGCGGCGTGAGCGCGCGCAGCACCTCGCCCGAATCGGCCATCTGCGGCACCCATTTCGGTGAGACGAAGGCGCCGGCCTCGATCACCGTCAGGCCCGCGGCGCCGAGCCGGTCGATCAGCGCCAGCTTGCTGGCGAGCGGTACCACCTTCGGCTCGTTCTGCAGCCCGTCGCGCGGGCCGACCTCGACCAGCGTCACCCGATCAGCCATCCGGCCTCTCCAGTTCGTTCAACAGCCGAGACTTAATATCCGCCGGCAGGTGGGTCCAATGCATGTCCAGCAGGCCTGCCGCCATGGCCCAGAGCAGGTTCAGCGACACACCCGCCGCCGCATTCGCGCGGACGCGGCGGAAGGCCGCCACCGCACCCAGCCGGCGCAACTCGCCGACCGTGCCGATGCCCGCCGCCACGAGCCACGCCGCCGAGCGCGGGCCCAGGTTCCGGAGCTGTCCGATGGCCGCCGCGTCGGCCACCGCGCCCAGGTGCTGCTCGATGCGGGTGGTGCTCACGCCGGGGGCTTGATGATGGCGAGTTCGACGCCCTCCTCGACCTGCTCGCCGGCCTTGAAGGGCAGCCGCTCGACGGTGCCGGGACCCGGTGCGCGGATCGTGTGCTCCATCTTCATCGCCTCCAGCACCAGCAGGGCCTGGCCCGCCGCCACTTCGGCACCCTCGGCGACCAGCACGGAGATCACCCGGCCCGGCATCGGCGCGGTCAGCGCGCCCTCGGCGGTGCTGTCCAGGTCGGCCAGCGAGACCGGGTCGAGATGGTCGAAGCCATGCGCCTCGGCGCCGTCGAAGACGGTGAGCCTGAGACCGTGCCTCGCCACGCGCCAGCGGTGCACGCCGCTGTCCGTGCGCGCCTCGGTGACCAGATCGGCCCGGCTGGGCATCTCGCACACCATGCGCCAGTCGCCGATCGCCAGCCCAAGCCGCCTGCCGGGGAGATGGTCGACCACCACCTCGGCGATGGCATCCGCCGTCTTCAGGCGGATGGTTTCGCGATGGCTGCCATTGAGCCGCCAGCCGGTCAGTGCCGCCCAGGGGCTTCCGTCGGCGCCGACCGGGCTCCTCCCGGCGATCAGGCTCAGCGCCGCGCCGGCCACCAGGTCTGGGGCGGGCGGGGCCGGTGGCGGCAGCAGCGCTTCGCGATACCGCTCGATGAAGCGGGTGTCGAGATCGGGCGGACCGTCCACCGGCGCGAAGCCCGGATGGCCGACGACGCGGGCCAGGAAGGCGAGATTGGTGACCAGGCCGGCGATCGCGGTCTCCGCCACGGCGCGGCGCAGCGTGCGGATCGCCGCCGGCCGGTCCGCGCCCCAGGCGATGATCTTGGCGATCATCGGGTCGTAGTGCACGGAGATGCGGTCGCCCTCGTCGACGCCGCGGTCGACCCGGACATGCGCCAGCCGGTCGGGGAAGCGCGCGGTTTGCAGCGTACCGGTCGCCGGCAGGAAGCCAGCCTCGGGATCCTCCGCGTAGAGCCGCACCTCGACGGCATGGCCCGTGATGCCGACCGCCTCCTGGGACAGCGGCAGCGGTTCGCCGGATGCCACCCGCAACTGCCACTCGACCAGATCGGTGCCGGTGATCAGTTCGGTCACCGGATGCTCGACCTGCAAGCGGGTGTTCATCTCCATGAAGTAGAAGGCGCCGTCCTCGTCGAGCAGGAACTCGACCGTGCCGGCGCCGACATAGCCGATGGCCTTTGCCGCGGCGACCGCCGCCTCGCCCATGCGCTGGCGCAGCTGCGCCGTCATGCCGGGTGCCGGCGCCTCCTCGACCACCTTCTGGTGGCGGCGCTGAATCGAGCAGTCGCGCTCGAAAAGATGGATCGCCTGGCCGCGCGTGTCGGCGAACACCTGCACCTCGATATGGCGCGGCCGGGTCAGGTACTTCTCGATCAGCACGCGGTCGTCGCCGAAACTCGCTGCCGCCTCCCGGCGCGCGCCCGCCAGCGCCTCGGCGAAATCCTCCGCGCGCTCGACCACCCGCATGCCCTTGCCGCCGCCGCCGGCCGAGGCCTTGATCAGGACGGGGAAACCGACCGTCCTCGCTTCCTCGAGCAGTATGTCGTCCGACTGGTCGGCCCCGTGATAGCCGGGCACGAAGGGCACGCCGGCCTCCGCCATCAGGGCCTTGGCCTCGGACTTGCCGCCCATGGCGCGGATGGCCGCCGCCGGCGGGCCGATGAAGGTGATGCCAGCTTCCGCACAGGCCTCGGCGAAGCTGGCGTTCTCGGACAGGAATCCGTAGCCGGGATGGATGGCCTGAGCGCCCGCCGCGCGGGCGGCGGCGATCACCCTGTCGATGGCAAGATAGCTCTCCCGCGCCGCCGCCGGCCCGAGACAGAGCGCCTCGTCGGCCAGGCGAACATGCCGGGCGTCGCGATCGGCCTCGGAATAGACCGCGACGCTGCGGATGCCCATGGCCCGGGCAGTACCGATCACCCGGCAGGCGATCTCGCCGCGGTTGGCGATCAGGATGGTGTCGAACATCGCTCAGCCCCGCCTCATGCCTTGCGCTGGCGCCAGGAAGGTGTCCGCTTGGCCAGGAAGGCGCCCAGCCCCTCCTGCCCTTCCACGCCGGCGCGGATGTTCGCGATCCGGCGGCAGGTTTCGTCAATGACCGACTCCGGTGGCCCGCTTTCGGCCAGGAAAACCAGGTCCTTCGCCGCGCGCTTGGCTAATGGTCCCCCGTCGGCCAGCGCCGCCAGTATCGCCTCGATCGCCTGGTCCATCGCCGCCTCGTCCTCGGCCAGTTCGGAAACCAGGCCCAGCCGGTGCGCGGTCGCGGCATCGAAGCGCTCGGCGGTCTGGAAATAGCGCCGCGCGGCGCGCGGTCCGATCGCCCGCACCACGAAGGGGCTGATGACGGCCGGCACGATGCCGAGCTTGACTTCCGACAGGCAGAAGCTGGCCCGGCCGCTCGCCACGGCGATGTCGCAGGCGGCGACCAGGCCGACGCCGCCGCCGAAGGCGGCCCCCTGTACCCGGGCGATGGTGGTCTTCGGACAGCCGTCGATGGCCTGCAGCAGCCGGCCGAGCGCGCGGGCGTCGGCCAGGTTCTCGGCCTCGCCGTAACCCGCCATGCGGCGCATCCAGTTGAGATCCGCACCGGCGGAGAAGCTGCGGCCCTCCGCCGCCAGGATCACGGTCTCGATCGTGTCAGCCGCGGCCGCCCGCTCGAAGGCGCCCGTCAGCTCGCCGATCAGCGCGTCGTCGAAGGCGTTGTGCACCTCCGGCCGGGTCAGGGTGACGCGAGCGACCGTGCCGCTGGTCTCGTAGGTAAGCGCCGGCATCTCCGCCTCACATCCGGAAGACGCCGAAGCGGCCGGGCTCGACCGGCGCGTTCAGGGCGGCGGCGAGCGACAGGGCCAGCACGTTGCGTGCCTCCGCCGGGTCGACGATGCCGTCATCCCAGAGCCGGGCGCTGGCGTAGTAGGGATGGCCCTGGTGCTCGTACTGCTCGCGGATCGGCGCCTTGAAGGCGACCTCAGCGTCCTCGGGCCAGGCCTCGCCCCGGGCCTCCAACCCGTCGCGGCGCACCTGGGCCAGCACGTTGGCCGCCTGCTCCCCGCCCATCACGGAGATGCGCGCACCCGGCCACATCCACAGGAAGCGGGGCGAATTGGCCCGGCCGCACATGCCGTAATTGCCCGCCCCGAAACTGCCGCCGAGGATCATGGTGATCTTCGGCACGCCCGCGCAGGCGACGGCCGTCACCATCTTCGCGCCGTCCTTGGCGATGCCGCCGGCCTCGTATTTCCGGCCCACCATGAAGCCGGTGATGTTCTGCAGGAACACCAGCGGGATGGCGCGCTGGTTGCACAGCTCGATGAAGTGGGCGCCCTTCAGCGCGCTTTCGGAAAACAGGATGCCGTTATTGGCGACGATGCCGACCGGCATGCCCCAGATATGGGCGAAGCCGGTGACCAGCGTGGTGCCGTAGAGCTGCTTGAACTCGTCGAATTCCGAGCCGTCGACGAGGCGGGCGATCACCTCCCGCGCGTCGTAGGGCTTGCGCAGATCGGTGCCGACGATGCCGTAGATCTCCGCCGGATCGTAGAGCGGCGGGCGCGGATCGGCGCGCGCCACTGTCTCCGGCCGGCGGCGGTTCAGATGGCCGACGATGCGCCGGGCGATGCCCAGCGCGTGGGCGTCGTCGCGGGCGTAGTGGTCGGTGACGCCGGAGACCTTGGCATGCACGTCTGCCCCGCCCAGCTCCTCGGCCGTCACCACCTCGCCCGTCGCCGCCTTCACCAGCGGCGGGCCGCCGAGGAAGATGGTGCCCTGTTCGCGTACGATGATGCTCTCGTCCGACATGGCCGGCACGTAGGCGCCGCCCGCCGTGCAGGAGCCCATGACGACGGCGACCTGCGGGATGCCGGCCGCCGACAGGGTCGCCTGGTTGTAGAAGATGCGCCCGAAATGGTCGCGGTCGGGGAACACCTCGTCCTGTGCCGGCAGGAAGGCACCGCCCGAATCGACCAGGTAGACGCAAGGCAGATGGTTCTCCCGGGCGATCTCCTGCGCCCGCACGTGCTTCTTCACCGTCAGCGGATAGTAGGTGCCGCCCTTCACCGTGGCGTCGTTCGCCACCACCACGCATTCCTGGCCCTGGATGCGGCCGATGCCGGTGATGATGCCGGCCGCCGGCACGGCGTCCTCGTAGACCCCATGGCCGGCGAACTGGCTGAGCTCGAGGAAGGGCGAGCCGGGATCGAGCAGCAGGCCGACCCGGTCGCGCGGCAGCAGCTTGCCGCGGGACAGGTGGCGTTCGCGCGCACGCTCGCCGCCGCCCTGCTTGATCGTGGCCACCTGCTCCTGCAGATCGGCGACCAGCGCCCGCATCTGCCGGTCGTTCTCGCGGAACGTCTCGTCGCGCGTGTCGATCGTACTGCGGATGACGCTCATGGGTGCTTCCGGCGGTTTCGGCCCGTTTCTCTCCCGCGCGCCGAGGCGCTTCGCTGGCATACACCAATTGGCGCGGTGCTGGAAATGCCGCGCGTCGATCCTGCCAGGTCGCGGCTCCGCATCGCGCCGCCACAGGGCAGGCCTGATGCCGCGAGCGGTTTCCCCGGCGGCAAGGGCTGGCTACTCTCGCGCTCCAGTCGAACCTCGGAGCCCCGCATCGATGCTGCCCACCCGCGACGATCTCGAGGCCGCCACCCGCACGGTCTACCGCGCCATGCCGGCCACGCCGCACTATGCCTGGCCGCTGCTCGCCCAGCGCACCGGGGTCGAGGTCTGGGTCAAGCACGAGAACCACACGCCCGTCGGCGCCTTCAAGCTGCGCGGCGGCCTGGTCTACATGGACGCCCTGAAGCGCGAGCGCCCGGACCATCCCGGCATCGTTTCGGCCACCCGCGGCAATCACGGACAGTCCCTCGCCTTCGCCGGGGCGCGGGCCGGCATCCCGGTCACCATCCTGGTGCCGCGCGGCAACAGCCGGGAGAAGAACGCGGCGATGCTGGCGCTCGGCGCCGACCTCATCGAGCATGGCGACGACTTCCAGGACTGCGTCGACCACCTGCCCGCCATCGCCGAGGAGCGCGGCCTCGACCGCGTGCCGAGCTTCCACCCGTTGCTCGTCCATGGCGTGGGCACCTACGCGCTGGAGTTCCTGAAGGCCGAGCCCGAACTCGACGTGGTTTACGTGCCCATCGGCCTCGGTTCGGGCATCTGCGGCATGGTGGCGGCGCGCGAGGCGCTGGGCCTGACGACCGAGATCGTCGGCGTCGTCGCCGAGGGCGCGCCCTGCTACCGCCTGTCCTTCGAGACCGGACGGCCGGTCAGCACCAACCGGGCCGACACGCGCTTCGCCGACGGCATGGCCTGCCGTACCCCGGTGGCCGAGGCGGTGGCGATCATCAACGCCCATGTCGCGCGCATCGTCACGGTCAGCGACCAGGAGATCACCGCGGCGATGCGCACCTTCTACACCTGCACACACAACGTGGCGGAGGGGGCCGGAGCCGCCGGCCTCGCCGCCCTCATGCAGGAGCGCGACCGCCTCGCCGGCCGCCGCGCCGGCATCGTGCTGACCGGCGGCAATGTCGACCGGGAACTCTATCTGGAGGCGCTGAACCATGGCTGATCCGACGGAACCGGCGATCGCCGACTACCACGCTCACGTCTATTTCGACGCCGACACGGTCGATGCCGCCGAGGCGCTGTGCCTGGAGGCCGCCGAGCGCTTCCCGCTCACCATGGGCCGCGTCCACCGCAAGAATGTCGGGCCGCATCCGCGCTGGAGCTGCCAGCTGCTCTTCGGCACCGACATCGCCGGGGAGGTCATCGGCTGGCTGGCCCTGAACCGCTCCGGCCTCACCGTCTTCCTGCACCCCAATACCGGCGACGACATCGCCGACCACACCGACCACGCGATCTGGATGGGCGAGCTGCTGCCGCTCGACCTCGACGCGCTGCGCTGAGCCAGCCCGCCCTGCCCGCCATGGCGTTTGCGCCGGCCGGCGATCCCGGCTACTCAGGCGCCTCCCCGACGACGAGACCCGCCCCATGACCGACAGCACGCCCGCCCGTCAACGCGAACCCTTCGGCGGCTGGCTGAAGGGCATCTTCGCCGCCGCCGCGATCATGGTGGTCGTCGGCGTTCTCGCCGGCATCGGCTTCGTGCCGATTTCCATCGACCTCGCCGACGGCCGCACGCTGACGGCACTGATCGCCGGGCTGGAGCCCGCCGGCTGGGTGGTGGCGGCGACCGCCCTCGCCTTCCTGGCACTCGGCCTGCTGCGGATCGCCGTCTTCCCGGTCGCCGGCATCGCGCTCGTCTGGATCGGCTGGCTGGCCTATGCGGGAACCATCTATATCGCCGCCAGCGAGCCGGTATTCCGGGTGCGCGGCGCCCGGGTCGACCCGCCGGGCGAGGTGGCGGCGCTGACGCCCGAGCAGGTCGCCATCGTCGCCGACATCTTCATCGTGCAGGCCCTGGTGATCGGCGGCTTCGCCTTCCTGCTGGGCGCGCTGGTCACCGCCTACCTGCTGCGCTCGGCCCAGGTCCGCGCGGTCTACCGGCGCGGCTGAGGCACTGGGCTCCTCACATGCCCGCCGGCCCGCGGTCGCCCTCCGGCGCCACCTGGCGCTTGAGGATCTCCTCCATCACATAGAGCCGATCCACGCCCCAGAAGTTCTGAGCGTCCATCACGAACCAGGGCGAGCCGAACACGCCGCGCCTGAGCGAGGCGGCGCTCTCCTCCTTGAAGCGCTCCTTCACCGCCGGATCCTGCAGCCCGGCCGCCACGGCGCCGCGATCGAAACCCGCGCCCTCGGCCACTTCCAGCACCCCTTCGGCGTCGGCGATATCCTCGCCGCGGCCGAAATGGGCGGCGTAGAGCGCCAGCGCCAGGCGCCGGGCGGCGTCCGGTCCCTCGGCCCGGTGCGCCCACCAGAAGGCACGCCCGGCCTGCAGAGCGAAGATCGGCATGCCAGGCGGCTCGGTGAACTTGATGCCCCACAGCTTGGCGAGGCGGGGCAGGTCCTCGCGCGCATAGGCCGCGCGCAGCGGCACCGCCGTCTGCGGCCGGGCACCGGTCTCCTGCATCGCCGGGCCGATCAGGATCGCCCGCCAGTCCACCGACCGCCCATAGCGTGCCGCGAAGGCGTCGATACGCTGCGAGGCGAGATAGCCATAGGGGCTGGCGAAGTCGAAGAAGAACAGGATCGGGTTGGGCATGTCGCGGCTCATCCGCCGCGCCGGCCGGGCGTGCTCACCAGGGAAGCTCCTTGCCGTCATAGTTGAAGAAGCGGCCGGTTTCCGCCGGGCCCAGCCGGTCGAACAGGCGTTTCAGCCCGGCGGCGCTGTCGGCCGGCGTCACCGGCGCCTGCTCGCCGCCCATGTCGGTCGCCACCCAACCCGGGTGGAAGACGTTGACCGTGAAGCCCTCTTCCCGCAGGTCGAGCGCGACCGAGCGCATGGCCGCGTTCACCGCCGCCTTGGAGGCGCGGTAGGGGATGCGTCCGCCCGACTGGTTGTTGGCGATGGAGCCGAGCTGGCTCGAGATCGTCATGATCTTCTTCTGCTCGCCCTGCCGCAGGTGTTCCAGGAAGGCCTCGGCGATGCGCACGGGGCTGATCGTATTGACCTCGAGAACCCGCTGAAAGGCCGCGAAGTCGGTCTCGCCGAACGGCCTCTTCGGATCGCCGAGCCCGGCATTGTTGACCAGGAGGTCGATGGCCAGCCCCGACAGCCGTTCCGACAGGATGCCGACCGAGGCCGGGTCGGCCACGTCCAGCGTCACCGGCACCACGTCGCCGTCGAGGCGCGATACGGCGTCGGCCGCCCGCTCGGACCGCACGCCGGCCAGCACCGTCCAGTCGTCGGCGGCATAGGCTTGCGCCAGGGCGAGGCCGATGCCGCGGCCGGCGCCGGTGATCAGGGCTGTGGGCATGGGCGTTCAATCCCCCGCGATGAAGACCTGCAGACGCCAGCCTTCCGGCGTCTCCACGAAATACCCTCGATAGCCCACCCACTGCCGGAAGTCTTCCCGCCAGATGTAGCCCGGCGTGCCGGTCGGCAGCACGACGCGCGCCCAGGTGTCCCGCCAGTCGCCGTCCGGCGGCGGGTCGGTGAACTCGACACCGGTCCACACCTCGTAGGCGGAACGGCCGATCACCTGGGCGTCGGCCCGCGGCTGGGCGCGGATCGCGGCGTCGTGGCGGATCACGAAAATGGTGGTGAAGGCGTCGGCCTCCGGCCCCGCATCCTCGGAATCGAAGGAGCAGTTGAAATAGGGCACGCAGTATTCCATGCGCTCGTTGAAGGCGCCGCCCAGGCGCATCGTGTCGCCCAGCGCGAACCAGATCTCCTCGCGCCAGTCGCTCGTGTCGCTGTCCGCCGGCGCGTTCAGGATCTCCGCCCAGGCCTCCGCCCCGTTCTCCACGCCGAAGCTGAACTGCAGTTCCGGCAGCACGTATTCCAGCAGCGCCTCGGTGTCGCGGTCGTCGACGGCCTGCAGCACGGCCTCGATGGTCTCCTCCAGCGCCGGGATCTTGTGCGCCTCGTTCACCGGAAAGGCGGTCGGCCTTCCGTTCTGCGCGGCGGCCGGGCCGGCGGCCAGCGCCAGGCCGGCGAGAAGTGTGGAAAGAACGAGCGGGGTGGCGGTGCGACGCATGATGCAGCCTCCAGTCATGGGGTGTGGGCCTGCGGCATCTCTAGCAGGCCACCTGGGGCAGCAGCATGACGGCGCTCACGCTTCCGCTCCGTCGGCGGGTCTGGTCGGCATGATCAGGCTGGTGACCATCTCGAGAACCGGCGCGCCCTCCTGGTTCAGCGTCCGCACCTGCAGGGTCACCGTGCCGAAGGGCCGACCGCCGCTGGAGGCGCGGGTCTCGATCACCTCGGCCACGACATGCAGCCGGTCGCCGGGGCGCACGGCGCGCGGCCATTTCAGCTCCCGCGCACCCATGCCGATGATCGGCGCGCCACCCAGCGCCTCACCCTCGACCAGAAGTTTCATGGTGATACTGGTTGTATGCCAACCACTTGCGACGATTTCCTTCAGCACCGTCTCGGCCGCCGCCGCTGGGTCCAGATGGTGCGGTTGCGGGTCGAACTGGCGGCAATAGGTCTCGATGTCCCCGGCGGAAACCGCGATCTCGCCGGTCGTCACCCGGTCGCCGGCCGCGATGTCCTCGAAATAGCGTTTGTGGACCCCACTCATCGCCGGTCCCGCTCCTCCTGCCTCGCGTGCGGCCAAAAACATGAACAAAAATGATCATTCCTTATCATTCGGTCCCTTCTCAAGCCTGACCGGGATGATCCCGGCTCCGTCGAATCCTGTGAATGATATCCTAGGTTCCGGCCCCGGGCCAGCACGGCTTGTGCGATGCCGCCAACCTCGCCGACACTGTCTGTCACCATGGCAACCGAACCAAGATCACCGCTGGGCGCGCTGGCGCCGGCCGACTTCCTCGCCCGGCACTGGCAACGGGCGCCGCTGCTCGTGCGGGATGCCCTGCCAGACCTCGGCGGCCTGCTGACGCCCGACGACCTCGCCGGTATCGCCTGCGATCCCGAGGCCCTGGCCCGGCTGGTCATCCGAACGAAGGACAGCTGGGAGGTTCGCCACGGCCCGTTCGAGGAAGACGAGTTCGGCCGCCTGCCCCGGCGCGGCTGGTCGCTGCTGGTGAGTTGCGTGGACGCCTGGGTGCCGGCGCTCGCCGCGGTCACCCGCCGCTTCGGCTTCCTGCCCGCGTGGCGCTTCGACGACTGCATGGTCTCCTACGCGCCGGAGGGCGGCGGCGTCGGCCCCCATGTCGACCAGTACGACGTCTTCCTGGTGCAACTCGCCGGCCGCCGCCGCTGGTCGGTCGGCGGCCCCGCCGGCGGCTTCCGGCCCGGCCTGCCCCTGCGCATCCTCGAGGCGTTCGCGCCCACCGAGCGCTGGGATCTCGGCCCCGGCGACATGCTCTACCTGCCGCCCGGCACCGCCCATGACGGCGTCTCGCTTGACGACGACTGCCTGACGCTGTCGATCGGCTTCCGCGCGCCCTCGGCCGCCGACCTTCTGGCCACCCTGGCGCAGGGACTGGCCGAGCGGGAGGACGCCCGTTTCGCCGATGCCGGCAGGGCGCCGGCCGAGCACCGCCTCGCCATCACCGAAGCCGACCTCGACCGGACCCAGGCCCTGCTGCGGTCCGCCGTGGAGGATCGCGACGCCGTCGCCGACGCGCTCGCCCGGCTGGTCACCGAGCCGCGCCTGG
>JAVKFF010000157.1:0-22898 GCA_040226215.1 Azospirillaceae bacterium
CCGCGCGCTCGCCTACTACACGATGGGCGCGCTCGACCGCGCCAAGCGGGAGCCCGACGGCGAGGCCCGTGCCGCCGCCCAGGCCATGGTCGATCTGCTGACCCCGGTGGTGAAGGCGTGGTCGACCGACCGCGGTGTGGAAGTCGCCTCGCTCGGCATCCAGGTGCATGGCGGCATGGGTTTCATCGAGGAGACGGGTGCCGCCCAGCACTATCGCGACGTGCGCATCACGCCGATTTACGAGGGAACCAATGGCATCCAGGCCAACGACCTGGTCTTCCGCAAGCTGCTGCGCGACGGCGGCCGGGCGATGCGCGCGCTGATCGGCGAGATCGCCGCCACCGTCGACGCGGTCGCCAGCGTCGGCAACGCCTCCATCGTCAAGGCCCGGCTCGGTCTCGCCGACGGGCTGGCGGCGCTGGAGGAGACGACCGACTGGCTGCTGCGCCACGGCACCGACGATGCCAACGCCGCCGCCGCCGGTGCTGCACCCTATCTGCGCCTCGTCGGCACCGTGGTGGGCGGCTGGGGGCTGACGCGCCAGGCGATCGCCGCGGCGCGCACTATCGAGTCCGGCAACGGCGACGCCTTCCACACGACCAAGCTGACCACGGCCCGCTTCTATGCCGAACACGTCATGCCCGGCGCCCGGGCCGACGCCGCGGCCGCCACCGCCGGGGCGGAGTCCCTGATGTCGCTGCCCACCGAGGCGTTCTGACACGCGCGATGGCGCACGCGGCGGAAACCGGAAAGGAAGGCTGATGCCGACCATCGCCGCCTATGCCGGCGCCGCGATCGCCGAGATCGCAGGCTGCTTCGCCTTCTGGGCCTGGCTGCGCCTCGACCGCTCGGTGTTGTGGATTGTGCCGGGCCTTGCCGCCCTTGCCCTCTTCGCCGTGCTGCTGGCCCAGGTGCCGAGCATCGCCGCGGGTCGCGCCTATGCCGCCTATGGCGGTGTCTACATCGCCGCCTCGCTGGCCTGGCTGTGGCTGGCGGAAGGGCTCCGCCCGGACCGCTGGGACCTGATCGGCGGCGCCGTCTGTCTGGTCGGCGCGGCGCTGATCGTCGCCGGCCCGCGCGCCGCCTCGTGAACCACGGCCGACGCAACGCGATCTTGCATTGCCGCGGGCGAGACCCGACACTCCTGCCATCACATCAGACCGCCCAAAAGGCCAGCGAGGACAGGAACAGGACATGCGCGCGGTATTCGTTCAGGTGAAATGCGAACTGGGCAAGACCTACGACGTCGCCGCCCAGGCGGTCGACGAGATCGAGGAGGTCTCGGAGGTCTATTCCACCTCCGGACACTGGGACCTGCTGATCAAGTGCTACATCCCGGCCGAACAGGATATCGGCCGCTTCATCGCCGAGCACATCCAGACCCTGCCGCATATCCGCGACACCCACACCATCATCACCTTCAACGCCTTCACCTGATGCGCCCCGCGACCCAAGCCCACCGCCGCCGATGAGCGCGATCTGGGGCGACTACGACCAGGCCGGGCTCGACGCGCAGTACAATCTGCGCGCCGCCGTGCCCGCCTTCCCCAAGATCGCCATCGCCTGGCGGGACGCGAGCGACCGGGTGATCGAACGGCTGCAGGCGGCCGGACAGGCCCGCCTCGGCGTCGCCTATGGCCCCGGCAACCGTCAGCGCTTCGACATCTTCCTGCCGGCCCAGCGCGGCGACCCGGTGCCGGCGCTCATCTTCATCCATGGCGGCTACTGGCAGGCCATGACGAAGGAGGATTTCGCCTACCTGGCGCCGGCGTTCGTCGACCGCGGGGTGGCCTTCGTCACCATCGACTACGACCTCTGCCCCACCGTGCGCATGACGGCGCTGGTGGCGCAGGTGGCTACCGCCATCGCCACCATCGCCAGGCAGGCGGCGGGTTGGGACATCGACCCGTCGCGCCTGGTGCTGAGCGGTCACTCGGCCGGCGGCCACCTGACGGCACTCATGCTGCTGCGTGACTGGGCGAAAGACGGCTTTGATCGCCCGCCGGTCCGGGCCGGCCTCGCCATGAGCGGGCTGTTCGAACTCGAGCCGATCCGGCTCAGCTATCTCAACGACGTGCTCCGCCTCGATCCGGCCGAGGTCGAGGACCTGTCGCCCCGCGCCCGCCTGCGCCCGGTCGAGCCGCGGCTGCTGCTCGCCGTCGGTGCGAGGGAGACGGACGAGTTCCGGCGTCAGCAGGCCGACTTCGCCCGGGCCTGGAAGAATGTCGGCAACAGGCTTGAAATCATCGACCTTCCGGACCGGCACCACTTCGACGCCGTCGATGCCATGGGCGAGCGCGGCTACCCGCTGCACGAGCGGCTCCTCGATCTTGTCAAGAACGGGGCGGGCTGAGTCTTGGCGAAAGCATATGAGCGTTGCGGGCAGCCGGAGTTGACTGAACCTTGGAGGGTGTTATCCCCCGTCCATCCCCAACCTTTATGAGCAGATCGATGCAAACGCGACTTGTCATCGCGATCGTCACCTTCCTCACACTCGTCACGCTGCAGGGCGTCCGGGCACAGAGCCCGATCACCGACCCCAGCGACAATGGCTGCGCGGCCTTCATCGATGCCGCGGAGATCGCGTACGAGATCCCCCGCGGCCTCCTCATGGCCATCGGCGTGGCCGAGAGCCGGCTCACCCCCCTCGCCGTCAACCGCAGCGGTCGGACCTACACCCCGGCCAGCTACAACGAAGCCGCGGCCCTGCTGCGCGACGCGTCGGGCCAGCCCCATGCGAACGTCTCCGTCGGCTGCATGCAGATCTTCGCGCGCGTCCACCTGGACGAGGTCGATGGCAACCCGGCCGCCTTCCTCGACCCGGCGACCAATGTCGACTATGCCGCCCGCCTGCTCGTCTTCCTGCACGAGCACACGGGAAGCTGGCGCGACGCCGTCGGCCGCTACCATGCGGGCCCGACGAGCCCCAACTTCGAACGCTACATCTGCGCCATCGACCGCCAGGTGCAGGCGCTGGGCGGCGCCATCAGCCTCGGCTGCGGCAGCTAGATTGGATCACGGCTTGACGGAGCCGGCCTCGGCTCCGTCAAGGTATGATCCGCTCTTGAGCAACCTGCCCCCGTCGGGCGCAGACGAGAGGCTCTGGAGTGTTGACGGGGCGGGCAATTCATCTCGACCCGATGGGACCATCGGGTGGCAAGGTGCCCTGGGACGGCGTCGTTCTGTGAGGGCGGGCCAGCGCCGCCGCCGTGGTGGCGTGCACGTCCATCCAGCCGCGATAGCTCAGCCAGCCACGGCCGGTGAGGCGTGAGACGCGCTTCATCAACTGGCCCCTGAGACTGCGCCTCTCGTGATGGCGCTGCCTGTCGTCGTAGCGCCTGAGGGTGGCCGGCGCCGGCGCCCAGAACGCGGCCGGCAGGTCGAGGCCGAAGGGCCCGGATGCGTGGCCGCCAACAGACAGCGGGGCGAAGCGTCCCTCGCGCGGCGGCGGCGCCAGCTTCGTGCGGTGCAGGAGCGCCTGGTTGACGAGCTGGAATCGGTCGTACCCCATCTCCGCGAGCCGCTCGATGAAGCCACGACCGGAGATCTCCACCGACACGAAGGTCGGCAGGCGGCCATCCTCGGCCAGTTGGCGCACCACGACGGCGTCGCCGCCTTCGATATCGCACTTCAGATAGCGCGGAACGCCGTGGCGGTCGAACAGCTCGGACACCGTCGTCGTCGGCACGCGGATCGCCTCGGCTGTCGAGCCATCGCGCTCGGCGGAAGCCTGGAAGGCGCTGCTCCAGCCACGATCGCTGTTGCCATGGATGAAGAACGGGATCTCGGTACCGCCCGCCTCCCAGATCGCGCTGCCGACGATCACCAGGCGGCCCTCGGCAATCGGCCCGGCCAGCCGCTCCGACACCTGGCGCACCAGCTTCGGATCGGCCTCGACCGCGACGACGCGGAAGCCCTTGGCGAGATAGAAGGCGGTATCGTCGCCATGGTGCATGCCGATGTCGAAGATCAGATCGTCATCGATGTCCGCCATGCCGCTCTATCCTTGCGAAGCGAGGAGAGTAAGACGATTTGGCGGCACCGCCAGCGCGGTTCCACCAGATCGCCATCCGCTCCAGGCACTCGCATTCCTGCCAACCGCCATCCGGCATAATTGGCGTGATCGCCGCCTCAGGCAATGCCTGCCGGATCCGCGCCGACCCTAACCCGGTCCCGCCTGCAGAAAGCCGCGCTCGGCCAGGCCTTTCAGCGCACCGTTGACGGGCTGGCGCAGCAGTTCGCGCACCTTGTCCGGGTCCTTCACCGGCGTCCCGCTCTGCTGCACCGACATCTTGTCGGCGGCCACCAGGTCGACCATCCCGTCAAGGATCGCCTCCTCGTCGCGCGAGCCGTCGAGCAGGGAGATGACGTTGCGCGCCAGGTCGTTCAGGTTGACGGTCTCATGCCTGAGATTGATCAGCGGCCGGCCGGTGGCGGCCGAGAAGCGCGTCAGCTGCGTCACGCTGGGCCGGTCGCCGGGCGCGGAGCTGAGGCCGAGCTGGCGCGGCCGCAGTTCCGCCATGCCCGAGGCGAAGAGGAACAGGAAGTCGTTCGCCAGCTGGGCGGACAGCCGGTCGCGCACGGCGCTGTCGACCACCACGGGCGCGGAGGCGTCCCCGCTCCCGGCATTGATCGCCACCGCCAGGTCGCTCAGCTTCACCGCCTCCGGCCAGGCCTTGCGCAGGATCGGGATGGCCAGCTTCAGCATCAGGTTGCCGGTGGTGAACTGCTGTCCGGTCGCCAGCTTGAAGTCCTGCTTCTCGGCCCCGCGCGGGTCTACCTCCCCCTGGGGCACGGCGGCGCAGGCGACGTAGAGATCGCGCACCTTGTCGCCCTGGATGTTCCGGTTGAGCGCGATATCGCCGTGGCAGATCAGGGTCTGCCGGAAGGTGCCGTTGCGCACGAAGTCCATGTACTGCTCCATGCGCACGATGTCGTTGCCGGCGATGCGCTGCAGCGTCTGGGCGACATCCTTGGGCAGGTTGCGGGCCAGCATCATGTGGAAATTGGCCTCGCCCAGATATTGCAGGCCCTGCGCCTTGATCGCCGTCTCGAACTCGTGGAAGTAGATCGGCCGGTTGTGGTCCTCCAGATGCTCGTGGAAGATGTAGCTGTCGTTGACGCGGCCCAGCAGCTTCAATTCGTCCTGCAGCAGCTTGGAGTAGGCCGTTTCCTGCCCCTTAACCGCGTTCGACAGGAACTCCAGCAAACCCTTGGCTTCGCGCACCTGCAGCCCCGGATTCCCGGCGAACCGCCCGGCGTGGTAGACCATCATGTCGCGCAGCATGCCGCGCATGTGCCAGCCCGGATAGATGTTGTAGCTGACATAGGCGATGCCCTGAGGCGACAGATTCCGCTTGCAGATCTCGACTATGCGCTTCTGCACGGAATCCGGGATCCAGGAATAGACGCCGTGACACAGGATGTAGTCGAACGGACCCGCGTCCGCGGGCAGGTCGGCGATATCCATCGCCTTGAGCTCGACATTTCCCAGGCCCAGCCGCTCGATCACCGCCTGCCCGTCCTTCACCTGGCGCTCTGACAGGTCGACGCCGAGGAAGCTGGCGCCCGGCAGCGTCTCGGCCATCGGGATCAGATTGCCGCCGCTGGCGCAGCCGATCTCCAGGACGCGCGCACCCTCCGCCGGCACCGGCGACATGCCGAACAGCCGACCGATCACGTGCAGTCGGTCCGGATGGGTCTGCGGGTAGGCGTAGCTCAGATAGGGAACGGTATCGTAGGAAAACGCAACGGGTGCGTCGCCGCTCTCAACGGCTTCGGCGGCCTGGACGTCCTCGGACATGGGGAACTCTGCCTATCTTCAGTTGACTAACCAAAGATAGCATATACTTCCGTCAGGTAACGGACACCCGAATTCGAGTCATTTCGACGTGAGGCGTGGCACGCGGTGGCGCTCTAGCCGGGGTCGGCGCCACCTTCCTCGCCCTCGGGGACGAAGAACCCGCCGCCCAGGTTGCGGTGGCCCCAGGCCATCACCTGGCGCAGCACCGGCTCCAGCCCGCGTCCCATCTCGGTGAGGTGATAAGCGTGGCGCACGGGATTGGTCTGGTAGGGCTCGCGCCGTACCAGATCCCAGGCGCGCAGGCGGCGCAGCCGGTCGGCGAGGATGCTGGCGGGCATCCGCTCGGCGCTTTCCTGCAGCGCCTGGAAGGTGTGCCGGCCGTGCCACATCAGGTCGCGCACCACCAGCAGCGTCCACTTGTCGCCCAGGATGTCCAGGCTGCGCGCGATCGAGCAGTCGGAGCGGAAGGCCGCGCCGTCACCCGTGTCCGTCGTCATCCGGTCCCTCTCACCTCGCCACGGATAGCCCACCACTATTGTCACTTGCAAATCGAAAGTCACCAGCGGATAGTCACTTCGTTTTCGATAGTCACCATGCAGGGAGGACGCGGAATGGCTGGCATATCGGGCGACGTGCTGGCGCGCATCGGCGACACACCGCTTGTCGCACTGCGTTCGCTGCCTCCCCCCGGCTGCGCGCGCATCCTGCTCAAGCTCGAGGCCGTCAATCCCACGGGCAGCATGAAGGACCGCATGGCGCTGGCCATGATCGAGGCGGCGGAGCGCGACGGGCGCCTGCCGCCGGGCGGTGCGGTCGTCGAATACACCGGCGGCAGCACCGGCGTTTCCCTCGCCCTGGTCTGCGCCGTGAAGGGCCATCCGCTCGACATCGTCACCTCCGACGCCTTCAGCCAGGAGAAGCGTCGCCACATGACGGCGCTTGGCGCCAGGCTGACCATCGTGCCGAGCCGGGGCGGCGGCATGGACGCCGCCCTCACCCGCGCCATGATCGAGGCCGCCGGCGCCATCGCCGAACGCACCGGCGCCTTCTGGACCGACCAGCTCACCAACGCCGACCAGATCGCCGCCTATCACACGATGGGCGAGGAGATCTGGCTGGCGTCCGGCGGCCGGATCGACGGCTTCGTGCAGGCGACCGGTACCGCCGCCTCGGTACGCGGCGTCTCGGAAGCGCTGCATGCCCGCGATCCCGCCATCCACTGCGTCGCGGTCGAGCCTGAGGAATCCGCGGTGCTGTCGGGCCGTGCCTCGGGCACGCACCGGATCGAAGGTGTGGGCGCGGGCTTCGTCGTGCCGCTGTGGCGCGCCGACGCCGTCGATGCGGTCGCCACCGTGTCGACCGCTGACGCCATGGCCATGGCCCGCCGCCTGGCGCGCGAGGAGGGCATGTTCGCCGGCACTTCGACCGGCGCCAATCTCGTCGCCGCCCTGGAACTGGGCCATCGCCTCGGCCCCGACGCCACCGTGGTCACGGTGATGTGCGACACCGGCATGAAATATCTGTCGACGCCGCTCTATGCCGAGACGGCCGTGGATGACCTCGTGCCCGCATGAAAAGGCCCGGCGCCGCGCCTCGTCGAGCGCCGCGCCGGGCCGAACGCGTGGACCCGGATGCTCAGCGGCGCGTCAGACGCCAGCCGGCGGCGATCAGGGCGATGGCCAGCGCCGCCTTCAGCGCGTCTCCGATGAGGAACGGTATGAGGCCGTGCTCGATCGCCCCGGGCAGACCGATGATGGTCGCCAGCCAGGCGACGCCGAGGGCGAAGATGATCGCCTCGGCGACCAGGAAGACCACGAGCAACCAGCCGACGGAGCGGCCATAGCCGCTCTCGACCATGCGCCCGGCGACGGTCGCCGCGACGATGAAGCCGATCAGGTAGCCGAAGGTCGTGCCCGTGAAATACGCCCAGCCGGCATTGCCGTCGGAGAAGATCGGCGCGCCGACGGCCCCCAGCACCACGTAGAGCAGCATCGAGGAGAAGGCGAGCGGTGCGGTGTAGGTGCCGGCCACCAGCAGCACGGCGAAGGTCTGCATGGTCAGCGGCACCGGCCAGAACGGGATGCGCACCTGCGCGGCGACCGCCATCAAGAGGGCGCCGGCGAGGGTCAGGCCGACCGCCCGGACGAGGCGGGCCTGCTCGGTCTCGCCCCGCCAGAGATTGAGCGCCAGGGCGTTGGATGCGGGCATGGACACGGGTCTCGGTTCCTTGTTCTCGGGTGGATCGCGTCAGGTTCGGGCGGCGACTTTAGCGCCGTGCGGGGAAGCGGAAAAGGCCCTCACTCGATCCGGTTGGCGCGCGGGAAGCCCTTCTGCACCAGCCGGCCGGCGGCGGCGCGCTTGCCCAGATAGGCCATGAGGTCGGCCATGGAGAAGGTCCGCCGGCCCCAGGCGAGACCGGCGAGTGCGTCGAAGGTCACCACATCCGCCATGCCGCCGTCGCGGTAGCGCTGCAGCATCACGCCCTTTCCGCGGCTCATCTCCGGCAACTCCTCGATCGGAAAGACAAGCAGCTTGCGGTTGTGCCCCAGCACGGCGACGTGGTCGCCGGCAACCGGCCGTGCCACGGCCGCCTCGACAGCTCCCGAAACGTTCAGCACCTGCTTGCCGGCGCGGGTTTGCGCCACCACCTCGTCCTCCGGCACGATGAAGCCGCGGCCGTCGTCGGAGGCCACCAGCAGCCTGCCGCCGGGCTTGTGGACCCTGAGCGCCACCACATCGGCGTCATTGGGCAGGTCGATCATCATGCGCAAGGGCTCGCCGAAGCCGCGGCCCCGGGGCAGCTTGTCTGCCAGGAGCGCGTAGAGGCGGCCATTGGTGGCGAAGACCAGGATCTTGTCCGGGGTCTCCGCATGCAGGGCATAGCGACCGCTGTCGCCCTCCTTGTGGCGCACCTCCTGAGCCAGATCCTGGTGTCCCTTGACCGCACGGATCCAGCCCTTCTGCGAAAGGTAGACCGTCACCGGCTCACGCTCGATGATCGATTCCAGCGGCACCACGGACGCCGAGGCGGCCTCCCCGATTACCGTGCGGCGGCGGCCGAGCGACGTGTCCGGCCCCACCAGGTCGCGTGTCTTACCGACCTCGGCCTTCAGCGTCGCCCAGCGCCGGTCCTCGTCGCCGAGGAGGTCGGTCAGGTCGTCGCGCTCGGCCGTCAGGCCGTCATGCTCCTTCCTGATCTCGATCTCCTCGAGCTTGCGCAGAGCGCGCAGGCGCATGTTCAGAACCGCCTCGACCTGGTTGTCGGTCAGGCCGAAGCGGTCGACCATCACCTGCTTGGGCTCGTCCTCCTCGCGGATGATGCGGATCACCTCGTCGAGATTGAGATAGGCGACGAGATAGCCCTCCAGCACCTCGAGCCGCTGCTCGATCCGGGCCAGCCGGAAGCGGCTGCGGCGTATCAGCACCTCGTGCCGGTGGTCGAGGAAGGCCCGCAGCGCCTGCTTCAGGCTCATCACCTTGGGCACCTGACCGCCGTCGAGCACGTTCAGGTTGAGCGGGATCCGGCTCTCCAGGTCGCTGAGGCGGAACAGGTGCTCCATCAGCTGATCGGCGTCCACATTGCGGCTCTTGGGCACCAGCACCAGGCGCACGTCCTCCGCCGACTCGTCGCGGATATCCTCCAGCACGGGCAGCTTGCGGCCATTGATCAGGTCGGCGATCTTCTCCACCAGGCGCGCCTTGGGCACCTGGTAGGGGATTTCCGTCACCACGATCTGGTACTGCCCCTGGGGCAGTTTCTCCACCGCCCAGCGGGCGCGCACGCGAAAGCCGCCGCGGCCGGTGGCATAGGCCTCGGCGATCGCCTGCGGTGTCTCCACCAGGA
Source organism: Azospirillaceae bacterium (assembly GCA_040226215.1). Lineage (GTDB taxonomy): Bacteria > Pseudomonadota > Alphaproteobacteria > DSM-16000 > Inquilinaceae > JAVKFF01. The sequence goes on from JAVKFF010000157.1 coordinate 9,648, forward strand.
TGCCCCCGGTCGGAAAGTCGGGTCCCTTCACGAAGTCCAGCAGGGACGCGCCGTCGGCATCCGGCCGGTCGATCAGGTGTACCAGCGCGTCGCACAGCTCGGCGGCATTGTGCGGCGGGATCGACGTCGCCATGCCGACCGCGATGCCCTGGGCGCCGTTGGCCAGCAGGTTGGGGAAGTTGGCGGGCAGGACCAGCGGCTCCCGTCCCTCCTCGTCATAGGTCGCCTTGAAGTCGACGGAGTCCTCGTCGATGCCTTCCAGCAACAGCTCGGCGATCGCCGTCAGCCGTGCCTCGGTGTAGCGCATCGCCGCGGCGCTATCGCCGTCGATATTGCCGAAATTGCCCTGCCCGTCGACCAGCGGGTAGCGCTGGGCGAAGTCCTGGGCCAGGCGCACCAGGGCGTCGTAGACCGACTGTTCGCCATGCGGATGATACTGGCCGATCACGTCGCCGATCACGCGCGCCGACTTCTTCGGTGCCTGGTTGGGCGACAGCTTGAGCTGGCGCATGGCGTAGAGCACGCGCCGGTGCACCGGCTTCAGCCCGTCGCGCACATCGGGCAGCGAGCGGGAGACGATGGTCGACAGGGCGTAGGAGAGGTAGCGCTCGCTGAGCGCCCTGGTCAGCGGGACGGAGATCACGTTTGCGGTGTCGGACATGCCTCGTGACTTACCAGATCATGCGTGTCGGCGGCGATAGAGCTCAACATATCGCGTTCGCGCGGGCGGTACAGGCAAATTCGACTGGCCGAACAGATTCCGCTCAATGAAGTGACCGGTGAGGTCCAGCCCGGCGATGACGCTGGCCGCATCCGCCTCGCCGGCACCGATCATGAAGCCCGGCAGCGGCAGCAGCCGGTCGCGATAGGGCTCGCCCGCGGACAGGCTGACGGCGCGGCCGCTGCGGGGGCTGACGAAGGCGAGCTGGTCGTTGCCGCCGGTCGCCGCGCACCGCGTCAGGTCGAGCCCGAAGCCGAGCGCCCGCAGCAGCCCGGCCTCCCACTGCACATAGGCCGCGTCCCAGAACTCGCCCGCCAGCAGGTCGAGCAGCGCGTCGAGCCCGTCGTGCACGGGCCCATTGGCCACCCTCTCCGGCAGCGCCGTGCCGACCAGCGCGCAGGCCGACGCCAGCGCGCCCAGCCTGAGCGCGTCGTCCATCAGCACTGCGCCCGGAAACCCCGACGGCTCCAGCGTGAAGGTACCGAGATGGTCGGCCAGCCTGGCCCGCCAGCTCGCCGACACCCTGGTGCCGGGCTGCAGTTGGGCGCGGATACGCTGGCCGCGCACCAGGCCGGCATGCCGCCCCTGCTCGCGGGTCATCAGGTTGACGATGGTGCCGGTCTCGCCGAACGGCTTCAGGCCGAGGACGATGCCCGTGTCGCGCCATTCCATTGGGTTGGCCGCCGCCTTCGGCTCACACGTTGAAGTCCAGTCCCCAGTCCCGGTAGCGGTCGGGGTCGTCCGTCCAGCGCTCGCGCACCTTGACGAACAGGGAGAGATGGACCGTCGTCTCCAGAATGTCCATCAGCTCGCGGCGCGCCTCGCTGCCGATGCGCTTGATCATGCGCCCGCCCGCACCCAGCACCATGCCCTTCTGGCTCTCGCGCTCGACATAGATGACCTGGGCGATGCGGACGCTGCCATTTTCCTGTTCCTCCCAGGCTTCGGTCTCCACCGCGATCGAGTAGGGCAGCTCCTCGTGCAGGTGCAGGAACAGCTTCTCGCGGGTGATCTCCGCCGCCATCAGGCGCATCGGCATGTCGGAGATCTGGTCCTCCGGGAACAGCCAGGGGCTTTCCGGCAGCGCCGACGCCAGGAAACGGCGCAGATCGCCGACGCCGTCGCCCGTCAGTGCCGAGACCATGAAGACGTCGCCGAACACGCCGCTCTCGTGCAGGCCCTCCGCCAGCTTCAGCAGCCGCGGCCGGTCGACCGCGTCGATCTTGTTGAGGATCAGCACCGCCTTGCGGTCATCGGCTCGCAGGCGCTCGACGATCATCCCGGTCTCCCCGGCAACCGACCGGCGGCTCGCATCCACCAGAACGCACACGAGATCGGCGTCGTCCGCGCCCAACCAGGCCGCCTGGACCATGGCCCGTTCCAGCCGCCGCTTGGGCTGGAAGATGCCCGGTGTATCGACGAAGACGATCTGCGTCGCCCCCTCGATGACGATGCCCAGCACGCGGGTGCGCGTGGTCTGCACCTTGGGCGTGACGATGGCGACCTTGGTGCCGACCAGCTGGTTCAGCAATGTCGACTTGCCGGCGTTGGGCGCCCCAACCAGGGCAACGAAACCGGCGCGCGTCCGTAGCTCCTGCTCGGCGCCGCTCATGATACCGCTCCGCCGTCGAGCGCTTCCAGCAGCCGGCGCGCCGCCATGCGTTCCGCCTCGCGCTTGGACGCGCCCTCGGCTTCCGCGCTGCCGGACTGCGCGACCGAGACACGGATGCGGAAAACAGGCGCGTGGTCGGGTCCGCTGCGTTCGAGGGTTTCATAGACCGGCAGCGGCAGCGCCCGGCCCTGCGCCCATTCCTGCAGCGCCGTCTTGGGCTCGCGTGGCGGCTCGCGGTGATGGGCCACCTGCGGATCCCAGGCGGAGCGGATGAACCGCGCCGCGGCCTCCAGGCCGCCATCGCGGTAGAGCGCGCCGATCACCGCCTCGCAGGCATCGGCCAGCACGCTGTCCTTGTCGCGCCCCCCGGCCCCCTCCTCGCCCGGAGTCAGCCGGATGTGGGCGCCCAGATCGATCTGCCGCGCCACCGCCGCGCAGGCCTCGCCCCGCACCAGTGCGGCGAAGCGCTTGGCGATCTTGCCCTCGCTCTCGCCGGGGAAGCGCTCCAGCAGCCAGTCCGCCATCACCAGGCCCAGCACGCGGTCGCCGAGGAATTCCAGGCGCTGATAGCTGGGCGCGCCGCCACCCGGCCGGTCGCCGGACAGGCTGGCATGGCTCAGCGCTTCATGCAGCAAGGCCGGGTCGGCGAAGCGATGGCCCAGCCGGTCCTCCAGATCGAGCCGCCCGCCGGGTTCAGTGGACGCCATCGAAAATGCGCTCGAAACGCAGCGCCTCGGGCCAGCGCCAGACCTCGAAGAAGCTCGCGTCCTCGATGGAGAACCAGATGACATCGGCCCGGCCGACGAGGTTCTGATAGGGCACGAAGCCGACCGGTACCTGTTCCGGATGCTGCCAGGCCGCGCCGGCCGCATCGCCGCAGGCGCCGATCTCGCCATCGCCGTTCAGGTTGTCGCGCGTCCAGCCGAAGCGGCTGTCCTGGCTCTGGTCGCGGTTGTCGCCCATGAAGAAGTAGTGCCCCTGCGGCACGCAGAAGACGGGCGTGTTGTCCAGACCGGAGCCATCGGACACTTCGCGGATCAGGTGACGCGTTCCGTCCGGCATCGTCTCGACGAACAGCCGGCCGGTCATCTCCTGATAGCCTTCGCCGCCAAGCTCGGCGACATCCGCCTCCGTCGCCTCGGTCCGCACCACGACCTCGCCGTTGATGTAAAGCCGGCCCTCGCGCATCTGGATGCGGTCGCCGGGCAGGCCGATCAGGCGTTTGATATAGGGATCGCCGAAGGGGTCGGAAGGCACCTGGAAGACGATGACGTCACCGCGCTCGGGCTCGCCGTCGAAGAAGCGGCCGTCGAACGGCGGTTGCGCGGCGGGGAAGGAGAAGCGGCTGTACCCGTAGGAGAACTTCGAGATCAGCAGGTAGTCGCCGATCAGCAGCGTCGGCACCATCGATCCCGAGGGAATGTGGAAAGGTTCATAGAGGAAGGTTCGGATGCCCAGGGCGATCAGCACCGCGATGATGATCGTCTTGATCGTGCCCCACCAGCCGCCGGAGCTCTTCTGCTGTTGCCGGAATGCCTTGCGTGCCATGTAGCGTTCTGTGTCCGTGCTGGAGCCTTGTGAATCGGCAGCGCCGCCGCCCGCCGGGCGGGGCGCGTCGGGGCCGAGGGGTGTATCTGTGGCTATGGTGTCTAAATCAAGCCCTTGCGTGGCCTGACGTCGCGGATGTGATCTCGGCCGCGGGCAGCGCGGAGATGATCACGATCGCCTGGGCTTGGGGAAAGTCGTCGGTGATGGTGAGGTGGATGTGCGCCGACATGCCCGGCGGCGTCAGCGCCTGCAGCCGGGCCAGTGCCTGGCCGGTCAGTTTCATGACAGGCTGGCCGGTGGGCAGGTTGACGACGCCCATCTCGCGCCAGTTGACGCCCATGCGGATGCCCGTGCCGAGCGCCTTTGAGCAGGCCTCCTTGGCCGCGAAGCGCTTGGCGTAGCTCGCGGCGCGTTGCGCCCGGCGGTCGGACTTGGCGCGCTCGACCTCGGTGAACACCCGGTTGACGAAACGATCGCCGAAGCGCTCCAGCGACCGTTCGATGCGCCGGATGTCGATGATGTCCGTGCCGATGCCGATGATCATGGGGCCGCTCCTCCGGTCCCGGATCAGGCGCTGCGCGCGCGGTCGACGGCGGCGATGTCCTTCGTCGCCCGCAAGGCCGCGATGATGTTCGACAAGTGCTTGGCGTCGCTGACCGAGATGTCGATCAGCATCTCGAAGAACTCGGAATCCCGATGGGTGATCTTCAGGTTGATGATGTTGCCGCCATTCTTGCCGATCACCGTCGTCAGGTTGCCCAGGCTGCCCGGCTCGTTGGCGATCACGGTGCGGATGCGCGCCGTGCGATCTTCCGCCACCTGCTCGTCCCAGGACACGTCGATCCAGCGTTCCGGCTGGTCGTAGAAGCTCTCCAGCGTCTCGCAGTCGATGGTGTGGATCGTTACGCCCTTGCCGGTGGTCACGATGCCGACGATGCGGTCGCCCGGGATGGGGTGACAGCAGCGCGCGAAATGGACCGCCATGCCAGGGATCAGGCCGCGGATCGGGATCGACTGATCGCCGGACTTGCGGATCTGCCCGCGGCTCAGCGGAATGACCGTCCGGTTGCGCTGCTCCTGCTGCTCCTTCTGCTGGGCCGAGCGATGCTCGGGATAGACCGCGTTGAAGACCTCGCGCGCCGGGGTGATGCCGGCACCGACATTGGCCAGCACGTCCTCGGCCGTGCGCGCCTTCACCTTTTCGGCGATGGCGTCGAGCGCCCGCTCGGAGAAGTCGTAGCCCTCCTGCCGGAAGGTCTTCACCAGCATCGCCCGGCCAAGCTCGCCATACTGTTCGCGCTGCCGCTGACGCACGAAGCGGCGGATGCGCGCCCGCGCCTTGCCGGTGACCGCGATGCGCTCCCATTCCGGCGAGGGGGTGGAGTTCTTCGAGGTCAGGATCTCGACCTGGTCGCCATTCGACAGCGTCTCGCGCAGCTGCACCAGGCGGCCGTTCACCTTGGCGCCGATGCAGCGGTCGCCGACCTCGGAGTGGACGGCATAGGCGAAATCGATCGGCGTCGCCCCCTGCGGCAGGGAAATCAGCATGCCCTTGGGCGAGAAGCAGAAGACCTGGTCCTGGAACAGCTCCATCTTGGTGTGTTCCAGGAACTCCTCGGGCCGGCCGGTGTGTTCCAGGATGTCGAGCAGTTCGCGCAGCCAGCGGTATTGCGGCGCGTCGCGGGCGGGCTCGCCCGACTTGTAGGACCAGTGCGCCGCCACGCCGAGCTCGGCGATTGTGTGCATCTCCTGGGTGCGTATCTGCACCTCGATGCGCTGGCGCTGCGGGCCGATGACGCCGGTATGCAGCGACTGGTAGCCGTTCGGCTTGGGCGTGGAGATGTAGTCCTTGAAGCGGTTGGGGAGCGACTTGTAGAGGCCGTGCAGCGCGCCCAGCACCTGGTAGCACTCACCGACCGTGTCGACGCTGATGCGGAAGGCGATGATGTCGGTCAGCTGCTCGAAGGCGATCTGCTTGCGCTGCATCTTGCGCCAGATCGAGTAGGGCCGCTTCTCGCGCCCGGTGACCCTGGCATCGATGCCCGAGCGCGACAGCACCTCGCGCAGCTCGGCGATGATGTCGGCGACCAGGTCGCCACCCTCCTGGCGCAGGAAGGCGAGCCTGGCGGCGATGCCCTCACGCGCTTCCGGGTTCAGGTGCTGGAAGGCGATGTCCTCGAGCTCGTCCTTCATCTCGCCCATGCCGATGCGCTCGGCCAGCGGGGCGTAGATCTCCATCGTCTCGCGGGCGATGCGCTGGCGCTTGTCGACGTTGCCGATGGCGTCGAGCGTGCGCATGTTGTGCAGCCGATCGACCAGCTTGACCAGCAGCACGCGCATATCCTTCGACATGGCCAGCAGCAGCTTGCGGAAATTCTCCGCCTGCTTGGCGTGGGCGTCCTGGAATTCGAGCTTCGACAGCTTGGTGACGCCGTCGACCAGTTCGCCGATCTCCGGGCCGAACTGGGACTGGATGTCGTCGAGCGTCGCCACGGTATCCTCGACCGTGTCGTGCAGCAGGCCGGTGACGATGGAGCCCGTGTCGAGCTTCATGTCCGCCAGGATGCCGGCGACTTCCAGGGGATGCAGGAAATAGGGATCGCCCGAGGCACGGCGCTGCGTGCCATGGGCGCGCATGGAAAAGACATAGGCCCGATTGATGAGGTCCTCATCGGCATCGGGATCGTAGGCTTTGACCCGTTCGACCAGTTCGTATTGACGGATCATGATGCGGTTACGCCACCCCCGGGCTCGTGAATGCTACACTCTAGCATCATCGATATGGGGTCGCGGGCAGGAAAAAGCCGGGCTTATGCTGCCATTCGCCCGGCGCACGGCTCCGTCAGGCAGTCTCTTCGTCCGCGTCGGCCGCTTCGTCCGCGTCGGCAACGTCGTCAGTGACCGACACGTCGTCAGCGTCCGCCACGTCGTCGGTGTCGACGGGCGGCGTGTCCAGTTCCTCGGCCTCGGCGATCTGGTCGGTGCCGGCGACGAGTTCGCCTTCCTCGGCGACCACGCCCTGCCACTCCTCCTCGCCGACCATCAGGTCGATGGCCTCGTCTTCTTCGTCGTCCTCGTGGGCGAGGTAGCGCTGATGACCGCGGATCAGGTTCTCGCGCAACACGTCGAGCGAGATGGTGTCGTCGGCGATCTCACGCAGCGCCACCACCGGGTTCTTGTCGTTGTCCCGGTCGACGGTCAGTTCCTCACCCGCCGAGATGTTGCGGGCGCGCTGGGCTGCCAGCATGACGAGGTCGAAACGGTTGGAAACCTTCTCTACGCAGTCTTCGACGGTGACGCGGGCCATGGGCCGACGCTCCTTCCATGATCACAGGACACGGGTACGATCCGGGAAAGGCCGGAAATTAGGCGTGGATTGCGCCAGGTGCAAGGCCTCAATGCAGGTGAATTGCTCCTATCCGCCCATTGCATGCTGGCATTTTTGTACCACTTCGCGTATTGGCGGTCACAGCCGAGAAACGTGGAACGAAGCAATCGGTATTTGACCGATATCTTTCGGGTCTTTCGACATCAAGAACAGCCCGGATCGATCGAAGTTCAATCGTCACGTGCCGCGATATATTCGGCGACATATACGAACACAAGGCCAACACTTTTTTTGGGAAGACACGAAATGATATTCTACCGTGAGGAACGGCTTGCGCTGTTCATCGACGGCGCGAACCTCTATTCCGCTGCCAGGGCTCTCACCTTCGACATCGACTACCGCCGCCTTCTCGACCTGTTCTCCAAGCGGGCGCGGCTGATCCGGGCGAATTATTATACAACCATGGTGGAGGATCAGGAGTACACGCCGATCCGGCCGCTGATCGACTGGCTCGACTACAACGGCTATCGGATGGTCACCAAGCCGATCCGCGAGTACACCGACAGCCAGGGGCGCCGAAAGGTCAAGGGGTCGATCGACATCGACCTGGCGATCGACGCGCTGGAACTCGCGGAGCGTGTCGATCACATCGTGCTGTTCTCCGGCGATGGCGACTTCCGTCGGCTTGTCGAGGCGCTGCAGCGGAAGGGCGTGCGGGTCAGCGTGGTGAGCACGGTGAAGGCCCAGCCGCCGATGATCGCGGACGAGTTGCGCCGCCAGGCCGACAACTTCATCGAGCTGGCAGACCTCGCCCAGCACATCGAGCGCGAGGGCGGCCCGAACTCGGCGCGCAACCGCACCGACCGCTCGAACATGGACGAGAATGAGGACGAGGACGAAGACGAAGGCGACGACAACTGAGTGCATGACCGCCAGCACCGGTAGCGGCTGATCGCGATCCCATGCCCGCCTTGACACCCGTTGCCGACGGTCTGGCGCCACCGCCGGACTGCCAGTCCTGCCCGCGCCTCGCCGGCTTCCGCGAGGCCAACCGGCAGGCCTTCCCGGCCTTCCACAACGCGCCGGTGCCTGCCTTCGGCGACCTCGATGCGCGACTGCTCATCGTCGGTCTCGCCCCGGGCCTGAAGGGGGCCAACCAGACCGGCCGGCCGTTCACCGGCGACTACGCCGGCGACCTTCTCTATGCTACCTTGCTGAAATTCGGGCTCGCCCTGGGCGCCTACGGCAGGCATGCCGGCGACGGCATGAGGCTCGCCGGCTGCCGCATCACCAATGCCGTGCGCTGCGTACCGCCGGCCAACAAGCCGACCGGTGCGGAAATCCGGACCTGCCGGCAGTACCTGGAACGGGAGATCGCCGCGCTCGGCCGGCTCGAGGCGATTGTCGCGCTGGGCAGCGTCAGCCACGGCGCCGTGATCGCCGCGCGCGGCCTGCGCCAGGCGTCCTTCAAGTTCGCGCATGGCGCGGCCCACGACATCGGCGACGGCCTGCGCCTGTTCGACAGCTATCACTGCTCGCGCTACAACACGAACACCGGACGGCTGACCGAGGCGATGTTCGAGGGCGTCTTCGCCCGTGTCGTCGACCATCTGGCGCGCTGAGCCGGGCGCGGGGGCACCGGCGCTCAGCCGAGATCGCGCATCAGCCGCTGCTTCTGGCGGTTCCAGTCGCGTTCCTTGATCGTCTCGCGCTTGTCGACCGTCTTCTTGCCGCGAGCCACGCCGATCGACACCTTCGCCAGGCCGCGCTTGTTGAAGTAGATCGACAGCGGCACCAGCGTCACGCCCTTGCGCTGCACCGCCCCCATCAACTGGTTCATTTCGCGCCGATGGATCAGCAGCTTGCGCGGCCGCTTGGGCTCGTGATTGAAGCGGTTGGCGGGCGTGTATTCCGGGATGTGGGCGTTGAACAGGTAGAGTTCGCCCTGCATCGGCCCGGCATAGGCCTCGTTGAGGCTGGCCCGCCCGGCGCGCAGCGACTTCACCTCGCTGCCCACCAGCATGATCCCGGCCTCCACCACCTCGTCGATGAAGTAGTCGAAGCGGGCGCGCCGGTTCTGCGCGACGGTGGTTCCCTGTGTGGCGGTGGTGGTCGCCATTGCTGGTCTCTCGATCGGGGGCGGAGCGGGCTCCGCCCCTGCTCAGTTCAACAGGCCGGCGTGCCGGAGCGCGTCCGCGACAGCCCGCTTGGTCGGCTCGCCGACGGGAACGAGCGGCAACCGGATGGCCGGCTCGCACAGGCCGAGCAGGCTGGCGGCGTATTTCACCGGCGCCGGGCTGCTCTCCAGGAACAGCGCCCGGTGCAGCGGTCCCAGGCGGTCGCGGACCTCCGCCATGGCGGCGGTATCGCTGGCGGCCCAGGCGGCCCACTGCTCGGCGCAGAGCCGCGGCGCCACGTTCGCCGTCACCGAGATGCAGCCGTGTCCGCCCTGGGCGAAGAAGGCGGTGGCTGTCGCATCCTCACCGGAAAGCTGGCAGAAATCGGGGCCGATCTCGGTCCGCACCCGCAGGGGCCGCGCCAGGTCGTTGGTCGCGTCCTTCACGCCGGCGATGCGCGGCAGGTCGGCCAGCCGCTTCATGGTCTCCACCGACATGTCGACCACCGACCGGCCGGGGATGTTGTAGATCAGGATCGGCAGGCCGGTGGCGTCATGGATCGCCTTGAAATGCGCGTATAGCCCGTCCTGGGTCGGCTTGTTGTAGTAGGGCGTGACGACAAGCAGGCCGTCGGCGCCGGCCGTCTCGGCGTGGCGCGACAGGCTGACCGCCTCGGAGGTGGAGTTGGAGCCGGCGCCGGCGATCACCGGTACCCGCCCCGATGCTGCCTCTATTGCCAACTCGACGACACGATGATGTTCATCATGGCTCAGTGTCGGCGATTCACCGGTTGTGCCGACAGGAACGACCCCCGTCGACCCCTCGGTGATCTGCCAGTCGACAAATTTCTGGAATCCATCCGCATCCACTTGAGAACCATCGGCGGTCAGTGGTGTGATCAGCGCCGGAATCGATCCGCGAAAGAGAATGGAAGCGTCGGACATGATCTTAGCCTTGTGGCATCGCTCGGAAGGGCGGCAGAAGCTAATGCGCCTGGGCCGCTTTGCCAAGGGCGCGGCCTGCGGCCTGGCCGTCGTCACGGGCATGGCAGCCACGCTGCCCCTCGGCCAGGCTGTTGCCCAGAGCCAACCGGACGTGCTGTCCGCGGTCGACGAAGCGGTCTACCGCAGCGCCTTCGGCGCGTTCGAGTCGAACGCCTGGGACACCGCCCGCACGCTCGCCGGCCAGGCCCAGGACCCGGTCCTGGCCGAGGTCATCACCTGGCTCGACCTGCAGCGCGATCCCGGTACCGCCGATTTCCGCGACATTGCCGACTTCCTCGTGGGCCACGCCGACTGGCCGCGCGCCACCCAGCTGCGCCTGCTGGCGGAGCGGCGCATTCCGCCGGGCCTGCCCGACGCCGAGATCGTCGCCTGGCACGACCAGTTCCCGCCGCTGACCTTCGACGCCAGCACCGCCTATGTCGACGCTCTGATGGCCCTGGGCCGGGCGGAGGATGCCCGCACCTATCTGCGCGACCGCTGGATCGACATCCCGCTGACCGATACTCAGCACGCCCAGTGGATCGGTGCCTATGGCCGCCTGCTGACCGCGGAGGATCACTGGGCCCGGCTCGACAACCTGCTCTGGGAGGTGCGCGAGGGCGAGGCGGCGCAGATGTATCCGCTGGTCTCCGCCGGCCAGCGCGCCCTGGCGGAAGCCCGCCTGCTGCTGGCCCAGCGCGAGAACGGCGTCGACGATGCCATCCGCGCCGTACCAGAGGAGCTGCGCGCGGACGAGGGCCTGATGTACGAGCGCACGCGCTGGCGCCGGCGCGCCGGCTTCTACGACGGCGCCCGGGAGATCCTGGCGGTGCAGCCCGCAAGCCTGACCCAGGACGGCCGCTGGTTCACCGAGCGCTTCTACCAGGCGCGCGAGGCCTTCTATGACGGCGACTACCAGACCGCCTACCGGCTCGCCGCCGACCACCGGCAGACCGGCGCCTACGAGGTGTCGGAGATGGAGTGGTTCGCCGGCTGGGTGGCGCTGCGCCGGCTCGGCGACCCGGCGCTGGCGCGCCAGCACTTCGAGGCCATGCTGGCGGTGGTGGAGAGCCCCATCAGCATCGCCCGCGGCAACTACTGGATCGGCCGGGCGGAGGATGCCCGCGGCAACACCGCCGAGGCCGACGGCTGGTACGAGCGCGCCGCGGTGCACGACACAACCTTCTACGGCCAGCTCGCCGCCGACGAGCTGGGCCGCCCCACGGTCTCTCCCCTGCCCCCGCCGCCACAGCCCGGCGCGGCGGAGACCGCGTTCGAGGCCATCACCTTCGTGCGCGTCATCCGCGCTCTGTCGGAGATCGGCGAGACCGAGAACATCGAGACCTTCCTGCGACATACCATGGGCGTGGTCGACAGCCCGGCCGAGGTCGTGCTGCTCGGCCGCCTCGCCGCCGAGGTCGGCTATCCCGACATCGGCGTGCGCCTGGCCAAGTCGGCGCAGCGCGACGGCGTGCTGGCGGTCGACATCGCCTATCCCACCGTCGATCTCTCGACCGCCGATCCGGACCTCGAGCCGGCACTGGCGCTCGCCATCATCCGCCAGGAGAGCGAGTTCGACGCCGACGTGGTCAGCTTCGCCAACGCCCACGGCCTGATGCAGATCATCCCCGGCACGGAGGCCTCGGTGGCGCGCAGCCTCGGCCTGACGCCGGACACCGACCGGCTGACCCGGGACCCGGCCTACAACATCCGCATCGGCAGCACCTATCTCAGCCGCCTCGTCGGCGACTTCCGGGGCAGCTACATCCTGGCCATCGCCGGCTACAATGCCGGCCCCGGCCGCTCGGAGGAGTGGGCCAGGCGCTTCGGCGACCCGCGCGGACGAGACCTTTACCAGGTCATCGACTTCCTGGAGACCATCCCCTTCAACGAGACGCGCAACTACGTCCAGCGGGTGACCGAGAGCGTGGCGATCTACCGCCAGCTGCTGGGCGAGACGCCGGCGACCGGCCAGTTGACGCAGGTCCTTACCCGATGACGGCGCTCGCCGCCTGCCGGGCCGCCGTCTTCGACGCCTACGGCACCCTGTTCGACGTGCACGCGCCGGCCGCCCGGCTGGAGAAGGAGATCGGCCGCCCGCTGGGGGAGATCAGCGCCCTCTGGCGCGCCAAGCAGCTCGAATATACCTGGCTGCGGGCGTTGATGGGCCGGCACGCCGATTTCTGGCAGGTGACCCAGGACGCCCTCGACGTCGCCATGGAGGCGTGCGGCCTGCGCGACGATGCCCTGCGCCTCGAACTGCTCCACCTCTACCGCTCGCTCGACGCCTATGGCGACGCCGTCACGGTGCTGGAGCGTCTGCGCCGGTCGTCCAAGACCACGGCCGTCTTCTCCAACGCCAATCCCGGCATGCTGGACGACGCGGTGGCGGCGGCGGGGCTCGGCGACCACCTCGACGCCGTGCTGTCGATCGAGGCAGCCGGCATCTACAAGCCGGCGCCGCGCGCCTACCAGGTGGTGGTCGACGCGCTCGGCATCCCGGCGGCGGAGATCGCCTTCGTCTCCTCCAACCCCTTCGACGCGCATGGCGCGGCCGCTTTCGGCTTCAACGCCATCTGGGTGAACCGCGCCGGACGGCCCGGCGATCGCCTGCCCGGCACGCCGCGCGCGGTCGTCGACGACCTGACCCAACTCCTGCCCCTGCTGCTGCCCGACGCCAACGAGGACACCCGCGCGTGAGCCATGAGATCCCGGTATCGATCGACGACATCCGCGCCGCCGCCGACCGGCTGGCCGGCATGGCGGTGCGCACGCCGCTGCTGGAAAGCCCCCTGCTCAACGAACGGCTCGGCGCCCGCCTGCTGGTCAAGGCCGAGCCGCTGCAACGTACCGGGTCCTTCAAGTTCCGCGGTGCCTACAACGCCATCGCCCAGATCCCGGCGGCGGAGCGCGGCCGTGGCGTGGTCGGCCTGTCGAGCGGC
>JAVKFF010000158.1:0-63288 GCA_040226215.1 Azospirillaceae bacterium
GCCGACGAGCGGGCGAGAAGCCCCGCCTCGCGGTCCAAGAGCGCCACCGCGCCCGTGCGGGCCTGGGGCAGGGTGGCGAGAAAATGGCCGAAATCGTCGAGCGTGATGTCGACGCCGAGAACGCCACCCGCGAAGGCATGCGCGAGGGTGACGCCGGGATCGGCGCTGCCCGCCACGGGCCGGATCGGCGACCGGTAGACGTGGTCCTCCTCAAGCGCGCCCTCGAACCAGGGCCGCGTGCGCGGATCGTAGGCCGTGTCGGCAAGCTGGCGCGCGCGCAGGCTGGCGCCGTCGGCGTCGAGATGTCGCTCGATCCCCAGGGGCGGCGCGCGGCCGTCGCGCAGGATCACGCGTTCCAGAAAGGCGGCCCCGGCTGGTACGACCGCGCCGCCGGCCGCCGCGGAATGGCCGTGCAGCGCCGTCAGCCGGTAGTAGTCCCCGCCATCCAGGGCGATGAACATGTCGCTGACCTGCGGCAGGTCGCGCAGCACGGCGAGGAAGCGGTCACGCAGCGCGTGCCCGTTCGGCCCCGGTGCGATGTCGCCATCGGCCCAATGGGGCAGCAGACCGATCATTGTGATGACCGGGTCGACCAGCGCGTCCGCGCTGAGCCGGGCGTTCTCCGCCGCCGCCGCCAGGGCCTGGTGCGCGGCGACCAGCGCCTCGTCATGGGCGGTGTGGCGCCAGTAGAGCGTCACCGCGCCGACCGTGGCGACGCTGATGGCCAGGATGGCGGCGAACAGCACCTGGGCGATCGACGGGCGCCATCGCGTGGCCATGCCGCGTTCTCCGCCGTCCGGGGCGCGCGGCTGCCGGCTGCCCGCCCGATCAGCCCTTGGCGCGCAGGGAGATCACCGGCTGCACGTATTGCGGCTCGATGTCCCAGGGGAAGAAGATCCAGGTGTCCTGGCTGACCTCGGTGATGAAGGTGTCGACCAGCGGCCGGCCAGCCGGCTTGGCGTAGACCGTGGCGACATGCGCCCGGGGCAGCATCTCGCGCACGATGCGGATGGTCTTGCCGGTGTCGACCAGATCGTCGACCACCAGCCAGCCGTCGCCGTCGGTGGTCTCCGCCGGGCGCTTCAGGATGCGCGCCTCGCGTTGGCTCTGATGGTCGTAGGAGGCGATGCAGACCGTGTCGATCAGGCGGATCTCCAGCTCACGCGCGACGATGGCGGCGGGCACCAGGCCGCCCCGGGTGATGGCGATGATGCCCTCCCAGTTGCGCATCTCCGCCAGGCGCCAGGACAGGGCCTTGGCGTGGCGGTGGAGCTCTTCCCAGGAGACCGGGAAATTCTTGTTGAACGATCCGCCTTCGACCACTGCTGACCCCCTCGTCTGTCGCCCGCGGTTCTCACGAACCGCGCCTCGATGTCTTAGACGAGGGCGTTCGGCCATCCAAGCCCTTCGAGGGGCGGGGCCATCCGCCGGCGGAAGATCAGGCGGCCAGGCCGCTGCCCTCCTCGAAGATCACGCCATCGATCAGCCATCGGCCCGAGGCGTCCTGGATCATGAAATAGCTGGCGATCACGGGCACGCCGTCCGGACCGACGAACAGCACGCGCTGCACCCAACGCCCGCCCTCCGGCGCCAGGTCGAGGAAGGTGACCTCGCGCGGGCGGTAGACCGCCTGATAGCCCTGCCGCACCATGTCCATGAAGATGTCCGGGGTGGGAAAGATGCGCTGGATGTTGGGCGAGGCGTGGGTGAAGGCGCCCGCCGCGTCGTCGCGCTGGAAGGCGTCGATCTGGCTTTCGATGGTGGCGATGATCGCGCCCCGGGTGGGCTCGGGCGCGGCGTTCTGCGCCACCTCCTGGGCAACGGCGCCCCGCACGATGTCCAGGCGGCCGGCGCTGCCCACGGCGATGCCGACCGCGAGCGCGAGGATGGCGAGAACGGAGGTAATGAGGTCACGCCGGAAGGCGTAGATGCAACGGGTCATGACCGATGCTCCCCTGTTATCGTTATCGCAGGAAACGCCCGGCCAGGATCGATCGTTCCCTGCTTTCCCTGGACTATACGCGGGACGACGCGGCGCGGATCGTCCCTTTTTATGGCAATGGCGTTATCGGGGGCGTTATCGGGCCCGGGCTTGCCGGCGGAAGGTTGCGCCCTCAGGCCGCATGCAAGGACCCTCGGCGCCGGCGCGGCGGATCATCGGCCGGGGCGGCGGCGGAAGGTCGCCGGTCGCACGAGGCGCCGCGACGCCCGGCGACGGCGCGGCGGAAACGACCCGGCCGGTCTGATCCGGGCTGTACTAATGCAGGCCGATCGCCGCCGGCTGGTCACGCCTCAGCGGACGTAGACCCTGACCTCGCTGCCGGCGGCGCTGGCCAGCTGGGTCTGACCCAGGCTGATCCGGCTCGACGGCAGGCCGAGCTGCACCAGGTGGCGCAGGATCTCGTCCGCACCCTCCCGTGCGTCGTTGGCGGCGATGGCCGTGTTCTGCGGCGTGCCGCTGGTCGGGCTGACGGCGATGATCGAGAAGGTCGCCTCCGGCCGGCGCTCCAGCGCCTGGGCCACGGCCTCGTAGACGATCTGCTCGTAGTCGACGTCCTGCTGGCCGGAGAAGCGCACCACGATCAGCGGGTCGGTATTGGGGACGTTGAGGGCCGGCGCGGCGGCGACCGAGGCGGCGCTGCCGAAGCCGGCGCCGGCCGCCGTCGGATAGGCCCGGTTGATCAGGCTGGCGCCATAGGGCTCGCCATTGGCGATCGCCACCTGCAGGGAGGTCAGGTTCGAGCGCTCGGCGCTGACCGTGGTCGACTGCAGGGTGATCTCGTCGGTCAGCTCGTCGAGCAGGCGCTCGACCACCACCAGGGTGCGGTCGATCTCGTCCTCCAGGATGCCGAGCTGGCGGTGGTCCTCCTCGATGCCGCCGGGCAGGCGGTAGGTGCCGCGCACCGAATCGAGCAGGAAGTCGCCGACCGCGTTGTCGGACACCGCCTGGCCGGTCAGCGAGTTGAGGCGGCTGACCTCGGCGCTCATGCGGTCGAGCGCGGCGGCCGCCTCGCCCCATTGCTGCACCAGGATCGGATTGCCGGGCGTGGTGCCGTTCTGCAGCCGCCGGTCGATCTGCGCCACATTGGCGTAATAGGTGCTGGCCGAGGCCTGGTTGGACAGGCGCGCCTGCTGCAGCGTGTCGATGCGGGCGGCCACCTGGTTCTGCAGGGCCGCCACTTCCGACTGCAGCTGCTGGATGCGCGTGCCGATCACGGTGCCGGTATTGCCGCCCAGCGAGTTGCTGCCGGTGCGGAAATCCTCGGCGAAACCGAGTTCCGAGGCCGTCTGCGGCAGGGCGGAGGTCGAGGGCAGGATGTCCGCCGAGCCGCCGCCCGCCGAAGCGCCCGCCGACCCGCCCGCCGACATGGTCTGCCCCCCCTGGTTCTGGCAGCCGGCCAGAGCCAGGGCCAGGGTGCCGATCAGGGCGATGCGCGTGCTGTTCTTTTTCATGGGCGCTGCCTGCCGTTGTCCCTCGTCACCTCGAACGCCTGCACGACCGCCGGGCTGCGCCCCGTCCGGTCACCGGCGGGCAACACGAGCCGGCGCCTGACCGCGCCGTCCCGCGTCCTCCCGGGGAAGGCCTGGCGGCGCCTGTGACGCCGCGCCGGGCCTGCCGGTGATCCACCGCCGGCGCCCGGATGGGGTGCACGGCATGGCGGGGCCCGCTCGCCCGCCCGGATGTCGTCACGGCGGTACCGGCCGCGACGTCCCGGTTGTGGCGAATCCGGAGCCTTGCTGCAAGGGGCGTGTTTTGCGAGTCGCCCCCGTGCGCGGATACTACTTACGCGAATGGTTGAGAACAAGGCGCTAATCGGTGCCGATCACCGCTTTTTGCGTGTGCGGCCGTGCATTTCCGGGCGCCGGCCCCGCTTCCGGGCGCCGCTCCAGGCAGAGGCCTCGCTTCCGGGCACGGCCTCGCTTCCGGGCGCCGGCCTCGCTTCCGGGCGCCGGTACGCCCGCCGCGCCCCGATCGCCAGGCGCCCAACCCCAGCCCGTGCCCCGGCGACGGCACACTCTCCTCTCCCGGGACCCGGCTCCTCTCCCGCAACCCGGGTGACGCAGCCTGCGCCCCAGCCATGCACCGCCGGGCCGGCGCCGCGCTCTTGATCGCGCCGGGGGCATCTGCTATTTCCCACGCCGCTTCGGGCGATACCCGCGCCGTCCCGCCATCCGGGCGCCGCACCCGCCGCCGGCCCACCCGCCGGCGCCACATGTCCCCGAACCAGCGCGCCCGTAGCTCAATTGGATAGAGCATCTGACTACGGATCAGAAGGTTGGGAGTTCGAATCTTCCCGGGCGCGCCATTGATTTCATTGGCTTTTTCGACAGCGCTCAAGCGTCGGTTTGGCGGGTAGGGTGCAAATAGGGGGCAATTGATGGGCGTTGATTGGCTTGTCGGGCAAGTCGCGATTGGACTTATCAGCTTCTTCTTTGCCCTTCTCCTAGTCGTGCTACTGCGTAGGCCTAAGCTAATTTTCTATGCGGCGCCAACGTTCATCTACAGCGTAACTCACACTCAGCAAATCCCTAACCAACAGCCGGGAAAATCAATAATTATTACCACTTCGCTTGTCGTTGCCAATGTCGGCCGAAAAAGCTACCCGCAATGTCGTAATTTTTCAAAGTCATAGGCCGACTGTATTAGAAATAGAACCGAAAAAAATTTACCGAAGCGATCCAAGACACTAATTACATAATTGATACCGGTGATTTATCTCCTGGTGAATCAGTTTTCATCCAATATTTTGCGTGAATTTGGCACTACCGGAGATGAGATATGTGAAATCCGACGATATGATCGGAGTTTTTCAAAATATTCAGCTCCAGCGCGTCTACCAAAAGTGGGCTCAGGCGGCAGCAGCATTTTTATGATTATCGGGTTCACATACGTTCTGGCGAACATCGTACGGATTATTATCTCAAGCGTTCAGTCCAGCACTCAATAGCCATTACCTGATCCGCCTGTTGCGCTGCTTCTCGCCGACTGTGTGCTCGATAACTGCCGGCAGTTCCGGCATCAGGCTATCGGTCCGCCACCGGTGGGCCCAGCTTGCTCTGCTCAATCTCGATTGCATCCTTGAAGCGCTTGCCCTTCTCCATCCGGAAGTACCTGCCCGTTCCCGCAACAGACTCGACCCTGTCGAGGCGGAGGTGCCGGAAGTCCCGCGCGGTCTCGCACCAGATCGTCAGCAGCCAGGCGTTTTCGAACAGGGTCAGTCCCAAGGGGCGCGCCTCTCTCGTCGATGCGCGACCTTCGGCGTTCCGATACCCGATCCTTAGAAGTTCCCTTGAGGATATCGCCGCGCGCACCGTGGAAAATGGCAGTGGACCGGTGTTGCCACCCGCCGTGCCGCCGGGGCCGGCCTCCAGCGGGGTATCGACCATGCTCTCCTTCTGCGCCTCTCCCAGTGCGGAGGATATCTTGGCTGCCGCGCGTTGAGCCGCACCGTCGAGCAGCGGCGCGGCGCGCTCGCGGACGAGCTTCAGGCCGAGGATGACGGCGTCCAGTTCGTCGGTCTCGAACCGCAACGAAGGAAGGAAGTACCCCCGTTCCATGACATAGCCGATACCGCCCTCGCCGCGGATCGGTGCGCCCATCGCCTGCAAGTCGGCAAGGTCGCGATAGACGGACCGAACCGAGACACCCAGTTCCGACGCCAGCGAGGCCGCCGTCACCGGCGTTGCGCGCAGACGCAACAAGTCCAGCAAGCGGAACAGACGGAACAAGCGCATCGGCGGCCCCTGACAGAAACTGTCACAGACTAATCGCAATGTCCGCTCACCGAAACCGAAACGGGAGATACCAATGAAGCTTCGGATCATTGGAGCGGCCGCCTTACTGGCCCAGACGCTCGCCACCCAGACCCACGCGGAGGAATCCATGGACCAGACGGCAATTCTCGAAACCATCTCGGCCATGACCACGGCCTTCGCCGCCGGCGACATCGAGGGGGTCATGGCGACCTATGAGCCTTCGGCGGTCGTCATCGCTCAGCCAGGTCAGCCTGTTACAGGCGACGCCGACCTTCGTGCGATGTTTGCGGAGTTCGTCGCTAGCGGCGTGAACTTCACCTATGACGCACACGAGGTCGTGGTCGCGGGCGATGTCGGCCTGCATCTGATGTCGTGGACCGCGCCCGGGCCGAACGGACCGATGACCGCGCTCTCGGTCGCGGTCCTGCGCCGACAGCCGGATGGCAGCTGGAGAATGGTGATCGATCATCCATTCGGGGATGGCGTGATGCAGCAAAATCGGTGATCGAATAGGCAAATCCAGGAGTGTCGTTTTCCGGGCGCGCCTGCCTCTCTCCCACGGTTGCGGCCAGCCTTTGCACCCCAGCCTTCGATGTTGGCCGCTGGAAACTGACTGGTTTCGGTCAGGTTTCCAGAATGTGCCGAGTCTGGCCGCTCTTGGCTCACGGCGCCAGTTCCGCCTGCACCTCGCCGAGCAGGGCGAGGGCGGCGAGGCGGCCCAGTTCGTCGGAGCATTTCGCGGCCTTGCCGCAGCCGCCGGTGGCGATGGTGACGCGCCTGGAGAGCGGGCCGATCGTTGGCAGGCCGGAGCGACTGAAGGTGGTCATGCAGGGCACGACGCGGCGTTCCTCGACGGCGAGACCGGGCAGGCGCGCCAGGAGCTGCGCCTCGAGCGCGTCGGCGACGGCGCTCGAGCCGCCGGAGCGGAACCAGTCGCGGATCGCCGCCTCGCCGTCGAGTATCCGGTCGACCGGGTCGCCGCCGAGCTTCAGCCAGGTTCCGCCGTCCGGGTAGACGATCGGCGGCAGGATGTAAGGGTCCGCACCCCGGGGGCCGAAGCAGCGCATCGACGGCATGGCGGCCAGGCGTGCCGCCTCCGCGGCGCCGAGCCGGAACAGCGCCACCGTGCGGGCGTAGACCGTCAAGCCCAATGCGCGGCCGAGCAGCGACTGCGTGTGACCGCCTGCCGCGACCAGTACGCCCCCGGCCTCGACTTCTCCTGACCGGGTGCGGATCGTCACGCCCGATCGGTTCTCCGAGATCGCCAGGGCTGGTTCGTGGATGACCAGGGCGCCGGCGCGTGTCGCCGCGATCGTCTGGGCCGTGACCAGGCGGCGCGGGCTGATATGGCCGGCATTGCGCGGCTCGAAGCATCCGCGCATGCCGGGCCGGATGCCGAGAAAGGGAAAGCGCGCCCTGAGCTCGGCAGCGTCGCAGGTCTCGCAATCGATGCCTTCCGCCGCGGCGATGGCTGTAAGCTCGGCAACCTCCCCGCCGTCGTCGGCGCCGAGATGCAGCGCGCCGGCCTCGCGGTAGAAGTCCACGCCGCTGGCGGCGCGGATCTCGCCATAGCGCGCGATCGACGCGGCGTTTGCCCGGCGCCAGAACGGGTGCGCCTCGAGCACCCTGGTGATGCGGCCCTCGTCGTAGTGGCTGCCGAAGACGCCGTCATGGCGCGCCAGGTCCGCCGGCTCTTGCGGACCGATCAGCGCCACCTCGTGGCCCATCAGGCCGAGATGGCGCGCCGCCGCCGCGCCGATCAGGCCGCGTCCGACCACCGCCAGTCTCATGTCGGCATCACCATCCAGCGCGCGCTCCAGCGAGTCGTCCCGGCCCATCGGCACGGTGCCGCCATGTCCGGCCGGTTCGCCTCTCCGGTCAAGACCTTAGGATGCGGCCGGCAAACGGTCCGGCCGCTTGCCGATCGGCTTTGCCACCCCACCCGCTACACCGCCGTGCGGTGCTCGAGCTCGCGGATGATGGTGTCGCGCAGGCGGGCGGCGGGTGGGGAGAGGTCGGCGGCCTCGATGAGGGCGATCTCGGTGTCGGCGAGCGGCGGCAGGTCGCATTCCGCCTCGCTCAGCAGCAGGACATCGCCCGGCACCATCTCCTTGGGCAGCACGGTCACGCCGATGCCGGCGCGCACCGCGGCGAGCGAGCCGGCCAGCGAGCCGCAGGTATAGGCGATGCGCCAGGGTCGGGCGATGGCGTCCAGCGCCTCGGTCGCCCGCTTGCGGTAGACGCAGGGCCGGGGCGAGGCGACCAGCGGCAGGGCCGGGCCGGCGCGGGCGATGTCGGGATCGCGCGCCGCCCAGACCAGCGGCTCGCGCCAGACGCTGAGGCCGCCCGACACCGCCGCCGCCTCCGCCGGCATCCGCTTGACCAGCGCCACGTCGAGCTCGCCGGCCTGGAAGCGGTCGAGCAGGTTGAGGGTCAGCTCGCAGGTCACCTCCAGGGCCACGCGCGGATGGCTGGCCGTGAAGCGGGCCAGCACGTTGGGCAGGTGGCTGGTGGCGAAATCCTCCGGCGCGCCGAAGCGCACCAGGCCGGCCAGCTCCGGCTCGCGCACCCGGGCGACCAGCTCGTCGTTGAGCCGCAGGATGCGGCGCGCGTGATCGAGGATGGTCTCGCCCTCCAGGGTCAGGGCGAGGTGCCGGGGATTGCGCTCCAGCAGGCGCCGGCCGAGCCGCTCCTCCAGCCGCTTGATCTGCAGCGAGATGGCCGACTGGCCGCGCCTCAGGCGCTCCGCCGCGGCGGAGAAGCCGCCGCTATCGACGACGGTGACGAAGGCGCGCAGCAGCTCCGGCGGGACGTTGGTGATCGGGGTCATGGGAGTGATTGATATCGTCAATCATTGATCTTTGAAAGATCAATTTCAGCAATGGTCGAGGCTCCGGCAAGGTCGCGCGCATCGACTACGCCGATATCGACCACGCCTGATATGGAGCCTTCCGATGACCCTGCAGTCCCTTCAGTCCCTGCCCCTGGAGATCGAGCCCTGGCTCGCCTCGCCCGCCGCGCCCGACACGCCGGCGGTGACCGTCGCCTTCGGTGACGGCATCGGCCCGGAGATCATGAGCGCCAGCCTGAAGATCCTGCTGGCCGCCGGCGGCCGCTTCGCCATCGAGCCGATCGACATCGGCGAGCGCGTCTACCTCGCCGGCAACACCGCCGGCATCGCCCCGGAGGCCTGGGAGAGCCTGCGCCGCACCAAGGTGTTTTACAAGGCGCCGATCACCACGCCGCAGGGCGGCGGCTTCAAGAGCCTCAACGTCACCGTGCGCAAGTCGCTCGGCCTCTACGCCAATATCCGGCCCTGCGCCAGCTACCACCCCTTCGTGGCGACCAAGCATCCGCAGATGGACGTGGTCATCGTGCGCGAGAACGAGGAGGACCTCTATGCCGGTATCGAGCACCGGCAGACCCAGGACGTCTACCAGTGCCTGAAGCTGATCTCGCGGCCCGGCTGCGAGAAGATCGTGCGCTACGCCTTCGAGTACGCCCGCGCGCACGGCCGCGGGAAGGTCACCTGCTTCACCAAGGACAACATCATGAAGCTGACCGACGGCCTGTTCCACAAGGTCTTCGACGAGGTCGGCTGCGACTATCCGGAACTCGAGCAGGAGCACTGGATCATCGACATCGGCGCGGCCAAGCTGGCCGACACGCCGGAACTGTTCGACGTGGTGGTGATGCCCAATCTCTACGGCGACGTGCTGAGCGACGTGGCGGCGCAGATCGCCGGCTCCGTCGGCCTGGCACCCTCGGCCAATATCGGCGAGCACGGCGCGATGTTCGAGGCGATCCACGGCTCCGCCCCCAGGCGCGCCGGCCAGGACGTGGCCAACCCGTCGGGCCTGCTGCTGGCCGGGGTGCAGATGCTGGTCCATCTCGGCCAGGCCGAGGCGGCGGCGCGGGCGCACAATGCCTGGCTGAAGACCATCGAGGACGGCATCCACACCTACGACCTCCACGCCGAGGGCATCTCCACCGCCCGGGTCGGCACCGCCGCCTTCGCCGAGGCGGTGATCGCGCGGCTGGGCGAGGAACCGCGGACCCTGGCGTCGGTCAGCTACGGCAGCGGCGGCAGGCCCTTCGCGGTGCCCGGGGCGCCGCCCCGGGTGGAGGCGGCGCGCGCGCTGGTCGGCGTCGACGTCTTCGTCGCCTCGACCGGCACGCCGGATGCGGTGGCGGCGGCCGTCAAGGCCGGCGAGGACGGCGTGCTGGAGCTCGCCATGATCTCCAATCGCGGGGTCAAGGTCTGGCCGGGCGGCATGCCGGAGACCTTCTGCACCGACCACTGGCGCTGCCGCTTCATGGCCAGGGAAGGCAAGCAGCCGAACCGCGCCACGGTGGTCGACCTGCTGCGCCGGCTGGCCTGCGCGGGCGTCGACTTCGTGAAGACCGAGCAGCTCTACACCTTCGACGGCGAGCCCGGCTTCTCGCTGGGGCAGGGGCAGTAGGCGGGGGCAACCCCCGAACGGAACGGCCCCCTGTGGGGGCAGGGGGCCGTCGCGATGTGTGGGCGTCGCACGTACGGAGGATTGAAACGCCGCTCCCGATCCGCCGGCTGGACGGGTGGAAATGATCCCGGGGGTGGGATGCGCCGCTGCCGGCCGATCAACCCATATTCGCCGTGAGGCCGCCGTCTGGATGCGAAAAAGATGCAGGCGCGCGAAAAAATTAGGGTGCTGGCGGCGGGGCGGCTCAGGCGCCGTCCAGGTGCCGGGCGATGGTCTCCAGGAAGGGGGCGGCGAAGCGGTCGAGCTTGGCTTGGCCGACGCCGTGCAGGGTGGCGAAGGCCTCGCGGCTGCGGGGGCGGGCACGGGCCATGGCGATCAGCGTGGCGTCGGCGAACACCACATAGGCCGGCACGCCCTGGGCCCGGGCCAGTTCCAGCCGCCTTTCCTTCAAGGCCTGCAGCAGCCGGTCGTCGTCGCTGCCGGCGGGGATGGCGCTGGCGGCAGCGCCCCGGCGCCGCTTCGTCCGCGCCGGCTGCAGCATGTCGGTGCGCAGGCGTGCCGTCTCCTCGCCCTTCAGGAGGCGCCGGCCGCGCGGCGTTACCGCCAGGCCGCCAAAGCCGCCGATATCGATCTCCAGGAAGCCGGAGGAGACCAGCTGGCGGATGATGCCGCGCCATGCCGGGGCGGCATGCTCGCCGCCGATGGCGAAGGTGGAGAGCCGGTCGTGCCCGGCGCCGGCGATCTTCTCGGTCGCCTTGCCGGTCAGCGAGTCGACGATGTGGGCGGCGCCGAAGCGCTCGCCCGTGCGGATCACGGTCGACAGCACCTTCTGCGCCGCCTCGGTGCCGTCCACCAGCGTCGGCGGATCGCGGCAGATGTCGCAATTGCCGCAGGGGCCGGTGGTCTCGCCGAAATAGGAGAGCAGGGCGACGCGGCGGCACTCCACCGCCTCGCAATAGGCGATCAGCGCGTCGAGGCGGCGCGCCTCCACCCGCTTGACCGCCTCGTCGGCCTCGCTCTGCTCGATGAAGCGGCGGCGCAGGCGGATGTCGTTGAGGCCGAAAAAGAGCCGGGCCTCCGCCGGCTCGCCGTCGCGCCCGGCGCGGCCGATCTCCTGGTAGTAGGCCTCCATGGTGGCCGGCAGGTCGGCGTGCAGCACGTAGCGCACGTCCGGCTTGTCGATGCCCATGCCAAAGGCGATGGTCGCCGCCATCACCACGCCGGGCTCGGTCATGAAGCGGTCGAGGCGGCGGGCGCGCTCCTCGGAGGTCAGCCCGGCATGGTAGGCGATGGCGGTGACGCCGGTCTCCGCCAGCATCTGGGCCATCTCCTCGGTCCCCTTGCGCGACAGGCAGTAGACAATGCCGCACTGGCCTGCCCGTTCGGCCACGAAGGCGCTGATCTGTCGGCTGGCGGCGGCCTTGTCGGAGACGGTGAGGCGGATGTTCGGCCGGTCGAAGCCAGCGACATGCACCTCGGCCTCGCCGCCGAACAGCCGGGCGACGATGTCCTCGCGGGTGACCGCGTCGGCGGTGGCGGTGAAGGCGCCGATCACGACCCCGGGGAAATGCTGGCGCAGATCCGCCAGGGCCCGGTATTCGGGTCGGAAGCTGTGGCCCCATTGCGAGATGCAGTGGGCCTCGTCGACCACGAACATCGCCACGGGCAGGGCGGCGATGGCCTTCAGCATGGCCGGGGTCATCAGCCGCTCGGGCGACATGTAAAGCAGGCTGAGGCGCCCGTCCCGGACCGCGTGCCAGGTGGCGACATTGGTCGCCCGGTCGTGGCCGGAATGGATGGCCGCGGCCGCCACGCCGGCCAGGCGCAGGGCCTCGACCTGGTTGTCCATCAGCGCGACCAGGGGCGAGACAACGACGGTCAGGCCGCCCCGGACCAGGGCCGGCACCTGGAAGCAGAGCGACTTGCCGGCGCCGGTCGGCATGACGGCGAGGGTGGAGCGGCCGGCCAGCAGGTCGTCGACAACCGCCTCCTGCCCCGGCCTGAAGGACTGAAAGCCGAAGACCTCGGACAGCACGCGGTGCTTGTCGCTGCCCGCCGCCGGCAGGTGGCCGGGCGAGGCCGTCATGCAGCCGCGCCCGCGTGCCCTGCCGGCGACCGCCTGTTCCTGAACGGTCTGGTCATCGAACCCCGTCGCTCCCGCATTCCGGTCCGCGAACCGTGTCGATCCGCGAATCGCTTGTTTCGCCGTCGATGCTAGCGGCCTCGGGCGTCCGGTTGAACCGGCTCCCGCCGCGTGATCGTCACGACGAGGCAAGCCGGCAGAACCGGCGCATGGCCGGCTCTGCCGGACTGCGTCCGTCACGCGACGGGCCCGTCGTCACGCCCACAAGTATTCAGGCCTCGGTGGAAATTTCCATAATGTATCCGGCACCCCTGCCGCCGGAGGGCGTGATCGATTGCCGACCTCCAAAGACCTGGCTGGCCGGGGATGCCCGGCTTCACTGCATGATCATTGGTACCGACCGCCGTTTTTCACGAACGTCGCGTCGGCTTGATATACGAGTCGCTAGACACTACTGGAGATCGGGATCGCGAGACGGCCTCATGTCAAGGAATCATCTGGCGGGCCGTCGAAATATTATTCGACTCCTCCAGAGGGTGATCTTGCTATCATGAGATGAGAAGTTATGCGGATTGTGGCGACAACGTAATATGTACCGTTTTCCTGCTTGCCAACGCCCCTGCACATGATTTTGCATACTTTCAGCCGGCACGGGCCGGCCGTCAATTTCACAATCAGCCAGAACAGTGGGGGTGCGGTATGAGGCTATCCTCGGTTGCGACCATTCAGACGACCGCCGGGCGCCTGGTGCTGGGCAGCGCCATGACCGCGGCCATCGCCGCGACCAGCATGTCGGTCGGCGCCCAGACGCTGACCACGGCGGTGACCGCCGACCCGGCGATGATCGACCCGATCACCTTTTCCGAGCTCATTTCAGGCGACATCCTGATCAACGTCTATGAGGGGTTCACCGCGATCGACGCCGATGGCGGCATCGTGCCGGCCCTGGCGGTGAGCTGGGAGGGGCATGACGACAATCTCGGCTTCACCTTCGAGCTGCGCGAAGGGGTGATGACCCATCTCGGCAACGAGTTCACCGCGCACGACGTGAAATACACCTTCGAGCAGTTGCTGATCCCGGACAACCGGGGCGGCCTGAACGCCGAGTACCTGGCGCCGATCGTCGGCGCCGAGGCGATGAGCGCCGGCGAGACCACCGAGCTCGAGGGCGTCACCGTGGTCGACGACTACACGCTCGAGGTGCGCTTCACCGAGCCCGACGTGCTGTTCCCGATCTATCCCTTCTACTTCATGGACGACGCGGTCGCCGATCTCGAGGCCGAGTGGTTCCTGGAGACCTCGGCCGGCACCGGGCCCTTCGCCTTCGAGACCTGGGATCGCGGCCAGCGCGTCAGCCTGACCGCCCATGAGGACTATTGGGGCGAGGGGCCGCACGTCGACGGCGTGGAGTTCCTGATCGTGCCGTCGGGCGACACCATGGTCTCGATGTTCGAGGCCGGCGAGCTCGACATCGTTTACGCCGAGCCGGCGGCGATCCGGCGCATCCTGCAGACGCCCGAACTCGTCGAGGCCTCGCTGCAGGTGCCGGCGGCGCAGATCCGCTATCTCGGCATGAACCAGAACCTCTACGAGCCGTTCCGGGATATCCGGGTGCGCGAGGCGATCTGCATCGCCTTCGACCGCCAGGCGATGGTCGACGGCCTGTTCGAGGGCGCGGCCTTCCCGCTGGCGGGTCAGGTCACGCCTGGCGTGGCCGGCTTCAATCCCGACCTGGAGGTCATGCCCTACGATCCGGAGCGGGCGCAGGAGCTGCTGGCCGAGGCCGGCTATCCGGGCGGCGAGGGCCTGCCGCCGATCGGCATCACCTCGACCGAGCAGAACCGCAACGAGCTGCTCTACTTCGCCAGCCAGTTCCAGCAGGTGCTGGGCATGCCGGTGGAGGTCGACGTGCAGGAGCGCGGCACCTTCATCCAGGGCATGAACGCAGGCGAGGTGCCGTTCTTCCCATGGGGCTGGTCGGCCGGCTACCCGGACGCGCTCTACTTCCTGTCGCAGGTCTGGTACGGGCCCAGCCCCTACAACCGGGCGCGCTGGCAGAATGACGAGTTCGACGCCCTGATCGAGGAGGCGCAGGGCACGGCGGACAACGAGGCCCGCTACGCGCTCTACAACGAAGCCGAGCGCATCCTGCTGGAGGATTTCGGCACCTGCCCGATCACCGTGCGCATGCAGGTGGCGCTGGTCGCCGACGGGGTGGAGGGCGTGCGCCTGACGCCGTTCCGCTTCCTGCCGTTCAACACGGTGACGATGAACTGACCGATCCGGTCATGACCTGAGACCGGCCGGCCGCCGCCCTCCCGGGACGGTTCGCCGGCCGGTCACCGGTCACACGCATTCCGGTCGAACACGTGCCGCTCGCACGTGTATCGGACGCACCCGTTGTCGAAGGGCTGGGCGAGGCCGCCGCGTTGTTCACTTTTGTCGTAAAGCGTGTCCTGGGATTGATCCCGGTCCTCCTGGTCGCGATCACCCTGACCTTTCTCGCCAACCAGATGGTGCCGGGCGACCCGATCCAGACGCTGCTGTCGGACCATTCGGGCAATGCGGCGCTGGAGGCCCGGCTGCGCACGGCCTACGGGCTCGACCGCCCGCTGATCGTGCAGTTCTTCGACTATATCTGGAGCATCCTGAACGGCGATTTCGGCCTGTCCTTCCGCTTCGCGCAGATGCCGGTCATCGACGTCATCTCCTCAAGCCTGATGATCAGCCCGATCCTCGCCCTGTCGGCGCTGGCCATCGCCTTCCCGCTCGGTCTGCTGCTCGGCACGCTGGCGGCCATCAAGCAGAACAGCTGGGTGGACACCGGCATCATCCTGGTGCTGGTCGCCGGCATCTCGATCCCCAATTTCGCGCTCGCCTCCTTCCTGGTCTACCTGTTCGCGCTGCAGCTCAACTGGGTACCGGTGGCCGGCTGGGGCAGCTTCGAGCAGGCGATCCTGCCGGTGACCCTGCTGATCGTGCCGGCCGCGGCCTATATCGCCCGGCTAAGCCGCACCTACATGCTGGAGGTGCTGCGCACAGACTACATCCGCACCGCCCGGGCCAAGGGCCTGCGCGAGAAGGTGATCATCTGGCGCCACGCGCTCAGGAACACGCTGGTGCCGCTGCTGACCACCGTCGGCATCATACTCGGCGGCCTGCTCTCGGGCACCTTCGTGGTGGAGACCATCTTCAACATCCCCGGCCTGGGCAGCCTCGCAATCCAGGCGATCTTCGCCCGCGACTACCCGGTCACCATGGCCATCGTGCTGCTCTTCACGATCTTCTTCGCCGGCATCAACCTGCTGGTCGACCTGACCTATGGGCTGATCGACCCGCGCATCCGGCTGGGCGGGAACAGGGCCTGATGACCACCGGGACGCCATCCCTGCTGCGCCGCGCCGCCGGCTCCGACTTCCTGCTGCGCTTCCGGCGCAACCGCAATGCCATGATCGGCTCGGCGATCGTCCTCGTGGTCGTGCTGGTGGCGATCCTGGCGCCCTTCATCGCGCCGCACGACCCGGAGCGCATCAACATGCTGGCGATCTGGGAACCGCCGGGCAGCGACTACCTGCTCGGCACCGACAGCCTGGGCCGCGACGTGCTCAGCCGCATCCTCTTCGGCGCCCAGGTGTCGCTGATCATCGCCGGATCGGTGCTCGCCGTCACGCTCACCGTCGGGGTGGTGCTGGGCATGGTCGCCGGCTATTTCGGTGGCTGGGCGGAGACGCTGATCATGCGCACGGTCGACGTGATCTTCGCCTTTCCGGAACTCATCCTGGCCATTCTGGTGGCGGCGGCGCTGGGGACCGGCACGGTGACGGTGATCATCGCCCTGTCGCTGGTCTGGTGGCCCGGCATCGCCCGGCTGACCCGTTCGCTGGTGCTGTCGGTGCGCGAGGAGATGTTCGTCGACGCCGCCATCGCCAGCGGCACGCCGGCCTGGAAGATCCTGGTGCGCCACCTGCTGCCCAATATCGTCTCGCCGATCATCGTGCGCGCCTCGGTCGGCGTCGGCTTCATCATCATGGCCGAGGCGACCTTGAGCTTCCTGGGCATCGGCGTGCAGGAGCCGACCCCGACCTGGGGCGGCATGATCCGCGACGGCCTGGCCTCGCTCCGCACCGATCCGCACCTGGCGCTCTACACCTCGCTGGCGCTCGGCCTCACCATCATCGGCTTCAACATGCTGGGCGACGGCTTGCGCGACCTGCTCGACCCGAAGGTGCGCGACCGGTGACCGCCGCTTCCGCCCCCACCTCCGCCCCCGCCCCCGGTACCGACGCCAATGCCGCGGCCGCGCAGCAGCCGCTGCTGGAGATCGACGGGCTGACGGTCGAGTTCGCCACCCTGCGCCGCAAGGTGAAGGTGCTGGAGGACGTGCATATCCAGGTCGGCAAGGGCGAGATCGTCGGCCTGGTGGGCGAATCGGGCTCCGGCAAGTCGGTGACGGCGATGTCGGTGATGGGCCTGCTGCCCGACACCGCGCGCATCACCGGCGGGCGTATACGGGTCGGCGAACACGAGGTTTCCGCCAAGTCGAAACGTCAGCTGAGAAGCCTGCGCGGCCGCGACATGGCGATGATCTTCCAGGAGCCGATGACCAGCCTGAACCCGGTGCTGACCGTCGGCTTCCAGATCGCCGAGGTGGTGATGGAGCACCAGGGCGCCGGTCAGGGCAAGGCCATGGCGCGTGCGGCGGAGCTGATGAAGGCGGTCGGCATCCCCGACGCCGCGAGGCGGGCCCACGACTATCCCCACCAGCTCTCCGGCGGCATGCGCCAGCGCGTCATGATCGCCATCGCCATGGCCTGCCAGCCATTGCTGCTGATCGCCGACGAGCCGACCACGGCGCTCGACGTCACCATCCAGGCGCAGATCCTCGATCTCATGGTCTCGCTCAGGGACCGCTTCGGCATGTCCATCCTGTTCATCACCCACGACCTCGGCGTGATCGCCGAGATGGCCGACCGGGTGTGCGTGATGTATGCCGGCCAGATCGTCGAGGAGGCGCCGGTCAAGGAGATCTTCACCGCGCCGGCGCATCCCTATACGAGGCTGCTGCTGCGCTCGATCCCTTCGGCCCGGCACAAGGTCGATCGGCTGGAGACGATCGAGGGCACCACACCCTCGCCGCACGCCTTCCCGGAAGGTTGCCGCTTCCACCCGCGCTGCCCGGAAATGGCTGGCCGCTGCCGCGAGCCGCAGACCTTCGAGCGCCTCAACCCGGCGCGTCAGGCCCGCTGCTGGCGGGCGCGCGAGATCCTGGCGCGGCTGGAGGGATCGTCATGACCGCCGGCGCCGGAGAGCGCCCCATCCTCGCGGTCGAGGGGCTGGGCAAGGACTTCGTGGTCGAGCGCTCGCTGCTCGGCAGCCCGCGCGCCATCCTGAGCGCGGTCAAGGATGTGAGCCTGACCATGATGCCGGGCGAGACCCTGGGCGTGGTCGGCGAGAGTGGCTGCGGCAAGACCACGCTGGGCCGGCTGATCCTGCGCCTGCTCGACCCCACGGCGGGGCGCATCCGCTTCGACGGGCGCGATATCACCGGGCTGTCGCGGCGTGGCATGCGGGCCCTGCGGCGCGAGATCCAGGTGGTGTTCCAGGATCCGTTCTCCTCGCTCAACCCGCGCCTGAACGTGCGCTCGATCATCGGCGAGCCGTTGCGGAATTTCGGCTTCTCGGAGAAGGAGATCACCCGCCGGGTCGGCGAGGTGATGGAGGTGGTCGGCCTGCAGCCCGACACCATGACGCGCAACCCGCACGCCTTCTCCGGCGGCCAGCGCCAGCGCATCGGCATCGCCCGGGCGCTGGCCCTGAAGCCGCGGCTGATCGTCTGCGACGAGGCGGTCTCGGCGCTCGACGTCTCGATCCAGGCGCAGATCCTGAACCTGCTGGCGGACATCCAGCGCGAGTTCGACCTGTCGCTGTTCTTCATCTCCCACAACCTCGGCGTCATCCGCCATGTCAGCCACCGCATCGTGGTGATGTATCTGGGCCGGGTGGTGGAGATCGGGCCGGAGGACGCGCTCTTCCGCCATCCGCTGCACCCCTATACCCGGGCCCTGATCGCCGCGGTGCCGGAGGCGGAGATCATCGAGGACCGTCAGCGGGTGCCGCTGCAGGGCGAGATCCCGAGCCCGATCACGCCGCCGCCGGGCTGTCCCTTCCACACCCGCTGCCCGATCGCGCGGGAGCGCTGCGCCCGCGACGTGCCCGACTTCGTCGAGCACCAGCCCGGGCGCTGGGTCGCCTGTTTCTATCCCGGCGAGGAAACGCCGGTCGTCACCGTGGATCGGCAAAGGGAGGCCGCGAGCTTATGACCAGGCGCTGCATCGAGCGGACGCGCTATTTCGCCAAGCCCGGAAAGGCGGCCGAGGTGCTGGAGACCCGGCGCGAGGCGAGCCGGGTCCGGGTCGAGATCGGCCTGCCGCATGGCCGCATCGTGACGCCGGGTGAGGGGTCCGACACCGGCGCGGACGTGGAGTGGGAGCATTGCTTCGCCGACCGTGCCGAGCGCGAGGCGGACATGGCCGCGCGTGCCGCCAGCCCCGCCTTCGAGGCGGTGCGCAAGCGCATGGGCGCGCTGATCGACAATTTCGAGCGCCTGGTCCTCGAGGTCGAGGCCGATCCGCTGGCCGTCCACGACCTGACCGACTGGCCGATGGCGCCGGAGGAGGTGACCTTCGACGGGCCGCGCGGCCGGCTGACCGGCTTCCTCTACCGGCCGCCGGGCGAGCCGCCCTTCCGCTGCATGGTGGTCAACCACGGCAGCACGGTGACGCCCGACAGCACCGACATCTGCAAGCCCAGCGTCGCCGCGGCGCTGGCGCAGTGGGGTATCGCCTGCCTGTTCCCCAATCGCTGGGGCTATGGCCGCTCGCCCGGCAAGTACTGGCGCGAGGAGGTGACGACCGAGTACGGCACGCCGGAATACGACGCCCAGCTGCTGGCCCGGCTCGACGCCGAGGCCGACGACGTGGTCGCCGCCCGCGCCTTCGCGGCTTTCAGGCCGGAGATCGACGGCGGCCGCATCGGCGTCATGGGCAGTTCCTTCGGCGGGACCGTCTCGCTGCTGGCCGGCGCCAAGGAGCCGGGATTCGCCTGCATGATCGACTTCGCCGGCGCGGCGATGAACTGGGAGAAGGCGCCGGGCCTGGCCGCGCACATGAAGGCCGCGGCGGCCAGCCTGACCCAGCCGTCCTTCTTCATCCAGGCGGACAACGACTACTCGATCGGGCCGACGCGCGACATCGTCAAGCATCTGGAGGGCAGCGCCCTGCCGGTGTGGTCGCGCATCTTCCCCGGCTTCGGCCTGACCAAGGACGAGGGCCACCTGTTCGAGCGGCACGGCACGATGATCTGGGGGCCGCATGTGCGCGTCTTCCTCGACCGCTATCTCTAGGCTTGGGAGCCGATGGAATGACCCGCGGGGATTGGCTTGAGGACCTGACCTGGCTGGAGGCCAAGGCGCGCATCGACGCCGGCACGCCCTTCGTGGTGCCGATCGGCGCGATCTCCAAGGAGCACGGCCACCACCTGCCGCTGAAGACAGATTGGCTGGTCGCCCGCGAGCTGACGCGCCGGGTGCTCGAGGCCCTGCCGGTTGTGGCGGCGCCGGTCGTCTGCTTCGGCTACTACCCGGCCTTCGTGCGCTATCCGGGCAGCCAGCACATCAGCCAGGAGACCTTCTCCCTGCTGCTGCGCGAGATCCTGGAGAAGCTGATGCGCGACGGCGTCGAGCAGCTGGCGGTGATCAACACCGGCGTGTCGACCGAGCCGGTGCTGCGCATCCTGGTGCGCGACCTCTACGAGGACACGGGGGTGCGCGTGCACACCGCCGACATCCGCATGCTTGGCCGCCGCGCCGAAGCCGATCTCGCCCAGAAGGTCGGCGGTCACGGCGACGAGGCGGAGACCTCGATGATCATGGCCATCGACCGCGCGGCGGTCAGGTTCGACAAGGCGGTGACCGATTACGGCCACGCGCTCGACCAGCCGCAAACGGTCTTCTACACGCCGACCGTCTTCGACGGCGATCCGGAAAGCGGGCCCGACTATTCGGTGATGGGCGTGCGCGGCGACCCGACCCTGGCGACGGTGGAGAAGGGCGAGCGCATTCTGGCGGCCATGGCCGGCGAACTGATCGACGGACTGAAGACCCTGTTCCCGCAGCTGGGCGATGCCTGAGGCCATGACCGAGCCGGAAGCACGCTTCGACGAGGAGGTGGACGTCGCCGTCATCGGCTGCGGCTATGCCGGTGCGGTGGCGGCGCTGACCGCGGCCGAGTCCGGCGCCAGCGTCGCCCTGTTCGAGAAGGCGGCGGAACCCGGCGGCATCTCGGTCTGCTCGGCCGGCGGCATCCGGGTCGCGGCCGATGCCGACCAGGCCATGGCCTACCTGGTGCGCACCAATGCCGGCACCACGCCGGAACCGGTGCTGCGCGCGCTCGCCGACGGCATGGCGCGGCTGCCGGACGCGCTGCCGGGCTGGATGGCGGGGCACGGCGCGACCTTGAGCCACCGGCCGTCGCCGGCGAACTATCCCTTCCCGGGCGGCGAGACCTTCGGTTTCGTCTATGTCGACGCGCTGGAGGGCTTCGAGCCCGGCCAGTACCCCCACGTCCAGGGCAGCCCGGCCGGCGCCATGCTGTTCCAGCTGCTGCAGCGCATGCTGGCGACCGCTGGCGTCGCGGTGCGCGCCAGCGCGCCGGCGCGGTCCCTGCTGCGCGATGCCGACGGGTCGGTCGCCGGTGTGGTGGTCGAGGAGGGCGGACATGCACGGCGGATCGGTGCCAGCGGCGGCGTGGTCTTGGCCTGTGGTGGTTTCGAGGGCGCGCCGGCGATGCAGGCGCAGTTCTGGCCGATGCAGCCGGTCCTGAACGCCGCCTATCGCGGCAATACCGGCGACGGCATCCGCATGGCCCAGGCCCTGGGCGCGGATCTCTGGCACATGTGGCATTTCCACGGCTCCTACGGTTTCCGCCACGCCGATCCGGCCTATCCCTTCGGCATCCGCACCAAGCGGGTGCCGGACTGGACCCCCGGCGCTCCGGGGACGGCCGGGCTGTGGGACGGCGTGCGCGGCGAGGTGAGCATGCCCTGGATCCTGGTGGACGCCGGCGGCCGGCGATTCATGAACGAGTACGAGCCCTATCTGCAGGACACCGGCGCCCGGCCACTCGGCCGCTATTCGGCCGAGCGGCAGGACTTTGCCGCCCTGCCGGCCTGGCTGATCGCCGACGAGGACGGGCGGCGGCTCTATCCCTTCGGCCGGCCAACCTGGCACGAGGCGGGCGTGGGCTATGCCTGGAGCGCCGACAATTCGGCGGAGATCGAGCGCGGCATCCTGCATCAGGCGGACACCCTGGCGGATCTGGCCGCCGGCATCGGCGCCCAACCCGATCGCCTCGCCGCAACCCTGGACCGCTGGAACCGGGCCTGCGTGGCGGGGCTGGACGGGGACTGGGACCGGCCGCCGACCAGCATGATGCCGATCGCCCGGCCGCCCTTCGTCTACGCGCCGGTCTGGCCGATCGTCTCGAACACCCAGGGCGGGCCGGTGCACGACGCGGCGCAGCGGGTGATGCATGTGGACGGCCACGCCATC
The DNA here is from genome assembly GCA_040226215.1 of Azospirillaceae bacterium. Classification (GTDB taxonomy): domain Bacteria; phylum Pseudomonadota; class Alphaproteobacteria; order DSM-16000; family Inquilinaceae; genus JAVKFF01. Next base: position 21,911 of record JAVKFF010000158.1, read on the forward strand.
GACGGCCTCTACGCGGCCGGGGAGTGCGGCAGCGCCTTCGGCTTTCTCTACATGTCGGGGGGCAATATCGCCGAGTGCTTCGTGGGCGGCGCGATCGCGGCCCGGCATGCCGCGGCACGGGCGCAGGAGAGGACGCAATGATCGACGCCGATCTGATCGAGGACAATTTCGGCTATCTGGGGCACGCCGCGGCCGCGACCTATCCCGATAAAACGGTGTTCTTCGACCTGACGGGCGCCGCCGAACGCCAGGTCGCCTATGCCGAGCTTGAGGAGCGGCAGAACCGCTTCGCCGCGCTGACGGCGACGCTTGGCCTGAAGCCCGGCGACCGCATGGCGATGGCCGTGGGCAACCGCTTCGAATTCGTCGAGATCATGTACGGCGCCATGCGCGCCGGCGTGGTGCCGGTGCCGCTCAACACCAAGCTGGGCGGCGAGGCGCTCGACTACATCATCCGCGACGCCGGTTGCCGGGTGGCGGTGGTGGAGCCCGCCTGCAATCCCGACATCGTCGGCGTGGTCGACGCGCTCGGCCTGGACGGCAGGCTGGCGCTGGGCGAGGTGCCGGCGGGGTGGGACGACTACGAGGCGGCGCTGGCCGGGGCCGGCCCGGACTACACGCCGCCCCGGATCGGACCCGACCATCCTTCCTTCCAGCCCTATACCTCCGGCTCCACCGGGCGGCCCAAGGGCGTGGTCTTGACCCATGGCGGGCAGAACTGGTGGATCCGCGCGGAACAGAAATACTGGCCCTGCTCGCCCGACCAGCGGGCCCTGGCGGCGGTGCCGCTCTACCACAAGAACGCCATGGCGGGCGCGGTGAAGCCGATGCTGCAGGTCGGCGGATCGGTCGTCATCCTGCGCGATTTCGAACCCCGGCGCTTCCTGACCGCGCTGTCGGAATACCGCTGCACCTATGCCGGCGCGGTGCCGGCGGTCTTCACCATGCTGCTGAAGCATCGCGACCTGATCGACAGCCTCGACTTCTCGGCGCTGGAATCCCTCACCCTCGGCTCCGCCCCGGTGCAGAAGGAGCTGATGAACCAGGTGAAGCAGGCCTTCGGTGTCCGGCTGGGCGAGAGCTACGGCCTGACCGAGGGCGGGCCGGTGATGATCGGCCCGCCGGTCGACGGCCGCGAGGTGCCCTTCGGCAGCTGCGGTGTGGCCTGGCCCGAAGGCGAGGTGAAGCTGGTCGACGGGCAAGGCCGCGAGCATTCCTCGGACGGCGAGCTGTGGGTGCGTAATCCCGGCGTCACCCCCGGCTACTACAACCTGCCCGAGGTCAATGCCAAGCGCCTGAAGGACGGCTGGCTGGCCACCGGCGACCTGTTCCACCGCGACGCCGAGGGCTTCTTCTATTTCCGCGGCCGCACCGACGACATGTTCAATTGCGGCGGCGAGAACATCTACCCCAAGGAGGTGGAGAACCTGCTGATCAGCCATCCGGCGGTCTACGACGCCTCGGTGGTGCCGGTGACGCATCCGGTGAAGGGCGACGTGCCGGTCGCCATGGTGATGCTGAAGGCCGACGGCGACGCCGACGAGCAGGCGCTGAAGGACTGGTGCCTGAAGCATGGGCCGGCCTACGCCCATCCAAGGCGGGTCGACGTGGTGCGCGAGATGCCGCTGAACGGCGCGGGCAAGGTCGACCGCACCAAAGTCCGGCAGTTGCTGACCGAGAAATTCGCCGCCGACATCGCCCAGCGCGCCACGGCCTGAGACGATGGCGAAACCCGACTTCACCGTCTCGCTGGCCCATGACGGGCCGGAGCCCACACCGCGCCAGATGGCCGAACGGCTGGCCCAGCTGACGGCCGACGGTTCGGTGGAGTCCGACTATTACGGCAATGGCGGCGCCGTTGCCGCGTTCGAGGCGCGCATCGCCGACTTCCTGGGCAAGGAGCGGGCGGTGATCTTCCCGACCGGCACGCTCGCCAACCTCATGGGCATGCGTCTGCTGGCGGGCACATCGGGCGGCCGGGTGGTGGTGCACCGTCTCTCGCACCTGTTCAACGATTCCGGGGAGAACCTGTCGCTGCTCGGCGGCTTCACCATGGTGCCGCTGGACGACCGGGGCCCCGGCTATTCGGCCGAGGCGCTGGCGGCGGAGATCGCGCGGGCGGCCGACGCCCGGATAGCGACCAGGATCGGCTGCGTGGCCATCGAAAGCCCGGCCCGGCGCTCCCATGGCGCCCGCTTTCCCATGGCCGACCGGGAGGCGGTGATCGCGCTCGCCCGGGAGCACGGCATCCCGCTCTTCCTCGACGCCGCGCGCATGCCCATCGAGGCGGCCTATGCGGGCGTGGAGCCGCAAGCGCTGGCGGCGCCCTACGACCTCGTCTACATGTCGCTCTACAAATATCTCGGCGCGCCCTTCGGCTGCGTTCTGGCGGGGCCGCGCGCCCTGCTCGACGACCTCTACCAGGAACGCCGGCGCTTCGGCGGCGGGCTGGCGCAGATGTGGCCGGCCGCGCTCCTGGCCCAGCACCATCTCGACGGCCTGATCGCGCGCCTGCAGGCGGCGATCCCGGTGGGCGAGGCGGTCGCCGCGGCACTGGCGCAGGCGGACGGGCTGGACGTCGCGCGCATACCCGACGGCACCAACATCTTCCACCTGCGCCGGGCCGGCCGACCCTTCGACAAGGCGCGGCTGGATACAGCGGCGGCGGAAGTCGGGCTCGCCCTGCCGGCGCCGGCGGGCGAGGTGCTGCCACTCAGGGTGAACGAGACCTGGACCAGGCTGCCGGCCGAGGAGATCGCCTCCCGGCTGCTTGCCGTGCTGGCGGCGGAGGCCTGAGCCGCGCCGGCTTCTACCAGTGCGGGAAATTCGACAGGTTTCCTATGTGGTTAGCGGCCTGAATGGGTTTGACCCCTCGGCGCCCGGATGCTCTACTTGCCGCCGTTCCAGCGATACCGGCATCCCGTTCAAGAACCGGTAGGCATGCCCGCCAAGCATTTCTCGACCGAAACGGAGACCAAGGCCATGATCGTTCACGCCGCTGCCCTCCGCCGCCTCGCGCTCGGCCTGTCCACCGCCGCCCTCGCCGCGGCCGCTGGCCTCGCGCCGGCCGCGGCCCAGGACATTACCATGCGCCTGCACACGCTGGTGCAGGATCCGCACCCCTACAACGACATGGCGGCCTTCATGGCCGAGGAGATCGCCCAGCGCACCAACGGGGCGATCGAGATCGACATCTTCCCCGGCGCCACGCTGGGCAACGACCCGGCGGTGATCGGCGAGATGGCGCTGGGCACCATCGACCTGATGATCTCCTCGACCAACAATGCCGAGTCGACGGTGCCGGAGCTCGCCATCTTCTCCATGCCCTACCTGTTCGCGGGCTTCGACGACCTGATGGAGAAGGTCGGCCCGGACAGCGCCGTGGAGGACTATTTCCAGCAGCTCTTCCAGGACAACGACACCGGCATGGTGCTGCTGGCCCTCGGCGGCTCAGGCACCCGCAACCTGTCGACGGCGACCGGGCCGGTGGTGCAGGTCGCCGACATCCAGGGCGTCAACATGCGCGTGCCGCCCTCGCCGATGATCAGCCGCACCTGGGAGGCGCTGGGCACTGTGCCGGTCTCGGTGGCCTGGGCGGAACTCTACGCCGCCATCCAGACCGGCGTCGCCGACGCGCTGGAGAGCTCGATCCCCGGCTATATGGGCTCGCACCTCTACGAGGTGGCGCCCAACCTGGCCCTGACCGCCCACACCATCCAGGTCAACCACGTCTCCATGTCCGAGCTCACCTGGGACCGGCTGAGCGAGGAGCAGCGGCAGATCTTCCTCGACGTGGCGGCGGAGGCCTCGGTGCTTGGCGTCGAACAGGCGATCGCCTACGAGTCCGAATTCATCGGGCAGCTGGAGAGCGAGCACGGCGTGACCGTCACCCAGCCGGACATCGCCGAGTTCCAGGAGGTGCTGGCACCGGTCCAGGAGGAGCTGGCCGAGGATCTCGGCCTGTCGGAGCAGCTCGCCATCGTCCGCGGCGAGAACTGAGCTTTCCGCCCGGCGCGGTTTCAGGGAAGACGCCTCGCCCGCCGGGGCGTCTTCCCTCACCCGCGGCACGGCGTCACACCCGATGCTCAAGCGCCTGAACGACCTCGTCGAGGCCGGGCTGTTCGCCATCATCGCCCTGGCGTTCGGCGGCATGGTGGTCGTCGTGGCGGCGCAGGTGATCGCCCGCAACATCCTGAAGATCCCGCTGATCTGGAGCCTCGATCTCGCCCAGCTGCTGTTCGCCTGGTGCATCTTCCTCGGCGCGGCCATCGCGCTCCGGCGCGGCCGGCAATACGTGCTGATGCTGTTTCCGCCGACCTGGCTGAAGGTCAACGCGCTGATCGGGCTGATCGCCTTCCTGTGCTCCATCGTCGTCGTCTGGGTGATGATCGAGGCCGGCCTGTTCATGACCGGGCGGGCGGCCAACCGGGTGAACCAGTCGCTCGGCATCTCCGAGCTCTGGTTCCGCGTCACCATCCCGATCGGCGGTATCGCCTCGGCCCTGTTCCTGGCCGAGCAGGCGTGGAACCGCATCCTGATCCTGACTGGCCGGGCACGCGCGCCCGAACCCGTCATCCCCGGTGACTGAGGGCTGCTGACCGGCCATGAACCCGCTCGTCCTGCTGCTGGTCAGCTTCTTCGTCTTCATCATGCTGCGGGTGAATATCGGCTTCTCGCTGATCCTCTCCTCGGTGCTGGTGATCGTCTATCTGGACCTGCCGATCGCCAGCGTCGCCAACCAGATGTACGCGGCGACGGACAGCTTCCCGCTGATGGCGGTGCCGTTCTTCATGTTCCTCGGCCGCATCCTGAACCGCGGCACGATCACCCAGCGATTGCTGGACGTGGCCGACTCCATCGTCGGCCATGTGCGCGGCGGCCTCGGCCATGTGAACGTCTTCGTCTCGATGGTCTTCGCCAGTCTGTCGGGGTCGGCGGCGGCGGACACGGCCTCGGTCGGCTCGATCCTGATCCCGGCGATGAAGCAGGCGGGCTACAACCCGGCCTTCGCGGTGGCGCTGACCGCCGCTTCCTCGACGCTCGGCGTGATCATCCCGCCCTCGATCATCCTCATCATCTACGGCGCCTTCGGCAATGTCTCGATCGGCGCGCTGTTCCTCGGCGGCGTGGTGCCGGGGGTGACCATCGGCATCGTCATGATGGTCTACACCTACATCCAGGCGATCCGGCACGGCTATCCCGCCACGCCCTTCCCGGGCTTCAAGCTGGCCGGCAAGGCGCTGGTGCGCGGCGCGGCGCCCTTGCTGATCCCGGTCTTCGTGCTGGGCGGCGTGGTGACCGGCGTCTTCACGCCGACGGAGGCCGCGATCAGCGCCGTCCTCTGGGCGCTCTTCCTCACCTTCATCGCCTATCGCGACGTGCCGGTGCGCGAGATCCCGCGCCTGCTGGGCGAAGCGGCGATCGATTTCGCGGTGCCGATCTTCACGGTCGCCGGGGCCGGCATCTTCGGCTGGCTGATCTCCTATCTCGGCGCCGCGGACATCGTCGTCACCTTCATCAGCGACCAGACCACCAATCCCTACGGCATCATGGGTCTGCTGATCGTCTTCCTGCTGCTGATCGGCACGGTACTGAACCCGATCTCGGCGGTGCTGATCTTCCTGCCGATCATCCAGGCGCTGGGCGAGCAGTCGGGCGTGCACCCGGTGCATCTGGGCGTGCTGACCACGGTGACGCTGTCGGTGGGCCTGATCACCCCGCCCTACGGCATCTGCCTCCTGATCGCCTCGCAGATCGGCAACGTCCCGCTCGGCAAGGCGATGCTGGCCGTCACCCCCATCGTCGCCATCACGGTCGGCGTCGCCGTCCTCTCGCTGTTCCTGCCGGGGCTGATGACAGCCTTGCCGGAAATGGCCTTCCCCAACCTGTTCCCGCCGGGATAGTCATTGGACCACGCCGGCCGCCGTCCCATCTGCCGACGGCAAGTCGCCACCAGAGACCAAGGAGTTCCGACAATGGCCCATGTGAAACCCAGCGGTTCCTTCGTCGCCCTGATCACGCCGATGAACCGGGACGGATCGGTCGACATCGAGAGCTTCCGCACGCTCCTGAACTGGCATGCCGAGCACGGCACCAGCGCGGTCCTGATCATGGGCTCGACCGGCGAGGTGTCGATGCTGAGCCCGGACGAGCGGCGGCTGATCATCACCGAGACGGTGAAGATGAAGCCGGGCGCCATGCAGATGTATTACGGCTGCACCGGCCAGAACACCGATCAGACGATCGACTATGTGCGGTTCGCCAAGCAGGCCGGGGCCGACGGCGCGATCATCGCCGCGCCCGCTTATATCTGCGCCGACAACGCCGCCATCGTCGACTACGTCAAGGAGGTGATGGACGCGGTCGACTTCCCGATCGGCTTCTACAACAACCCGCCGCGGGTGAAGACCGACCTGCATTGGACCGACGTTCTGGAACTGGCCCGGCACCCCAACATGGTGGTGCTGAAGGAATCGACCACGCGGGTCGGCCAGGTGGCCCAGGTCTGCGCCGCCAGGCCCGACATGGCGATCATGTGCTGCTGCTCGCCCAATCTCGGCCTGGTGATCCCGACCATGGCGCTGGGCGGCCACGGCACGGCCAACATGACCGGCAACCTGATCCCGGCGGAGATGGCGGTCATCTCCAAGCCCTGGGAAACGGGCGAGGACGCGTTCGCGTGCCGGCAGGCCTGGCTCGACAACCTGCCGGTGCTGCACTTCGCCTATTCGGCCATCAACCCGGTAGCGGTGAAGAGCCTGATGCAGGCGGTCGGCCTGCCGGCCGGCCCGCTGCGCCGGCCCCTGAAGCCGCTCGACCCGGCGGCGCTGAAGGTCGGCATCGACGCGCTGGCCAAGCTGGAGCTCGACCGCAAATACGGCTTCACCCTGAACCCGGCCGCCGCCATCGCGGCGGAGTAGGGGTTCCTTGGCCGAGACGGGAGGAAACGGGCGCGTCGTCCTGATCACCGGCGCCTCCAGCGGCATCGGCGCCGCCACGGCGCGCCGCGTCGCCGGTCCGGATACCGCTCTGCTGCTGCACGCCCGCGGCGGCAGGGACGGCGCGAAGGTCGGGCTGCTGGAGGACGTGGCGGCGGCTTGCCGCGCGCGCGGTGCGGTGGCGGAGACGATCCTTCTCGACCTCGATACGTCCAGCCCGGCCGCACTGGTCGGGGAGACGGTGGCGCGCTTCGGCCGGCTCGACCAGATCGTCGCCAATGCCGGCTTCGCCCAGAAGGGCAGCTTCGAGAGCCTGGAGCGCGCCGATCTCGACCGTTCGCTGGCCATGATGACCGGCGGCTTCTTCGACCTCTGCCGGGCCGCGCGCGGACAGCTCGAGGCCTCGGCCTGGGGCCGGGTGGTGGCGGTCAGTTCCTTCGTCGCCCATGTGATTCCGGGCGGCCAGGAGGGCGGTTACGTCTTTCCCGGCACCGCCGCGGCCAAGGCGGCCATCGAGGCACTGGCCCGCGCGCTGGCGGTGGAACTGGCGCCGTCGGGCACGACGGTCAACTGCGTGGCGCCCGGCTTCACCCGCAAGGAGGCGGCCGGGCACAGCGCCATGGGCCAGGGGGCCTGGGAGAAGGCGGCGGCGCTGACGCCCTCGGGCCGCATCGCCGAGCCCGACGACATCGCCGGCGTCATCGCCTTCCTGCTGGGCCGCGACGCCGCCCACATGACCGGCCAGGTGCTGCATGTCGATGGCGGGCTGACGCTGGTCTGATCGCCGAGCGCCGAAAGAAGGGACCCGATTCCAATGCCACTTGTCCGCATCACCATGGTTGAAGGCCGCAGCGTCGCGCAGAAGGAGGCGGCCGCGAAGGCGGTCACGCAGGCGCTGGTCGAGCATTGCGACGCCCACCAATCCCATGTCTACGTGATCTTCGACGACGTGGCCGACACCGACTGGACCGTGGGTGGCGAGACCGTCGCCGAGCGCCGCCGCCAGCGCGGAGAGACCTGAGGACCGGGATGGATGGCAGCGGTATCGGCAAGCTGAGCCTGAGCCACTGGGGCGCCTTCACGGCGACCGTCGCGGGCGGGCGTCTGGTCGCGGCGGTGCCGTGGTGCCATGACGGTCCGGACGGCCCGGTGCCGGGCGGTGCCGATCCGGCGATGATCGCCGCCTGGCCGGAGCTGGTCCATTCGCCCAGTCGCGTCGACCGGCCGCATGTCCGCGAAGGCTGGCTCGCCGCGCGCCGGGCCGGCCGGAAACCGGATGGGACGGGACGCGGCCGCGAGCCGATGGTGCCGGTCGACTGGGACGAGGCGCTCGACCTGGTCGCCGGCGCGCTCGGCGAGACCTACCGGCAGCACGGGCCGCAGGCGGTCTTCGGCGGTTCCTACGGCTGGTCCTCGGCCGGGCGCTTCCACCACGCCCGCACCCAGGTGCGCCGCTTCCTGGCGACGGCCGGCGGCTTCGTCGACCAGATCGGCAATTACAGCTGGGGGGCGGCGCAGACCCTGCTGCCCCACGTGCTGGGCGATTTCGCGGCCGTCAGCAGCGCCGCGACCGCCTGGGAGACGGTGGTGAGCGAGGGCGACCTCGTCGTCGCCTTCGGCGGGCTGAACCCGAAGAACTGGCGGGTGACGTCCGGTGGCGCCGGCTACCTCCACCTGCCCGACTGGACCCGGCGGGCCCGCGCGGCCGGGGTGGATTTCGTCGTCGTCAGCCCCTTCGAGGGCGACGCGCCCGACTGGCTGGAGGCCCGGCGCATCGCCCCGCGGCCGAACAGCGACACCGCGATTATGCTGGCCCTGGCCCGCGAGACGGTGCGCCGCGGCCGGGCGGACCGGGACTTCCTCGCCCGCTACTGCGACGGGGTCGAGCCCTACCTGGCCTATCTCGCCGGCGAGGCGGACGGGCAGGAGAAGACGCTGGCCTGGGCGGCCGACATCGCCGACGTGCCCCTGGCGGAACTCGAACAGCTGGCCGACCGCATCGCCACCTCGCCGCGGGTCATGCTGACGACCTCCTGGTCGCTACAGCGGGCCGAGCATGGCGAGCAGCCCTTCTGGGCGACGGTGGCGCTGGCCGCGCTGCTCGGCCATGTCGGCCTGCCCGGCGGCGGCTTCACCTTCGGCTATGGTTCGATGAACGCGATCGGCGAGGGGGCGAGGCGCGGCTACATCCCGGCCATGGAGGTGCCGGCGAACCCGATCGCCGACCGGGCGATCCCGGTCGCCCGGGTGATCGACATGCTGGAGCGGCCGGGCTGGACCATCGACTTCAACGGACGGCGGATCACCTATCCGGACGTGAAGCTGATCTACTGGGCCGGCGGCAACCCCTTCCACCACGTCCAGGACCTGAACCGGGCGGCGGCGGCCTGGACCAGGCCCGAGACCATCGTCGTGCACGAGCCCTGGTGGACGCCGACCGCCCGGCGGGCGGACGTGGTCCTGCCGGCGACGACGACGGCGGAGCGCCCGGATATCGGCGGCAACAGCCGCGACCCCTTCGTCTTCTTCATGGACCGCCTGATCGACCCGGTCGACGAGGCGCGGGACGACCACGCCATCTTCGCCGACCTGGCCGGCCGTCTCGGCTGCCGCGAGGCCTTCACCGAGGGGCGGGACACGGAGGGCTGGCTGCGCCATCTCTGGGCCAAGGTCGAGGCGAGGGCGGCAGGGGACGGCCTCAACGCCCCGGACTTCGAGACCTTTCGGGCGGCGGGCTACTGGGCGGTGCCAAGGCCGGCGGCGCCGGAACTTCTGCTCGGCGATTTCCGCGCCGACCCGGTGGCCAACCCGCTCCGGACGCCGTCGGGACGCATCCAGCTGTCCTCTCCGGTGATAGCCCGAATGGGCTATGACGATTGTCCTGGCCATCCAGCCTGGCTGCCGCCCCGCGAGTGGCTGGGCGCGCCCGAGCGGTCGGCCGGCATGCTGCACCTGGTCAGCCACCAGCCGCCGGGCCGGCTGCACGGTCAGCTCTACCAGACCGCCGCTGGCCGGGCGCACGATGTGGCCGGGCGGGAGCCGGTGCGCATCAGCCCCGCCGACGCCGCCGAACGCGGCATCGCCGACGGCGTGCCCGTGCGCCTGTGGAACGGGCGCGGCGAGATGCTGGCCGGTGCCATCGTCGACGCCGGCGTGCGGCCGGGCGTGCTGGTGATGGCGACGGGGGCCTGGTGGGACCCCGATCCGGATCATCCCGGACGCGATCGGGCCGGCAATCCCAACGTGCTGACCCGCGATGTCGGCACCTCGCGGCTGACTCAGGCCTGTGCCGCGCTCTCCGCCCTGGTCCGTATCGCGCCGATGTGAACCTGCCGCCAATTTGGCGTGGACGCGGCCGGCGAGGCTTTGTATGCCCTAGCGATCGACCCCGAGACGAGCGCGACGACCGACCCGGATGCAGACGGAAACCTTCGACATTGCCGGCCCCGTGCTGGTCACGCCGCGCCGCTTCGCCGACGCGCGCGGATTCTTCTCGGAGACCTATGTCCGGTCGCGCTACGGCGACGCCGGCATCGATGCCGCATTCGTCCAGGACAACCTCGCCTTCTCGACCGACGTCGACACCATCCGGGCGCTGCACTTCCAGCATCCGCCCCATGCCCAGGCGAAGCTGATCCAGGCGCTGCGTGGCGCCATCGTCGACGCGATCGTCGACCTGCGCCGCGGCTCTCCCAGCTATGGCCGCTCGCTGGCCGTGCTGCTGAGCGCGGAGAACGCACGACAGCTCTACGTGCCGGCCGGCTTCGCCCACGGCTATCGCACGGTGCTGCCCGACACGCTGGTCGCCTACAAGGTCGACGACTACTACGCGCCCGAATGCGAGGCCGGCCTGCCCTGGGACGATCCCGACCTGGCGATCGACTGGACGGCCGGCGGTGCGGCACCACCGGTCGGCCGGCCGCTGCTGAAGCCGCGCGACGGGAGCTGGCCCGCCTTCGCGGACTATGTCTCGCCCTTCGGCCCGCCCGAGAGCGGGGAGGCGGATCGATGACGGTCCTGGTCACCGGCGGCAGCGGCTTCATCGGCTCCGCGCTCGTCCTGCACCTGCTGGCGACCGGGGAAGAGCGCGTGGTCAACCTCGACCGGCTCACCTATGCCGCCGTCCCCGGCTCGCTGCCCGCATCGCTCGCCGACGATCCGCGCTACGTGCATGAGCGGGCGGACATTGCCGACAGCGAGGCGCTCGCTCGCGTCTTCGCCGAACATCGGCCGGAAGCCGTGCTGCACCTGGCCGCGGAGAGCCATGTCGACCGCTCGATCGACGGTCCCGCCGCCTTCGTGGAGACCAACGTGGTCGGCACGCAGCGCCTGCTCGACGCCGCGCTGGCGCACTGGCGCGGCCTGCCGCCGGACGGGCGGGCGGCATTCCGCTTCGTCCACGTCTCGACGGACGAGGTCTTCGGCTCGCTGGAGGACGGGGACGCCCGCTTCACCGCGGCCACGCCCTACCGTCCGCGCTCGCCCTACGCCGCCAGCAAGGCCGCCGCCGACCACCTGGCGCGGGCCTGGCACCACACCTACGGCCTGCCGGTCATCGTCACCAACTGCACCAACAATTACGGGCCCCGCCAGCACCCGGAGAAGCTGATCCCGCTGATGATCATCAAGGCGTCCGCCGGCCTGCCCCTGCCGGTCTACGGCCGCGGCGACAATGTGCGCGACTGGCTGCATGTCGAGGACCACGCCCGCGGCCTGGCGCTGGCGGCGCGCCGGGGCGTGGCCGGGGAGACCTATTGCTTCGGCGGCGATGCCGAGCGCAGCAATATCGTCCTGGTGGAACGGCTCTGCGACCTGCTGGACGAACGCCTGCAGCGCCTGCCGCACGGTGCCCGCCGCGAACTGATCCGCTTCGTGGCGGACCGGCCGGGACACGACCGGCGCTACGCCATGGACGCCTCGGCGACAACGCGCAGCCTGGGCTGGCGGCCGGAGCGCGATCTCGAGACCGGGCTGGCGGCGACCGTCGACTGGTATCTCGGCAACGAGGCGTGGTGGCGGCCGGTCGTCGAGAGCGGCGCCACCGACCGGCTGGGCCTGCCCGCCGGCACCCGGCTGGCCGGCTGATGGCGGGCGGGATCGGGCGCCGGGTGCTGCTGCTCGGCGGTTCGGGACAGGTCGGCCAGGCGCTCCGGCACCTCGTCTGGCCGGAAGGCTGGACCCTCGACGCGCCGCCCAGAAGCGGCCTCGATCTGTCACGCCCCGGTCCGCTGGAGGCGGCGCTCGACCGGTGCACGGCGGACCTGGTGATCAACTGCGCCGGCTTCACCGCGGTCGACCTGGCCGAGGAGGCGTCGGAGGAGGCCTTCGCGGTCAACCAGCAGGCGGTCGCGGCACTGGCCCGGGTGGCGGCGCGGCATGGCTGGCCGGTCGTCCACCTGTCCACCGACTACGTTTTCGACGGCCGCGCCGGCCGGGCGTACCGGGCCGAGGATCCGGTGGCACCGCTCAACGTCTACGGTGCCAGCAAGGCGGCGGGGGAGGCGGCGTTGCGCATGACCTGCCCCGATCACTGGATCGTGCGGACGGCCTGGGTGACCGGCCGGGGCGGCGGCAACTTCCTGCACGCGATCCTGAAGGCCAGCCTTGGCCGTCCGGTGCTGCGCATCGTCGACGACCAGTGGGGTTCGCCCTCGCCGGCCAGCCTGCTCGCCGACCGGTTGCGCAGCCTCGCCATTCGCCTCCTCGGGGCGGGCGAGCGGCCGGCGCCCGGCACCTTCCATCTGGCGGGGGACGAGCCGGCGACCTGGCACGGGCTGGCACGGAGCGCCTTCGAGGTGCTGGCCCGCCACCGGCCGGACTGGCCGCAGCCGGAGCTGGTGCCCATCGCCATGGCCGACTGGCCGACCCGGGCCCCCCGACCGCGCGACACCAGGCTCGACAGCTGGCCCACGCTCGGCGCGCTCGGTGTGGCGCCGCTGCCCTGGCGGGCCATGCTCGCCGGCGAGGTGCTGGAAATCGCCCATTCGCTGCGGCCGGCGGCGGGCGCGGCGGTCACCGGGCAGGAGGAGCGCGCGTCATGAAGGGGATCGTGCTTGCCGGCGGGACGGGCAGCCGTCTCTACCCGATCACGCTGGCGACCAACAAGCAGCTGTTGCCGGTCTACGACAAGCCGATGATCTACTATCCGCTGTCGGTACTGATGCTGGCGGGCTTGCGCGAGATCCTGATGATCTCCACGCCCGCCGACCTGCCGCGCATCCGGGACCTGCTGGGCGATGGCAGCCAGTTCGGCATCGCCATCGACTATGTCGTCCAGGACCGGCCGCGCGGCATCGCCGAGGCGCTGATCCTGGCGGAGGACTTCCTCGCCGGCGACGCCTCGATGCTGATTCTGGGCGACAACATCTTCCACGGACACGGCCTGACCGAGACGCTGCGCCGGACGGCGACGCTGGAAGGCGGCGCCACGGTCTTCGCCTACTGGGTTCAGGACCCCGAGCGCTACGGCGTCATTGCGCTGGACGCCGATGGCGGGGTCCGCGACATCGTCGAGAAGCCCGCCGACCCGCCCAGCCAGTGGGCGGTCACCGGCCTCTACGCCTATGACGGCGAGGCGCCGGCGATCGCCCGGTCGTTGGTGCCGTCGGCCCGCGGCGAACTGGAGATCACCGACCTCAACCGGCGCTACCTCGAGCGCGGCCGGCTATCCTGCGAACGTCTCGGCCGCGGCTATGCCTGGCTGGACACCGGCACCTACGATTCGCTGCTGGAGGCGGGCGAGTTCGTGCGCACCATGCAGCACCGCCAGGGCCTGCAGATCGCCTGCCTGGAGGAGATCGCCTTCGATGCCGGCTGGATCGACCCAGAGGCGCTGGCACGGCGGGCGGCGGCGCTGGGACCGACAGCCTATGCGCGCTACCTGACGTCGCTGCATCGCCAGAGAGGCGGCTGAGGCCCGTCAGAGGATCTCGTGCCGGAAGAAGGGGTCGCGTCTGGTGGCGGCGCCCCATCGTGCCTTCATGGTATCGACTTCCAGCCTGTGGCGCCGGAAATCGGTTTCCCCGCGGCTTGCCGATTCATGGTGCACCAGGCGGACATCGGCCACGTAGATGTTGCGATAGCCCTGCTTCTGCAGCTTCAGGCAGAAGTCGATGTCGTTGTAGATGATCGGCAGGTTGCGGGCGTCCATGCCGCCGACCTCGAGATATTTCGACCGGGCGACCAGCAGGCAGGCACCCGTGACGGCCGAGACCTGGCGGGTCAGATGGGCGCGCTGGTGGAAGCCGCCGAAATCGGCCGCCATGCCGCGGAAGGGGTGGCCGGCCCGGCCCTGGTCGACGGTGACGCCGACATGCTGCAGCGTGCCGTCGGCGTAGACCAGCTTGCAGCCGACGGCGCCGGCGTCGTCGAGGGCGGCGAACGAGAGCAGCTGCGAAAGCCAGCCGTCCTCGATCGCCTCTATGTCGTTGTTGAGCAGCAGCACGTAGTCCGAGGCGCAGGCGTCGACGGCGGTATTGCACAGGCGCGAGAAGTTGAAGGGGCCATCGTCACGGATGACGCGCATGCCCTCGCGCCGGTAGCGCCGCAGCAGGTCGCTTGTGCCCTGTTCGCGAGAGCCGTTGTCGACGATCAGCAGGTCCAGCCGGTCCTGCCGCGTGGTGCGGCGCACGCTGTCGACGCAGGCACGAAGCAGGCTGGCGCGATCGCGCGTCGGGATGATCGCGGTGACGGAGGCGCCTGTTCTGGCGCTGAGCGCGATGTGGTTGAAGCCCAGCGCGTCGGTCGACACCGTTCCCGACCAGCCGCGCGCCTCCAGATGATCGCGGGCGGCGCGCTGCCGCGACACGATGGCGGTTTCCGGCTGGCGTTTCGAGACCGAGCCGTGGTCCGGGAACTGGCGCCAGTGGTAGAGTACCTTGGGGATGTGGAGGATCGCCGCGCTGTCGAGCCGCCGCGCCATTCGCAGCACCAGTTCGTGGTCCTGGCTGACCTCGTAGCCGTGGCGCAGGCCGCCGATCGCCTCGAGCACGCTGCGGCGGATGACGGTCAGGTGGCAAATATAGTTCACCGCGAGCAGCAGGAACTCGTCGAAATCGGGCTTCAGATTGGTGGCCAGCACCTCGCCGTCCGCGCCGATTATGTCCTCGTCGGTATAGACCATGTCGATGCGGGGATGCCGGCGCAGGGCGTCGGCGACGACGAGCAGGGCCGCGGGATCGAGGACGTCGTCGTGGTCGAGGAAGGCGACGAAGTCGCCCCGGCATTCCGCGAGGCCCGCATTGGTCGCCGCGGCGATGCCGCGATTGCCGCCCAGCGTGACCAGCGTGATGCGGCGATCGCACGCGGCCTCGGCGCGGATCGCGGCGACGCTGTCAGGGTCTGTCGAGCCGTCATCGACGAGGATCATCTCCCAGCGGTCGTAATTCTGGTCGCGCACGCTGGCCACGGCGGCGGAAAGGAAGCCCGGATCGCTGTTCCAGCAGGGCGTCACCACGCTGATAAGCGGGCGGTCCGGCCAGTCCAGCAGGGACTGCCGCAGCCGCTGGCGCTCCCCTTCCGTCGGGTGGAGCATGGACGACAGATTCTCGGTCGCCAGGCTCCGCGTCTTGAAGTAGCGGCGCAGCGCCCGGTGTCGGGCGCGCCGGCTGGGCGCCTCGAGCGCCATCGCGGCGGCGGCGGCTTCCGGGTTCACCCGTTCAAGGCGGTAGTCGACCTCCGTTCCCGGATCGATGGCGTTTGGCAGGGTGACGACCAGCCGGCGCGCCCTGGATGACAGCCACAGCATGTTGTTGGGGAAGGCGCCAGGCGATGACTCGTCGAGGTTCAGCGGTTCGCGACGCGGCATCGGATAGCTCAGATAGCTGACGACCCCCGTCAACGGCATCGCCTCGACGGACAGGCTGATGGTGACGAGGCCGTGAAGCTTCCGCAGGCCGCCGGCAAGCGGGATGGTCAGCGTGCCGTCGCCGGCCAGGATGCGCTTGCCGTGCAATGCGCGCTTCAAGATCACCATGAATGATTTCCCGGGAGCGCCTGGGGAGCGATGCGGGTCGGAAACCGACATCTGAGCCTCGGTGGTGGACCGCTACTCGACCGATATCAACCTGCTCATTGGTTGAAGTCGCGCTACCGGCCGCAGCCGCCACGCGGTTCGGATCTGCCTTTCGAGGCGCGGTGCGGACACTGCCGCGAGAGCGATCTTCTCCCACTCCCAGGGCAGTGGATTATTCAATTCATAAATGTTTCAAGTAATAATTTCACCATTATGAGTCGAAAGTAAGCATATTTTCCCAAGGGGGATCATCCTATCATCGTCGTCGCAAGGCTCCACGCACGCGAACGAATTGGGGAGTACATCGATGCTCGAATTCCTGAAACTCGTGGCCTCGGACCTGTCGGTCCTGCGGCAGTACCAGACAGACAAGGAAGGGCTCCTTGGCAACCACCCGGAACTTTCCGAATTCGAGAAGGATCTGTTGCGCCGGGGCGAGAGTCCGCCGATCGATTCGTACCTGCGGGGCGAGCTCAAGCCGGGGGACGAGACGGAGTACCTCGCCGCCGCCGCCCACACGACGGTGATCGTGGTGCTGATCGACGCGAGCGCGACCCGGCGCATGAGCGACCGGGACGTCGAGCGCCGCGAGCGCGCCTATTGGGATGAGTGCCTCAGCACCATCGACGCCAAGGCAGCCTGAGCACAAGGAGAGCGACATGAAGATCCGCACGATCCTCCTCGCCGGTGCCGTCGCGCTGGGCGCGCCCGCACTGGCCAACGCCCAGGATGGCGGCATGCTGGGCCCGGTGACCGATCCCGAGTTCGCGGCGGTCTCCGATGCGTTCGACACCGCCGTCAGCGAACTGACGACGCTGGCGGACGGCGGCAACGTCACCGCCTGCCGGCTGCTTGGCATCATGTACTCGCAGGGCATCGTCACAGGCCAGGATCTCGACCAGGCCCAGACCTATCTGACCTGCGCCGCGGAGGGCGGTGACGCGCTGGGCAACCACTATCTCGGCCTGCACTACCTCTATGGCTGGGGCGTGGACGCCGATCAAGATACCGCCGCGTCCTACTTCCAGACGGCCGCCGATGCCGGCCTGCCACATGCCGCCGCGGAGCTGATGGAACTCCAGTAGCCGGAACTGACGGCGTGGGCGCGGCGCCGGTCGCGCCCACGTCACCGGCGGCAGCGTTTACGACGTCTCGCGGGCGGCGACATCCCCGTGGAGGCGAATGGAGGTACGATCCATGGACAGCGGCTCGCTCTACATCGTCGGGACCGGCATCTGCGTTCCCGGCCAGATGACGCACGAGGCGGAGATGGTCATCCGCGGCGTCGACGTGGTCATCTACAATGTCGGCAAGAACGAACTCTTCGAGACCTGGCTCGCCAGCGCGGCGAAACGGTCGATCAACCTCTATGACTTCTATGCGGAGGGCAAGCCGCGCGACACCAGCTACGCGGAGATGGTCGAGGCCATCGTCTCGGAGGTGCGGGCGGGGCGCAGCGTGGCCGGCGTTTTCTACGGCCATCCGGGCGTCTTCGTCGGCCCCGGCTTCGACGCGCTGAAAAAGGTGCGTGCCGAGGGCCATCACGCGATCATGCTGCCCGGCGTCTCGGCGGTCGACTGCATGTTCGCCGATCTGGAATTCGACCCGGCGGTCTCCGGCTGCCTGATGATCGAGGCGACGGACCTGGTGATGCGCCTGCGCACCATCGACACCAGCTTTCCGCTGATCGTCTGGCAGGCCGGCGTGGTCGGCGAGCACCGCTTCGTCAACGTCGTGCGAGCCGAAGGCGTCGACCTGCTGAAGGACCGACTGCTGGAGAGCTACCCCGGCGATGCGGCGGTGGTGAACTATGTCGCCGCGACCATCCCCGGCATGAAGCCGTTCATCCAGCGCGGCACGATCGACGGGCTCAAGGATCTCAGGATCAACCAGTCCTCCACCCTGCTGATCCCGCCGGTCGAGGCGCCGCGTCTCAACCGGGGCGCGCTGGACCGGGTGCGGGCGATCATGGAGCGCGAGGAGGCCGACCGGACGCTGGAAGCGGCCGGCTAGCTCACCACGTCATGCCGACGGGCCGCGGCGGAACATGCCACGGCCCCCCCTCATGTTCGACCTCCGGCGTTCAGAACCGGCCGTCGGGGTGGCGGGTATCCGCCATGCTGGGACGCTCGGCCACCCGGTCGATCCAGCGGGATAGGCCAGGGCGGCCGTCGCGCCAGGCCGCACCGTGGCGCAGGTCGACATGGCCGACGGCGGCGGCCGTGGCGATCTTGTCGATCGAGACCACCGGGTTGCTCAGCGCCTCGATGGTCGCGTCCATGTGGTCGAGCACGCGGGCGATGCGGGCACGATAGCGCTCCATCAGCGTGGCGCTCTGTTCGGCTTCCGGCAGGCGGTAGATGTTGTTGAGAGCGACGCTGGTCTCCGCCAGCCCGTCGGCCAGGGCCAGACGGGTGAGGGCGCCGCGCTCGGCGTCCTTCGGGTAGAGGTCGCCCCCCACATAGTCGTTGAGCACGCGGCAGATGACGTCGCTGTCATAGACCGCCGAGCCGTCGGACAGGACGAGGACGGGTATCTGCCGCAAGGGATTGTGGGCGTGGACCTCCTCGGAAACCTGCGCGTCGACATTCTCCTCGGTGAGCTGCAGGTTGAGCTCCCGCGCGACCATGGAGACCTTGCGGCCGAAGGGGGAGGCGATAGCCGTCAACAAGCGCATGTCTGGATCTCCTTGGATGCTGCACCAGCCGGGTGATCCGACGCTAGCAGCGGTCCGGTCGCCGACGCCTTGAGCCGCATCAATCCGTGCCGGACAGCGCTGTCGGCACCGGTCAGTCGCTGATGGGGCCGCTGCCGACCCTGGGGTTGGGCCGGCCGCCGTCGCCGACGGCGATGATCAGCACGATCTCGTCCGGTGCCGGGGCGTCGGGCATGGTGACCGTGATGGTGTCGAAATGCGGGAACGACCAGACGTCGTCCTTGTGGCCCAGCGGCACGTCGATCGCGGCACCGGCGGGCGCGCGCTTGCAATTGGACGGGATGATCGCCTTGCCGCCGCCCACGCCGTCGCGCATCGGCTTTCCGAGCTTGGGATGGATGCAGGCCGCACCGTGCTCCAGCGCCCCGGCGAGGCCGACCAGCGCCGCCTTGCCGTAGGTCACGGCGGGGCGGTCGAGCAGGGCCGTCAGTTCCGCCATGACCTGCCGTCCGGCGTCGCGGCCGGCATCGAAAAGCGGGCTCAGATCCTCGACATGGCCCTGGCCGGCGAACGGGTTGGCGAGGCAGACCAGTGCCGCCGCCCGGCTGATCGGCGGATCGGCCGGCGCCCCGCCGTCGCCGAGGATGCGTTCCTTCACGAAATGGATGCGCCGGATCGTCATCTGGCGGTCGTCTCCCGATTTCGGATGTTCGTACCGGCGGGCACTATGGCGACAAATGCCGGCTACCGCCACCCGGCGGCGAGCGCCACGCCCTCGAGCGCGGCGCAGCGGGCGAGCAGAAGCTCGAGCGCGCCGGCCTCGACCGGGTCGACCGCCAGGTCCCAGTGCCGCTTCACCGTCACCCAGGCGATGGCGTAGGCGCAGTGCCCGGTCTCGTCGGGCGGCAACCATTCGGCCGGGTCGCGGTCGCCCTTGCGCTGGTTGCTGGCGTCGTCGACCGCCATCAGGGTCTGGGGCAGGTCGAGGTCGTTGGCATAGGCCTGGCGCCGTTCCGCGGTCCAGGCGTCGGCGCCCGAATCGTGTGCCTCGGCCAAGGGCACCAGGTGGTCGATGTCGAGGTCGGAGGGCAGGGTGAAGACCATCCCGGTGAAGGGATCGTGCCAGCGCCCGGCGATCACCGCGCAGCCGTTATCGGACAGGGTCGCCGGAGTCAGGCTCTCCGCCAGCAGCACCTCGTGGCGCGTGTTGAGGCAGTCGCCGTCGGCGTCGATCCAATGCCGCCAGTCGTCGCGGTCGTAGCCGTCGCGCGGCCGCTCCGGCGCCACCGTCAGGTCGGCCAGATGGTGCAGCGCCCCGGACGCCGGGCCGTCGGCGCCGGACGTTGGCGCCTCGCTCGCCACCGGCGTGCAGGCGGCGAGCAGCGCGATGGCCAGCGCGATGATTCGCGTGCGGCTCCACATTCAGCAACTGATAATAGAATTTTTGATTCGCGCCAATTGCGTCGATCGGGATCTTGCGCCCCTGCGATGGCTGATCCCAGCGCGGTCGTGGCGGGCGGGAATCACGATTTGCAATAGAATCGCGGTCGCTGACCGCGACGCCCCACGATGGGTTGCCGCGGCCACGGCTTGAGGTGTATGCCCCTTGCGCGTTCATGCTAGGATGACACCGACATTCCTCCCCCCGGCGGCGATCAAGAGCCGCGGGGACAACCGGGAGACAGTGACCATGACCGAACTGGAAGAACGCTGCGTCAGCGCCGGCATGAAGATGACCGGACAGCGCCGGGTCATCCTCGAGGTGCTGAGCAGTTCGGAAGACCATCCCAGCGTCGAGACGGTCTACCAGCGGGCGCGGGACATCGACGCCTCGATCTCGATCGCCACGGTCTACCGCACCCTGTCGCTGCTGGACGAGATGAACCTGGTGCAGCGGCACGACTTCAACGAGAACTACTCCCGCTTCGAGGTCAATCTCGACCATCACCACCACCTGATCGACCTGGAGACGGGCGAGGTGATCGAGTTCCAGGACGAGGAGCTCGAGCATCTGAAGGAGCGGATCGCGCGCCGGCTCGGCTTCGAGCTCGTCGATCATCGCCTCGAGCTCTACGGACGCCGCCGGCGGAACCCGAAATGACCGGACAGACGAAACCGATCGAGCCGTGCCGCTGCCGGGCCGCGGTCGAACGGGCCTACCGCTCCATGCAGCGCTCCGGCTCGGCGGACAGCATCGCGCTCGAAGTGGCGGTGCGCGTCTACCGCCACCACCATCCCGAGGCGTCGGAGGACGCCGCGCTGACCCGGGTGGAATGCTGGGTGCAGAGCTACACCCTGCAATAGCCCGGCTCGATGCGAGGACGTGCGGGGCCCCCCACGCCCTCAGCCCCGATGCCCCACGGCGTCGATGACCGCCTCGGCCAGCGCCCGGCCGGAGAGCCAGGCCGCCTCCACCCGGGCGCTGAGGCACCAGTCGCCGGCCAGCCCGATCCCTCGCGCGGCGTCGTACAGGCAAGGCCGGCCGAGCGGCGCCAGGGTGCGCGCGTAAAGCCAGCGGTGGACGGCGAGCGGCACGGGCGTCGGGCCGGCGCCGAGAAGGGTTCCCAGCCGGTCGGCGAGGACCGCGCCGACCCGCTGCCGGTCGTCGTCGAGATGATCCAGCGTCCAATCCGGCGTGGCATGCACCACCCAGCCGTCCTCGGCCCGTCCGGGCTTGCTGCCCTGGCGGGCGATCCAGGCGAGCGGACCGCCATCCTCGACGACGGCGGCATCGAAGCCGGCATCGCCGCCGTCCGCATCGACCATGGCGGCGAAGCAGGGGGCCAGGCGGACACGATCGAGGGCCTCGGCGAACAGCCCTTGCGGCAGCAATGCCCGGGCCTGGTCGGGCGGGATGGCCAGAAGGACGATGTCGTAGCACCCGTGATCGGCGCCGTCGGCACCGGACAGCCGCCAGCCGTCCGCCACGGCGGCGACCCCGGCGATCTCCACGCCCCAGGCGATGTCGAGCGGGTCGGTCAGGTGACGGATGAGGGCGCTCATCGACGGCAGGCCGACCAGCCGCTCCTCCGTGTCGGGCTCGGCCACGGCACCATGCCGACCGATGCGCGCCAGCCGCGCGTGCCACGGCGCCACCACGCCGGCGGCCTGCCAGCCGGCGGCGGCCGCGCGGAAACCGGCGTCGCGGGCGGTGAAATACTGCGCGCCGTGGTCGAAGCGCCGCTCTTGCGTGTCGAGCGCGAGGCGCCGCGAGGCCATGCGGCCGCCGGGGCCGCGCCCCTTGTCGAAGAGGCGGACCCGATGCCCGCGCGCGGCCAGCGCGCCGGCGGCAGTGGCGCCGGCCATGCCGGCACCGATCACGGCGATGACGGGGGCCGACTGTCGGCTGGAGGGGGCGCGGTCAGGCACGGCACGGGCTCCCGGTGTCTGCGATGGCGTGGGCATGCCGGTCCAAGCTAGCCCGCCGCGGCGGCGGGTCCAGTCGCGGCCGCGCCGTGGTGACAGAGACGAAGACTTCGGCCATGGTTGGCACCGCGCCGCCGGTCGGCCGCGCCGTCAACCTGTGAAGCGAGGCATCCTTCGTGCTCGGCCGCGCCCGGCTCGCAAGCGGGCTCATCCTCTTCGTCTTCGTCGCCAGCCATCTCGCCAACCACGCGCTGGGCGTGATCTCGCTTGGCGCGCTGGAGGCGGGGCTGGCGGTTTTCGCCGCGGTCTGGGCGAACCTGCCGGCCATCACCCTGCTGACCGCCGCCTTCGCCTCCCATCTGGGGATCGCGCTGTGGCGGCTCTACCGGCGCCGCACGCTGCGCTTGCGTCCCTGGGAGATGGCGCAGCTGCTGCTGGGCTTCGCCGTGCCGCTGCTGCTGCTGGAACATGCCGTGGCGATGATCGCGGCACCACGCGTGCATGGCGTGGCGGTTTCCTACGAGGTGGTGCTGACGCTGATGTGGGTCTACGACCCCAGGCAGATCGCCATCCAGCTCGGCCTGATCGTGGTCGCCTGGCTGCATGGCGTGATCGGCGTGCATTTCTGGCTGCGGATCCGGCCCGGCTACCGGCGCTGGCAGCCGCTGCTGTTCGCCGCCTCGCTGATCCTGCCGACACTGGCCGTCGCCGGCTTTGTCGCCGCCGGGATGCACCTCAGAAACACGCTGTCGCTCGAGCAGGCGGCGGTCATGGCGGGCACGGCCGGGTTCACGCCGGAGGTGGCTGTCGCCATCGCCGGCACGGTCGACTGGGTCTATGCCGGTTTCGCCCTGCTGGTCCTGCTGGCGCTGGGCGGACGGGGCCTGCGCACATTGCTGGAGAAGCGTCGGAACCTTGCCCGCCTGGCCTATCCTGACGGGCGCAGCTTCGAGGTGCTGCCCGGCGGCACCATACTGGAAACCAGCCGCCGCTTCGGCGTGCCGCACGCGGCGGTCTGCGGTGGGCGCGGGCGCTGCTCGACCTGCCGGGTGCGGCTCGGTACAGGGGCGGACAAGCAGCCGCCGCCGGAGACCGAGGAGAAGCGCGTGCTGGAGCGCATCGGTGCGCCGGCCAATGTCCGTCTCGCTTGCCAGCTCAAGCCCGTCGCCGATCTCGAGGTGACGCCGCTGGTGCCGCCGGGCGGCGGCCTCGACGCGTTGCGCCGGGCCAGCGCGCTGGCCCAGGGCCAGGAGCGGGAGGTCGCCATCCTGTTCGGCGACATGCGCAACTTCACCGGCCTGTCCGAGCGGCGGCTGCCCTTCGACACCGTCTTCGTGCTGAACCGCTATTTCGAGAGCATGGGCCGGGCGGTGGAGGCGGCGGGCGGCCGGCTGGACAAGTTCATCGGCGACGGCGTGATGGCGATCTTCGGCCTCGCCACCGATCCGGCCACCGCCAACCGGCAGGCGCTGCAGGCCGCCCGCGCCATGGCCGCCAATCTGGAGACGCTGAACGCCTCGCTCGCCGGCGACCTGCCCTCGCCGCTGCGCCTGGCCATCGGCATCCACACCGGCACCGCCATCGTCGGCGAACTGGGCTGGGGCGAGGCGAAGTCGATGACCGCCATCGGCGACACGGTCAACACCGCCAGCCGGCTGGAAAGCGTGGCCAAGGAGCGCGACGCGGAACTGGTGGTCTCCACCCGGGTGGCGGAACTCGCCGGCGTCGACCTGGCGGGCTTTGCCGTGGCCGAGACGCCGGTCAAGGGCCGGCGGGAGCCGGTGACCATCCGCGTGGTCGAGCGCGCCGCGGACCTGCCGCTCTAGGCTCGGTCCGACGGCAAGGCCGGGGCGGTTTGCCCTGCCGGCGCGATCGGGTTATGTGAGAAGCGGAGTCCCACCCGCGCCCGGCCAGACGGCGGCGGCGCCGACCTCGGGAGGCACGAGCCCCTTGCCCCGCGCCCTTCAAGCGATCCGGATGCCGGTCCTCGTCCTGCTCGCGCTCTGGCTCGGCCTCGCCGCCGTCGCCCTGGCGCAACAGCAGTCGGCTCCGGAGGAAGCGCCCGCGACGGCGACGCCGGCGAGCCAGGACGCGGCGACGGGGGAGACCTCCGCGTCAGCGGCGGAAGGCGCCGAGGCGGCGGAGATCGAGCAGGCGGCGGCGGATCTCGGCGTCAGCCCGGAGCAGGCGCAGGACCTGATCGACACACTGCAGGACGAGGCCGCCCGCGCCCAGCTGATCGAGCGGCTGACCACGCTGACCGCCGTGCAGCCGGGCGAGCCGGACGGCGTCGACCTGCTGCGCAATGATGCGGAGCTGTTCCTGCAGCAGCAGGCCGGTCTCTTGGAAACCCGTGCGGTGCATGTGGGCCAGGCGTTCCAGAGCGTGACCCAGATCTGGGACGGCCTGGTCGACCTGTTCGACAGCCCGATCGCGCGCGATCGTTTCGTCCAGGCGATGCTAGACGTCGCCATCGTCGTCGCCATCGGCCTGGCGGCGCGCTGGCTGGTTTCCTGGGCGCTGATGGGTGTCAGGCGGCGGCTTTCCGACCGCGGCCACACCGCCAGCCGGGGTCTGAAGGTGTTGCTGCTCGTCGCGCGCTTCGTCGTCGACCTGCTGCCGCTGGCGGTGCTCTTCGTCGCCACAATGGTGCTGACCGCGGCGCTGACGCTGTCCTCCATCGGCGGCGTGATCGGCACCTCGGTGCTGGCCGCCCTGCTGGTCACCGGCCTGGTCTCGGCCCTGTCGCGGGTGGTGCTGGCGCCCCGCACGCCGGGCCTGCGCCTGATCCGGGCCAGCGACGCCCGGGCGCGCTACCTCTACCGCTGGACGATGATCATCGCCCGCACCTTCTTCTGGGGCTATTTCGCCGCCGACGCCTTGTTCCTGTTCGGCGCCTCGGGGCCGGTACGCGCCGGGCTGCTGGTGCTGGCGGGCGGCGCGGCCTCGATCCTGGCCATTGTCTACATCGTGCAAAACCGCCGGGTGGTGCGCGCCCTGATCAAGAAGGCCCGGCGCGCGAGGGAGCAGTTCCCGGGCCTGCGCCGGCTCATCGCCGAGACCTGGCACTTCCTGGCGATCTTCTACGTCCTGGTCTTCTTCCTGGTCTGGTGCGCGGAGTTCGAGCAGGGCTTCGCCTTCATGCTGCGCGCCACACTGCTGTCGCTGGCGATCCTGGCGGTCGCCCGCGCGCTGGGCAACGCCGTGGAATGGCTGAACGCCAAGTCCAAGGAGGGCAGCGAGAACCGGCGGCGCTACCTCAACTTCCTGCGTGGCGCGGTGCAGATCCTGGTGGTGGCGCTGGCGGCGATCTTCCTCCTGCAGGTCTGGGCCATCGACATCTTCGGCGTGCTGGGTACCGAGTTCGGCAGCCGGGCGGTGCGCGCCATGGTCACCATCGTGATCCTGATCGGCGTTGCCGTGCTGGCCTGGGAGCTGATCTCCGGCATCCTGGAGCGGCGCATGTCCGGCAAGGACTCGCGCGGCCGCGAGATCGAGCAGAGCGCCCGGCTGCGCACGCTGCTGCCGCTGGTGCGCAATGCGCTCCTGATCATCCTGTTCACCGTGGTCGGCCTGATGGTGCTGTCGGAAATCGGCATCGACATCGCGCCGCTGCTGGCCGGCGCCGGCGTGGTCGGCCTGGCCATCGGCTTCGGCGCGCAGACGCTGGTGAAGGACGTGATCACCGGCCTGTTCATCGTGCTGGAGGATCAGATCCATATCGGCGACGTGGTGGACACCGGCGGCCATTCGGGCCTGGTGGAAGGCATGACCATCCGCACCCTGCGCCTGCGCGACCTGTCGGGCACGGTGCACATCATCCCGTTCAGCCAGGTCGCCACGGTGAAGAACCTGACCAAGGACTTCTCCTACTACGTCTTCAACATCGGCGTGGCCTACCGGGAGGACGTCGACCTGGTGATCGAGGAGGTGAAGAAGCTGGGCGCGGAGCTGCTCGACGATCCGGATTTCGGGCCGCTGATGCTGGGCGATATCGAGGTGCTGGGCCTCGACGAGTTCGCCGATTCCGCCGTCGTGGTGAAGGCGCGCATCAAGACCCTGCCGATCCAGCAATGGAAGGTTGGGCGCGAATTCAACCGCCGCATGAAGCGCCGCTTCGACGAGAAGGGCATCGAGATCCCGTTCCCGCACGTCACGCTCTACTGGGGCGTGGACAAGCAGGGCAAGGCGCCGCCCGGCTTCCTTAATGTCGACGTGCCGAACCTCACCCTTCCGGCCGAGGAGGTGGAGGCGGACGAGGACGACGGCGAGAGCCGGCCGGCGCGCAGGCGGCGGCGGGTCCGGACCACGCCCCAGCGCGGCGACGACGCGGCCGAGTCGACCCTCGGCCACGACGACGAGTAGGGGTCAGCCGCCGGCCGCCGCCAGCAGGGCGTCGAGTTCGGCCTCGTCCTCGGCCTCGATCACCTGGCGGGCGATGTCGTAGGCGAAGCCGGCGCGCGCCAGGGCGGCCATGTCCTTCTCGCGCCTGTCCTCCCGGTCGCCTTGCCGGAAGGGCCCCAGGCGGCGGCGCCGGGCGAGGCGGATCGCCGAGGAAAGCGCCAGGTCTCCCAGCTCCTCGTCCAGGCCGGCCAGGGTGTCGTCGATCAGGGTCGCCTCGACACCTTTCTGGGCCAGCTTCCGGCGCATCAGCCGCGGGCTGTCGCCGCGCCGCGCCAGGCTGATCGCCCGGCCTTCGGCATAGACCCGGTCGTCGACCAGGCCGGTCGCCCGGAAGCGGGCGACGATGGCGTCGACCGCGTGCGCGCCCTCCTCCCGGTCGGTGCCGTGCAGCCGGACCGAGCGCTCGACCCGGCGCATGAGCACGCGCCTCAGGTTCTCCTCGGATGTGGCGAAGCGCTCGAGATAGGCGTAGGCGGCCTTCTCGAGCCGTTCCGGCGTGGCCGGTCGGGGCAGGCGGCGGCCGCCGGCGGTCACTGCCCGACCCGTCCTGGCGGGAGGCCAGCGTTGCGACGCCGGGGGTGGTAATGGCCGGCGGGCGGGCCTACCTTCCGGCGATCCATTCTCCGATCGTGCGGGCATTTTCCAGCGACCATGACGACACGCCATATCACGCTTCGCCAGCCGCGTCATTTGGGGCGGGTGAACTGGGTCGGGCTCAGGACCCTGTACACCAAGGAGGTGACGCGCTTCCTCAAGGTGTTCACCCAGACCGTTGCCGCCCCGGTGGTCACGACGCTGCTGTTCTACACCATCTTCGCGCTGGCGCTTGGCGGCATCGTGCGCCAGGTGGGCGAGGTGCCGTTCCTGGAGTTCCTGGCGCCCGGCCTGATCATGATGTCGGTGGTGCAGAACGCCTTCGCCAACACCTCCTCCTCGATCATGATCGCCAAGGTACAGGGCAACATCGTCGACGTGCTGATGCCGCCGCTGAGCTCGACGGAGCTGCTGGTCGGCTATGTCGGCGGCGGGATCAGCCGGGGCATCCTGGTGGCGCTGGTCACCTTCACGGCGATCTCGCTGTTCGTGCCGGTCGGCCTGCACAATATCGGCTTCGTGCTGTTCCACGCCATCGCCGCGGCGGCCATGCTCTCGCTGTTCGGGATCATCGGCGGGATCTGGGCCGACAAGTTCGACCAGATGGCGGCGATCACCAATTTCGTGATCGTGCCGCTGTCCTTCCTGTCGGGTACCTTCTACTCGATCGAGCGCCTGCCGGAGGACTGGCAGATCATCGCCCATCTGAACCCGTTCTTCTACATGATCGACGGCTTCCGCTACGGCTTCATCGGCCATCATGACAGCGTGCTGTGGCTGGGCGTCACGGTGATGCTGGTCATGAACCTCACTCTCGGCGCCCTGGCCTGGCGGATGCTGGCCCGGGGCTACAAGCTGAAGGCCTGAACGGAGTGAACCGGCGGTGACGGTTCTGCATCCCGGCGGCATGCTGGCGGCGGCGCCCAAGGCGGTGCGGCGCTTCGGTCCGGTCAACTGGCGCGGCACGGGCACGGTCTTCCTGGGGCAGGTCAACGGTTTCCTGCGCTTCTGGCAGGTCTCGGTCGCCGGCCCGGTGCTGTCGATCGCGCTCTATCTCGCGGTCTTCCTGCTGGCCCTGGGCGGCCAGCGGGAGTCGCCGGAGGGTGCCGCCCTGCTCGCCTTCATGGCGCCGGGCCTGGTGATCATGTCGCTGCTGCAATGGTCCTGCCAGGGCATCACCTTCGCCATGGTGCACGGCAAGATGATGGGCAATTTCAACGATGTGCTGGGCGCGCCGCTGACCCCGACCGAGATTCTCGCCGGCTATGTCGGGGCGGGCACGCTGGCCGGTTTCATCACCGCGCTGCCGGTTCTCGCAATCGTCGCCGTCATGGCGGAGATCGGCATCCAGGCGCCGCATCTGGCCTTGGTGGTGGCGCTGCTGAGCAGCCTGATGATGGGCGGCTTCGGCTTCATCATCGGCATCCTGTTCTCGCGCTGGGACGGGGTGACGGCGATCTACGGCTTCATCGTGGTGCCCCTGACCTTCCTGTCGGGCACCTTCACGCCGATCGACCGGCTGCCGGATTTCGCCCAGTCGCTGATGCTGGTGAACCCGATCTACTATTCGGTCGACGCCTTCCGCGGCGCCACCATCGGCCTGAACACCCAGCCGATCTGGCTCTCGCTGGCGGTGCTGGCCGGCATGGCGGCGCTGTTCACCGCGATCGCCCATGTCCTGATCGACCGCGGCATCAAGGTGAAGCACTGACATGGCGGCCGCCCTCGCCGTCACGACCATGACGCGGGCCGATCTCGACATCGCCGTCGAGTGGGCGGCGGCGGAAGGCTGGAACCCCGGGCTGGACGATGCCGACGCCTTCCTCGCGGCCGATGCGGGCGGCTTCCTCATCGGCCGGCTGGGCGCCGAGCCGGTGGCGGTGATCTCCGCCGTGCGCTATGGCCGGGAGGCCGGCTTCCTCGGCTTCTACATCGTCGCCCCGGCCCGGCGCGGACAGGGCCATGGCTGGGCCATCTGGCAGGCGGCGATGGCGCGGTTCGGCGAGCGGCCGGCCGGCCTCGACGGCGTGGTGGCGCAGCAGGCGAACTACGCCCGCTCCGGCTTCGTGCTGGCGCACAAAAACATCCGCTATGGCGGGCGTCCCGGCGACCTGCCGGAACCGGCGGACGTCGCGATCGTCGAGGCGTCGGCGGTCCCGATAGCCGACCTGCTGGACTTCGACCGGCGACACTTCCAGGCGGACCGGGCGGCCTTCGCCCGCGCCTGGTACCTGGCCGGCGGGCGGCAGAGCCGGGTCGCCCTCGCCGACGGGCGGATCGTCGGTCTCGCCACCGTCAGGCCCTGCCGCGAGGGGCACAAGATCGGCCCGCTCTTCGCCGAGGACGCGGCCGTGGCCGAGGCGCTGTTCGCCGACGCCGTTCGTGCCGCGGCCCCCGGCCCGGTCTTCCTCGACGTGCCGGAGCCCAATGCCGCGGCGCGGGCGCTGGCCGAACGCCACGGGCTCGAGCCCGTCTTCGAGACCGCGCGCATGTACAGGGGTGCGGCGCCGGACCTGCCGCTCGGCCGCATCTTCGGCATCACCAGCTTCGAGCTCGGCTGAACCGGGACGCGGCGTTCGCGCATCGGTCCCATGACACGACCGCGCCCTTCGCCGCGTTGACATTGCCGGCCGGCTTGCGTGTAGTCAGACCCGTCCCGATAGACGGGCGAGCGACGGCGCGGGGATGACGAACCGCGCCGTTGTCCATTCGGGCCGCCGCCCGCGAGGAGGCGGGGGCCGCCGACAAGGAGCACGAGGATCATGATTCCAGCGGTCATGCCGACTTACGCGAGAGCCGACATCGCGTTCGATCGGGGGGAGGGGGCCTACCTCTTCGCGACCGATGGCCGACGATTCCTCGACTTCGCCAGCGGCATCGCCGTGACCTGTCTGGGGCACGCCCATCCGCACCTGGTCCGCGCCCTGCAGGACCAGGCGACCAGGCTCTGGCATTCCTCCAACCTCTACCAGGTGCCAGGGCAGCAGAAGCTGGCCCAGCGGCTGGTCGACGCCAGCTTCGCCGACACGGTGTTCTTCTCCAATTCCGGCGTCGAGGCCTGGGAAGGCGGCGTGAAGCTGATCCGCAAGCATTTCAGCCACAATGGCCAGCCGGAGAAGTGGCGCATCATCACCGTGGGCGGCAGCTTCCACGGGCGCACCCTGGCGGCGATCGCGGCGGCCAAGGGCGAGAAGCTGGTGAAGGGCTTCGGCCCGATGGTCGAGGGCTTCGACCAGGTCGCCTTCGAGAACCTGAACGAGCTGCGCGCGGCGATCACGCCGGAGACCGCCGGCATCTGCGTGGAACCGGTGCAGGGCGAGGGCGGCATCGTGCCGGCCAGGCTCGACTATCTGCGCGCGCTCCGCGAGATCGCCGACGAGTTCGGCCTGCTGCTCTATTTCGACGAGATCCAGTGCGGCTTCGGGCGCACCGGCAAGCTGTTCGCCCACGAATGGGCCGGCATCGCGCCCGACGTGATGTGCTGCGCCAAGGGCATCGGCGGCGGCTTCCCGCTCGGCGCCTTCATGGCCACCGAGAAGGCGGCCGAAGGCATGCAGCCGGGCAGCCACGGCACCACCTATGGCGGCAATCCGCTGGCCATGGCGGTGGGCAACGCCGTGCTCGACGTGCTGCTGGAGCCGGGCTTCCTCGACGGCGTGGACAAGACCGCGCGCCTGCTCTGGCGCCGGCTGCAGGACCTGCGCCGGAAGCATCCCACGGTGATCAAGGAAGTGCGCGGCGCCGGCCTGATGCTGGGCCTGGAATGCGTGCCCGACGCCGGCGGCATCATCGCCGACCTGCGCGCCGAGGGCCTGCTGACGGTGCCGGCCGGCCGCAACACCATCCGCCTGCTGCCGCCGCTGATCATCGGCGAGGGCGAGATCGACGAGGCGATCGGGATCCTCGACCGGGTCTGCGCCGCGAAGGAAGCGGCGGATGCCTAGGCACTTCCTCGACCTGCACGAGGTCGGCACGGCCGATCTGCGCGGCATCATCGAGCGCTCCCGCGCGCTGAAGGAAAGCGACCCCAGGGGCGAGGCCACCCGGCCGCTCGCGGGCAGGACGCTGGCGCTGATCTTCGAGAAACCGTCGACGCGCACCCGGGTCTCCTTCGAGGTGGGCATGCGCCAGCTCGGCGGCGAGGTGATCGTGCTGACCGGCGACGAGATCCAGCTCGGCCGCGGCGAGACCATCGGCGACACCGCCCGCGTGCTCTCCCGCTATGTCGACGCCATCATGCTGCGCACCCATGCCGAGGAGCGGCTGGCGGAGATGGCCGAGGCGGCCAGCGTGCCGGTGATCAACGGGCTGACCGACGACACCCATCCCTGCCAGCTCATGGCTGACGTCATGACCTATGAGGAGAAGAAGGGACCGATCAAGGGCGCGCGCATCGCCTGGACCGGCGACGGCAACAACGTGGCGCGCTCCTGGCTGCGCGCGGCCGGCATGTTCGGCTTCGAACTGCACCTGGCTTGCCCCGATCCGCTGGCGCCCCCACGTGATCTGGTGCACTGGGCGCAGGAGCGCACCGTCGTCACCGTCGGCGAGGATCCGGAGACGACCGTGCGCGGTGCCGACTGCGTGGTCACCGATACCTGGGTGTCGATGGGGGACAGGGATGCGCCCTCGCGGCACAATCTGCTGCGGCCCTATCAGGTGAACGAGCGCCTGATGGCCCTGGCCAAGGAGGACGCGCTGTTCATGCACTGCTTGCCCGCCCATCGCGGCGAGGAGGTCACCGATGGCGTGCTGGACGGCCCGCACTCGGTGGTGTGGGACGAGGCGGAGAACCGCCTGCACGCGCAAAAGGGAATTCTGCTTTGGTGTCTGGAGTGAAGAACGCCATCACCGCCACGCCGGCGGACGACATCGCCCTGCCGTTCCAGATCGAGGCGTCGAGCCTGCGCGGCCGGCTGGTGCGGCTGAGCGAGGTGGTCGACGACATCCTGACCCGGCACGCCTATGCCGAGCCGGTGGCCCGGCTGGTCGGCGAGACCGTGACGCTGGCGGCGATGATGGCGAGCGCCCTTAAATATGACGGCGTCTTCACCCTGCAGGCCAAGGGCGACGGGCCGGTGAAGCTGCTGGTGGCCGACGTCACCTCCGGCGGCGACATCCGTGGCTACGCCCAGGTCGGCGAGGGTGCGGAGATCGGGCCGGAGATCGCCGGCGACCCGGTGCCGGCGCTGCTCGGCCGCGGCCATCTCGCCTTCACCGTCGACCAGGGCGAGCATACCGAGCGCTACCAGGGCATCGTCGAGCTGACCGGGGCCACGCTGTCGGAATGCCTGCAGCACTATTTCCGCCAGTCCGAGCAGATCGATGTCGGCCTCAAGCTCGCCATCGACCGACCGGCCGGCAGCTGGCGCGCCGGTGGTATCCTGCTGCAGCGCCTGCCCGACGAGGAGCGCCAGGTCTTGCCGTCGGACCGCGCCGACGACTGGCGCCGGGCGATGATCCTGATGGACTCCGCCTCCGACGGCGAGCTGCTCGACCCCGGCCTGGCGGCGGAGACGCTGCTCTACCGTCTGTTCCACGAGGACGGCGTCAGGGTCTGGGAGCCGCAGCCGCTGAGCCGCAAGTGCCGCTGCTCGACCGAGAAGGTGGAGCGGGTGCTGCAGGCCCTGCCGGTCGAGGAGGTGGCGAGCCTGAAGGCCGACGACGGCCAGGTCCACGTCGTCTGCGAGTTCTGCAACACCGACTATGTCTATACCGAGCAGGACATCCGCCAGCTCAAGGGCGAGCCGACGGTCCACTGAGACCGCCGGCCCGACCGATCCTGCCACGGCAACGAAAGGTCTCCGGCATGACCCAGCCGCTTTGGGACAAGATCGACGGCTATTTCGCCGACCGGCTTCTGGACCGGGATCCGGTGCTGGACGACGCGCTGGCGGCCAGCGATGCCGCCGGCCTGCCGCAGATCGCCGTGTCGCCGCTGATCGGCAAGTTTCTCTATCTGCTGAGGCTCACCGCCGGTGCGCGGCGTATCCTGGAGATTGGCACTCTCGGCGGCTACTCGACCATCTGGCTCGGCCGCGCGCTGCCCACCGGCGGTCGGCTGGTCAGCCTGGAGCATGCCGAGCGGCATGCCGAGGTGGCGCGGTCGAACCTGTCGCGCGCACAGCTCAGCGACAAGGCGGAGGTTCGGGTCGGCCCGGCACTCGACCTGTTGCCGCAGCTCCAGGCGGAGCGCTTCGGCCCGGTCGACCTCGCCTTCATCGACGCCGACAAGCAGAACAACTGGGCTTACGTGGACTGGTCGATCCGGCTCGGCCGGCCGGGCACGGTGATCGTCGTCGACAATGTCGTCCGGGAGGGCCGCGTGGTCGACGAGGATCCGTCCAACGCCTCGGTCACCGGCGTGCGCCGCATGATGGACCAGCTGGCCGAGGACGCCAGGGTCGAGGCGACGGCCCTGCAGCTGACCGGCGTGAAGGGGCATGACGGCTTCGCCCTGATCCGGGTGCGCTGATGCAACTCGGCGGGCCGGCGGCGCTGGTCGTCATCGACCTGCAGCAAGCCATCGACGACCCGGTCTGGGGCCGGCGCGGCCAGCCGGGGGCGGAGGCGGCGGTGGGCGCGTTGCTGACCGCCTGGCGCGGGCGCGGCTGGCCGGTCGTCCATGTCCGCCACGACAGCCTCGACCCGGCCTCGCCCTACGCGCCGGAGAAGCCGGGCAACGCCTTCAAGCCGGTGGCAGAGCCGCTGCCCGACGAGATCGTCGTGCCCAAGCGCACCAACAGCGCCTTCATCGGCACCGACCTGGTCGACCGGCTGGAGGCCTTCGCCGTCGGCGACCTGGTGGTGGTCGGCGTGCTGCTGGAGAATTCGGTCGAGGCGACGGTGCGCATGGCCGGCAATCTCGGCTACCACGTCTGGCTGCCGGGCGACGCCTGCGCCTCGATCGACCGCACCGACCACCGCGATCGCCACTGGCCGGCCGAGGACGTGCACGCGCTGACCCTGGCCATCCTCGACGGCGAATACGCCACGGTCACCACCACGAAGGAGCTGATCGCGGCGCTGGCGTGAGGGCGAAGGCGTTCCGGCGCGTGCCCGGGGGGCTCAACTTTCCGCCGGCAGACCGGCCCGCCTGAGGGCGTTGGCGGCTTCCACGGGGATCGTGCGGATCACCATCAGGTAGGCCCGCGCCGCGCCGTCAGGAACGCGGCGGCCCTGCTCCCACTCGCGCAGCGTGGCCGCCGGGATCCCGTAGAGCGCCGAGAATTTCTCCTGGCTGAGACCGGTCGTCCGCCGTATCGCCCGGACGTCGATCGCGTCGGGGATGTGGACCCGAAACGCCTCCGGCCGCCCACCGCGCGCGAAGTCGAGCGCGTCGGCAAGGCCGTCCCTGATCCTGTCGAATCCGAATTCACTCATGAGTGGCAGTCTATCACATTTTCACCCGCCGGACGCGGTCGTGTTCGGCGAGGTGGTGGAGGATGGCGCGTGCGGCGGCGTCGCCGTCGGCGAAGACGGCGAGCGGCAGGACGGCCTCGCGGCCCTCGGCGTCGGCGAGGGAGAGTTCGTCGAGGAACCAGTCGCGGTCGCTGCGCGGGTGGTGGTAGCGGTGGATGCCGAGCGCGGCCAGGGTGAGCTCCGGCCAGGCGCCCGCCAGCGCCAGCTCCCCGCCATCGCTGACTCGCAACCCGTCGGGAGTGACCGCGACGATGACGTCGCGGCCGAGGCAGTTGCCGACATGCTTGGCGTGTTCGCGCAGCCAGATCGGCGTCAGCAGCGCCATCAGCGCCAGCAGGCCGGCGAGGAACAGGCCGGCGACGGAGAACAGTTCCCGCCATTCCTCGGCGAAGGCATCGCGGGCGATCGCCCCGGCCGTGCCGAAGACCACCAGGAAGAGCGGGATGCCGACGACGATCCCGGCGACCGGGTAGAGTACCCGCCGGCGGAAGCGCCGCCGGCAGTCGCCCAGGCTGAGGCTGCGCGTCTCCATGCGGTCATCCGGCGACAGGCTGCCGAACAGCCGCCTGACCGCGAGGTCGGCCGGGCCGCCGACAGCCACGAAGGCGCGGCCCTCGGCGTCGTGGCCGAGGTCGGGATGGAGCAGATCCGACATCGCCAGAGCTTCCGCCGGGGCGGCTCGGCGGTCAAGGCGCGGCCTGACAGAAAGGCGATGGACGGGCGGGGGTGGCGGTCGCAGCCCAAGGGCGAGCGCCCGGCCGCCCATTTCCATAATGAGTAGCAATCTGCTAGGCTGATCTCGGGGACTGCGACTCTCAGTCCGGTGGAAGCCGGCTCCGGTGACGCCCAGCCCGGTGACACCCCGCCCAGTGGCGCCCAGCGCGGCGCAACCAGAACGGGAGAACGCATCATGCCATCACGCAAGACCGTCGGCTGGACGCCAGCCATCCGCCGCGCCGGTCTCGGTCTGGCCGCCGCCTGCCTGCTGGCGACGGCCGCCAACGCCGACGACAAGCCGGGCGAGGCGGCCACGGCGGACACTGGCGTCGGCAGCGAGGTGACGGTCGAGGATGTCACCATGGTGATGGTGGAGCGCTGGGGCCCGGTGACGGGCGGCATTCTGGAGGGCGACGGCACCTTCTTCCTCGGCGAGGAACCGCCCATCCACCACCAGGACCGCATCTGGACCGATCGCTGGCTCGATCTCGCCACCGACCAGGTGCTGATCGTGACCGTGTGGTCGGAGCACAACCGGCCGATGTTGGAGGTCCGCAACGGCAGCGGCACGCCGCTGCCCGCGCTGAGCTTCAGCCAGCTCGACGGCGCGCGGATCGCCACCCAGCTCGAGTTCTATCCGCCCGACGACGGCGCCTACCGCGTGCTGCTGACCAGCCAGGACCGCTTCCAGGACCTGCTGGCCTACGAGGTCGACGCCGGCGTCTGGGAGGTTGTCGAGGAGGAGGAGCAGGAGGAGGAAGAGGAAGACACGGACACGACGATTGGCGACGAGGCCGTCGGCGACTCGCCCTTCACCGATTTCAACAACCCGCCGCCGGTGCGGTGAGCGCCGCCCCGGTTCAGTCCGGCTCCGTTCCCGGGGCCAGGGTGACGGCGAGGCCGTCGAGGTCGGGGCGCATGAGGATCTGGCAGGACAGGCGGGAGTTGTCCTCGACCTCGAAGGCGCCGTCGAGCATCTCGATCTCCTCCTCTGTCGGCGGGACGAGGCGGTCGAGCCAGGCCTCCTCGACATAGACGTGGCAGGTGGCGCAGGAGCAGGCGCCGCCGCACTCGGCCTTTATCGGCAGGCCCCAGTCGCGGATGATCTCCATCACCCGCCAGCCGTCCAGCGCCTCCAGTTCCCGCGTCTCGCCCTTCTGGTCGGTGACGACGATCCTCACGCGACACCCAGCTTCTTCTGCAGATCGGTCGAGGAGGTGGTGTACTGGAAGCGCAGCCGCTTGTCAGGGTGCACGTAGCGGAAGGCCTGCTGGGCCATCAGCGCGGCCTCGTGGAAGCCCGACAGGATGAGCTTCAGCTTGCCCGGATAGTGGTTGATGTCGCCGATGGCGAAGACGGTCGGCTCGGAGGTCTCGAACTTCTCGGTGTCCACCGGGATCAGGTTCTCGTGCAGGTTCAGGCCGAAATCGGCCACCGGGCCCAGCTTCATGGTCAGGCCGAAGAAGGGCAGCAGGTGGTCGGCGGCGACGATCTCCTCAGACTTGTCAGCGAGCTTCAGGCGGATCGCCTCCAGACGCGGTGGCGGGCCCTTGAGCTCGGCGACCTGGCCGATCTTCAGATCCATCTGCCCCGCGGCGACCAGGGCGCGCATCTTGTTGACGCTGTCGGGCGCGGCGCGGAAGTCGTCGCGGCGGTGGACCAGGGTCACCCGCTCGGCGATCGGCGCCAGGTTCAGGGTCCAGTCGAGCGCGCTGTCGCCGCCGCCGGCGATGACCAGGCGCTTGCCGCGGAAGCGGTCCATCTGGCGCACGGCGTAGAACACGCCCTCGCCCTCATAGGACTCGATGTCGGGGATCGGCGGCTTCTTGGGCGTGAAGCTGCCGCCGCCCGCGGCGATCACCACCACCGGCGCCTCGATGACAGTGCCGAGATCGGTGGTCAGCCGCCATTTGCCGCTGTCCAGCTTCTCCAGCCGCTCGGCCATCTGGGCGAGATGGAAGACCGGGTGGAAGGGCTCGATCTGCCGCATCAGCCGGTCGGTCAGTTCCTGGCCGGACACCACGGGCAGGGCCGGAATGTCGTAGATCGGCTTTTCCGGATAGAGCTCCGCGCACTGGCCGCCCGGCCGGTCGAGGATGTCGACGAGGTGCGCCTTGAGGTCGAGGAGGCCGAGCTCGAACACGGCGAACAGGCCGACAGGGCCGGCGCCGACGATGATGACGTCGGTGGAATGCGGATCGGAAGCGGTCATCGGCTCGTCGCTGGTTACCGCCGGGCCGAGGGCGAACCCGGTATCGTCTGGCCTCTGCATAGCAAACCTCGTCAACTCTTGCCTAGAAGGGGTGCGCGGGTGCGACCGCGACGGGTCGAAACGCCTCAGGAGACCGTCGACACCGCGAATTGGCCCAGGACGGCCCAGGGATCAAGGGCCGGCTCGGGATGGCGGGCATGCTCGCCGCCCGTCATCATGGCGTCGTCGAACCAGCCGCCGAGCGGCGCCGCCAGCGTCGCCACCGCGCCAATGACGACGAGACCGGGGCCGGCGGCATTGATGTCGCTCAACCGGCGCCCGAGCTCGCCGAGCGTGGTGACCACGGTTCGCTGCACCTCGGTCGTCGCCTCGACGACGATGGCGGCGGGGGTCTCCGGCGCCAGGCCTCCCGCGATCAGGCGCTGGGCGATGGCGCCGCCGGAGCGCATGCCCATGTAGATCACCAGCGTGCCGCCCGACCGGGCCAGCGCGTCCCAGTCGATATCGGACGGCAGGGCGCCGTCGCTGGCATGGCCGGTGACGAAGGTGACCGCGCTCGACAGCCCGCGATGGGTGACGGGAATGCCGGCATAGGCGAGGCCGCCGATACCCGCGCTCACACCGGGCACCACGCGGAAGGTGATGCCGGCTTCAAGCAGGGCCAGGGCCTCCTCCCCGCCGCGGCCGAAGACTAAGGGGTCGCCGCCCTTCAGGCGCAGCACGCGCTGGCCGAGCCGCGCCTGGGCAACCAGCTGGTCGTTGATCCAGGCCTGGCCGGGGCGGGGTCTGCCGGCCCGCTTGCCGACCGAGACGAGGCGCGCCTCGGGCCGGGCGAAGGCCAGGATCTCCGGCCCCACGAGGGCGTCGTAGAGGATCACGTCCGCCTGGGCGAGACCGGCATAGGCGTTGAGGGTGAGCAGGCCCGGATCGCCGGGGCCGGCGCCGGCCAGCCACACCGTGCCCGGATCGAAGCAGGGGGCGACGGGGCGGGTCCGGCAGAAGCCGTTGAGCGCGTCCATGGCGGTATCCTCAGCCTTCGGCGGCGCGTTGGCGCCCGTCGTCGCGGTCGAGCCAGCCCTCGCGGTCGATCAGCGCCTCGGTCAGGACCAGCCGCTCGGTCATGCCGGCGCCGGCCTCGCGCCAGCGCGCGCGCTCGTCCGCCAGGGCGTCGAGGCGTTCGGCCCATTCGCCGCCGATCCGCTCGGCGATCCAGCGCTTGAGGCGCACCGCCAGGCCTGGGCTGCGGCCGCCGGTCGACACGGTGATCAGCAGGTCGCCGCGATGGATGCGGGCGGGCACGTGGAAGGCGCAGAGATCGTTCATGTCCTCGACATTGACCAGCGCGCCGCCGGCCCGGGCGGCGGCCTCCAGGGCGCTCGACAGGGCATAGGGCAGGCCGACGACGTAGACGATGTGGAAGCGGCGCAGTGTCTCGGCGTCCGGCCAGCCGATGGTGAGTTCGAGGTCCGGGGCGGCGGCCAGGTCCGGATCGGGATCGGCGGTGAAGATGTGGACGCCTTCGGCCCCCGCCTCGCGCAGCATGGCCAGGCGCTTGTCGAAGGCGTCGCCCTGGCCGATCAGGGCGATCGCCACGCGCGCCGGGTCGACGATGAGCGGCAGCATGGCGCCTACTCGGCCGCCGCGGCGGCAAGGCCGGCCTGGCCGCGCGACGGCCCGGCGACGGCGATGCGGGCATCGTTGACCGCCGGCTGCAGGGCGATGGTCACGAGGCCGAGCGCGCGTTCCCAGATCGCCGCCTGGGCTGCCGGCACCTCGACCGAGGAGGCGCCGCAGCGCACCAGGAAGAGGAACTGGTCGGGAATGACGTGGCCGACGGCGCGGATGTCGCCCTGGAAGCCGAGCCGCTCGCGCAGGGTGCGGATGTGGCTGAAGCCGCGCCCGTCGGCGAAGCTGGCGAAGCGCACGGCGACGGTGGTCGCGGCGGCGATCTGGCCGGCCAGCGCCGCGGGGTCGTCGGCGGCGGAGATTTCGAGCTCCGGGGCGGGGCGGTCTTCGATCTCGCCCTCGGCCGAGAGGATCAGCGTGTCGGGATCAGGCGCCATAGACGGCCTCCTTGAACGGATCGTTGCCGAGCCGCGTCACCGCGTCGATGAAGCTCTCGCCTTCATGGCGGTGGGCGAGATAGGCCTCCAGGATCTTCTCGATCGCCGGCACCACGCCCTCGGCGGTGAAGCCGGGGCCGAGCACGCGGCCGATGGCCGGGTTCTCGTCCGAGCGGCCGCCCAGGGTGAGCTGGTACTGCTCCTCGCCCTTCCGCTCCACGCCCAGGATGCCGATATGGCCGACATGGTGGTGGCCGCAGGCGTTGATGCAGCCGGAGATGTTGATCTTGATCGGGCCGATCGCCTCCAGCGCCTCGGGCTCGGCCAGGCGCCGGCTGATCGCCTGGGCGATGGGGATCGAGCGGGCGTTGGCCAGGGCGCAGTAGTCGAGGCCGGGGCAGGCGATGATGTCGCCGACCAGCCCGACATTGGCCGCCGCCAGCCCCGCCGCGTCGAGCGCGTCGTGCAGCGCCGGCAGGTCGGCCCGGGCGACATGGGGCAGGATCACGTTCTGGGTGTGGTGGATGCGGATCTCGTCCCGGCTGAAGCGCCGGGCGAGGTCGGCGAGGCTGCGCATCTGCTCGGCCGTGGCGTCGCCCGGCACGCCGCCGACCGGCTTCAGCGAGACGGTGACGATGGCGTGCTCGGCGTGTCGGTGGGCGACCAGGTTGTGCCGTGCCCAGCGGGCGTAGACGAAGTCCCGGGCCAGGCGCTCGTCATGCGCGGTCGTCGCACGCGCCGGCAGGTCCGGTCCGGCGAAGCCCTGGCGGATGCGGGCCACGGACGATGGGTCCAGGGTCAGCGCGCCGTCGCGGATCGCCGCCCACTCGGCCTCGACCTGCCGGCGGAAATCCTCGATGCCGGTCTCGTGCACCAGGATCTTGATGCGCGCCTTGTACTTGTTGTCGCGCCGGCCGGCCAGGTTGTAGACCCGCAGGATGGCCTCCAGATAGCTCAGCAGATGCGCCTCCGGCAAGAAGTCGCGGACCTGCCTGGCGATCATCGGGGTGCGGCCTTGGCCGCCGCCGACCAGCACCTCGAAGCCGCGCTCGCCGCCGGCGTTCTCGCGCACGATCAGGCCGATGTCGTGGAACCAGGTGGCCGCCCGGTCGTGCGCGGCGCCGGTGACGGCGATCTTGAACTTGCGCGGCAGGAAGCTGAATTCCGGGTGCAGTGTCGACCACTGGCGGATCACCT
This sequence comes from Azospirillaceae bacterium, assembly GCA_040226215.1. Taxonomy (GTDB): domain Bacteria; phylum Pseudomonadota; class Alphaproteobacteria; order DSM-16000; family Inquilinaceae; genus JAVKFF01. Next base: position 62,493 of record JAVKFF010000158.1, read on the forward strand.
CCGCCCAGACGCGCGGGTCGTCGATCTCGTCGGCCACGGCGCCGGCGAAGGGGTCGGCGGTGACGTTGCGGATGCAGTTGCCCGAGGTCTGGATGGCGTGCAGCCCGACCTTCGCGAGGTCGTCCAGGATGTCCGGCACGTCCTCCAGCCGGGGCCAGTTGAACTGGATGTTCTGGCGCGTGGTGAAATGACCGTAGCCGCGGTCGTAGCGCTCGGCGATGTCGGCCAGCACGTCCATCTGGTCGGCCGAGAGCGTGCCATAGGGGATGGCGACGCGCAGCATGTAGGCGTGGAGCTGCAGGTAGAGGCCGTTCATCAGCCGCAGCGGCTTGAACTCGTCCTCGCTCAGCTCGCCGGAGAGCCGGCGGGCGACCTGGTCGCGGAACTGGGCGGTACGCTGGGCGAGCAGCGCGCCGTCGATCTCGGTCTGGACATACATCGGCGATCAGCTTCCCTGGAGCGCGGCGAGGGCGGCGGTGCCGTAGGGGACGGAGGGACCGGCGGCGCGGATGCGCTCGCGCCAGGTGCGCGGATGGCGCCGGCCCGCGTCGTCGACCACGACGTCGAGCGCGTAGACGCCGACCACCGCGCGGTCGGTCTCGGCCGTCCGGCCGATGTCGAGACCGTCCTCGACCGCCTCGCCCTCCCACAGCGCCGCCTCGGCGAGGGCGGCGGTCCAGCTCCGGTCGGACCGCAGATAGACCACGTCGCCGCCGCGCAGGTGGTTGGCGGTGACGATCTTGGGCAGGCCCTCGACGACGCGGCGATGCTGTTCGGCCATGGTTCGGCTCCGGTG
>JAVKFF010000159.1:0-51447 GCA_040226215.1 Azospirillaceae bacterium
CGGAAGGTAATGCCGTGGCGCCGTTCGCCGTCGACGAGGGCGCCGTGGATGCCGTCGAGGACGGTATCGAAGGCGATCCCGCGCCCGGTATGGCCTTGCGGGTCGAAGAAGATCTCGACATGGCGAACGTTCTCCGCCGCCACGCGGGTGAGATAGGCGGCCGTCAGGTCGCGGAAGTCCGCCTCGGTCCGCAGCACCGACATGCCCTGATAGTAGAGATTGAGGAAATCCTGCAACTCCCCGAAATCGTAGGCCGCGGCGACCTCCTGTTCGGTGGCGTAAGGCAGGTCGACGCCGTTGCGGCGGGCCAGCGCGAGCATCATCGCCGGCTCCAGGCTGCCCTCGATGTGCATGTGCAGTTCGACCTTGGGCAGGCCGCCGATGAAGGGGCTGATGCGCATGCGAGATCTCCGGCGGTGGACTTGCGGGAGATTGACAGATTCCGTGGGTCGATCAACCGTCCATCCCGGCGGACGCGGAGCAGGGCCGGGTTCTAACCGCCGGGTTGTAACCGCCGGGTTGTGACCGCCGGGTTGTAACCATTGTGTCGCCGAAGCATCGCGAAACGGAGATGCGAGGCTGGTAGCAGAGGATGGCCTCGCCATCGCATCTCGCGATCGCGGTATCCGCTCCCCCGCTTCCCGCCAATGGAGGTAACGCCTCATGACCCGTCGCCTGTCGCGCGCCTGGCTGTTCGCCACGACCGCACTTGCCCTGCCGATCGCTCTTTCCACCGCCGCCCAGGCCCAGCACTTCGAGCGCATCGTCACCTGGCCCGTGTTCCAGAATCTGGGCGAGGGTGTGGATCCGGCGACGCAGACCGTCGCCGAGATCGTCGCGGCCAGCGATGATGGCATGATGCTGGTCTACACCGACAGCCCGGGCGAGGCCATCGGCATGGTCGACATCAGCGATCCGGCCGCGCCCGTGGCCGCCGGCCGCGTTGCGCTGGGCGGCGAGCCGACATCGGTCGTGGTGCATGGGGCAAGTGCCTTTGCCGGCGTCAACACCTCGGCGAGCTTCGTCGAGCCGTCCGGCCATGTGGCCGTGGTCGACCTCGCCACAGCCGAAATCACGGCGACCTGCGACGTGGGCGGCCAGCCAGACAGCGTCGCCATCAGCCCCGATGGCGGCTATCTGGCGATCGCCATCGAGAACGAGCGCGACGAGGATCTGAACGACGGGGAGATCCCGCAATTGCCGGCCGGTCACCTGGCGGTCTTCGAACTCGCCGACGGGGCGATCGCCAATTGCGACGCGGCGACCCTCGTCGACCTGACCGGGCTGGCCGAGGTTGCTGGTGAAGATCCGGAGCCGGAATATGTCGACATCAACGCCGACAACATCGCGGTCGTCACGCTGCAGGAGAACAACCACCTGGCGCTGGTCGACCTTGCCAATGGCGCGGTGGTCAACCACTTCCCCGCCGGCAGTGTCTCGCTGCAGGCCGTCGACACCGAGGATGATGGCGTGATCCAGGGCACGGGTTCGCTGGCCGACGTGCCGCGCGAGCCCGATGCGGTGCAGTGGATCGGCACCGACCGCCTCGTCACCGCCAACGAGGGCGACTACGAAGGCGGTTCGCGGGGCTTCACCATCTTCTCCGCCGAGGGCGAGGTGCTGTACGACGCCGGCAACGCCTTCGAGCATCTCGGCATGATGATCGGCCACTTCCCGGACGACCGGGGCGACAACAAGGGCACCGAGCCGGAAGGTGCGGAGGTCGCCCGCTTCGGCGACGAGACGCTGATCTTCATCAACTCCGAGCGCGGCAACTTCGTCGCCGTCTACCGCGACACCGGCGCGGAACCGGAGCTTCTCGACGTGCTGCCGACGGCGGTCGGTCCGGAGGGCAGCGTCGCCATCCCGTCGCGCGGCCTGTTCGCCGTCGCCACGGAGGAGGACAGCGAGGAGGACGGCATCCGCGGCTCGCTGGTGCTGTTCAGCCGCACCGCGGACCAGGCGGTCTATCCCCAGCTCGTCTCCGCGACCGACGCCGCGACCGGCGCGCCGATCGGCTGGGGCGCGCTGTCCGGCCTGACGACAGCGGCCGATGGCGAAAGCCTGCTGGCAGTCTCCGACAGCTATTATGCCGAAAGCCGCATCTTCACCATCGAGCCCTCGCAGGTGCCGGCGATGATCACCGGCTATACCACGCTGACCCTGGACGGTACCCCGGTGGCCTATGACCTCGAGGGCATCGCGCTGCGCCAAGGTGGCGGCTATTGGGTCGTGTCCGAGGGAAGCCTCGGTGCCGAACGGCCGAACCTGCTGCTGGCCGTCGCCGAGGATGGCACAGTCGAGGCCGAGATCGGCCTGCCCACGGACGTGACGGCGCTGATGCGCAACAACGGCTTCGAGGGCGTCGCCGCCTGGGAGGACGAGGGAACCGAGCGGGTGGTCGTGGCTTTCCAGCGCGAATGGGAGGGTGATCCTGCCCGGCATGTCCGCCTCGGCGTCTACACGCCGTCGGAGGAGAGCTGGCGCTTCGTCTACTATCCGATCGAGGCGGTCTCCAGCCCGCGCGGCGGCTGGGTCGGCCTGTCGGAGATCACGTCGCTCGGCGACGGCCGCTTCGCCGTGCTGGAGCGCGACAACCAGCCCGGCAGCTATGCCACCTTCAAGGTGCTGACGGTGATCTCGCTGGCCGACGTCACCCCGGTCGCGCAGGGCGGCGATATCCCGGTGGTCGAGAAGACCGTGGCGATCGACATCCTGGCCGCCATGCTGGAGAGCAATGGCTGGATCAGCGACAAGCCGGAAGGCATCGCGGTGACCGCCGACGGCGCGATCTGGCTGGTGTCCGACAACGACGGCGTGGAGGATGCCACGGGCGAGACGATCTTCCGCACCATCGGCACGGTCGACGATCTGAACTGAGGACGGTCGACATCCCGGGACGAGAAGGCGATGGGCCGGCCGGTGCGCCGGCCCACTCGCTTTCCGATCTCCCTTGAAACGCGCGCCTGTCAGGGCCGACTCCCGAAGGAGGCTGCCCACAACGGCGGATTGACTTTCACCTTCCGCTATTGTTACCTACTAGTCAGTAACAACGGGAGGTAATCACAATGAAGATGCGTTCTCTGAGCATTTCGTCCGTCTCCATGGCCGTGTTGCTGGCCTTCAGTGGGCCGTCGCTCGCCCAGTGGGAGCCGGACCGGCCCATCAACATCATCGTGCCGTGGGCCGCTGGCGGCTCCACCGACCAGGTGACCCGCGTCGTCGCCCCGATCCTGGAGGAGGCGCTCGGCACCGAGGTGGTCGTCGTCAACCAGCCTGGCGCCTCGGGCTCCATCGGCACCCAGGCCGCGCTCGACGCGCCGCGGGACGGCTATACCTGGACCGCCAACGCGATCGCCAACAACGCGACCTACGCGATCACCGGGCTGGTCGAGAACACCTCGATCGACGACTACCGGATCTACCTGCACGTCGCCAACGTGCCTGTGGTCAGCGTCAACGTCGATTCGCAGTATCAGACCTTCGACGACCTGCTGGCGGCGATGGAGGGCGAGGAGATCACCATCGGCACGGCCGGCGTGAATTCGTCGGGCGGCATGGCGCTGGCGGCGCTGGAAGAGGCCAGTGACGGCGCCTTCCACGGCCGCATGGTCACCTATGACGGTGGCAACCCGGCGGTCATCGCGGCGGCCAGCGGCGAGGTGATCGCCACCACCCAGCTGGCCGTCGAACAGGCGGAGATGATCCGCGCCGATCGCCTGCGCCCGCTGACGGTTCTGTCCGACCGTCCGCTCAGCATCGAGGGCATCGACCCGATCCCGCCGATCACCGACTTCTTGCCCGATTTCCCCGTCGCGGCGGACTATTTCGGCGTCTTCATCCCGGTCGGCGCGCCGCAGGAGGTGTATGACACGGTCGACCAGGTCTGGGAGGAGCACGTCATGAACTCCCAGGCGCTGCAGGACTATGCCCAGAGCCAGGGTGCGGTCTTCGCACCCAGCTATGGCGACGCCGCCCTGGAGGTGGCAATGCCGGTTGTCATCGCCGAAGCCTGCGCCCGCGTCACCCGTGGCGAGGCGGTTGTCGATCCCTCCGAGATCGGCATCGACTGCCCCGAGGGCGAATAAGGGAAAGCGGGAAACCGCGCATCGGCACGTCCGCCGAACCGCGCGGTTTCCCCGCCCCCAGGCATCGGATATTGATGTTCGGTACGTGAAGGCGAGCCGTCGACGGGTTCCGGACCCGTCGGCGCGCGCCGCCGCTCGACACTGACGGTATCATGCGCATCAGCTCAGCCACTGCGGACTTCGTCACGGCGGTCGTGTTCTTCGCGATCGGCATGGCCATGTTGATCGGCGGCTACACGATGGATCGGCTGGAGTTCCGCGACATCCACCCCGCCAGCATCCCCGGCCTGTTGCCGATGTTCCTGGGCGCGGCCCTGATGATCTGCGCCGTTCTGCTGGCACTGAGCGCCCGCAAGGCGTGGCCGGCCGACGATGCGGACGCGACGGCCACAGCCGCTCCGGATGCCGAGCGTGAAGACGATGGCGGTACGTCGTCGCGCAACCTCGTCGTGGCCGGCGGGCTCAGCCTCGTCTACGCGTTGATCCTGGTCGGCTGGCTGCCCTTCTTCGTCGCCACGGCCATCTATATCGCGGTGTTCATCTTCGTCTTCTCGGCGCCCTTCAAGGGCTCCGGACGACGCCTGGCGCTGATCACGGTGCTTGCGGCGGGCTTCGGCCTCGCCATGTCGGCGGCGATCGCCGGTCTCTTCCAGTACGGTTTCCTGGTGAGGCTGCCGTGATCGACAATTTCGCCGCGGTCGGCGAGGCCTTCGTCAACCTCGCCACCTTCACCTCGCTCTTCCATGTTGCCTGGGCGACGCTGCTCGGCATCTTCGTGGGCAGTCTGCCGGGGCTGACCGCGACCATGGGCGTGGCGCTGTTGACCACGCTGACCTACACGCTGGACCGCGACAGCGCCATCCTGGTCCTGATCTGCATGTATGTCGGCGCCATCTATGGCGGCAGCCGCAGCGCCATCCTCCTTAACATTCCCGGCACGCCGGCCAGCGCCGCCACCGCGCTCGACGGCTATCCGCTGGCTCAGCGCGGGCAGGCGGGCTACGCCATGGCGCTGGCGACGGCCGGATCGGCACTGGGAACGCTGGTCGGCATCCTGCTGCTGATCCTGCTCGCCCCGCCGCTGGCGGAGGCGGCCCTGCGCTTCGGCTCGTTCGAGTTCTTCTGGCTGGCCTTGTTCGGCATCGTCATCTCCGGCCAGCTCACCGGCGGCAATCCGCTCAAGGGCTACATTGCCGGCCTGCTGGGGCTGATGGTGGCGATGATCGGCTCCGACGGCATCCACGCCCATATCCGCTTCAACTTCGGGCTCCAGGATCTGAATGGCGGCATCGGCCTGATCCCGGCCATGGTCGGTGCCTTCGGCTTCGCCGAGGTGCTGACGGTGATGTGGCAGGCCAGGGGCAAGGTGGTCAGCAGCCAGAAGGGCAAAGACCGCATCCTGCCGCGCTTCATCCATCTCTGGCGCTACAAGTTCACCATCGGCCGCTCTGGCATCATCGGCACGATGGTCGGCATCATCCCCGGCGTGGGGGAGGACATCGGCGCCTGGGCTTCCTATGCGGTGGCGCGGCGGACCAGCAAGGAGCGCCACGAGTTCGGCAAGGGCTCGACCGAGGGGCTGACGGCGGCGGAGACCGGCAACAGCGCCGTGGTGCCGGGCGCCCTGATCCCGGCCCTGACCCTGGCGGTACCCGGCTCCGCGCCGGCGGCGGTGCTGATCGCCGCCCTGTTCATCCACGGTGTGCGCCCCGGCCCGATGATCATGATCGAGCAGCCGGACTTCATCTTCTCCGTCGCCGTGATGCTGATCTTCGCCACCATCGCCATAGCCGTGTACGGACTGCTCCTCACCCGGCTCTTCGTGCAGATCCTGAAGGTGCCGCGTGAGGTGCTGATGCCGATCGTCTTCACGCTCTGCGTGATCGGCCCCTATGCCCTGACCCAGCGGCCCTTCGACATCTGGGTGATGGTGGCCTTCGGCGTCGTCGGCTTCGTGCTCCGGCAGATGCACTATCCGATGGCGCCCCTGGTTCTGGGCATCATCCTCGGCGACCTGCTGGACAAGAGCCTGCGCCGGGGGCTGACGCTGAGCGACGGCGACCTGATGCCATTCGTCACGCGGCCGATCTCCGCCGTCTTCGCCCTGCTGATCGTCATCACCATCGCCTTCAACTTTCCTGCGGTGCGCCGGCTCACCGGCCGGGCGCTGGGCTTTGGCCGAAGGCGGCAGGGCGACGATGCCGGAGGGGGACCGTGAGCCGTCCCGCCCGGCCGCGCGTCGCCCGCCAGGCGCCTGACCCAGCGGGTGCGCCGTCACCGGGCGTTAGCGGTACCAAGCGCAAGCCGGCGAGGGGCCCGCAGCGGCGCGACGCCGAGCGCTCCAAGCGCCAGATCCTCGACGCCGCCCTGGTTGAATTCGCCGAACGCGGCCTGGCCGGGGCCCGCATCGACCACATCGCCGCGCGGGCGGGCTTGAGCAAGCCCTTGATCTACAGCTATTTCGGCGACAAGGACGACCTCTACGCCGCTGCCCTGCGCGAGGCCTATGTGCAGATCCGCGAGGGCGAGCGCGATCTCGACCTCGATCTCAAGGACCCCGAGGAGGCGATCCGCACGTTGGTCGCCTTCACCCTCGACCACTTCCGGCGCAAGCCCTGGTTCATCTCCATGCTGAATACCGAGAACCTGCTGGGCGGCGGCACGGTCAGGCGGATCAGCGATGTCGGCGCCATCCAGTCGCCGCTGATCGAGCGTCTGCGCAAGGTGCTCGACCGCGGCGTCGAGCGCGGCCTGTTCCGGCCGGGGGTCGAGCCGGTCGACCTCTACGTCACTATCGCCTCGCTGTGCTACTTCCCGATCTCCAACGCGCACACGCTGCGCGCCGTCTTCGGCTGCCCGATCGACGACGCCTGGCTGGCTCAACGCGAGCGTGACGCCCAAGAGATGGTGGTGCGCTTCCTGCGGCCGTAGGCCAGGACCGATAGCCGTCCGGACGCGGTGCGGATACGGATCGCGCGGGACCATCAGGCGCGCCACGCGGGGCATCGCCGCACCTCACTGCCGCCCACGCAGCAGCCTCCTCCTTGCTTGCCCTGAAGCCGCCTGCCGTGTTCGGGAGCTTTGACTCAGGTCATTGCCGGAGAGGGCGGAATGCGGTAAATTAGAATTATTCTAATTTACGAGCGCGGGATCCCCCGCCCGAAGGAGGAAAAGATGGACGGAATCGACGGCGGTGCGGCGGGCAAGTGCCCGGTGATGCATGGTGGCAACACGGCGCTCGGCAGCAACGTGATGGCGTGGTGGCCCAAGGCGCTCAACCTCGACATCCTTCATCAACACGACACCAAGACCAACCCTCTGGCCAAGGATTTCGACTATCGTAAGGAGCTGGAGAAGCTCGACGTCGTGGCGCTGAAGCAGGACCTTCACGCCCTGATGACCGACAGTCAGGACTGGTGGCCGGCGGATTGGGGGCACTATGGCGGGCTGATGATCCGCATGGCCTGGCACGCGGCGGGATCCTACCGCATCGCCGATGGCCGTGGCGGCGGCGGCACCGGCAACCAGCGCTTCGCGCCGCTGAACTCCTGGCCCGACAATGTCAGCCTCGACAAGGCCCGCCGGCTCCTGTGGCCGATCAAGAAGAAATACGGCAACAAGATCAGCTGGGCCGACCTGATCATCCTGGCGGGCAATGTGGCCTATGAGTCCATGGGCCTGAAGACCTTCGGCTTCGGTTTCGGGCGCGAGGACATCTGGCACCCCGAAAAGGACGTCTACTGGGGCTCGGAGAAGGAGTGGCTCGGCCGCGGACGCTACGAGGACGACGCCAAGGCCGACTCCATGGAGAACCCGCTGGCCGCCGTCCAGATGGGCCTGATCTACGTCAACCCGGAAGGCGTCGGCGGCAATCCCGATCCCCTGAAGACCGCTCTGGAGGTGCGCGAGACCTTCAAGCGCATGGCGATGAACGACGAGGAAACCGTCGCCCTGACCGCCGGCGGGCATACCGTCGGCAAGTGCCACGGCAATGGCGATGCCAGCCTGCTCGGTCCCGACCCCGAGTCAGCCGATGTCGAGGAGCAGGGGCTGGGCTGGCGCAACCCGACCCGCAAGGGCATGGGGCCCGACACCGTGACCAGCGGTATCGAGGGCGCCTGGACGACCCATCCGACGACCTTCGACAACGGCTATTTCGAGATGCTCCTCAACCACGAATGGGAGTCGCGCAAAAGCCCCGCCGGCGCCTGGCAGTGGGAGCCTGTCGATATCGCGGAGGAGGACCGGCCGGTCGATGTCGAGGATCCCTCGATCCGCCACAACCCGATCATGACCGATGCCGACATGGCCATGAAGATGGACCCGATCTATCGGCAGATTTCCGAGCGGTTCTACCGGGACCCGGACTATTTCCGGGAGGTCTTCGCGCGCGCCTGGTTCAAGCTGACCCATCGCGACATGGGCCCCAGGGTGCGCTATGTCGGCCCCGAGGTGCCCCAGGAGGACCTGCTCTGGCAGGACCCGGTCCCGGTCGGACCCGGCGGCTACGACGTTGCCGCCGCCAAGGCGAAGATCGCCGCCAGCGGCCTTTCCGTCGCCGAGATGGTGGCGACGGCCTGGGACAGCGCGCGGACCTATCGCGGCTCGGACATGCGCGGCGGCGCCAACGGCGCCCGCATCCGCCTGGCCCCGCACAAGGACTGGACCGGCAACGAGCCGGAGCGCCTGGCCCGCGTGCTGGCCGTGCTGGAGCCCATCGCCCGGGACACCGGCGCCAGTATCGCCGACACCATCGTGCTGGCGGGCGTCGTGGGTGTCGAGCAGGCGGGGAGGGCGGCGGGCGTCGACATCGCCGTGCCGTTCGCGCCGGGCCGCGGCGACGCCACGCAGGAGATGACCGACATCGAGTCCTTCGAGCCGCTCGAGCCCATCGCGGACGGCTTCCGCAACTGGGTCAGGCAGGACTACGGCATCGGTGCGGAGGAACTGCTGCTCGACCCGCGCCCAGCTGATGGGGCTGACCGCGCCGGAGATGACGGTTCTGGTCGGCGGCATGCGGGTGCTGGGCACCAATCACGGGGGCACAAGTCATGGCGTGTTCACTGACCGCGCGGGCGCGCTGACCAACGACTTCTTCGTCAACCTGACGGACATGAGGTACGCCTGGAAGCAGGCGGATGGCGGCATCTACGAGGTGCGCGACCGCAAGACGGACGCCGTGAAATGGACGGCGACCCGCGTCGACCTCGTCTTCGGCTCGAACGCCGTCCTGCGCGCCTATGCCGAACTCTACGCCCAGGACGACATGAAGGAGAAGTTCGTCCACGACTTCGTCGCGGCCTGGACCAAGGTGATGAACGCCGACCGGTTCGATCTGCGGTAGGCCTGTCGGAACTGTCCCCGGGGCCGCGTGCGCGGGCCCCCGGGGGGTGTCCCGGTCTACCGACCGAGCTGCTTTGCGCGCGGCTGCCGGCAAGCTGGATGACGGCGCGTCAATGTCGGGCGACATGTCCGAGGGCGCGGGCACGCGTTCGACCGAACTTCACGTTCGACGTTTATATGTCTCAATAATTCGTTGATTTCGCTGGTGCTGCCGCAGAGATTTGAACTCTGGACCTCTCCCTTACCAAGAGCATTCCCCTAGTTTCACCAGCTACACACGCTAGCGGTAAGCCGGGAATGCCCATTCTTGACAGACACTTATACCAACATCTGCTACATTTGCTTTGCCCGCTAACAAGCTCGGTGGTATCGTGGTGAGTGTCGTTTTGGCGCGATACCACCATTCGAGAGCACATCTTGAATCAGGCTCAGATCGACCGCCACGAATGCCCTGCCGGTGAGCGGCACAACATCCTCTGGTCCGACGAAGTAACGGGCTTTGGGTGCCGCGCCTACCCGACCGGACGCAAGACCTTCATCTTTCGCTATCGCGAGCCTCCGGGCGGCCGGGCGGCGTCGGTGCGCATTCTCAAGCTCGGCGACGCGAAAGTCATTCCGCTGCGCGTCGCGCGCCAATTGGCGAAGGAGGCGGCCATTCAGGTTGCCCTGGGCGAGAGCCCAGCCGCCAAGCGCGATGCGACCCGGGCGGACATGGCGAATGCTCCATTCGACGAGGCAATCGGCGCCTATGAGCGCTCGCTCAAGAGGCGGGGCGTGGTGCGTCGGGCGACGGCCATCAGCACGCTCAAGAACCGGCTCGCCCCGGTGGTTGGACGTCGACCGCTCAGCGAGGTTCGGCTTGTCGAAATCGTCCGCGTGATTGAGGGCCTGGAGGACGAGGGCAGGGACGGTGCCGCCAGCGACTTCCGCAAGTTCACGTCCGCTTTCTTCTCGTTCCTGGCCGCGCGGGGCGATGTTCCCGCCAACCCGATGGCAGGTTACCGCCGGCCGCGCACGACGCGTTCTGAGCGCCTTTCTGGCGGAGCGGGGCGGGCGCTAGAGGACGAGGAAATCAAGCGCCTGATGAAGGCGCTGAAGCCCGATGCACCCTTCGACCAGTTCATCCTGTTCCTGCTGATGACGGGCCAGCGTCGCGGCGAGACGGCGATGATCGCCCGCCCGCAAGTCGAGGGCGACGTCTGGATCATCCCACCGGCGCACAACAAGGCCGGCCATCGCTTGCGCGTTCCGCTTGCGGCACCGGCGCTGCGCCTGCTGGCACGGCAGCCCAAATACGAGGAAACCAAACTCTACTTCCCCGGCCGGTTCAGCGGCCCGATGAGCGGATGGGCGAAGCGCCAAGCGGGCCTGAACGAGTGTCTGGCGAAGGCCGATATCGCGCCGGTGACCTTTCACGACTTCCGCCGCACGTTCCGCACCGGCCTGTCGCGGCTTGGCATCGCGACCGAAGTCGCCGAGTTGTGTCTCGGCCATGTCCGCGCCGATCTGCTGGAGGCCTATGACCGCGACGAGCAGATGGCGCGGCGGCGCGCAGCGCACGACGCCTGGGCGGCGCATCTGGTGAGTTTGGCACCCGGCGGGTGGAAGGCGGCCCTGCTCGATGATGGCGAGAAGATCGTGTCTATCGAGGTGGCCGGATGAAGGTTCATCTGACCGTCGATCCGGTTTCCGAGGAGCGGGCTGCCAAGTTCGGTGAATGGGCTCACCTTGTGGGCTTCGAACTCGACCAGCTGAGGGTGATCGATTGGGCGGGGCCATTCTACCAATTGCCACCTGATGAGGCCTCTTCCGCGCTCGTCGGCTTTCTGGAGGAACGCAGCGCTGCCTTCGAGAGAGTGGGCTCGAAGAACCTGTCGGGCCGAGTTCTCACGCGAGGGCCGAACGAGCAGCAGACGGACTATCTTCTGATGCGGCTGCTTCTCCAGGCGATGCCCGTGGAAACGTTGGCCGGCAAGCGCCTCGCGTGGACAACGTTCCGACGCCTCATGTGCCGCCACGGCTACAACGACCCGAGCGAGCTGCCGGGAGACGACGCACCTGACACCGCATTCCTCTTTCTCTCGTCTGGGGCGAACTATATGGCGCTCATTGGGAATCTGCTCGCGCAGTACGAGGCGGCCTTCCTCGTCGTCAATGGATCAGAGCCGAGCGCGTCGCAATGCGCGCGTGATCTTGGCGTCGACCGCACCAGGATCCCCGATTGGCGCGCTTCATCCTGGGACCGGCATACGGGCATGAACTCGGCGCAGCGCAAGAGGCGGCGCCGCCTTGACGGCGTGAGGGCTCGTGGCGATTGCCGCACTGATGCGGAGATTGCGGCGGGGGATGAAGACCACCTTGAGATGATGCGGCGCCGCTTCGTCGCGGTGCATCGAGCCGTGCGGCCGGGTGGGCGCGGTAAAGTGTAGCGCGCCCAATTTCGAAAGCTTTCGAATTCGCGGAAGTTGCATTCGTTGCAATTCAACGGAGGCAACGACATGCACGATGTTCAGACCATCGACCACGACAAGCAGCAGCAGCGCGAGCAGACCCGCGCCCGCCAGATTCGCGGACTTGCCGAGTTCTACAGAAATCCCGACGAGGGGGGCGCCCAGGTCATCGACGATCTGGCCGAGTGCGCCGTCCGCGAAGGCTGGCAGGTGAGTCGTTTTCGTGAGGAGCTTCGCAAGCTCGGCCTTACCGGTGCTTCGGGCGGGCGTGGTGCCTATGGCGGCCGTCGGCTCATCAATGCGCGCTACCTCGCCGAGCTGCTCGGCTATTCGGAGCGTGCGCTCTGGCCCGCACTGCCTCGGCTGGAGGCGAGGGGCTTTCCTCCGCGCATCCGGCTGACGGAGCGGACGGCCCGCTGGGACCTCGACCAGGTGGAAGCATGGCTCGCCGCGCTGGAAGCCGCGTGACGAGCCATGGGCACCGCAAATGGAAACGCCGCCGCCCGGGCTGAGGGCGACGGCGCTTCCGAGTATGTTCGCTGGGCGGCGAGCAGTTCGGAAGATAGCGCAGCACAGCCTCAGGTTCAACTTCGCCTGTATCAGGCCGACGTGATCCAGCGCCTTCGGGCGGCGATTGGCTCCGGCCATCGTCGCCCGCTGCTCGTGGCGCCGACCGGCGCCGGCAAGACGGTGATCGCCAGCGCCATCGTCCATCGCGCCATCGCTCGCGAGAGCCGCGTGCTGTTCCTGGCCCATCGGCGCGAGCTGATCCAGCAGGCGGCCGACAAGCTTTGGCGCAACGGCATCGACGCCGGCATCATCATGGCCGGTTATCCGCTGCGCCCTGACCAGCCCGTGCAGGTCGCGTCGGTGCAGACGCTGTGGAGCCGCGCGCACCGCTCCACCAGCATCGAGCGCCCGCCGGCCGACCTGATCATCGTCGACGAGGCGCACCGAGCGCGAGCGCGGACGTATCAGCGCATCCTGGAGGCCTATCCTGGCGCGGTTGTGCTTGGGCTGACGGCGACGCCCTGCCGTGGCGATGGCCGGGGGTTGGGCAATGCCTTCGACGCCCTCGTCGAGTGCCCGCCCATTGCCGAGCTGATCGGCCTCGGCTTCCTCGTGCCGACCATCGTCTATGCGCCGAGCGCGCCCGACCTGGCTGGCATCAAAGTTGCGCGGGGCGATTACGTCGAGACGCAGCTTGCTGAGCGCATGGACCAGGCGCGGCTTGTCGGCGACATCGTCACCCATTGGCACCGTCTCGCGGCTGAGCGGCCGACCGTCGTCTTCGCGTCCAGCGTTCCGCATTCGATCCACCTGCGAGACCAGTTCAGGCTCAGCGGGGTGAACGCCGAGCATGTCGATGGCACCACCCCCGTCGACGAGCGTGACCGCATCCTCCGGCAGTTGGCCGAGGGCGTGGTGCAGGTGGTGTGCAACTACGCCGTCCTGACCGAGGGGTGGGACTGCCCGCCCGTCTCCTGCGCCGTCCTGGCACGCCCCACTCGCCAGCGCGGGCTTTACCTGCAGCAAGTCGGCCGCGTCCTGCGCTCGGCGCCCGGCAAGACGGATGCGCTCGTCCTGGACCATGCCGGTGCGACCCTGACGCATGGTTTCGTCGAGGATCCTGTCACCTGGACGCTGGCCGAGGACAAGCGCGCCGATAACCCGGCCGCTGCGTCGCGCGGGCAGATGGCCGCCTCGACGTTGAAGACTTGCCCGGAATGCGACGCCCTCCGCCGGCCCGGCAAGCCGTGCCATGCGTGCGGGTGGCGGCCGACGCCGCGCGCTGCGGCCGTCGAGGTTGCCGATGGCGAGTTGGAGCGCATGGACCGGTCCGGGCGGCGCGAGGCTGTCGCCTGGGACCAGGCCGCGTTTCATCGCCAGCTTGCCTGGATTGCCGGAGAGCGCGGCTATTCGCCGGGCTGGGCGGCGCACAAATTCCGCGAGAAATTCGGTTGCTGGCCCCGTGCCCGGAACGTTGATCCTGAGCCGCCGTCGCCAGCCCTCCGCGCCTGGGTGAAGTCGCGCCAGATCGCTTTCGCCAAGGCGATGGAAAAAGCGGGGCGCGCCGCATGAACGACACCATCGCGCGCGCGATCGGTCGCTGGAAAGACCTGCTGCCGCAGCTCGGTGTGGCGCCGCAATATCTTGTGAACAGGCACGGCCCATGCCCGATATGTGGGGGCAAGGACCGCTTCCGGTTCGACGACAAGAACGGCTCTGGCTCATACTTCTGCAATCAGTGCGGACCGGGCACCGGCATCGTTCTGGTGCAGCGTGTGAACGGATGGACGTTCCGGCAGGCGGCCGACGCCGTCGACGCCCTGCTCGGCTCGCTGCCGGCCAGCGCAGCCGCGCAGCCGGCCAAGGCGCCGCCGTCTCGCCAGGACCGGCTCGCACGCGTCGAGGCGGTGCTGCGCGACGCGACCGAACCCGGCATCGTCGATGCGTATCTCAGGCGCCGGGGGCTCAACACCTTTCCGGCTGTCCTGCGCGGGCATGCTGCTCTGCCCCTCCATGACGCCGACGGCACTTTCCGCGCCTGCTATCCCGGCATGATCGCGCCAGTTCACGGGCCAGACGGTAGCCTGCGGAGCGCGCATCGCACCTACCTCGCCGATGTCGAGCCGAGGAAGAAGCTCATGCCGCCTGCCGACGATCTGCGCGGCGGCACCATCCGGCTGTTCGAGCCCGGCACCTTGCTTGGCATCGGCGAAGGCATCGAGACGGCCATCGCCTGCCATGAACGTTTCGGTGTGCCGGTATGGGCGGCCATCTCCGCCACCATTCTGGAGGGCTTCAAGCCTCCGCCGGGCGTCGAGCGCGTCATCATCTTCGGCGACAACGATGCCAGCTTCGCCGGCCAGAAGTCGGCGCTTGTGCTGGCTCAGCGCCTGGTCCGGGAGGGCTTTGCCGTCGAGGTGATGATCCCGCCTGAGACCGGGACGGACTGGCTGGACGTGCACAACGCTGAGGGCGCGCGGCATGCCGGGTAAGCGTCCCTCCACCGCCTTCGTCAAACTCGACCACAGCCTGCTCGACAGCGAGGCATGGCTTCATCTGGACCCGCACGCATTCAAGCTCCTGGTGGCCATCTGGCGGCGCCACACCGGAAAGAACAACGGCGGCATTCCGTACTCCATCCGGGAAGCGATGCAGCTGCTCGGCTGCGGCCAGCATCGCGCCAAGGCGTGCTTCGACGAGCTCGTTGGGAAGGGTTTCCTGACTATTGCGCGCGAAAGCAGCTTCAACATCAAGTCCCGCGTCTCTCGCGAATGGGCGATCACCGCTGTTGGAGACCGGGGCGCGCAGGCGAGCGATGCTTACCAAAAGTGGAAGGCACCCACCTGATGCTCGCCCTCGAAATCCATTTCACGGTTGCTGAGAGAGCAACTGTGAAGCGCTCACGGTTGCTGAACGGGCAACCGTACAGTTGCCCGTTCAGCAACCGTGGAGGCCTGACGGTTGCTGAACGGGCAACCGTGACGGTTGCTGAGAGAGCAACACTCTATAGATATCTTTCTCTTCCAAGGGGGAAGAAGTCAGAAGACGGGGGACCGCCGTGATGGGCGCCGTCGTCGACTTCCCCGCCGCCCGCATCGTCCGCCGACCGCTCGGTGGTTGCCCGACGTGCGGCGGCCTGGACGGCTTCGCGGATCTGCATGGCGGTTCGCTGCCCGGTCGGCGGTGGGCATTCTGCCGGCAACACCGCATCCGCTGGATTGGCGCCCGCCTCGTGCCCGGCGCGCCGGTTCCCTCGCAGGGCATGAAGCCGACGCCGTTCGCGGCGGTGCGGGAGTTCAGCATCGCAAGCCCGGGCAGCGGACCCGGGGGTGGGGAGGCAGCTTGATGGACGAATGGGACGCGCGCGCCGCCATGGAGGCGCTGGTCGAGCACTGGCGGCAGAACCATCGCGACAAGCCGCTCGGCGCCTGGCTGCTGGAGGAGGTGGCGCTGGCCGGCATGGGCTCGCCCGAGCTGTCGGCGGAGCATTCCGCATTCGCAAATCTCTGGTACGACTACACCGCCAACGTCATCGGCCTCGACGAGCTGGTCTATGGCCGAGGCGCAACGTCCGGCATGCGCCGCATCGTCGCCGATGCGCGGCGGAACGAGATCATCCGCATGCTCGCCGAAATGCAGGACGGCGATGAATGGACGCGCGCCTCAGCGGTTGCCCAGCTCATCCGCGCCTATGGAAACAGCCTGACCTGGCGCCGCGACTGCGAGCGTGCCCGGACCCGGGAGAAGGGCATCGAGCGCCGCCTGCTGTTCCGCCTGTTCAAGCTGGACCGGCATCCACCGAAGACCGCACAAGGCATCCGCAAGATACTAAGCCGCTGAAGTTATTCACTAACTCATGACGGTAGAGAGTTAGTGAGGCTGCGCGCAGGCTCCACCCATCCTTGTTGACGCTTGGAGAGTGGAGATGGCGACGGGTTTCCTCACAAAGTTTCTGGGTCAGCGCAAGTCGGCAGCCGAACTCGGCGATGCTCTCACCGAGGCGAAGGAGCGGTTGCGGGCCACCCGGGCTCAGATGGTCGAGACGGAAACCCGTCGTCACTCTCTGCTTCTCGACGGCAGCGACGCCGACATCCGCGCCGTCGATGAGGATATCAACCGTCTCGGTATCGAGGAGCAACGGCTGGAGGCAGCGGCTGAGGCTATCGAGGCGCGTATCGAGGCGGCCAAGCAGGCAGCCCATGACGACCACCTACAGGCCATGAGGAAGCACGCCCTGCGCCTCGTCGAACACGTCCGCGCTCGGTATCCCGACTACACGAAATTCGCCCAGGCCATCGCCGACATCGCCGCCGAGGAACGGGCGGCCGACATTGAAGTCCGGCGCGTCAACGAGCTGCTGACCGCTGAGGGGCTGGAGCCTGTTGAGCGCATTCATCTGATGGCGCCCGCCCGGGAAGGCGGCCGGCTCGGCCTCGTGGCTGATGCGATGAGCGTTCCTATCGTTGGCGACGTGCTGAGCACGCATTGGCCGCGCCACGGCGAAGGCCACTCCGCCGCCCTGGAGGCTGCCCGGCAGCGGCTGGCGAAGTCCGTCGGCCCCGCGCCGATGCAGCCTGTTGAGGCTGGGCAGGGGCAGGAGGACGCGGCGTGATGGGTAAGTCATTGAAAACAAAAGGTACTGTGACGAAACTACCCATGCGGGTGTCGCTGCCGCAGAATTCGCCCAGAGACAAAAGTCCTATGAGCTCCACC
Source organism: Azospirillaceae bacterium (assembly GCA_040226215.1). Classification (GTDB taxonomy): domain Bacteria; phylum Pseudomonadota; class Alphaproteobacteria; order DSM-16000; family Inquilinaceae; genus JAVKFF01. The sequence goes on from JAVKFF010000159.1 coordinate 17,105, forward strand.
ACACCCGGACGGCGGAGCGCATGAAATGTCAATGACTTCAAAGCTTTGGAGCATCAACGGCCTGGCAACGGAGCTTGACACCGACCGCCGCACCATCGCGGCGAAACTCAAGCGCGCGCCGCCGGACGGTCGGCTCAAGGGCCACCCCGCATGGCACCTGACCACCGCGCTCCGCGCCATCAACGGCGACGCCTCCAGCCGGCGGAGCGGTGACGGCGTCGACCTGCTGGAGGGGCGCAACCCGGTCGATGCCGCGCTCGGGCTGCACCACAACGTCATGATGTCGGGGCTTCCGCATTGGCTGGCGGAGCGCCTCGTCGAGGCCGGCATCGAGGCGACCGACGCGGCCGACCTGGGCCGGTCAATGGCCGAGGCTTTCGACACGCGCAATCGGGAACTCCTGAGGGACGCGCTGTGGATGCCGGCGCACGACGTGCCGGGGCCCGCCTCGACCACCATCACCGGCTTACCCGATATCGAAGCGCTGACCGCGCTTGCCGCGTCGCTAGACCCGTCACCTTCCGCCACCTCGTGAGGACTGACCCATGAGAAACACCACCATCGACCGCGCCAGCATCGCGACCCGCTGCGCCGAGACGTTCGCCCGCCGCCCCGACCTGCGGGCCGAGTTCGGCGAGGTGGCGACTTTCGTCGCTTTCGAAACCGCCGTCGCCCTGGGCCGCACTCCGGGCCCGTCGCTGCTGGACAGCGCCCCGCCCGCGCCGAAGCAGCCGGCCGCGCCCTATGACCCGCAGACGACGGAGCAGCATGCCGCCGAGCGCTGGCGCGCCGACCCGGCCCTCCGTCGCGAGTTCGGCAATGACGAGGATGCCTGGAAGGCCTTCGCGCATGCCGATGCCCAGGGCCTCGCCCGGCCTTGGGAGGAGCGCGCCTAGCATGTCGCGCAATGCTCCCATCGACGAGGCCTCCGGCTTTTGGGCGCTCGACCCCGCTCAGTCGGCGTTCATCGCTGAGGCGTCACGCGCGGCGGCGGCTGGGCCGATTCCTCCCCTGGCTGCCGCCGCGTCCCCGCTTGGGGGCATGCGAGCGCGCGCCGAAGGCTATGAGCTGCGAGCCGGCGTTGCCATTGTGCCGCTGACCGGGCCCATCATGCCGAGCGCGAACGCCCTGAGCCGCATGCTGGGCGCCGCGTCGCTCAGCGCCTTCATGGCCGCGCTCACCGAGGCCGTGGAGGGCACCGACGCCAAGGGTGCTGTCATCGTTATCGACAGCCCGGGAGGGCTTTTTTCGGGCATCGGCGAGGCGGCTGACGCCATCCGCGACCTGTCGGAAGTGAAGCCCATCGCGGCGTATGTGGCCGGCAACGCCGCCTCCGCCGCCTACTGGCTGGCATCCGCCGCCCCGACCGTCATCGCCCATCGCTCCGCCTTTGTGGGTGGGCTCGGCATCGCCGCAGGCGTCCCCGTCCAGGAACGGGCCGACCGGGACGGCTATCGTGTTGTCGAGCTGGTGTCGGCCAACGCGGCGGAGAAGCGACCGGATCCACGCACCGATACCGGCCGATCGGCCATCCTGGCGCAGCTGGACGCATTCGAGAGCGAAATGCTGGCCGACATCGCCCGGCTGCGCGGCGTGTCCGCTGACCGCGTCCGCCGGAACTTCGGCCGGGGCGGCTTGCTGATGGGCCAGAAGGCGCTGGCCGCCGGCATGGTCGACCGCGTCGGCCGCCTGGAGGACGCCATCGCCGTCGCCAGGGGCGAGCCCGCTCCGGCACCGGCACCGGCCGCGAAAGCATCGGCGCCCATCGTCGTCGCCCCGCCCATCGTGCGCCAGCCGGCACCCATCGCGAGCGCACCGCCGGCACCTTCGCCCGTGCCGCTGACGCCCGAAGAAGAATGGCAGGCCTCGCCCGCGCTCCGAGCCGAATTCCTGAACGACCGCAACTCGTGGCTCGCGTTCAAGCGCGCTGTGGCCGCTGGACTGACGAAGGAGTGACGCCGTGCTAATCGCCCTCGGCCCCGACGCCCTGGCCAACGCCGACGCCGTCGCGCGCTTCATCGGCACCGACGAGGCGGCCCTGCACGACTGGATCGCCGATGGGCTCTACTGCGCCGACCGCGCCCGCGATGCCCGCCAGGCGCTGTTTGCGCTGATCCTCCTGCGAGAGTTGCAGGCGACGACGGTTGCACCGCACCGGCTAGCCACCATCGCCGACGCCATCATCGACTGGCGCGCCGGGCGGCGCACCGCTATCCCGCCGCAGACAGTCGCGGTTGTCGTCGGCGGGCGCGTCGAGGTGATCACCGATACCGCCCGCATCGGCCGGGCGATGATCGAGCGCGGCAGTGAGCCGGGTGCGCTTGTCTCGCTCGTCATTCCGCTGGCGGCCATCGAAATCAAGGCCGGCCTCGCGACCCGGTTCCTGGAGACCAGCGCCGCCACGCCGGCAGCGGTGCACTAAGGGGTAAGCACCATGGCAACCGCCCTCGACCGGCTGGAAGTCCAGATCACCGCCAACGCCCAGCGCTTCGAACAAAGCATGCGTGGCGCGCAGCAGTCGATGGACCGCTTCGGCCGGCAGGTCGACCAGCGGATGAGCCGCATTCATCGGTCGTTCGATGGAGCCGGCGCCGCCCTGCGCCGCTTCATCGCGCCTCTGTCGCTGGCCGTGTTCGTCCAGGGCGCGCGTCGGGCAGTCGAGTTCGCCGACGCCATGGACGTCGCATCGCGTCGGATCGGCGTCACCGCCGAGCAGCTACAGGAGTTCCGGTTCGCGGCTGAGGACGCGGCCAACATCACCGCCGGCCAGGCCGACACCGCCCTCCAGCGCTTCACCCGCCGCGTCGGCGAGGCCGCGCAGGGGACGGGCGAGCTGCGCCAGGTGCTGGAGGCCTATGGCATCGCCATCCGCAATGCGGACGGCTCCATGCGGCCCATCATGGCCGTGCTGCGCGACTATGCCGATGCGACCGCCAATGCCGGCAGCACGCAGGAACAGCTGAGGCTGGCCGTGCGTGCCTTCGACAGCGAGGGTGCCGCTCTCGTCAACGTGCTCGCACGCGGCTCCGAGGGCATGGACGAATTCGCACGCGCCGCGCGTGAGGCTGGCATCCTGACCAATGAGCAGGTCGACGAGATGGCCGCCCTCGACGCGGAAGTCACGCGGTTGAGCACGTCGCTGAACACCGACCTTGCCCAGGCCTTTGTGGATCTGGCGCCGATCATCTCGGCCTTCGTCCAGACGATCCGCACCGCATCGAGCTACCTGTCGGAATTCTGGACCATCGTCGAGGGCGGCCGGAACGCGGGCGGGGTTCGCGAACTCGCGGCCGAAAACCTGATGATGACCTACAACAACCTGGAGCGCGCGGTACAGGAGCGCCAGGGCACCGATGAGGCGGCCGAGGCCTTCCGCCTCGCAATGACGCAGTACAACCGCGCGTACGGCACCAACCTGACCAGCGCGGCCGATGCCCTGAACGCCATCAACGCCTTCGCGACGTTGCCCGAAGGCATGGAGGGCTTCAGTCTGCCGGCGGCGCCGACACCTATCGACATTCCGATGCCCGGCGGCAGCAGCGGCGGAGGCGGGAGCAGCACGGCCGACCGCGATCGGGGCGCCGAGTTCGTCAACCGGCTGGAATACGAGATTGACCTGATCCGCCAGCGCGCCGAAGCGCTCCAGGAACTGGACCCGACATTGCAGCGCGTCGCCGAACTGGAGGCCGAGTGGATGTCGCGCCTCGCCATGCAGGGCGAACTGACGGATGCGGCGCGCGCCGCCATCCCCGAACTGGCCGCCGAGATGGTCGCCTTGAATGAGCAGCTGGAGCGGGCCGAGGAAGTCCAGACACTCGTCAACGAGGCGTTAGCGGCGGGTGTCGATGGAACCGAGCTTTACAACGAGGCGCTGGCGATCCTGCAGGCGCGATACGATGCCGGCACCATCTCTGCCGAGCAGTTTGCCGCCGCGCAAGAGCATATCAACGGCCTGGGCGCGGAAATTCCCTCATGGGCCAATGAAGCCGGCGGTGCCATCACCGATGCCTTCTCCGACCTGGTCAGTGGATCAGTGAGCGCTGAAGACGCCCTGGCGCGGCTTGCCCAGCGGCTGGCCGACATGATCGTCGAAATAACAATCCTGCAACCGCTCGCGCAGGCGCTCTCGCAGACGCTCAGCGGCCTCGGAAGTGGCGGCGGCGGCGGCTTCGGTGGGTTTCTGTCGAGCCTGTTCGGCGGCGGCGGCAAGGTGCCGACGTTCAGCGGGCCGGGCATCGCGAAGTTCGGCGGCTTCAAGGCATCCGGCGGCCCCGTCGACCCAAGCCGCTGGTACATGGTCGGCGAGCGGGGTCCCGAAGCCTTTGTGCCGAACGTGCCTGGGCGCATCATCCCGGCAGGCAGCGAGCGGGCTGGGGCCGGTGGCGGCAGCATCAATGCTCCCATCACCGTCAACATTGACGCGACGGGGGCCGATGCGGCTGGCCTGGCGCGGGTGGAGCGGAGGCTGGACGGCCTTACGCGGGAACTGCCATCGCTGATCGTTCAGACGACGGCCGCGGCTCAGCGGAACCGGCGGATGCGGTAAGGCGAGGCTCGCAAGAGGTGCGCGCTCCGGGCTCGACGCAATTGCGCTCAGGGAGCTGATTCGCCAAGCTGTTTGCGACGAGGGCAGACAGCGACGGGACAACAACATGGGACGACGGGGCGTCGCCGCGATTTTGCTCCCTCTCGCGGCCGCCAGTTGCCAGACTGGGGAACCAAGAACCGAAGGAACATCGGCGGGAGATGCTGCGTCGGCGTTGAGAGCCCAGTTTGCCGAGTGTTCGGCCGAAGCGTCAGGACGCTACTCCCCGGTTGCCGCCACATTCACAGAGCTTGAAAGCCTGATCTGGCAGGACTGTGGAGAGCCCGCTATGGCCGTCTTGGTGGCGGCCGACTTCCCTTGGGAGGCGGTCATGTTGATCCAGTCCGCTTGGCGGCGCGACCTGCGACAGGCGCTTGCAGCGGCCGCGTCATACTAGTGAGGCCGACCAGCCCTTCGCCTCGGCGTCGTCGAGCAGACGGTCGGCGGTGGTGATGGGGAGTTTTGCCACCTCGGCATGGTGGGACCAGGACAGAACGTCTCGGCGCCGAGACGTTTCATACTTGTTCGACACCCAGCCGGCTTGCTGGCACGTCTTGAAACTCGGCCCTTCCCAATCCGGCGCCTTCACCACGGCCGCCCGCTCGCCGTAGGCGTGCTGCCCGAACGCCCACCAGTCGCCGATGGCCCAGATGATGGAGCGCTTGACCACGACGACGGTCGGCGCGATATTTCGATTGGCGGCTGAAGCCGCATCTGTCGATGAACCTTGCGCTCGTGTTCCCCGGCAGACTTGGCACGGAACGGCGCGGCTCCTTTCAGCCATCGCTCAGGCGAAGCGACGGCACCTCACAACAGGAGCCCTTGGAATGATCATCAACATCGAGAAAACCCGCGAGCAGCGTGCTCGCCGCTCCCTGGCTGACCTCGGGTATGCGCTCCGTCGGTATCGCGGACGCAACACCGACGATCTACAGTTCGGCCGGTACATGGTCGTCGACAGCGCGACCGGCGTGACGGTGCACGCGATTGGGCCGACAGGGCCATTCACCGAAGATCTTGCGGACGTCGAGGATTGGGTGAGGCGCCTTTCGGCGTGAGGCGAGCGCTCGGGCGGGGCTCGCTAATGAACCCGCCCGAGCGCATCTCGTTCTGTGGCGACATGCCCGAAGCGGAGCCTGGGCTAGATCATCAGCTCCCGCGCGAATAGCACGACGGCACACACTGCCGAGACGACGGCCGCTCCGGCCCCGCGTGAGTTCCATCGAGCAGCGCGCTGCAGGTCGCCGACGATCAAGTCAACGCGGTCGCGAATTTCCACACGAGCCGACAGCGCCCAGCAGACTGCGGCCACGAGAGCGCTCAGAGCGCCCACGCCGGTGACGATGGCCTCGGTCACTTGCCGTCCGCCTCTCGCCTGGCCGCCTCTGCCTCCAGCCCTCGCTCAATCAAGCGGCGGATGGCCTCCGGGCGCGTGGGAATATCAGGCTGCTGCCTGCGCCAATCATCGATGGCCTTGGCTTGTTCGGGGCTTAGGCGGACGAGCGCAGTTTCCGACTTCGGGGGCATGCTATCCTGATATCATGCTATTGACGCCTCTGTGACGATATGATGATATCGCGATATCGGCCCGGCGGGAAGCGGCAACTTCCGCACCGGGCCTAACCCCAGCCATGGAGACTCCCATGTCTAGAGCTGATGCCGTTGATACCACTGGCGATCGGGCGGGCGCCATCCTGTCCGACCTGATGAACGCGGCCGAGGTAGCCTATCAGGACGACGAGCGCACCGTTCTCGTGATCGATGCCGAGAGCTGGCTGTTTGAGACGCTGACGCTGTTCGGCGCCTGGAGCGAGGATCTGGAGAACGACGACCCGGAGGAAGATGCCGACCCGAAGGAGGACGACGACCCCGGGGAGGACGTCGAGGAGGGATGGCTCAATCCGCAGATCGGCCGGGTGAAGCAGATCAACGAGGAGGCAGCGTGATGAACTATGAACAGATGAAGGCTCGCGCGAAGGAGCTGATCGAGGAGGCTGTCGAGGCCGAGGAGGCGGAAGCGAACAAGGGCCGCCTCGATTTCGAGGACCGCATCGCCCTCGCGAGGGTCTACCTGCACCCCGCTCTCGCGCTCGCTGAGCACTGCCAGACGGTTGTCATGTCGCCCAGCACCTTCGAGGAGAGCGGCGGCCGGACGGCCCTTGAGGCGAACGCGGAGGAAATTGCCAGTCTGGTGAAGCGGGCGATGCGTCGGCTTGACGGTTTCGACGACGATGGGTCGGCGAGGGCCGCATCATGAGCGCCACCAATCGCACCACCAGAGAGGGCGGCGCCGAGCCCAGCACCCAGCGGCGGCTTGCGAACCGCGTCGATGATTGCCTCACGCCCTTGTATGCCGCGACCGACAGGCTGCAGGCTGCCCGATACATCCTCGAAGGCGTGACGACCGAAACCGAGGCGATGGTGCACGACCAGCCGAACTCCATGCTGGAGCGGAACGTCTCCATGCCGCTTGCCGGCGCTCTGGCCGTGCTCAGCGACGCGATGAAGGAGCACGCGGAGGGCATGGAGCGACTGCTCAAGCTTATCGAGAACCTGAGCTTCTTCGACGTGGAGGGCTCGCGATGACCGACACCGATGGCCCGCTGTGGTCCCGCCTCGACGAGGGCTTGTCGCCTGCCGTGGTGGCAACTGACTTCTTTCAGGGCGCCCTCATCATCCTGACCGACATTCAGGAAGCCATCATGGCGCATGAGCGAGTTCACCCGTCGAGCGCTGCGGTACTCACCGAAAACGTGAGCAAGCCGCTTGCGGCCGCTATCGCCTGCCTCCGCGCGGGCATGGACGGACATCGGGAAAGCACCGAGGCGCTGAACGCCCTCCTGGACAGCATGACCCGTCAGGAAAGGGCGCGCCGCGCCGGGTGACAGCGAGAAAGGCGCTTCTCGACGAGTTCGTCAAACAGCCCCATCGGCGCCGGCCGGTGGGGCTTTTTCTATGCCGCCTGCCTCTCTGGCGGCGCCTCGCCATCGCCCGCGCTCTCGAAGTCGTTCGTGGGGACGTTGGCAACGCGGACGGCGGTGACGCGCTGACGTTCGGACATGCCGGCTTCGGTCGCCGCCTGCTTCTGAGAAACGATGACGCCACCGTCACTGTTTTTGGGGCGCCCGCCACTTGGCCCTGTCTGGAACGTCTTCAACAACTCCCCGCACCGCCGCACCGCCCGCGCCTGGATGCGGTCGGCGACCCTAACGTCATCATTGGTTTCAGTGTCACTGGCAGGCGATGCCAAGAGCTTGCAAAGTGCGGACACGGTCAGTACTGTATCGAATGCGTATACACAAATTCTCTTGGAATGATTGTGGTGGGTGGTGGGTGATGGGTTGTCGTCTCTTGTTCCTTTTTGTGTTCAGCCTAATTTCTATCTCTTTGCCAGCATTCGCCCAAGGAGGTGGCGAGGCAGAATGCTCGTCGGTATGTGCCCGGCATCAAGGATTGATCCTTCAACACTATATTCTCAACAACGGATACTCAGAGCGAGATGCAATATTGACTTCTCGGCGATATGGAAACGATTGCAGGGAGCAGTGTTACCTCGCCGCTGGAGCAGGTTATCCAATTGATTTCCTTCAGCATATGGTCAACTGGAATGGAAGCGTGGCTTCCCTCATCCAAAATGGCGGCATGGCCCCATTTCCGCCAAGTATAACAACTGTAGGTAGCTCACCGGTATGTCGCCCAATAGATGTCACCTGTCCCCTCAGTGATATGCAGTTCTGTCAACTTCCCATATGCTAACGCTTCCTCTGATTTTGGAGGTAGTGGCCTCACGATGTTCAGGCAATCATATTAACCGATGCAGAGTTCCGGCGGCTGTGTCGCGATGTTGGCGGCGGGGGAGACCTTCACCCGCCCGGCCTCCACCGCGTGCTGCAGGTCGGGCACGCCGTGGTCGCGAACTTCCTTCGCCGCCCGAACGGTGCGCTCGGACACCGCCAGCATGTCGGCGGCTTGGCGTTGGGTTATCTGTGGGGCGGCTGGCTCGTAAAGCGGCAAATTTACCGCTTTTTCCGGCCTTCCTTGAGTGAGGTTCGCCAGCCGCGCCGCCACCATAGCCCGCTGGCTCTCGCTGAGATGCCGCCGCCGCAGGTTCAGGCTGACGACGTAGGCGACGGGGTTGTCGCCCTCGTAGCCCTCGAATGCCGGCTCGACGCCGTTAAAGGAACAGATTCCGGGGCCACTAGTGACGCTTCTTGGCGGCGTCCAAACGCCGACATTGCATCTCGGAAAATCGGGAGGTCGGCATGGCGGATCTGGTTGTCCAACACTATGGCAGCAGCGGGATTGCAGCGCGAATTCTGGATGCCGTGAGATCGGCCGGCGGCGACGTCGACAAACTCTCTCCGGAGGCGCTTTTCCCATACGACCAGCTGCACGCCCGCGAATTGCAGGCGACGGAGGATCATGTCGCCTGGCTGAAACCGGCGGACGGGGAGCATGTGATTGACGTCGGCTGCGGTATCGGCGGACCAGCGCGTTTCATCGCTGCCAAGACGTCGGCCCACGTGACAGGTATAGACCTGACCGCAGAGTTCATAGAAGCCGCGGGCGACCTGACCAGCCGCTGCGGACTGTCGGACCGTGTGACCTTCCAGCAGGGAGACGCCCTCGACATGCCTGTCGAGAGCCGCCAGTTCGATGCGGCCGTCTGCCTGTATGTGGCCATGAATGTCGCCGACAAGACCGGCTTGGCACGGGAGATTGCAAGAGTGCTGAAGCCCGGCGGACGCTTGATCTGGAGTGAGGCGGTGGGCGTGCCTGGACGGTCACCCACCTATCCGCTCCCATGGGCGCGCACGGCTGAGGGCAGCCACCTGACCACATCATCGGACCTTCGCCTGTCGCTCGAAGCCGGGGGATTGAAGACCCTCGATTGGCGTGATGAGACGCAACTGATTATCGAGCATGCAAGCGCTGCCCGCCGGATAGGGCAGTCACGCTCTCCGGAACGGCGCATGGCGAACGAGGTCGTCTTGGGCGCCGACTTCATGGAGCGCAGGCGCAACTTCATCGCCGGCATGGAGAGTGGCAATCTGATGGGCGTTGCCGTCCTAGCTACAGTCTGACGCCGCTCTCGGCGTGTCTCAGGCGCTCCAGCGTGGGGAGCGTGGGCAACTCGACCTGACGATGGGGCTTGCGGCGCTTCTTCGGCATTGGCGGCACGAGGCAGGGGAGGGCGAACCATCATCGCGATAGCGTGGTGGTATCGCAAGCCCAAATGGCAATTCGGCTCGGGACGCTGGCCTCTGGTTATCTATTTGAAATCGCTGAGGAAATCTGGTGCTGCCGCAGAGATTTGAACTCTGGACCTCTCCCTTACCAAGGGAGTGCTCTACCCCTGAGCTACGGCAGCGATCGCGTGGGGATGCCTTTCCCTGAAAAGCGGGCGGAACCTGCCACAGGGGCGGGGGCGGTTCAAGCCGCATTTTGCCGTGCCATGCATGCCCGGCTTGACGCTCGGACAAGGGCCATCCTCCACCGTCGGCGGCTGCGGCAGCCGCCCGTCGGAAGCATCGGGTCTACCCACAAATTGTCGAGACCGGCCTGGTCTGATATGGCTCGACCACGACATGGGACAGGGACAGCGTCATGGCCGGCAGACCGCCGAAACGGGGGCGTAGCGAGGGCGGCGGCGACGATCGCCGGGCACGCGAGGCGGCGGCGCTCAGGGCCAATCTGCGACGGCGCAAGGAGCAGGCGCGCGGCCGGCGGTCGGCCGTCGAGGCTGCCCCGGAATTGCCGCCATCCGGTACGAATGAGGACGCGCAAGGCGGGGAGGATGGCGCGGACTGAGCCGATCGGCGCTTGAGCGCCGCGCGCCGGCTCCGCTACAACCGATAACCGTCGCGCGGCCGCGCCCCGATTCCCGATGGCCGCGTCCACCAGCAACGCTCCTCGCGGCCGTTCGAGAAGGTTTCCCGTCGATGACCATCATGTCCGATCGCTGGATTCGCGAGCAGGCGCTCGAACACGGCATGATCGAGCCGTTCGTGGAGCGGCAGACGGGGGCGGGCGCGATCTCCTACGGCCTCAGCTCCTACGGCTACGACGCCCGGGTGGGCGACGAGTTCCTGATCTTCACCAATGTCGACAACGCCATCGTCGACCCGAAATCCTTCGCCGAGAACAGCTTCGTGAAGCGCAAGACGAATGTCTGCATCATCCCGCCCAACAGCTTCGCGCTGGCCTCGACGGTGGAGTATTTCCGCGTGCCGCGCGACGCCATGCTGATCTGCCTCGGAAAGTCGACCTATGCGCGCTGCGGCATCATCGTGAACGTGACCCCCCTGGAACCGGAATGGGAGGGGCACGTGACGCTGGAGTTCTCCAACACCACGCCGCTGCCGGCGAAGATCTACGCCAATGAAGGCGCCTGCCAGTTCATCTTCCTCCAGGGCAACGAGCCCTGCGAGACGAGCTACAAGGACCGCGCCGGCAAGTACATGGGACAGCGCGGCGTCACCCTGCCGCGACTCTGACGCACGGAAAGCACGACGACCATGGCACTCGATCGCATCAGGATCCGCGGCGGCAGCCGGCTGGAGGGGACGATTCCCATCTCCGGCGCCAAGAACGCGGCTCTGCCGCTGATGGCGGCGGCCCTGCTGACCGACAAGCCGCTCACCCTCGACCGGGTGCCGCGGCTGGCGGACATCCAGACCATGTCCGCCCTGCTGGCCCAGCACGGCGTGGCGATCTCCGAACGGCCGAACGGGCCGGTCGGGCGCACCCTGGTGCTGGACGCCTCGGGCGTGGACAATCTGAAGGCACCCTACGACCTGGTGCGCAAGATGCGCGCCAGCGTGCTGGTCCTCGGTCCGCTGCTCGCCCGTTTCGGCAAGGCGGAGGTCTCGCTGCCTGGCGGTTGCGCCATCGGCACCAGGCCGGTCGACCTGCATATCGACGGCCTGCGCAGGTTGGGCGCGAAGATCGAGCTGACAGAGGGCTATATCGCCGCCAGCGCGCCCGGCGGCCTGCGCGGCCGCGAGATCGTGTTCCCGAAGGTCTCGGTCGGCGCCACGGAGAACCTGCTGATGGCGGCCAGCCTGGCCAAGGGCCGGACCGTGCTGGTGAACGCCGCGCGCGAGCCGGAGGTGGTCGACCTCGCCAAATGCCTGGTGGCCATGGGGGCGCAGATCAGCGGCGCCGGCACCGACCGGGTGACCATCGACGGCGTCGAAGCGCTGGGCGCGGGCGAGCATACGGTGGTGGCCGACCGCATCGAGACCGGCACCTACGCCATGGCCGCGGCGATCACCGGCGGCGAGGTTGAACTGACCGGCACGGACCTGCATCTGATCGACGCCGTGTCGACCCAGCTGGAACCGTCCGGCATCGTCTTCACCGAGACCGAGGACGGTGTGCTGGTCAAGGCCGGGCGCGAGCGCTTCACCGGCGTCGACGTGATGACCGAGCCCTTTCCGGGGTTCCCGACGGACCTGCAGGCCCAGACCATGGCGCTGATGACCCGGGCGGAGGGGGCGGCCATGATCACCGAGACGATCTTCGAGAACCGCTTCATGCACGTGCCGGAACTCGCCCGCATGGGGGCCAACATCACCGTCCACGGCAGTTCAGCCCTGGTGCGCGGCGTCAGCCGGCTGACCGGGGCGCAGGTCATGGCGACCGACCTGCGCGCCAGCGTCTCCCTGGTGATCGCCGGCCTGGCGGCGGAAGGCGACACCATCCTCAACCGCGTCTACCATCTCGACCGCGGCTACGAACGGCTGGAGGAGAAACTGCGGAATTGCGGCGCCGATATCGAACGGGTCGCCGATGACTGAGGACCGGCGCACGCCCCTCGACAGCGCGCGGCCGCTCAGACTGCGCGCCCGCGACGCGGCGGACATCGTGATCCTCTCGGCCCAGTTGCAGGACGCCATCGTGCCGCTGCGCGACATCGGCCACGACCGTTCGAAGCGTGTCTTCGCCATGGTGCTGAACCGCTTCCGCTGGGATCTGGGCCAGATCGCGGTGGATGACACGCTGGGCAGCGACGAAGCGGACGAGGAGGAAGCGACGGAAGCGGAGGCGGGGCCCGTCTTCGCACGCAGCCATGCCGGCCTGCGGTTCCACCACGTGCGGTCGGTGCGGCAACGCGGACTCGACCGCGGCGACCCCGGCAACATTCTCTACCTGCTCTCGGTCAAGCCGCGACAGGGTGCCGTCGTTCTGGCCTTCGCCGGCGGCGGCGAGATCGAGGTGGTCTATGACCGGCTGGAGGCCTTCCTGGAAGACCTCGGCGATCCCTGGATCACGCGTGCCGCGCCTAGCCACAATGATGATGGCGCGTTTGAACCCGACGGCGGAAATCCTTAAAGTCCCGCCGACTTCGGCGCTTCATCCTCGGTAGGGGCGGGCGTCGATCCGGCGCCGCCGCGATGGGCCGGGACCGGGTTCGAGGAGTTTCTGGATCGTGGACGACCGTTCATCCGACGCTGGCGCCGGCGGCGAGCCGCTTGTCCTGGCGGTGCCCAAGGGGCGTATCCTGGAGGAGTTGCGGCCGCTGATGTCGGCGGCCGGGCTGGAGCCGGAGCCGGCCTTCGACGACCCCCGCCACCGCGGCCTGCGCTTCGCCACCAACCATCCGGGCGTCGAGATCATCCGCGTGCGCTCGTTCGACGTCGCCACCTTCGTGGCCTTCGGCGCGGCCCATCTCGGGGTCGCCGGCAACGACGTGCTGATGGAATTCGACTATCCGGAGATCTACGCGCCGATCGATCTCGGCATCGGCGCCTGCCGTCTCTCCGTGGCCGAGCCCGAAGCCCTTCTGGAGGGCGACGATCCGGCGCGCTGGAGCCATGTGCGCGTGGCGACGAAGTATCCGGAGGTGACCCGCCAGCATTTCGCCGCGCGCGGGGTGCAGGCGGAATGCATCAAGCTGAACGGCGCCATGGAGCTGGCGCCCAGCCTCGGTCTCTGCCGGCGCATCGTCGACCTGGTGTCGACCGGCGGCACGCTGAAGGCCAATGGTCTGCGGGAGATCGAACTGATCGCCAACGTCACCTCGCGCCTGATCGTCAACCGGGGGGCCATGAAGACACGGGCAGAAGAGGTATCCTCCTGGATCGCGCGTTTCGGGGAGGCGGTCCATGCCCGTTAGGCTGCGCGCCGGCAGTCCCGGCTTCGAGGCGGCGTTCGAGGCCTTTCTCGCCCGCAACCGGGAGGATGAGGGCGATGTCCGCGAGGCGGTCGCCGACATCATCGCGGCGGTCCGGCGGGAGGGCGACGCTGCGCTGCACTCCCTGACCCGGCGCTTCGACCGGGTCGACCTGGCCATGCGGGGCAGCCGTCTGGACGCCGGTGCAGTGCGGGACCACGCGGCCCGTACCGAGCCGGCGGTCCGCGAAGCGCTGGAGGTCGCCGCCGAGCGCATCCGAGCCTTTCATGCGCGCCAGACGGAAATGCTGGTCGCGCAGCAGTACACAGACGCGGACGGCGTGCGTCTCGGCGCCCGCTTCACGCCGCTCGACGCCGTTGGCCTCTACGTGCCGGGCGGCCGGGCGGCCTATCCCAGCTCGGTGCTGATGAACGCGGTGCCGGCCAAGGTCGCCGGAGTCGGGCGACTGGTCATGGCCGTGCCGACACCCGACGGCGTGGTCAACGCCGCGGTGATGGCGGCGGCGGAGATTGCCGGCGTCGATGAGGTACACACCATCGGTGGGGCGCAGGCCGTCGCCGCGCTGGCCTACGGCACCGGGACGATCCGGCCGGTCGACAAGATCGTCGGGCCCGGCAACGCCTATGTGGCGGAGGCCAAGCGCCAGGTCTTCGGCCATGTCGGCATCGATTCGATCGCCGGACCATCGGAGATCCTGGTCGTCGCCGATGCCGACAACGACCCGCGCCAGATCGCCATCGACTTGCTCTCCCAGGCCGAGCACGACAGCGCCGCCCAGGCCGTGCTGATCAGCGATGACGAGGACTTCGCCGACGCCGTCGCCGCCGCTGTCGACGACTGGCTCGGCAGGCTGCGGCGGCGCGAGATCGCGGCGGCGAGCTGGCGCGACAACGGCGCCATCATCACGGTTCCGAGCCTGGCCGACGCCCCGGCCCTGGTCGATCGCCTGGCGCCGGAACATCTCGAGCTGGCGTTGACGGATGCCGACGGGTTCATGGGGCGGGTACGACATGCGGGGGCGGTCTTCCTCGGCCGCCACACGCCCGAGGCCATCGGCGACTACGTGGCCGGCCCAAACCACGTTTTGCCGACCTCGCGCAGCGCGCGCTTCTCCTCCGGGCTAAACCTGCTCGACTTCGTCAAGCGGACGACATTCGTTGCCTGCGACGCCGAAAGCCTGCGCCGCATCGGTCCCTATGCGGTGACCCTTGCCGACGCCGAGGGGCTGGAAGCGCATGGCCTGTCGGTGTCCGTCCGGCTCGGCGCCGATGGCGGTCTGGATGGCTGATGGCGGACCGGACCAGCACCCTCGTCGCCCTGGAGCTCGATGAGCGCACCGTCGCCCGGCGCAACGCCCAGGTTGAGCACGAGCGGCGGGTCGCCATCTTCGATCTGATCGAGAACAACCATTTCGAGCCGGTCGGCTGCGGCTCCGGGCCCTATCGCCTGCGCCTCGGCATGGAGGAGAACCGGCTGATCTTCGACATCCGAGATGCCAGCGACCAGCCGATCAGCCGGGTGCCGCTGCCGATCAGCCCGTTGCGCCGGGTGATCAAGGACTATTTCACCATCTGCGACAGCTATTACGAGGCCATCCGTCATGCCCCGCCGTCGCGCATCGAGGCGATCGACATGGGGCGCAGGGGCCTGCACAACGAGGGCTCGGCGATCCTCAAGGAGCGGCTGGACGGCAAGATCGAGATCGATCACGAGACGGCGCGGCGCCTGTTCACCCTGATCTGCGTCCTGCAGATCCGCCAATAGGGTACCGCGCGCCGATGGCCAACCTGCCGACAAGCGTGCTGTTCGTATGTACGCACAACGCCATCCGCTCGCCCATGGCAGAGGCGATCATGAAGCATGCGCATGGGCACCGCATCTTTGTGGACAGCGCCGGCGTGCGGGAAGGCGAACTCGATCCCTTCGCCGTCTCCGTGATGGCGGAACTGGATCTCGACATCGCACGCCATCGGCCGAAGACGCTGGCCGATCTCGAGGACGACAGCTTCGACCTGGTGATCACGCTGTCGCCCGAGGCGCATCACAAGGCCCTGGAGATGACCCGCACATCGGCCTTCGAGGTGGAGTACTGGCCGGTGATGGACCCGACTTTCGTAGAGGGCAACCGCGAGACAAGGCTGGCCGCCTTCCGTGAGGCTCGGGAGGAGATCAGACGGCGTATCGAGGAGCGCTTCCCCAGCCAGCAGCCGGCGGCGGTCTGACCCGCGCTGCCGTCCGATGCGGCGAAAAGCCTTGACCGCTTGAGGTTTTCCGCACACCTATGTCGCGCCTCCAACCTGGCAACAGAAGAGCGAATGGCCAAAGAAGATCTCATAGAATTCACCGGTACGGTCGTTGAGCTGCTGCCCAACGCGATGTTTCGCGTGAAGCTCGACAACGACCATGAAGTCCTCGCGCACACTTCCGGCAAGATGCGCAAGAACCGAATCCGCGTCCTCGCCGGCGACCGCGTCAATGTGGAAATGACGCCATACGATCTGAGCAAGGGTCGCATCACCTTCCGATTCAAGTAGCGCCGCGCCCATGGTGACCCGGGCGCCCGACAAGGCCCGTCCGGCGCTGGTGCTGGCGTCCGCCTCGCCGCGCCGGCGCGACCTGCTGGCCCAGATCGGCATCGAGCCGGCGAGAATCCTCCCCTCAGCCATCGACGAGACCATGCTGCCGGGCGAGTTGCCGCGGGCCTATGCCTTGCGCATGGCGCGTGAGAAGGCCGCAGCGATCGCCAGCCGCCCCGAGGCGGCTGATTCCGTCGTGCTGGCCGCCGACACCGCCGTCGCCTGCGGTCGGCGTATCCTGCCCAAGGCCGAAGACGAGAAGACGGCAGCCGACTGCCTGCGGCTGCTCTCCGGCCGCCGTCACCGGGTGATCGGCGGTGTCGCCGTCATCGACCCGGCCGGCCGCGAACGCAGCCGCGTCTGCGAGACGGTCGTCACCTTCAAGCGGCTGACCGCCGGCGAAATCGCTGCCTACCTCGCCGGCGGCGAATGGCATGGCAAGGCGGGCGGCTATGCCATCCAGGGGCAGGCAGCCCGGTTCGTGCGCTTCCTGTCCGGTTCCTACAGCAACGTCGTCGGCCTGCCGCTCTACGAGACGGCTCACTTGCTCGAAGGCGCGGGGATCGACGGGTGAGCCGGGTGATCGCGGCCGACCGCGACGTGGACAGCGGCCTGCTTGCCGCCGTTCTATTCGTCGACGGCGTCGCGGAGGCGATGGAGGTGGACCCGCCGGCGGCAGCCGTCGCCACGGGCGACATCTTTCGTGCGCGCGTGACCGGTGCTGTGCCCGGTGTCGAGGACGCTCTGATCGTCGATCTCGGCAATGGCGAGGGCTTTCTGACGCTGCGGCGCGGGGAGCGGCGGCGGCGTGGCGAAACCGTCCTCGCCCAGGTCGAGGTGCCGCCGCGGGAGGACAAGCGGGTCAGCCTGACCACGGACCTCCGGCTTCTCGGGCGGCTGCTGATCGCCACGCCGGGGCGCGCCCTTGCCCTGTCGCGGGATATCGCCGGTCGCGAGGCCACGATTGCGCGAGCATCGTCGCTGGGGCTGGCGGAGGGCTGGATCCTGCGCGGCGCCTTCGCATTGGCGAGCGAGCAGGCGATCGAGGAAGAGGCTGCCAGGTTGCGCCGGAGCCTCGCCGGCCTGGTGGCCGAGGGTCCGCCGGGGCGCGTGCTGGCCGGACCGGACGCGCCGACGCGTCTGTGGTGCGACTGGTGCGACGGGACGGAGCGGGTAGCGCCGTCGCCTCCGCGCGTCCCATCCTGGCCAGCCGAAGTTCCCGAGCCCGATCCCGCGGCGACGCTGGAGCCCGGGGAAGTCGACGACATCGTGCGGCGGGAATGCCTGCGCGAGATCGCGCTGCCGTCTGGCGGGCGGCTGAGCGTCGAGCGGACGCGGGCGCTGATCGCGATCGACGTCGATGCGGGCCGCTCGGGTGGAGCAACGGCAAACCGGGAGGCCATGACGGCCGCCGCGAGGGCGCTGCGCCTGCGCAATCTTGCCGGTCTGATCGTGATCGATCCGGTATCGCCGCTTGGCGATGCCGGCGCCTTGATCGACGCCCTGAGAACGGCGACATCGGGCGATGCACGCCAGGTCGATATCGCCCCCAGGCCCAGCCGCTTCGGCCTGCTGGAACTGACCAGGGCGCGACGCGGACTGGCGCTTGACGAACTGCTTTCCTGAGACGGCCGCCCTCAGCACCATGGACGATCGCATGACCCGCAAGGCCCGAACGACGCAGCCGCAGACAACACATTGCCCGATCTGCCGCAAGGAGGCGGTGCCGCCGTTCAAGCCGTTCTGTTCCCGCCGCTGCCGGGACGTGGACCTGAACCGCTGGCTGGGCGAGCGTTACGCGATTCCGGCCGTTGAGACCGAGCCCGCCAACGAGGAGGACGGGGAGGCGACCTGATCAGTTCGCCCGTCTGCGCCTGGGCGCAACGACGGGCAAGCGGTTACATCTCGCACCCGGCGCGCCTACCTGTCCTCTGAAGGGACAGGAAACACATGGAAATCCTCTACATCCTGCTGATCCTGCTGGTGATCACCCGCGCCGGCGGGGAGGTGGCCGAAAGGCTTGGCCAGCCCGCGCTTGCGGGCGAACTGGTCGCCGGCATCGCGCTGGGGCTCATCGTCGGCCCGTTCTCGGACAGCTTTCCCCTGCTGGCGGAACTGTCGGAGAACGAGGTCTTCGTCGGCATCACCGATCTCGCGATCTTCTTTCTGATGCTCTATGCGGGCATCGAGCTGAAGCCCCGGCAGCTGGCGCGCAGCAGCAAGGGTGCCGCGATTGTCGCGATCGGCGGCTTCATACTGCCGCTGGGGCTCGGCTTCGGTCTTGCCTGGCTGTTCCTGCCGGCTTCCGACCTGAAGCTCGTCCAGTCCCTGTTCGTCGGCACGGCGCTGGCCATCACCGCGGTGCCGGTTGCCGCGAAGATCCTGATCGATCTGGGGCAGCTCAAGTCGCGCACCGGGCAGATGATCATTTCAGCCGCCCTGTTCGACGACGTGATGAGCCTGATCCTGCTGGCCATCCTGCTGGCGATGATCGAAACCGGCACGCTGCCCGGCTTCGTGGAACTGGGCGGACTGCTCCTCAATGTCGGCATCTTCTTCGCGATCACTTTCGGCATCGGTCTGCTTGTCATCCCGAGGATCGGGTACCTGATCGGCCGCGCGCAGGTCTCGGAGTTCGAGCTCAGCGCCATGCTGGTCAGCGCCCTGGCTTACGCTGTCCTGGCCGAAGCGCTCGGCCTGCATTTCATCCTCGGCGCGTTCGTCGCCGGCCTCTTCTTCAACCGCACGACGATGGACGACGCCATCTTCGACAAGGTGAAGACCAAGGTCTCCGGGATCACCAGCGGATTTCTGGCGCCGGTCTTCTTCGCCTCCATCGGCCTCAGCCTCGACGCCAGCGCGTTCGTCGACATACCCGTCTTCCTGATCCTTCTCCTGGCCGCGGCCTTCGCGGGCAAGCTGATCGGTTCCGGGGCGGTCGCCGCGGCACTCGGAATGGACCGCCGCCATGCCGCCGCCGTCGGCGTGGCGATGAGCGGACGCGGCGCTGTCGAGCTCGTGATCGCCGACATCGCCCTGCGTGGCGGCGTCTTCTCCGTCCCCGACCCGCCGCCGGCCATCGTCTCCAGCCTCTTCTCGGCGGTCGTGATCGTCGCCGTGGTGACGACGCTGGCGACGCCGATCCTACTCAAGCGCTTGCTGCGCCAGCGCTGAGCGGATCGGGGCGGTAGCGACTGAAGTCTGGGGCTTCACAGGTCGTGCCGGAATCGCCACGTGCGGTGCATCGTCCGATCCACAAGCATGATTGGCGGAAGAGACGATGACTGTGTATTCAACGACGAAGCTCCTGCGATTGGTCGGCGCGCTATCGGCCGCCCTCCCATTCGCGCTGGGGACGCTGCCCGTCACGGCGCAGGATGATCGCGAGCGGGTGGGTGCGGTAGCGTACTACAGCGATCGCCATGATCCGTACGGTACTTCCTACCGGACACCGTACACGACGGAGATGCTCTCCGACCTGCGGACCCTCGACTACCGCCGGATGCGGTAGGGTGAGGAGGAATTCTATGCCGGCGGCGTCAGCGCCGCCGGCACTTTTTCAGCCGGCACTTTCTCAAATGTCGGTGCGGACGTAGCGGGCCTCCAACTGGCGACGCTCCTCACCATCCACGAGGCGCCGATAGTCCAGCACCAGGAAATTGCCGACGATGCGCCGGTCGTAGATCTGCTCCTCGAGCAGGCCATCCTCGTTGGTCGCGGCCAGTCGGATATGCAGCGTATCGTCAACCATCTCGGCCGAGATGGCGATGGGCGAATCGGGCGGCTGCAGCGCTGTCCAGCGGTTCGGATCCTCCGTGCTGGCGAAGCGAAGTTCGCTCTCCCGCTGCACCACGCCGCCATCGCCGGAGGCTGAGACGTTGCGCCAGGTGATGCGGAAGCCCTGCTCCGTCGGCTCGACCAGCACGAAGGCGGCGCGCGACTGGTCCGATCCCTCGGTCGTGGCGCCCTGCCAATAGCCGTAGAAGTCCTCGATCGAGGCCTCGACGACGGGCAGCGGTCGCGGCTCCTCCGCGGCCGGCACGCAGGCCGCCAGGAACGGCACGATCAGCAACAACCGGACGACAACTGCGCGCATGGAGATCTCCCCGACTAACCACCTGCCAGCATGCGCGACGGCGATCGCCCGCGCGTCCACATCATGGCAGCACGATGGCGCGATGCAAGCCGCGCGTCACTGGACGGCGGGCGCTGTCCCAGAAATCTGTCTGGACAGCGCCGACGGCATTTCCTATACACCCCTCGCTCCGATGACCGGCGCCAAGGCCCGATCCCGGTGACACGCCCAGGTAGCTCAGTTGGTAGAGCAGGGGACTGAAAATCCCCGTGTCGGCAGTTCGATTCTGTCCCTGGGCACCATTTTTTACAGCCATTCGAAGCCTCATCGTCAGGCGCGCCGAGCGATACGGATCGCGCGTGGAAATCGTCCATGCGTCAATCGACCTATACTTTGGATTGGTGCATGGGCTGCTGGCCGGTAAGATCGACCAGCGACGAAATCGCCGGATTGTTCGATGACCGTATGTGTTTGCCTGCTTGTCCACGGGTCGCGCGACTACTTCGCGGTGGCGGACGAGGCGATTTCATCGATACTCGACCATTCGCGCTTCGACATCTTCGCCGCACTCGGCACCGAGGGGCGCCTGCGGTCACGGTCGTCGCGGCTGCACCGGAAGGCCCTGGACACGGCGAAATCCGGGACTGGACGCCCCTACCGTTTTCTTCTGAAATTCAACGCGTTGCAGCGATGTCTCGAGGAGATGTCGCACGACCATATCATCCTGATGGACGCCGACGTCGTGCTGACGACCGATCTGGCGGAGGCCGATCTCGAAACCGTCCTGGGCGAGGCGGCGATCGGCATGGTGGTACAGCCGCGGGTGCGGGGTGGGCAGACCGGGCCGGCGGAACTCTACGACCACTATCTTCGCCATGCCCACGCGCTGATCGTGCCGGATCGTGCGGCCCCGGACACAGAGAGCTTCCGCTACTTCAATTCCGGCGTCGTCGTCGCCCGCCGCGAGGCTTTAATGCAACTCGTCGACTGGGCCCTGTCGGATATCGCCGCCAAGCGGGGCCGCCACGAGTTCGGCGGCCACATGGTCGCCGACCAGGACTATTTTCAGGTCTGGGCCAATGTCCTGCGGCCGTGGGAGTGCGGGGAACTGCCGTGGTCGTGGAACCACTGCGAGCATTGGGACGACGGCTTCCCCAGGGACGGCACGGTGTTCGCCCATTTCAGCAATTTCTGCAACGGACCTGCGGCGACAACCGGCAGGCGGATGCGCACCTTGCGCCGGGCCGATGACGGACGTCTCTGGCCGTTCGCCGCCTGGCTCGGCCGCATCAGGGCGGTCCGGTGATTGGATTCGTCATCGTCACCTATCAGTCCGCCCGGGCGATCGGGGGCTGTCTCGCGGCGTTGAATGCGGTGGCGGGGGCCTCCGTGGTCGTCGTCGACAATGCCTCCACTGACGACACCGCCGCCATGGTGGCCGCAAGTGGCGCATCGCTCGTCCTCATGGAGCGCAATCTCGGCTTCGCGGCCGCGGCGAATCTCGGCGCGCGTGCCAGCCAGGAGCGCGTCCTGTGTTTCCTCAATCCCGACTGTCTGGTCACGCCGGACGCGGTCGACACCGCGTTGGGCGTGCTGGCGCGCCATCCCCGCGACTGCGTGGTACCGAGCTACGCCACCGCCGACTTCGTTCTGCCCGGCCGACAATACGGCTATACGCGCTGGAAACTGCTGGCCGACATGATGGAGAGCGGGCTGTGGCCGCGCCGCCTGATCGGCTGGGTGAAGCGGCGGCCCGGATATGAGGACAGGTCATGGTGCTGGCCGCTCGGCACCTGCCTGTTCATCGCCCGTGACCGTTTCCTCGGGCTGGGCGGGTTCGATGAGCGGTATTTCCTCTACATGGAGGATGTCGAGTTCGGACGGACGCTGTGCCGGTCCGGCGGACGCGTGCATCAGATCGACCATGTTCTGTCACATGGCGGCGCCATGGGCTCGTGCGTCTCCCGGCGGGACCGCGAGCGGCTTCTGACAAGCGGTCGTCAACGGTATGGCCGGCAAGCATACGGTCCGGGATTTCACCTGCTGATGAAGCTGGCACGGGCGCTGTGAGAAGTCCGGCGGAGCATCGGCTTTTCTACTTCCTGCCCGGGACCGGCATCTTCGGCGGCATCAAGGTCGGGTGCCAATTCGCCAGCCTGCTCAACCGTCTCGGCGCGCTTTGCGTGCTGGCGACCCCCGATGGCAGCGCACCGACATGGTTCCGCTGCGACGTTCCGGTCGTCTCGCACGCCACGGCGTTGGAGACGATCGCCGCGCTTGGGCGTGACCGTGCCACGGTGCTGTTCTCGCTGCCGCACGACTACCCACAGCTGGCGGACAGCGGCGCTCACCTGGTCTTCCATTGCCAGGGCACCGATCCGCTGATCGATCCGATCCTGGCCGACCCCGATGTCACGCTGCTGAGCTGCTGGCCCCAGGCGGCGCGGTATTTCCGCGAGCGTGGCCGCGATGACGACATCGACGTCGGCATCGCCATATCGGACACCTTCTTCACTGGCGCCCGCCGCAAGCAGGCCGGGCATGTCGCCTGGATGCCGCGGCGTGGCGCGGCGATCGGCCGGGCGGCGCGCCGACGCAACCGTCATCTCGATTTCGAGGCGATTGAAGGCAGCGACGAGGAGACCGTCGCCGGTGTGCTGAAGCGCTGCGAGATCTTCCTGGCGACTTCGGAAAACGAGTGGTTCGGCCTGCCGGTCTTCGAGGCGATGGCGGCCGGGGCTGTCGTGCTCACGGTCCCGGTCTTCGGCGGCATGGACTATCTCAAGCCGGGGGAGAATTGCCTGGTGGCCGATCCCTCGGATGTCCCTTCCACACTGACGGACCTCACGAATAGGCACGGCGAGGCCCGGCGCGCGCGACTGCGGCATGGCGCGCTGGCCACCGCCCTGTCTCTCCACCCGCAGCGGCAGGCACGGCATCTGACAGCGTTGCTGAATGGTCCACTGGCGTTTCTCAGACCATGACATCCCGCCTCACGACCGTGATCCTGTCGCGCGACATGGATACGCTTCTGCGCTTCTGCCTGATCCATCTGGGTGTGGCGGCGGCCGCCGCCGGCCTTCCGGTGCACGACGTCGTCATCGTCGACAACGCCTCCATCCGGCACCTTCCGGCAGCATTGGACGGGGCGCCGCCTTATCGCAGGCTCCGGCTGGACGCCCATACCGGCTTCAGCGCGGCGTGCAACCGGGGCGCCACCCAGGCGCCGGCCGATTTCTACCTGTTTCTCAACAACGACGTTCTGCTGGCGCGCGATGCATTGTCGGCCATGATCGCGGCGATGGCGGCTGATCCAGGGCTCGGCATATGCGGCAGCCGGTTGATGTTTCCGGACGGGACGATCCAGCATGCCGGCGTTCTCATGGCCGGCCCGCCGGGCGGACCCTACCATGTCGGACGCAGGCAACCGCCACGCGCCGTGTCCGTCTCGCGCACGGACTTCCAGGCCGTCACCGGCGCCTGCGCGCTTGTCCGGCGGGAGACGTTCGAGGCGCTCGGCGGCTTCGACGAGACGTTCACCTTCGGATACGAAGATGTCGATCTCTGCCTGCGCGCACGGCAGGCGGGCTGGCGAGTGCGCTGTGTGCAGGCGCCGGAATCGCTGCATTTCGAGTCGATGACGCCCGGGCGACAGGCACTCGGTGCACCAACACTGGGGCAGTTCTTCCAACGCTGGTTGGGACGGTACACGATCGATGGCTGACAAACTGGGTGTCACGGTCCTGATCCACACGCGAAACAGCGCGGAGACGCTGCCGCGACTGCTCGCCTCCATCGACTGGGCGGCCGAGATCGTGATCATCGACATGCACAGCACGGATGGCACCGCCGCCATCGCCGAGGCGGCCGGCGCGCTGGTGGTGGAGATTGCCCCGCACCCCCGCGTCGACGACGTGCGCGACGCCCATCTCGACGAGGGCACACAGGATTGGGTGATGGTGCTCGATTCCGACGAGTATCTGCCGGACGACGCCAAAGGCGAGATCGCGCGACTGATCGCACCCGGGGTGGATCATGACGTGGTCGCCGTCCCCCGCTACAACTGGATCGGCGATCACCGGCTCGAGGGATCCGGGTTCTATCCCGATCACCAGATCAGGATTTTCAGGCGCGGCACCGTGCGTTGGCCGGGTGGCACGCACAAGCTGCCCCAGCCCATCTCCGATGCCATGGTGGTCCGATCGCTGGAGCCGCCGAACTGCCTGCACATCCACCACCCCAACTATCGCGACCTGGCCCATTTCATCGCCAAGCAGGCGGCCTACGCCGCGGCGGACAGCTACGAGCCGCCATTCGACCTGACGGGATATCTGCTCGCCGCGCACCGCGCCTACGCGCAGCGCCTCGACAGCGGCAAGGATGGGGACCTGTCGGTGGCACTGGCGACGGTGATGGCATGGGACCAGGTGATGCGCGCGCTCGTTCACTGGGATCGGGAGGGTCGAACGGCACCGCTGCCCGACATCTTCAGTCTGCCACTGATCGTCGAGAGAGAGTCGCCGGGCTGGTGGACTCGTCTGTGGCGACGGCTGCGCCGGCGGCGGTGAGATCCGACAGTGCCACTCGCCGATCAGAGTCGCGGTGCTCGTGGCTCGTGTCGGCAGCACGGAAGCCGGTCGATATAGGTGCGCGCCGGAAACTCAGCGGGCGTCGGGCCGCGACGGGACCAGAAAGGATCTGCGGCGATGCGACTCACCCTGCTCGGAACCGGCACGCCGAGCCCCTCGCTGGAGCGACAGGGTTCCGGCTATCTGCTCGAGATCGGCGGCGACCGGGTGGTTCTGGATCATGGCGGCGGCGCCTTTCACCGGCTGCTCCAGGCCGGTGTGGACCCGGTGACGGTGAGCCATGTGCTGCTCACCCATTTGCATTCCGACCATGTGCTCGACCTGGCGCGGCTGGTGTTGCAGCGCTGGGACAAGGGGGCGGACAGGGTGCCCGGTCTGAAGTTGTGGGGGCCGGCCGGTACGCGCCAGTTCTGCCGGCGGCTGTTCGGTCCCGAAGGCGCGTTCGCGCCTGACATCCTTGCGCGCACCCGCCACCCGGCAAGCCTGGCGATCTTCCATGCGCGCGGCGGCGAGGGCGAGCGTGCGGGACCGGGGCTGTCGGTCACGGAAGTGGCCGCGGGCGAGCGGATCGAATTCGATGGCTGGCGCCTGCGGACCGGCCCGGCCATCCACTTCCAGCCATTGCTCAACTCGGTCTCCTACCGCATCGAGGCGGCGGGGCGCCGTTTCGTCTATACCGGCGATACCGGCTTTTCCGACGCCGTGGCGAGCTTCGCCGCCGGGGCCGACGCAATGCTGGCCATGTGCCAATACCGGCACGGCACGCCGCTGCCCACAGCGGCGACGGTAACGGCGGCCAGCCATCTCGATCTTGCCCGCATGGCCGATCTGGCGGGCGTGGGGACGCTGATCCCGAGCCATCTCTCCCGCCAGTTCGACACCGAGGTGGACCGCGCCGAGGCCGAACGGGAGATGGCCGCGCTGTTCCCCGGACGGATCGTCTGGGCGCGGGATCTGCTGCGCCTCAGCATCGACGCCGGCGGGGCGTGCGTTGTCGATGACGACCTCGCACGCTCGTTGGCGCCGGGTGTGAACCCGCAGGCGTCGACCGCCGGCCCCGCCTTCGACTGAGGCTGTCGGTACTACTCCAGGATCCCAAGCTGGCCGAGGACGAAGGCATATTGCCGGGCCCAGGTGCGCAAGCCCTCCAGCCGGCCGGAGGCGCCGCCATGGCCGGCGCCCATGTCGGTCGCCAGGAGCACCTGGGCCTCGCCGCCGGAGACCTGCCGCAGGCGGGCGGTATAGCGGGCGGGTTGCCAGTAGGGCACCTGGTCGTCATGCAGGCCGGCGACGAGAAGCAGCGGCGGATAGGCGCGCCCGTCCAGGGTGAAATAGGGGTCGTAGGCCCGCATCCAGCCATACTCCTCGGCGATGCCGGGGTCGCCCCATTCGGGATATTCGATCGTGGTCAGCGGCAGTGACGGGTCGAGCATGGCGGTCAGCACATCCACGAAGGGCACGTTCAGCACCCCGGCGGCGAAGAGGTCCGGCCGCAGGTGCAGCGTGGCGGCGGCGGCCAGCCCGCCGGCGCTGCTGCCGGTCAACACCATGCGGTCTGCGGATGTGTATCCCTCCGCAACCAGCATTTCGGCCGCGGCGACGCCGTCGGTGAAGGTGTTTGGCTTGGCGGCAAGGCGGCCGCCATCGTGCCAGGCGCGGCCGAACTCCCCGCCGCCACGCACATGGGCGATGGCGTAGACGACGCCGCGGTCCAGCAGGCTGATCACCGTGTTGTCGAAGAACGGGTCGTAGGCCCAGCCATAGGCGCCGTAGACCTCCAGCAGCAGCGGGGCGCTGCCGTCGAGGTTCACCTCCCGGCGGTGGACAACGGAAACCGGTATCGCCGTGCCGTCCGCCGCGGTGGCCGTCAGTCTGCCGGTGACGTAGTCGGTCGAGCGGAAGCCGTCCGGGACCGGATCCTGCCAGACCAGCGTGGTCTCGCCCGTTGCCAGATCGTGCGCGTAGACGCCGTAGGGACGGGTCGGGGACTCGTAGCCGAAGTGGAAGCTCTCGGTGTCGAATTCCGGATTCCACTCTCCATAGAGCGAGTAGGTGGCATCGGGCATGTCGACCGGCCGGCGATCGCCCGTGGCCAGGTCGACGATGTCGAGGACGGGGCGGCCGTCGCGGCGGCTGAAAAGCGCCATCTGCCGTGCCAGCAGGTGGAATGAGTCGATCGGTGCGGCCTCGTCGGCGGGCACCAGCGTCCGCCAGTCGCCGGGCGGCACGCCGGCGGCGATCTCGGCCAGGCTGGTCACGGCGATCCGCAGCGCTTCCGAGGTGTCGTTGATGCCGACATAGAGATGCCCGCCGCCATGGTCGACGAAATAGCGCCTGCCGTCCTGCCAGGGCAGGACGAGGTGCGGCGGGACATCCGGATCACGCAGATCGAACAGTCGCTGCTCGCTGCCGGTATTGGATTGGGAGCCCAGCACCAGGAAGCGCCGGTCGATGGTGGCGCCGAGGGCCAGCGATCGGGTGTCGTCGGTCTCCGTGTAAAGCACGCTGTCAGCGCCGGAGGCGAAATCCCGCCAGCGCAGCTCATAGGCCCGATAGGCGGCGTCGAGGGCGATATAGAACACGCCAGCGCCGTCGGGTGAGAGGACGAAGGCGTCGATCTCCGCGATGGTCTCGGTGAGCGGCCGGCCGTCGGCGAGCGAGACGACTTCGAGCGCATAGTCGAGCCCGCCGGTAAGGTCGGCGATATAGCCGAGGACGGCGCCGTCGCGCGTGACGTCCCAAGCGACCAGCTCGAAATAGTCGTGCGTCGCCGACAGCGCGTTCAGGTGGAGAATCGACGCCGCCTCGCCGCCGCCGACGGGGCGGCGGTAGAGATCGAGATGGTCGTCCTCCGGTTCGCCCCAGCGGAAATACCAGAAGTCGCCGAAGCGCACCGGCGCGGTCTCCACCGCGATGCCGGCGCGCGCCGTCATTTCCGCGAACAGGCGGTCCTCGAGCGCGGTCACCGGGGCCATCACGCGGGCGGCATAGGCGTTCTCCGCCTCGAGATGGGCGATCACCGCCGGATCCGTCGCGTCGCGAAGCCAGAGATAGGGGTCGACGAGGCTGTCGCCGTGAAGGTCGACTACGGTCTCCACGCGTTCCGCGGCGGCCGGCGGCTCGGCCTGCCAATCCAGCGCCGAAACCGGCTGGGCCGGGGCGGTGGAGGTGAGGCTGAGCGCGAGCGCCAAAGCGGGCAGGAAGCCCGCGAGCAGGGTACGCCTCATCGGTCTTCGACCTCCCGGCTAGCGGCGGACGGACGCTTCCGGCCGCGACGCAGGGGATGATTGCCCGTCCGCCGCGCGCCGTCCATGCCTACGGAGGATGAGGTGCAGCCCGCAAGCTGATGACAGGATGGCCCGTCAGTCGCCCTGGGTACTGCCAGAAACCCCGCCCGTGCGCAGCGCGGTTTCGTCCTCCCCCACCGCCGACCGCCGGTCGCCGGAGAGCGCGAATTGCAGCACGATGTAGCCGGCCACGCCGGAGAGAATGGAGCCGCCGATGACGCCGATGCGCACGCCGACCAGATTGGCCGGGTCGCTGAACGCCAGGGTGCCGATGAACAGCGACATGGTGAAGCCGATGCCGGTGAGCAGCGCCACGCCGTAATAGGCGAGCCAGTTCGTGCCCTCCGGCAGGCGGCAGAGGCCCAGGCGCACGGCGGCGTAGCCAAAGCCCAGCACACCGATCTGCTTGCCGAGGAACAGGCCGAGCGTGATGCCAAGCGGCACCGGCGCGAAGAGGTCGCCCAGTCCCATGCCGGCGAATGAGACCCCGGCATTGGCCAGCGCGAACAGCGGCAGGATGCCGTAGGCAACCCAGGGGTGCAGCGCGTGCTCCATCGTCCTGAGCGGCGACTCACCCTCCGCGTCCTTGGCCAGCGGGATGAAGAAGGCGAGTGCCACCCCGGCCAGGGTGGCGTGGACACCCGATTTCAGCACGCAGACCCACATCACCACGCCGATCAGGATGAAGGGTGTCTTGCGCCGGACCCCCGACAGGTTGAGAATCAGGAGTGCCGTCAGGCAGATCGCCGCCAGAACCAGGCTGATTACCGACAGATCGGCGGTGTAGAAGATCGCGATGATGATGATGGCGCCGAGGTCGTCGATGATGGCGAGCGCCAGGAGGAAGACCTTCAGCGCCGTCGGCACGCGGGCACCGAGCAGGCTGAGCACGCCGAGCGCGAAGGCGATGTCGGTCGCCGCGGGAATGGCCCAGCCGGGCAGACCGTCGGGATTGCCGAGATTGAGCAGCACGTAGATGCCGGCGGGGACCACCATGCCGCCGACAGCGGCGATGATCGGCAGCATGGCCTTGCGCATGTCGCTGAGTTCGCCGTCCAGCGCCTCGCGCTTGATCTCTAGGCCGACCAGGAAGAAGAACACGGCCATCAGGCCGTCATTGATCCACAGCAGCAGCGGCTTGGCGATGACGAGTTCGCCCACCTGTACCGAGACCGGAACGTTGAGGAAGGCGTCGTAGAAGGCAAAGAGCGGCGTGTTGGCGAGAATCAGTGCCAGCACCGCGGCCAGGGCGAGCAGAATGCCGCCCGATGCCTCGAACTTCAGGAATTCCTTGATCGCCGATATTGGCACGATGCCGTCTCCCCGTTTGCCGCTCGCCCAGGCGCCATTCAGCGCCGCATTGTCGTGAAGCCGACAGACATTTAGGAAAGTCTTGCCCGGGAACAACTATTCCCGGTTGTCCCGACTTGCGAATTCCTAGGGTTGGGCCGCCTCCCGCACGCCTGCCACCACCGCGTCGACGGCCCCGTCGTCGAGGCCGTGATGCACGGGCAGCGCCAGGATGGCCTGCGACAGGTGCTCCGTCACCGGCAGACTGGCCGGTCCGAAGCGCTCCACGAAGACCGGCTGCTGGTGCAGGCCGCGGGGGTAGTGCACGGCGCTGCCGATCTTGCGTTCGGCCAGGAAGGCCTGCAGGTCGTCACGGTCGCGTCCGAACGTCTCGGCGTCGACCAGCACGCAGAACTGGTGCCAGGCATGGCCGACCCGCGGATCCCATTTCGGCAGCGTCAGGCCGGGGAGGTCGCCCAGGCCCTCGATCAGTCGCGCGGCATTGCGTCGCCGCCGCGCCATCATGGCGTCGAAGCGGCCGAGCTGGGTCAGGCCGATCGCCGCGGCGAGATCGGTGATGCGCAGATTGTAGCCCATCACCTCGTGCAGGTAGCGCTCCCGTGCGCCGACATCGCGCAGCATGCGCATCTTGGCGGCGCTGTCGCCCGAGTTCGTGGTCGTCATGCCGCCCTCGCCGACGAACATGTTCTTCGTCGGATAGAAGGAGTAGCAGACATAGTCGTCGAGCCCGCCGATCTCCCGGCCGTCCCAGGTCGCCCCGTGCGCCTGTGCGGCGTCGTGCACGATCTTCAGGCCATGTCTCGTGGCCAGGGCGGCAAGGCGGTCGATGTCGCAGACATTGCCGAACAGGTGGACCGGTGCGATCGCCCTGGTGCGCGGTGTGATCGCCGCCTCCACCGCGTCCAGGTCGATCAGCCAGCTCTCCGCATCGACATCGACCATCACCGGCACGCCGCCGGCGAGCACCACCATGGAGGCGGTGGCGAAGAAGGTGAAGGACGGGACGATCACCTCGTCGCCCGGCGCCAGGAAGTCGGCATAGGCGATGAACAGCGCCATCGAGCCGTTGGTGCTGGCGATCGCGTGACGGGCGCCGAAGCGTTCGGCGAAGGCGTTCTCGAAGGCGGCCGCCTTCGGCCCCTGGCGCAACATGCCAGAGCGCAGCACGTCGGTGGCGGCGGCGATCTCCTCCTCGGTCAGGCTGGTGTCGGCGATGCCGACGGGCCGATCGGCGGCGCTGGTCATCGTTCGCTTGCCCCTGTGGCCGGAGCCTACTGTACCGCTTCGGCGGTGCGCAGGCTGACGATGCGGTCTGGATTGCGCGGCGGCTCGCCACGCTCGATCGCGTCGACATGTTCCATGCCGTCGACCACCCGGCCCCAGACGGTGTACTGACCGTTGAGCCACTCGGCCTCGCCGAAGGTGATGAAGAACTGGCTGTTGGCGCTGTTCGGGCTCTGCGTCCGGGCCATGCCGAGCGTGCCGCGCACGAAGGGCTCGTCGGAGAACTCCGCCGGCAGGTCCGGCAGGTCGGAGCCGCCGCGGCCGGTGCCGGTCGGGTCGCCGGTCTGGGCCATGAAGCCGTCGATCACCCGGTGGAAGACGATGCCGTCGTAGAAGCCCTGATCGGCCAGGGTGGAGATGCGCTCGACATGCTGTGGCGCCACCTCCGGCAGCAGCTCGATCACGACCATGCCGTCGTCAAGTTCGAGATAGAGCAGGTTTTCGGTCGCGTCGGTCTGGCCGGTGGCGGAGGTGGTCATGGCGAGGAGACTCCCGAAAGTCAGCAGGAAACGGCGCATGGTCGCCCTTCATGGTGGTTACGCGGGGGCACGGGGGCCGGATTGCGGCGGCAAGGGACCACAGGCGGACAACCGCGTCCAGCCGCGATTTTGTCGCGCGAACCCGGCGTGGCGCGCAAGCCTGCCGCGTGACCGGGCATTCCCCCTCGACCGGCGGCGGGCGCCGTGATAGCGAGCGGGTGCTTCAGGTACTGCCCGCAACCGGCATCGACGACCCATGACGACTGAGATCGACGACGCGACGCTGGACCGCATGATCGGCAGGATCCGGGCGCGCGAGACGGTGGCCGCAGTGATCGGGCTCGGCTATGTCGGGCTGCCCCTGGCCATCGCCCTGGTCGAGGCCGGCTACACGGTGATCGGCGTCGATACCGATCCCGAGAAGCCGCGGCATCTCGCCGAGGGCCGCTCCTATCTGCGCCACATCCCGGACGCGGCGATCGCCGGTATGGTGGAGTCGGGGCGTTTCCGGGCGACCGTTGAGGCGGCGGCGGCGGAGGCGGAGGTCGTTGTGCTGTGCGTGCCCACCCCCCTGACCCGGCAGCGCGAGCCCGATCTCAGCTTCGTCAAGGGCACGGCCGAGGCGATCGCACCCCATCTGCGGCCCGGCGTGCTGGTGGTGCTGGAATCGACGACATATCCGGGCACGACCGAGGAGGTGCTGATCCCGGCGCTGGAGACCGGGCCGCGCCGGGCCGGGCGCGACCTCTTCGTCGCCTTCGCGCCCGAACGCGAGGATCCGGGCGTGGCGGATCACACCACGAGCCGCATTCCCAAGGTGATCGGCGGACACGACGATGCCTCGCGCCGTCTCGCCATGGCCTTCTACGAGCCCGTTGTGCCGGGGCTGGTGCCGGTCGCCAACGCCCGGACCGCCGAGGCGGTCAAGCTGACCGAGAACATCTTCCGGGCGGTGAACATCGCGCTCGTCAACGAGCTCAAGGTGGTGTTCGACGCCATGGGCATCGATGTCTGGGAAGTGATCGAGGCGGCGAAGACCAAGCCCTTCGGCTACATGCCCTTCTATCCGGGACCCGGACTGGGCGGGCACTGCATTCCCATCGATCCCTTCTATCTAACCTGGAAGGCGCGCGAGTTCGACCTCGCTACCCGTTTCATCGAGCTGGCCGGCGAGGTGAACACGGCCATGCCGGGGCGTGTCGTGGAGGTGCTGGCGCGGGCGCTCGACCAGCGCCAGGGACGGGGCCTGAGGGATGCGCGCATCGTGCTGCTGGGCGTCGGCTACAAGAAGAATGTCGGCGATACCCGCGAAAGCCCGGCCCTGAAGATCGCCGACCTCTTGATCGGCCGCGGCGCGCGGGTGATCTTCGTCGACCCGCATCTGGAGCGTCTGCCGGCGCTCAGACACTTCCCGGACCTGACAGGCCAGCGCATGACGCCCTGGCCTGAGGTCGACTTCGAGGCGGCCGAAGCGGTGCTGATCGTCACCGACCATGACGATTTCGACTATGCCGAGCTGGACCGGCGGGCGCGCCTCATCGTCGATACCCGCAACGCCATGGCGCGCCACGGAATCGACACGACCGACGTGATAAAGGCCTGAACCCCGTCCACCCGCCCTGAAGAACCGCGACTACGCCCGTCCCCATGACCGCCGTCCACCTGAGCAACGCCCGCCTCGTCCTGCCCGACCGGCTGGAGGAGGGCGGCCTGACCATCGAGGACGGAAGGATCGCCTCGATCGGCGGCGACATGCCCTCGGCGGCGCGCGAAATCGACCTCGGCGGCGACTATCTGATGCCGGGCCTGGTCGAGCTGCACACCGACCACCTCGAGAAACACCTGCAACCGCGGCCGGGCGTTGCCTGGCCGCTCGGCCTGGGAGCGGCGATCGCGCATGATGTGCAGGTCGCCGGCGCCGGCATCACCACGGTCTATGACAGCCTTGCGATCGGTGAGTACCGCTCCGGCCAGGCCCGCCGGCAGATGCTCGATCATGCCATCACGGCAGTCAGCCGGGGCGTCGAATGCGGCGCCTTCCGTGTCGACCACAGGTTGCACTTCCGCTGTGAGATCTCCGACCCGGCGATGGGAGAGATCATCGCCCGCTACCGCGATCACCCGCTGATCGGCCTGCTGTCCATGATGGACCACACGCCGGGCGACCGGCAGATCGCGGATATCGACAGCGCGCGTGCCTTCCTGCGTCGCCAGGGCTGGGACGATGCCGCGATCGAGGCCGACCTGGCCGACCGGCGTTCCGCCCAGGCCCGGCTCGCCGCGCCGCAGCGCCGGCTGGTCAGCGACTGGGCGCGCGACCGGCGGCTGCCGCTCGCCTCCCACGACGATGCGCGGGATGCCCATGTGGTGGAAGCCGCCGGAGAGGGCGCCGTCATCGCGGAGTTTCCGACGACCCTCGAGGCAGCGCGGGCCGCCCGGCGCCACGGCCTCGCCGTCCTGGTCGGTGCGCCTAACCTGATCCGGGGCGAGTCCCATTCCGGCAATGTCGCCGCGGCCGACCTGCTCGCCGCCGACGAGGCGGACATCCTGTCCTCCGACTACGTGCCGGCGGCGCTGCTGCCCGCGGTCTTCCGCGTCGTGGCGGAGGGCTGGCGCGACCTGCCGGCGGCGGTGGCGATGGTGACCGCGACCCCGGCACGCGTTGCCGGGCTGGCGGATCGCGGCGTCCTGGCGGAAGGCATGCGCGCCGACCTGATCCAGATCGCCCTGGTCGCCGACACGCCGATCGTTCGTCGTGTCTGGAGCGCCGGCCGCCGGGTGGCGTAGGGGCCGGCGGGGGCGGGGTCCCGGGTCAGCGGCGTACCACTGTCGTGCTGCACCGCGCACGGGACGACGCCATTGAATTCAATGAATTAGCCGTCGTCCCGGATGCTGCGCGGCACGCCAGTGACGCGCTGCTGATCCGGGACCCCGAGCCCGTCTTCTCCGCCTCAGAGCCCCGCCATGGCGTCGCCGGACTGGTGGCGGAGGGCTAGCTCGTGCGTCGGGTGGGCGTCG
>JAVKFF010000160.1:0-30131 GCA_040226215.1 Azospirillaceae bacterium
CCAGCGTGTTCGGCGACGCCAAAATGACCACCGCGCTCCTCGACCGCCTCACCCATCACTGTGAGATCGTCGAGACCGGCAACGACAGCTGGCGCTTCAAGAACCGCGCCTGACCACCTGTCCTCCGACGGCAACGACGCAGCCCTGACCACCCCTCCGCCTACGGCTGCGGGATGGTCAGGGCTGCGTCGTCAGTGCCCCTGAAGGGGGTCCCTTTTGCGCGCCGAGCAGGGGGTCCGTTTCCGTGCCGATTGACAGAAAAGTCGTTCTGCATGGAGCCGGCGACCATGTCTTTCCACACCCGTGCCGGCAGCTTGAGACTCTCCTGCACGATGGTTTCGAAGAACGATTGCGGCACCGACTTGGCCAGAGTGCTCTCTTGAAACTCGCGAACAAATCCCGGGTCCACCGGATCTTCCATAGTGGATACCACGGGCCAAAGCTCCCGCGGTGCCTGGCTGTTCGGCAGGCTCAGGAATGAGGCAACGAGGACGAGGCCCAGGGTGCGCTCAGGATAGTCGATGGCAGAGCGCTAGGCGACGGCGCTGCCCATGGAATGGCCCACGACCACAGTGCTTTCAAGATCGAGAGCATCCATGAACGCCGCGACGTCCGCGGCGAAGTCGCGAAAATGGTAGCCGGCCTCAGGGCGGCGGGAATCGCCGTGACCCCGTAGCGATAAGGCAAAAACTCGAATCGAATCCGGCAGATGCGGCAGGGCCAGCTCAAAGGAGCGCCAGGAGTCACTGAGGCCGTGCAGGAGCAGCACGGGTACGCCGGTCGGCTGTCCCTGCTCCACGTACTGAAGGGTCACGCCGGTCGGAAGCTGGACGTTCCTGGTTGCGGGTACCGCCTCTCACCTCCGCCAATGTCGAGAGGATTCGCGCGGGCCATTGTCGATTCCCGAAGTGAGGGCCCAGACATTTCTACGACTTGCCTAGCATTAACAGGGTCGACCAGAAAACCCCGGCGGGGCTGATGCCGGCGCATCGACGGCAAGTCCGAACCGCCAACTGGCATTTCCCCGTATGCCATGCCTGCACCGAGGTTACGGGCTTCTTAATGTTGAATCGCCAAGCGATTTCCGTTTCCGGATGTACTGCGATTCGCCGCGTTGGCCGGGAGGAGAGGCCAGGCCCGCCTGATGCTCACCTGCCATGTTGTCCGAACCGCCTCCCGGCCACCATCCTAAACCGGAATTTTCCAGCTCAGAACGGTCCAGGTAACGGGCAGCCGGTCAAGCCGACCATGCACTAACATTGAAACCGGACCTGTCAGCAGGGGCAGGTCACTGATCCGTACGGGAGATCCAGACGTATTGAAGATATACACTGGCAGAAGGAGCCCGCGCGTGTTAACGCCCATCAGCAAGTTCATTGTCTATGGTTGGAACTTTGTCTTCAATCATGAAGTTAGCCCACTCCGTCATATTCCTGATGTCGCCATCCGCCATTATGTTTTACAGGCCCTGGGGCTGATGTGGGCCGTTGCCTTTGCGGTGGCGACTGGAAGTTACACGTTCTTGGCCGTTAGCGTGATCGGCCATACCATTCTAATTGCGGCCGTGGCCATCACGGTGGCGACCTGGACGGCAGCCAGTGTGAAACCTGAACTGTTTGTCCGTGGTTCTACCCGGCAAAATGTCGACCGGTAACAACCCGGAATTTGAGCCGAGGATATCTATGGCCGTGGACCTCATCCGCGTCTCCCCCAATTTGTGGTCAAATAGTACCATTGACCGTGGGCAGGTCCCATCATGCGAGTATTGATAATCGGCGCCAGCAAGGGGATTGGGTTGGAAGCAACATACCAAGCCCTCGATGCCGGTCATTTTGTGCGCGCCTTGGCTCGGTCCGCTTCCGCAATTGCGCTCTCAAATTCTAGCCTCGAGAAGATCCGGGGTGACGCCTTGAAGCCCAAAGATGTAGAGGCGGCTCTTGTCGGGGTGGACGTCGTGATCCAGACCCTCGGCATTGGATTAGGAGACTTGTTCCGGCCTGTACACCTCTTCTCGGACGCGACCCGAGTGCTGATCGCGGCAATGAAAAGCCAAGGTGTCAAACGTCTGATCTGTGTGACTGGTTTTGGCGCTGGCGATAGCCGCGCGAACATCAGCTGCACCCAGCGGCTGCCGTTTATGATCGTCTTCGGCCGCACTTATGACGACAAAAGTTTGCAAGAGAAATTGATCAAGGAAAGCGAACTTGATTGGACAATTGCGAGGCCTGGAGTTCTGACCGGTGGACCGCGGACCGGCCGCTACCGGATTCTTTCAGAGGCCTCTCAGTGGCGCAACGGGGTCATCTCGCGCTCGAACGTCGCAGACTTCCTCGTTCGACAGATAAAGGATCAGACGTACGTTCGTCAAACTCCGGTGCTGGTCAACTGACGATTGGTTTTTCAGGAGATTAGCGTGGAGTCAGAGCTTCGGAAATCGACTCTGTATTTTGATTGCTTCTGTCCCCTCTGTCGGGCAGAGATCGTGACCTGAGACCCGACTTTCCTCAGATCAGAGGGTGACTTCATTCGTCGAATGTTGGCTTGTTGATTCGGACGTGGCGAGCCTGTCCGGGGCATACCCCGGACAGGCTTTCGCGGCGGCATCGGCCAGGGGCATCCCGCCGAGGCTTGAGTGCGGTCTTACAGTGTTATAGTCCTCCTTCTAGGAGGCGAACTCGATCCGGGCATGCCGGAGCTCGATGAATAGGGTTTCGCTAAGGCACTCGTCGCGGAGCCGTCCGTTGCAGCTCTCCACGAAGCCATTTTGCATCGACTTGCCGGGTGCTATGTAGGGCTAGGCATTCGCGGGTGAAGTCGTCGACCACGGCGAGGAGCCGGAAACGCCGGCCGTCCGCAAACGCGTCGGAGCCGAAGTTCAGGGACCAATGTCGGGTCGGCCCCTCCGGAAGTGATAGCGGCGCCCGCGTTCTCAAGGCTCGCTTCCGGCTGCCGCGACGGCAAACCTGGAGCTTCTCCTCGAGGTACAGCCGCCGCAGCTTCTTCTGGTTCATGGCGATCCCCACGCGGGCCAGCAGCAGATGCATACGGCGGTAGCCGCAACGCCAGCGCTCCCGGGACAGGGCTCGCAGACGCTCGCGAAGGTCGTCATCCTCGGATCGACGAGACCGGTTGCGGACCGAAGTCCGGTCCGCCCCCAGCACAAGACACGCCCGCCGCTCGCTCACCCCATGCCAGGCACGGAGATGAGCGACCGCTTCCCGTCTTGCAGCGAGCGTCACCATTTTTTGCAGCGACGTCCTTCAGCATGGCTTCAGCATGGCGTTGACCAGCATCGCCTCGGCGAGGAGCCTCTTCAAACGTGCGCTCTCGTCCTCCAACCCCTTGAGCCGCTTTGCCTCCGAGACCTCAAGACCGCCAAACTTGGCCTTCTACTTGAAAAAGATCCCCTCGCTGATCCCATGACGCCGGCAGACGTCCGCCGTCTACTGACCTGCCTCCTGCTCCTTCAATATCCCGATGAGCTGTTCTTCGGTGAACCGGCTGCGCCTTATAAATCCGTCTCCTGGCTGGCGACGGACTCTACCTTAAACCGGAGGAGAAA
This sequence comes from Azospirillaceae bacterium, assembly GCA_040226215.1. Classification (GTDB taxonomy): domain Bacteria; phylum Pseudomonadota; class Alphaproteobacteria; order DSM-16000; family Inquilinaceae; genus JAVKFF01. The sequence goes on from JAVKFF010000160.1 coordinate 3,563, forward strand.
ACGGGGCGCAGGTCAGCACCAACAGAGTTGAACGTGCCCGTTCAACAATCCGTCCCCAACCCATTGCTCTCCCGGTCACCACCTCAGCTGCCGGCGCGCAGGGCTTCCACCTTGGCGGTTGCTGCCGAGACGAGGAATTGCAGGTCACTCCCCGAGGAGATGAAGCGTGCGCCGTCCTCGACATATTTCGAGATGAGGTCAGGCCTCCCGGATAAGCCACCAATGCCGACATGTACCCCGTGAGACTTGCCTGCCGCCAGGATCCGTTCGTAGGCTTCCTCGACCCGCGGGTGATCGAATTCTCGCCCAATGTCCATTTCCGCGGTCAGGTCGTTGGTCCCGACGAGCATGAGGTCCAGCCCGTCAACCGCTGCAATCGCCTCGACATTCTCGAGTGCGTCCAGGCTCTCGATCATCACTGTCACCACAGTTGCCGCGTCCAGAAGACGCCGCGCCTCCAGCGCTGGAACGGGACGGTGCAGGAAGTGCGGCAAGCCGATGGAGACGGAGCGGCTGCCCGCGGGCGGAAAGCGGCAGGCGTCGACGAGATGCCGCGCGTCGTCGGCGGTGCGGATGTGCGGCGCGATGATGCCCAGCGCGCCGATGTCCAGGAGGCGGCCGATATTGTCATGCGACAGATTGCCGGTGCGGACCATCGGGGCGATCCCGCCTGCGATGGCGGAGACGCAGATCTGGCTCACCGTGCGCAGCGACATCGCGCAATGCTCGAGGTCGATATAGAAGCAGTCGAACCCCGCGGCCTTGGCGATGTGGGCGATCTCCACGCTCTCCACCAGGCGGACCTGCATCGAGATGGCGACCTCGTCTGCGGCAAGCCGCTGCTTGAGCGCGTTGTGCAACATCGATGACCTCTCCAGAAGTGTGAATGCGTCCGGCGCCGCCTAGGCGGCAAAGCCGAACAGCTTGAGCGACGCCCGGTCGATGGCGTCGCGGGTCGCCCGGTCGGGGATCCAGTGCGCCATCCAGTCGATGCAGTCGCGGTAGGTGAACTGGTTCTCGTGCGCGGTCCATGGCCAGTCGCTGGCCCAGACCAGGCGCTCGGGTCCGGCAGCCGCCAGCAGACGCCGGGCCAGCGACTCGGGATCATGGCCGGTCAGGCGATAGGGCGCCGACAGCTTGACCCAGGTGCGGCCGGTATCGATGGCCCGCAGGATTGCCTGAAAGGCGGGACACGCCTCGCCCTTGCCGCCGTCGGGATTGCCGAAATGGTCCAGCACCATGGTCACGCCGGTTTCCGCCAGTTGCGGCACTAGCGCGGCCATGCGCTCCGGCTCCGCGTAGAGATGGAGGTGCCAGCCCAGATCCATGACCCGGTGCAGCAGGCGGCGATAGACGGGATCGGTGAAATCCGGGACGTCCGGATAGCGCCGCAGGGAGTAGCGGATGCCGACGATGCCGTCCTCCGCCATCGCCGCCAGGACCGATGGATCTGTCTCCGGCTCGACGATTGCCGTGCCGCGCAGCCGCGACCGGCCGCGCACCGCCGTGCGGGTGTAGTCGTTATAGGTGCCCAGAAAGCTCGGCGCCGTCAGCACGCCGAAGGGCACGTCGTGCCGGTCGAGCAGCGCCAGGTAGTCCTCGACGGTGAAGGCGCGTTCGGGCCTATGCGTCGCACCCGCCACCCGGGGCAGGTCGGGCGTGAACACATGGGCGTGGGAGTCGACAAGCGGCGACCAGCGTAGCGTCTCAGCCATCTGTCGTGGCGGGGGACGGGGCGTCGACCATCCGGTCGGCGGGCGACTGCGGCTCGCCGTTCAGGAACTTGGCCATGTTGGCGAAGGCGTGGCGCGCGACGTTCTCGACATTGTCCAGAACGCCGCCACCGGCATGCGGCGTGACGACGATGCGGTCGTTGCCCAGCAGCAGGCTGTCGGCCGGCAGCGGCTCGGTCGCGAAGGCATCGAGGCCGGCGCCGGCTAGCTGACCTCTCTCGATCGCGGCGAGCAGCGCCGCCTCGTCGATGATGCCGCCGCGGGCTGTGTTGACGATGATCGCCCCCGGCTTCATGCGCGCGATCGCCGCGGCGTCGATGGCGTTGCGGGTCGACGGCGTGAGCGGCGTGTGGACCGACAGGATGTCGGCCTCTGCCAGCAACTCCTCGAACGGAAGGAACTGCGCGTTCAGCGCCTTCTCCGTCGGCCGGTCGGCGCGCACCGGGTCGGTGTAGACGATTCGGCAGTCGAAGCCGCGCAGGCGGTGCGCCACCATGCGGGCGATCGCCCCGAAGCCGAACAGCCCGATGGTCTTGCCGTCGATCTGGTAGCACCAGCTGCGCATTTCGGTCTTCAGCCAGACGCCCTGGCGCAGATTGCGGTCGGCGAAGGGGATGCGGCGGTAGACCGAGAGCATCAGCCCGACCGCCAGTTCGGCCACCGGCACGGCGTTGGCGCCGCCGGTGATCGCCACGACGATGCCGTTGGCGCGGGCCTTGTCGAGGTCGATCTTGTCGACGCCGATACCCCATTTCTGGATCATGCGGACGCGCGGCGCTTGATCCAGCATCTGCGCGGGAATACGCGCGCCGCCGACCAACAGGATGTCGGCGTCGCGGGCGAGCGCGAATTGCTCCGCTTCGTCATAAGTCTCAGCGAAGCGCACCGTGTAGCCGTCCGGCGTCACCCGCCCGATCGCCTCGCGGACCGGCGGCGCGAAGACGTCCATGCACGCCACCGTCACCGTGCGCGATGTTTTCTTGTCCATCGATGTCGTCTCGGTCAGGCAGCGACGGCGCGTGGGGAGCTGAGCGGAACGCCCTTGAGCATCAGCCGGAAGAGGAAGCGCGGCTCGTCATAGTCCGCGTTGGCCTGGTGCAGGACGCTGCGGTTGTCCCAGATGACGAAATCACCCTTGCGCCATTTGTGGCGGTACTCGAATTTCGGCTGGGTGACGTGCGCCATAAGCCGGTTGATGAGTTCGAAGCCCTCTTCCTCGCCGAGACCCTCGATGCGCTCCATGTGCGCGGTGTTGAGGTAGAGCGCCTTGCGGTGATTGTCCGGGTGCTCAAGGACCAGCGGCTGCCACGCCTCGGGAATGCGCTTGCGCTCCTCCTCGGTCAGTTCCGCCTTCCGGCGGGGACTGCGGGAGCTCAGATAGATGTGCAGCACCTTCAACGGATCAATCTGCCGCTTCATTTCGTCGGGCAGGTCGTCATAGGCGGCATGGGTGTTGACGAACTGCGTGTCGCCGCCCTGGCTCGGGATGGTCACGCCGTACAGGATGGTGGCCTTCGGCGGCACCGGGAAGTTGGAGTGGTCGGTGTGGTACTGCTCGCCGCGCACCAGGCGCTTGCCGCCGGGCTTGTCGGTGTCCTCGCTGGACACGAAGCCGACCAGCGGATGGTCCTTCAGCGTGAAGCGCTCGACCTGCTGCGGCATGGTTTCGCCAAAAATCTCGCCCGCCGTCTGGAAGGCCTGCGGATCGAGATCCTGATCCCGGAACACCAGGATATTGCGCTCGGCGAACTCGCGGCGAAGCCGTTCCTTCGTCGGCTCGTCGTCGAAGACCGTCCGGATATCCAGACCGGTGATCTCCGAGCCCGTATGCTCGGACAGTGGACGGATCTGCATACTCATTGGGGCCCATCCCATTTTGATTCTGTTCGTTCTTGCCGGTCGCGACCGGGCGTCCCATCAGCCTGGACAGACCAGGACCGATGGCGGCGAATGGTGCGCTCAAACGCGGTGGATCGAAATCTAAAATTACATGTCAGGCGGAACATCGCAGAAATAGATTTTGACAGCACTTGCCAATCACCCCAACGCTGCCCGCGTCCGGTCCGGAAATATCTGAACCGCCGAGAACCGAGGAGGACCAATGTCGGAGGAAGGCGTGAAATCCGCGCGGCGGGTGTTCGAGATACTCGAGCTGTTCGCCAAGGAACGCCGCGAGCTCACCGTCATCGAGGTGGCGGATGCGCTGGGCTTCCCGCAGTCGAGCACCTCCGCGCTGATGCGCACCATGGCCGCGCTTGGCTATCTGCACTACGACACGCGGCAGCGCAGCTACCAGCCCTCCGCTCGCCTGCCCCTGATCACCAGTTGGATTGGCCAGCATCTGTTCCGCCAAGGTCGTATTCTTCGGCTGATGGAGGATCTCAGCCGCGCCACCGGGGAGACGATCATCCTCGGCATCGAGAACGGCCTGAACGTCCGCTACATCCATGTCATCGAGGCGACCGGACCAATCCGCCTTCATGACATCGCCGGCCGGCTGCGCCCATTCGCCACCTCGGCGGTCGGTCTGGCACTGTTGTCGACCTTCGACGACGCCACCATCAGCCGGCTCATCCGCCGGCTCAACAGCGAGAAGGCACGCGGGGAAAATGTTGTGAAGCTTTCCGACCTGATGGCGCGGGTCAACGAAGCGCGCGATCAGGGCTACGTGGTCTCGAATGGCGGTATCGTGCCCGGCGGTGGGGCGGTGGCCATGGTACTGCCCGATCTGGTGAACGACCACCCGCTGGCCATCGCCATCGCCAGCATCGAGGCCAATGTCAACCAGTTCCACCAACACTGGTTCGCGCTGATGAAGGGCGCGATCAAGGACAATCTGGATGACGCCCGCGTCTTCGCCGATCCCCGCGACTGACAGCGCCGCGCCCGCCGGTCGGACTGGCCTGGCGTCGCGAGCAGGCCATGCATTCAAAATTCGTATGTGTCGTCTGACAACATCAACATAGAATTTTCTTGCTCTCTCCTGCCCGTCGCCGATCATCAGGAGAATTCAATCCCCGGCGACAAACCGCCGACATCGTTCTCTGCCCGTGCCCTTGACGAGGCAGGCAGCTTACCGCGCGCAGACGGATCGGACCGGTTGCGGTTGCGGACGATGGCATCAACGTGGGAATGGGAGGGACCAATGCTTATCAGCCGAACCATCATCAAGAGTGTGAGCGCTTTCGGCGTCGCCGCCGCGCTTGCCGGCGGCACCATGCAGGCAGCGCAGGCCGACGAAACCGTACGCATCGCTCAGCAGCGAGGCCTGACCTACCTGACATTCATCGTCATGGAGCACGAGCAACTCATCGAGCAGATCGGCGAGGAAGCCGGTCTTGGCACCGTAACGGTGGAATGGACCCGTTTCGGCGGCGGCACGCCGATGAATGACGCGCTGCTAGCGGGACGGCTCGATTTCGCCGCCACCGGCCTGCCGAGCTTCGCGATTCTCTGGGACCGCGCGCAGGATGTCCTGCCGATCCGCGGCGTCACATCCTACGGCGCCGCGCCGCTTTACCTGGTGACCCGGAACGAGAATGTTCAGACACTTGCCGATTTCGGCGAGAACGATCGCATTGCCGTTCCGGCCGTACGGTCCTCGGCGCAGGCGATCATGCTTCAGATGGCGGCACAGGAGCAGCTCGGCGCCTACGACGAACTCGACCATCTGACCGTATCGTTGTCGCATCCCGACGCGATGGTCGCCCTGCTGTCGCCGGGCAGCGAGATCAGCGCTCATTTCGGCGCGCCGCCCTACATCTTCCAGGAGCTGGAGGAGCCGGGGATGCGTTCGGTCCTGACCAACTACCAGATCTTCGGTGGACCGGTGTCCAATGGCATTCTCTATACCACGGAGACCTATTTCGACGAGAACGCCGAAATGATCGACGTGATCATGCGGGCGATGGGCGAGGCGATCGACCTGATCAATTCCGATGCCATGCGGGCGGCGGAGATCTATCTCGAGGTGTCCGGCGAGGACGCCTCGGTGGAGGAGATTCACGAAATCATTTCCCACCCCGGGATGATCTACGAACTGACACCGCGCAATACCTTCACCTACGTCGACTTCATGCACAGCATCGGGTCGATCGACCGCGAACCGGAGAGTTGGCGCGACCTGTTCTTCGACGTCGCCCACGGCATGCCCGGCAGTTGATGGCCGCTACCCGGCCGCAACGGACCTGACATGCCGTCCGCACCTTCCCTGAAGCGCATCCCCGGCCATCACGCCATGGCCGGGGATGATGCGATCACCAAAGGTCCCGAAATGGAAGGCAGGGCTTCCGAGGCGCCCGCGAATGCCCTTCTGAACGTCGCGGACGTGACGATACAATACAGGACTTCCGACGCGATCGTCACCGCCGTCGACAAGGTCAGCTTCGAGGTCTTCGTATCCGACCGCTTTGTCCTCCTGGGTCCCTCGGGCTGTGGCAAGTCGACCCTCTTGAAGGCGGTGGGAGGCTTCGTGCCGCCGGTCGGCGGAACTATCTCGCTGGGCGGACGGCCGATCCGAGGCCCCGGCCCCGACCGCATGATGGTGTTCCAGGAATTCGACCAGCTGCTGCCGTGGAAGTCGGTGGAGCAGAACGTGCTGTTCCCGATTCAGCGCGCTGGCCGTATGTCTCGGCGAGAGGGACGCGAGCGCGCCCGTCTATTCATCGAAAAGGTCGGGCTGACCAAGTTCCGCGACGCCTTTCCGCATACGCTGTCCGGCGGCATGAAGCAGCGGGTCGCCATCGCCCGCGCCATGGCCATGTCGCCAAAAATCCTGCTGATGGACGAACCCTTCGCCTCGCTGGATGCGCTGACCCGACGCCGAATGCAGGATGAGCTTCTGGAGCTCTGGGACGAACTTCGGATGACGATCCTTTTCGTCACCCATTCCATCGAGGAGGCGATCATCCTCGGCTCGCGTATCTTGGTGATGACGCCGCATCCGGGCCGCGTGCGTGCCGAGTTGAACGCACACACATTCGCCCATGACAGCCTGGGTGGCAGCGCCTTTCAGGATCTCAACAGGCGGATCAGCCAGATGCTGTTCCACGACCGACCATCGACAACCGATGGACAGGAGTCGTCGATATGATCGCCTCGCCGCACGGCAGTCTGCCGCATCCGCCGATCCGGCCAGAATACGAGGTCGAGAGCCCACCTGTCGGCACCGACGGTGATATCGCGCGGCGTCTCACTCTGCCCGAGCGTCTGTGGGCGAACGGCATTGTCCGTGGCGCGGTCATCCTGATCGTCCTCGCGGTGATCTGGGAGGTATACGCCACCGCGCTCGCCAATCGGCTGATGTTCCCGCGGCTGTCCTCCGTTCTGACAGAGTTCTGGGCCGATATCGCCAACGGCATTCTGCTGGGCAGGGCATGGACGACGCTGGAAGTCCTTCTCATGGGGTATGCTGTCGGCATCGCATCGGCGGCGGTCATAACCACGCTGGCCGTCACCACGCAGATCGGCCGCGACCTGCTGACGATGCTGACATCCATGTTCAACCCTCTGCCGGCCATCGCCCTACTGCCGCTCGCCCTACTGTGGTTCGGACTTGGTATCGGCAGCATGATCTTCGTGATCGTGCACTCGGTCCTTTGGTCGGTCTCGCTCAACGCCTTCTCGGGCTTCCGTGCGGTCAGCCCGACCCTGCGAATGGTCGGGCAGAACTACGGGCTGCGAGGCGCGAACTATGTGGTGCGCATTCTGATACCGGCCGCGCTTCCGTCGATCGTATCCGGGCTCAAGGTCGGCTGGGCGTTCGCCTGGCGAACGCTGATTGCCGCCGAACTGGTCTTCGGCGTCTCCGCCGGCTCAGGTGGTCTCGGCTGGTACATCTACGAGCAGAAGAACCAACTCAACATGTCCAACGTCTTCGCGGGCCTGCTGATGGTCATCCTGATCGGCCTCTTGATGGAGACCGTCGTGTTCCGTGCACTCGAGAAGCGGACTATCGCCCGCTGGGGAATGCAATAGCGTCGCGGTGGCGCCGCTCGTTGGCGCACGAGCTGCTGCCGACATCCTGAGTCCCCATGACAGCCGCGGGCAACGCCCCGCGACGCCCGCCGAATCGGGCGATCCATCAAGATGACGAAACACTCAATAGGCCGGTGATAAGTTTGATTTATGGGTGGGTTTCTTCTTTCGATTGGATCGATCGGTGCTTGAGTGATCGAGTATTGGCATAGTGAATGGAGCGTGAAGTGTGCCGGCCCAGCGGTTTCGGCGCAGTGAATCGCGCCCAAGGGAGGGAACACGACTTGTACGGCTATCCTGAGCCGAAGATCATCCAATCGGAGGTCTTCGCGACACTGCCTGAGCAGTACCGGCAGACCGGCAAGGGGCCGCGCGTGCCCACGCGCCTGAGCAAGACCGGCTCGACGCTCGAGGGGCCGTCCTTCGATCGCGACGGCAATCTTTACATCACCGACATCCCCAACAGCCGGATCTTCCGCATCTCGCCCGAGGGCGCGACGACGCTGGTGACCGAGTATGACGGCGAGCCCAACGGACTGAAGATCCACAAGGACGGCCGCATCTTCGTGGCCGACCACCACAACGGCATCCTTCAGCTCGAGCCGGAAGCCGGCACGCTGACGCCGATCGTCCAGGGCCCGGAGAAGGAGCGGTTCAAGGGGGTCAACGACCTCGTCTTCGCCAGCAATGGCGACCTCTATTTCACGGACCAGGGAGCGACCGGCCTGCACGATCCGACGGGCCGGGTCTACAAGATGGCACCGGATGGCCGTCTGACCTTGATCCTCGACACCGTGCCGAGCCCGAACGGCATCGTGCTCGACCTTACCGAGACCATGATCTTCGTAGCCGCCACACGCTCCGCGGCGGTCTGGAACGTGCCGATGTCGCCATCCGGCGTGCTGGTCAAGGTTGGACTGTTCGCCCGGCTGCCGGCGGGCGGACCGGACGGCATGGCTGTCGACGTCGAGGGCAATCTCGCGGTCGCCAATCCCGGGCTCGGCGTGGTCTGGCTGTTCGACCGGCGCGGTCTGCCGATCGCCAGGGTGGACAGCTGCGCCGGCCACCACACCACCAACATCGCCTATGGCGGGCCGGACAATCGCTGGCTCTACATCTGCGAGGGTGACAGCTATTCCGTGCTGCGGGCCGAGATGCCCCATCCGGGGCAGCCGATGTTCTCGCATCACGAGAACCGAGACACGGCCGTTTGAGCAAAGGGCGCGGTAGTTGATGACGGAGACCCTCGAGAATCCTGCCTGGCGCAAGATCCGCGCGGGCGGCGTTGTCACCTGCATGAGCGTGCGCATGGCGCGCGGCGTGGAAGTGGCGATCCTGGCGCGTAGTTGCGGATTCGATGCGATCTATCTCGACATCCTGCATTCGGCCATGTCGATCGAGATCGCCGGTCAGATCTGTCTGGCGGCCAATCTCGCCGGCATCGCCTCCTTCGTCCGGGTGCCGGATGAGCCGGGCTACATCGCGCGGGTGCTCGACAACGGTGCACTGGGGGTGATCGTGCCGCAGGTGGACAATGCCGAGCAGGCACGCCGTATCGCCTCGGAGTGCCGCTTCCCGCCGCGTGGCCAGCGCTCGGTCCCGGGCGTCGGCGCCATGCTGGGCTATCGCAAGATCGGCGCCGGCGAGGCGGCGACTGAACTCGACGAGGCTACCATGGTCGTGGCGATGATCGAGACACCTCAGGCCGCGGCCAACGCGGCGGAAATCGCCGCCGTGCCGGGCATCGACTGCCTGCTTGTCGGCTCGAACGACCTCAAGGTCTCGCTGGCGGCCGAAGGGCGGCGCGAGGATACCGACATAATGGAATGCTACCGCCAGGTCGCCGATGGCTGCCGTCGAGAGCACAAGATCTTCGGCATTGCCGGCGTGCGCAACGACGCCGAAAGGCTCGCGGACCTTGTGCGCCTCGGGGCGCGCTTCTTCACCGCGGGCAATGACGAGGCGTTCGCGCTGGCGGAGGGACGGCGTCAGGCCGACTTCGTGCGCGAAGCCTGCGAAGCCGCACTCGATTGGTGCTGAGAAGAATAGGAGAGAGTCTCTGGAGCCATAAGTGGAGGTTATGAACCCGGGGCCGATATGTATTTGTGCGTATCAATTGCGAATGAGACGCTGAACGCCATCCGTATCTCCGATACGGCTGAAACGAGCGAACAATAACGATGGGAGGATCGTCCAATGGCACGCGTATGGATTGCTGGAGTTGTCGGTGTGGGCATGCTGGGCCTGGGTGGGACGGCAGACGCCGAAACTTGGCAGAGCTACACCTTCGCCACCGGGCAGACCGAGAACACCCGCATGCAGGCGATCGCCGAACGGGTGGAAGAAGCGACCGGCGGCGAGATCGAGATCCATCACACCACAGGCGGCGGCCTGCCGATCAGCGGCAATGACGTGCAGCAGGCGGTGGCCGAAGACATCATCCAGTTCGGCCAGGCTGGTGGCGGCGCCGTCAGCTTCGTGCCGATCTTCGGCCTGTCGCGCATCCCTGGCCTTTACGAGAATGGTGAGGAGTTTGCCGACGCGGTCGAGCTTCTACGACCATATTTCGACGAGGATTTCGCCGAAAAGGGCGTGACGGTTCTGTGCACCTTCCTCTATCCGCAGCAGACCATCTTCGCGCGTCAGGAGGTCGATGAACTCTCCGACCTGGATGGCATGCGCGTGCGCGTGACCTCGCCCGAGCAGGCGCTGATCATCGAGGCGCTGGGCGGCGTACCGGTCACGCTAGTGGCCTCCGACGTGCCGCCAGCCCTGCAGCAGGGGGCGGTCGACGCGGTGCTCACCGCCGGTAGCGGCGGCGGCCACATCTGGGCCGATCTGCTGAGCCATAACTACCGTGTGCCGATCAATTGGAGTCAGGGTTTCGTGCTGGTCAACCAGGATCGCTTCGAGGCGCTCGACGCGGACACCCAAGCGACGATCCGGCAGATCTCCGAAGAGGAGTGCCAGGGGATGACCGATGGCCTGCTTGGCGGCGAAGCGGAGGTGATGGCAGGCCTCGAGGAGGACGGCATGGTGGTCACCGAAGCCCGGCCCGACGACCTCGCGCGGCTTCGCGAGATCTCCTCGAGCCTCTGGGAGGACTACGCCGCGGAGGTCGGCGACGAAGGCGTCGCGGCACTCGCGGAGATCCGTGACATGCTGGGACGCTGAGGCATCCGGCATATCGGAATCCTCAAGATGGCGCAGGACAAACCGTCTCCCTCGGTCTCGCTGGCCGAGGTCGAGGGAGGCTACACCGCTGCGGAGTACCGCTCGGGCTTCGAGCGGTTCTCCGACGCCCTGACCAAGCTCAGCGTATGGCTCGCCATGGGCATCATCCTGCTCATGACCGGCATCGTCGCCGTCGACCTGGTGATGCGCAACCTCGCCAACCAGTCGCTGATGATCGTCGACGAGGTGGTTGGCCAGTTGACCGTAGCGATGGCCTTTCTCGGCATCTCCTACGGGCTGCGTCGGCACGCGTTGCTGCGCGTGGAGTTGATCTACCGTCGGCTCTCCGCCAAGGCGGGGGCAGTGGTGCGTATCTGCTTCGATCTAGCGTCGCTGTTTTACACGGTACTCGTCATCTGGTTCGGCATCCGGCTCGTCGACAGTTCGATGCGGCTTGAGGTGGTCTCCCTGTCGCTGCTGCAGACGCCGATGTGGATCCCGCAAATGGTGATCCCAGTCGGCGGTGGCATCCTGATCCTGGCGCTGGTGGCAGAGTTGATGCGCGACACGCGGCGGCTGGTCGCCGTTTGGCGGGAAGGTGGCCGGCGATGAGCTGGGGCATGGAGTTCGCCATCTTCGGTGGCTTCCTGCTGGTCATGATCCTGAGCGGGATGTGGCTTCCGTTCGCCATCGGCCTGGGCGCGGTAATCTCGCTCGTCGTCACCAACGGCATTTCCTCCCTCAACGCCCTCGGCTTCGTGATGTGGGGGTCGGTGAACTCGATCACGCTGGCCGCCATCCCGCTTTTCGTTTTCATGGCGGAGCTGCTGTCCCGTAGCGGCATCAGTGCGCGCTTCTACCAAGGGTTGTCGGTGGTCGTGCGCCGGCTGCCCGGCGGCCTCCTGCAAACCAACATCGCCGGCTGCGCGCTGTTCGCCGCGATCAGCGGGTCCAGCATCGCGACCGCGGCATCGATCGGCCGTGTTGCGATGCCGCAGCTCGACGCGCGCAACTACAATGCGAAGATGGCCTGCGGATCCATCGCCGCCGGCGGCACGCTCGGCATCCTCATCCCACCGTCGATCACGCTGATCATCTATGGCACGCTGACCGAACTCTCGATCGCTCAGCTGTTCATGGCGGGCATGGTGCCGGGCATACTCCTGGCGCTGTTTTTCATGATCTATACCGGCATCCGCTGCTCCCTGAACCCCTCCCTCGCGCCGAGGGACGAGGAGGTGGTGGACCGGGGGCAGGCGGTGCGCTCCCTGCTTGGCCTGCTGCCGTTCATCGGGCTGATCTTCGTGGTGCTGGGCGGCATCTATTTCGGCATCGCCACGCCCTCGGAGGCAGCCGCGCTGGGGGCAAGCTTGTCCCTGCTGCTGTGCGCCGGGTTCAGGGCACTGAGCTGGAAAGTGCTCTACGACGCACTCGAGGGTACAATCCGCATCAGCGCCTCGCTGATCTTCATCATCATGGCGGCGATCCTGTTCTCCTACTCGATCGAGATCACCGGCATCGGCCGGGCGCTGGCGGAATCGGTTGAGAGCCTGCAGCTGACCTCCTTCGAGTTCATCGCCTTCATCGTCATCCTGTTCGCCGTACTCGGCTGCGTGCTCGACGGCGGGGCGATGGTGGTGCTGATGACGCCGATCTTCTTTCCCATGCTGGCCAGTCTCGGCGTCGATCCGATCTGGTTCGGCGTGCTGATCGTTGTTCTCGTCGAATTCGGCATGTTGACGCCGCCCTTTGGCCTGAACCTGTTCGTGGTGAACAGCATATCCGGACGCAGCCTGGGTACCGTCGTCGCCGGCTGCATCCCCTACTACGTCATCATGCTGGCCTTCATCGTCCTGCTCGCGCTGTTCCCGGCGATCGCGCTCTGGCTGCCATCGCAGATGTAACGGCGACCGGCCAGCGCCGGCCGACCGCGGGCCCTTTTTCGAGGAGTAATGCATGGCAAGTCCCGTCGTCGTCGTCGCCGATCCCATCAACGAGGCGGGAGTGGAGAAGCTGCGCCAGACCTGCATCGTGCATGACTGTGGCAGGACGGGTGAATCAGCGGCCGAGGTGATCATCCGCGAGGCGGCAGAGGGCGTCATCGTCCGCGCCCTGCAGGTCACGGCGGCGTTGATGGACGCGGCCCCCTCTCTGCGTATTGTCGCCAAGCATGGGGCCGGCGTCGACAATATCGACATCGCAGCGGCGTCCGAGCGGGGAGTCGTCGTCGCCAATACCGGCGGCACCAACGCTCCGGCAGTGGCAGAGGCGGCAGTGGCACTGATGCTGGCGACGTTGCGGCATGTGCCCGAGGTGCATGGCTTCGTGGTCAATGGCGAGTTCGACCGTCGCTGGTCGCTGCTTTTCGACGACCTCTGGGAGCGCACGGTCGGCCTGGTGGGCTGCGGCAATATCGGCCGCACCGTGGCGCGGATCTGCCGCGGCGGCTTCGGCTGCACGGTGCTGGGCTACGACCCCAACATGGACGCCGCCGCCCTGGAGCAGGCCGGCATCGAGAAGGTCGAAGACCTGCATGACATGCTCGGCCGGGCGGACATCGTCTCGGTCCACACGCCGTTGCTGCCGGCTACCCATCACCTGATCGACCGCCGGGCGCTCGAGGCGATGCAGCGCCACGCCATCATCGTCAACACCTCGCGAGGCGAAGTGATCGACACCGCGGCCCTGGCCGCCGCGCTGCACGAGGGCATTATCGCCGGGGCCGGCATCGACGTCTTCGAGCACGAGCCGATGCGCGCCGACGACCCACTGCTGGGCGCGCCCAACGCGGTACTTTCCCCGCACGTGGCCGGGGCGACACGGGCATCCCGCCGTCGTTCGGCGATCGGCGCGGCAGAGGCGGTGCTCGCAGTGCTGGCGGACCGCAAGCCCGATTTCGTGGTCAATCCCGAGGCCTGGGAGCGTCGTCGCGGGATCGCCACAGCATAAGCGGGCGCGCGATTCCAGGTGACAGCCCTTAACCCAGGCTTATGAGCTGTTCACGTCAATCGATTGGCGCACCGAGACCGATGGCGCGCACAATCCAGGCTGCGTCTGACCCGCTCTGGCCGGACATTTCTGGCCGGTCGATCCGCGCGGAGTTCCGGACACGCGAAGAACACATCTGGGATGGAATTCACCATGAGCATTGAGCTGCGCGACCTTAGCGAATTCACCGGCAGCGAGGTGACGGGCGTCGACCTTGGCAAGCCGCTGCGCGACGAGGACAAGAACCGGCTGAACCGCGCCCTGGACGAGCGGGGGATTCTCGTCTTCCACGGCCAGCAACTCGACCCTGCCAGCTTCGGCGCGGCGGTGGAGAATTTCGGCGAGCTGATGGAGCAGCAGGCCAAGCAGTTTTGCCTGCCCGACAATCCGATCATCGGCTACATCTCCAACCGCGATACCGACAGCGCCAGCGGAAAGGTCATCGTTCGCGGCGAGCAGTATCACACCGACCATTCCAACTACTTGCGACCGCCGCGCGCCACCTCGCTCTACGGCGTCGACATCCCGACCCATGGCGGTGACACCCAGTTCGTCAACGTGCAAGCCGCCTATGACGCGCTTCCGGACGCGATGAAGCGGCGGATCGATGGCTTGAAGTGCCTGCATATCCGCGAGAGCAGCCGCAGCCCGCGCAAGCTGGCCACACCGCCACCGGGTACGGTGTCGCAGGAAGCCTGGCAGCCCATCGTCACCGTCGATTCGATCAGCGGACGCCGCGGCCTATACCTCAACACCGCCCGCATGGAGCATATCGAGGGCATGGATGACGACGCGGCGCACGCGTTGATCGCCGAGCTGATGGCCCACGCCACGGACCCGAAATTCGAGTACCGGCACAAATGGACCAAGGGCGACATGATCATCTGGAACAACCGGACGGTGCTGCACCAGGCCAATGGCGATGTGCCGACCGATGAGCGGCGCTATCTCTACCGCGCCATGGTGGTCGGCGAGCCATTGCAGGGCGTGCGTAAGGCCGCCGCTTAGGGCGGTGGAGCGGCTCAGCCTACCGGCGGATTGGAGAGGTGGCCGGCCTGCGTCACCTCGGCGATCACCTCGGCGAACTGGCTGGCCAGGCGCGACCGCGGCCGGTCGCTGGGGAACAGGACGGCGAGGTCGATCTCGATGGCCGGCTCGAAGCGCCGGATCGCCAGGTTCGGGAACGCACCGCTCAGCGGCATGATGTGGTCGATCAGCGCCACCGCGCTGCCCTGATCGGCGATGAAGCAGGCGGTCAGCGAGATCGAGACCTCGACCTTCACCGAAAGCTTCGCCTTCGCTTCGCGAAAGCAGCGCTCGATCAGTTGGCCGATGGGGGTGTGCGCTTCGTAGGATACCACGTCATGACCGGCGAGATCGGCCGGCCGGATGACCTCCAGATCCGCCAGCGGATGCCCGGGGTGCATGACGCAGGCAACGCGCGTGCGGCCGACCGGCACCGCCTGGGTTCCGCCCGAATTGGCGGTCAGGCCGTAAACCACACCCAGATCGACTTCCCGGCGGGCGACCCGCTCTGACACCTGTAGGGTAGGCAACTCGCGGATCTGCAGCGTGACATTCGGCCGGCTGTCGCGGAACAGGGTGACGGCGGCTGGTAAAAGCGCGTGCGCGAGCGTCGGCGAGGCGACGATAGTCAGCATGCCTGTCCTGGCGTCCCTCAGCGTTGTCGCCAGGCGCCGCACCGTCGCCACCTGCTTGAAGATGTCGTCGACGTCGCCGAACAGCATCTCCGCCTCGGGCGTGGGGTGCAGGCGCCCGCTGATCCGCTCGAAGAGCTCGATGCCGAGCTGGCTTTCCATGTGCTTTAGCATGGTGCTAACCGCCGGCTGGGAGACGTTCAGCTTGCGCGCCGCCTCCGTCATCGTGGACGAACTCATGATCGCGTGAAAGATCTCAAGGTGGCGAAGGTTCATGTCACGCCATTCGGTCATCCAGTTCGAAAGCTAGCTCAGTGTCGCATCACCCAGCCTGCGCAATCATAGGGGTGACCTCAGCAGAGCGAAACGGCAACACTGAGCGATTCCCCTTTCGGCGATCCCAATCCCCGCCTACAAACTCCCCCCTACAAAACCCGCCGCATCACGTTCCGAACGTTCGAGACGTGCCAGCGCCCGCCCCGCGCCGTGCGGATGCCGCGGGCGTTGAGCGCGTCGGCAAGGCCGCGCAGGTCGGTGACACCAGCGGCCCGCAGCTTCTCAATCACCGGCGCCAGGTTGGCCGCGAACCGATCGGCAGCTGCCGTCTGAACCCGCCGCCCGAGCGAGGCCGCGGCCGGCGCATTGGTGCGGTTGCCGAGCCTGGTGCCCGACGCTTTGCGCTGGGCCAGGGCCGCCCTCGTGCGCTCTGAGATCAGCCGTCGCTCCTTCTCCGCCAGGGCGGCGTAGAGGTGCAGCATGAATGGATCCGCATCGATGCCCAGTTCGGCAACGATGAACGGCACCCTTTGCGCCATCAGCCCGGCGATGAAGGCGACGTCTCGGGACAGCCGGTCGAGCTTGGCGACGATCACCGGGCAGCGGAGGGATTTCGCCATGGCCAGCGCCTCGGCCAGCACCGGCCGGCGGTCGAGAGCATCGGCCCCCTTCCCCGTCTCCGCCTCTATGAACGTCCTGTCGATGGCGAACCCCTCGACCTCTGCGAAGCGGGCGACGGTCGCTTTCTGCGCCTCGATGCCGAGCCCGGACCGCTCCTGCCTTCGGGTTGAGACGCGGAGATAGGCGATGGCGCGATTCATGTGTCTGATCAATGACTTGGCACGTACAAGCTGCAGACCACCGTTTGCGGTTTGTACGTAGTCCGATCAGTTCTGGTTATCGCCGATTTCCGTGATCTGACCGTCAGTCATCGGTCTTCGCCTCGATCAGCGGCGGCCCTTCGCGGGAAGGCGCGGCGATGGCCTTGCTCTCGTCGGCGCTCATCCAGCGCACCAGCAGGCTGGTCGGCGCGGTTTCGTCGTCGAGCGGCCTTGCCTCCCGCCAGCCGGCGCGGGTCTTCAGCCAGAAGATGGCGGCGGTCACCGATTGCGGGCCGTCGCCGGTCGCCTTCTTGAACAGCACCTCGGCCACCCTTGCATTGGCCTTCACATGGCCGGTGTCGAGTTCGTCCCGGTAGTGCTTGCGCAGGGTCTTGGGGTCGATGCCGATGACCCGGGCGATGTCGACCTCGGGAATGCCATAGGCGGCCATGGCCTCGACCTGGCGGCGCTCGCCCGGCTCCGGGATGTGCGGCGGGCGGGCCATCAGGTGTCTCCCTTATCGCCCTTGCGGACCGCGAAGCGCCTGCCCTGCCCGTCCACCGCCGCCTTGCCGGAGAAGGCCTGCCAGCGCTCGATGGCGACATCGCAATAGGCGGGATCGAGTTCGATGGCGTGGACCCGCCGCCCGGTCAACTCGCCGGCGATGATCGTTGTCCCGGATCCGGAGAAGGGCTCGTAGACCGCCTGGCCGGGTGCCGAATTGTTCTCGATCGGCCGGCGCATCGCCGCCACCGGCTTCTGGGTCCCGTGCACGGTCGCCGCGTCCTGGTCGCGGGCGCTCAGCTTCCATACCGTGGTCTGCTTGCGGTCGCCCGACCAGTGGCTCTTGCCCCGCACCGCGTACCAGCAGGGCTCGTGCTGCCAGTGGTAGTCGCCACGGCCCAATACCAACCGCTCCTTGGCCCAGACGATCTGGGCGCGGATGACGAAGCCCGAGGCGAGCAGGCTCTCGGCCACGGTGGTGGCGTGCAGGGCGCCGTGCCAGACATAGGCGACGTCGCCCGGGAACAGATCCCAGGCCTCCCGCCAGTCGGCCCGGTCGTCGTTACGCACCGCCCCCGTCCGCCTGGTCCGCGACACCCCGGCTCGGTTCCGCCAGCCTGGGTCGTAGGCAACGCCATAAGGCGGGTCGGTGACCATGAGATGGGGCAGCACCCCGTCGAGGCAGCGTTCCACCGCCGCCCGGTCGGTGGCATCGCCGCAGACCAGGCGATGACGGCCGAGGGTCCAGACATCGCCCGGCCGGGTGACCGGGTCGACCGGCGCCTCGGGAACCGCGTCGGGATCGCTGAGGCCGGCCGTGCCGGTGTCGATCAGGTCAACGATCTCGTCCTCGCCGAAGCCGGTCAGCGAGAGATCGAAGCCCAGATCCTGCAGGGCGCCGAGTTCGAGGCCGAGCAGCTCGGTGTCCCAGCCGGCGTTCAGCACCAGCTTGTTGTCGGCGATCACATAGGCCCGCTTCTCCGCCTCACTCATGCCGGCGAGTTCGATCACCGGCACCTCGGTCAGGCCGAGCTTGCGGGCGGCCAGCAGGCGGCCATGTCCGGCGATGACGCCGTTTTCGCCGTCGACCAGGATCGGGTTGGTCCAGCCGAAGGCCCGGATCGAACCGGCGATCTCGGCCACCTGGGCGTCGGAGTGGGTGCGGGCGTTGTTGGCGTAGGGCACCAGGCTCGCCACCGGCCGGTACCTGACCTTCAACTTGGGGGAGATGGCGCTCATGGGGCAGCATCCGGGTCGGTGAAGGGATGCTTCCATTCTACATCGCCCCGCCTGGCGGCGCACTGACACGCAACTACGAAAGACTTCGCTCTACTACGATGACGGCAGTATCGGGTGTGGCTGGTCAAGTATACCGCGCCCGATTGACCGACTCTGCACTTCCGGAATGCCCCGTAATCGCGTTCTAAGGGGTGCTGTGGGCGTGTTTGGATAATTCAGGTGGGGTTTGGTGGGGGGTAGCCGACAGACGCTCTCGGACGTTCTGGAGGTCTCTGTGGCGATTGTCCGTGAGCCGGTCCGAAGCGACCTCGGAAGAGGAATGACGCACCTGTGCGCCATGAGTGACGCACCAGTGACGGCTAAGTCATTGATAGTGCAAGGATGACGCACCTACCCCCAAACCCATTCTGAGGAGAACACGATCAGAAGAGAAGAATAGTCTTGCCACGTCACGTAAGGATTGGAAGCTGGTGCGTCATCTTTGCACTATCAATGGGTTAGACCTCATTTATGGTGCACTGGTGGTGCACTAGGCTTCGTGGACAAAGGGTATCCATGTCTTGACTGCAGCGATGGCGACGAAGCCGAAATAAGAGGTTTTTGTCTTATCGTAGCGAGTTGCGACACGTCGCCAGTTCTTGAGTCTGTTGAAGAGCCGCTCAACCTGGTTGCGCCATTTGTATTTGGTCCGATCATACTGGGCCGGATGGCTGCGATTGCGCTTTGCAGGAATGATGGCCTCGATTTTGGCTTCGATGATCTCTTCGCGAATGGCGTCTGCGTTATAGCTCTTGCCGGCGAGCAGCGCCTCGATCCGCTCTGTGAGCATCCGGAACAGAGGGGCAAAACACTGTGTATCGTGCGTCTGTCCGGGCGTCAGAACGAAGCCAAGCGGTCGGTCCCTCGCGTCGCAGCGGGCATGGAGCTTGGAGGTGAACCCGCCGCGCGATCGGCCAAGCCCCTCGGTTGCTTGAGTCCCCTTTTTAGGCCGACCGCACAATGGTGGGCCCGGATGATGGTGCTGTCGATCATGTCGGCGCTTCGGTCTCGTTCGACCATCTCGGCAAGGGTTTCGAGCATAGCGTCGAACACCCCGGTCTCCACCCAGCGCTGATAGCGGCGGAAGACGCTGTTCCACTTGCCGTATTCATCCGGGAGATGACGCCATTGCGCGCCCGTTCGCGCCATCCACATCATGCCCTCGAAATAACGGCGATTGTCATGCGACGGACGGCATCCGCGACCGCGCTCGGCCGGAAACAATGGTCCAGTCAGTGCCCATTCCTCATCGCTCAACCCGATTCGTTCGCCCAAGGCTGCCTCCAAAAAAGCAGCCTTGAATCAAACGGGGATACGACGCTCAACGTGTGGACGCTCGGCTCGATGCATCAGCTCGGGGATGGCCGATCGACTATGATGGCGGCGAGAAGCAGTGCGATGGCAACAATGGAAAGCCCTGTGCGCACGAGATGCCAATTCCACCAGGCTGCGCGGAGGTCCGCCCAGTTCGCCGGTAATGAATCGAGCGTCCAGCCCATTACGTGCGCGTTTATAGGCTGATTGAAGAAGCGGGTAACCACGCCACCTCCCACCATCAACAGCAACGCCCCCAAATAGAGCCAGAAGACCACGCCCTTGCCACGGGCCAGCCAGGTCAGGGCGAGAGTGAGGAGGATCGAGACGAGCGCCAATCCGGGCAGCAGGGCATTGAGACCCCGCACCGCACCTTGATGCATCTCGAGAAATGTTGCCGCTGCATAGGTGGTCGGATCATACCCGCGCCAGATGCCGAATACGCTTCCGGCAACCATCGAAAAGAGTAGTGCCGCAAGGAACTGCACAAACATGACAACCGAGGCCATCGCAACCTCCAAGCCCTCGCGCAAGCCGCCGCTGTCACGATTGGCCGAGCTCTGAGAATCCGTTAAGCTAGACTATATTCAATACAAGGATACTGTATCGAAATATGTCAAATGTAAAGTCACAAAAGCGACCCTACCGTTCGCCCAAACGGGCCGCGCAGGCGGCCGAGACGCGCGAAGCCATCCTTTCGGCAGCACATCGGCTATTTCTTTCTGAGGGCTGGACAAAGGCAACCATCGCCGCCATTGCGGCGGCGGCGGGCGTCTCAAACGAAACCGTCTATGGGGCTTTCGGTAGCAAGAAAGCGCTCCTTCAAGAGTTGGTATCACGCACAGTCCGGGGCTCTGAACCGGAAACACCGCTGACCGAGCAGCAAACAGTCAGAAACATTGCGCAGGAGAGGGAGCAAGGCCGCCAGATCGAACTATTCGCTGTGGATATTACAAAGGTGCTCGCCCGCATCGCTCCGCTAATGGATGCCGTGCGGGGAGCGACCGGGACGGACCGGGAAATCACCGGATTATATGCTGCGCTACACAGAGGGCGGCGCAAAAACCTTGAATGGTTCGCAAGCGCCTTAATCCGGAACGGGCCCCTGAGAGAAAACATGGATTCCAAGGCCGCAGGAACCATCCTCTGGCGCCTCGCGAGCCCCGACCTCTTTTTGTTGATGCGGCGTGTCGAGGGAGCATCTCTGCGAGCTTACGCCAACTGGTTGGCAGCCAGCTTGAAACTGCTTCTTCTTGAAGAATGAGCCAGATCGAACCGTTTTGTCGCCATCACAAAACGCAAACTACGAATACTCTTTATCCACGAAGCCTAGTGCGTCATGGGCAGGTTGCCGTTCCTGAGGACCAGCCCGGTGAACACCGGCCCCTCTGAAGTCCGACCGTAGCCGACACCCTCGGGCGCATGGGCCTGAACGCGCTGGACGAAGCCGTTGATCGCCGGGAGGGTGGCCGTCCGGTAGCCCTCGCTCTCGGCCCAGGACCGGAAGTCCTCGTAGGCGCTGCGTGTCCGGATACGCTTGGTCGGGCTGTCCGGCAGCACCGGCTCTATACGCTCAATGATCCAGGCCTGGACCGGGTCGGCTCCGAGAACCCAATCCATGAGGGCAAGCTTGCTGGAGTCAGGCTCTGTGAAGCCGCCCTGGCGGATGACGCGCACCGCACCCTCGACCGCCAAGGTGAGTAGGAGGTCCGCCTCCTCTGCACCTACCCGGCGTCCGATGCCCTCGATCCGCTCCTCCCGCGGGATCACCCGATTGCAGGTGAGGACGAGCAGGCGGCGCTGCACGCCGCGGTCGATGCCGCCGGAGAAGGACGGCAGGACGTTGGTGGCAAAGAGGTGCTGGGCGACCGGACGGAACTCGGATCGGCTCCTGAACACATCCCTGCCCGCGATGGGCTCACCGGTCACCACCGCCTTGAACGTCTCCGAGGCAATCGACACCGCTGCCGACAGCTCGTCGCAGGCGTTCAGCAGCTTGCCGGCCAGGCCGACGATATGGCGCTCGTCGCGCATCTGGGCCGCGGTCACCGAACAGACCGCGGTGGCAGGCAGCAGGCTGCGGGCCAGATCGAGCAGCTGGCTCTTGCCATTCTCGGCCGCCTCGCCCTTCAGCACGATTGCCTTCGGCTGTACTAACCGGGTTGCCTGCCCGAGCGCGGCCACGCCGCAGATCTCGGCCATGAGGTCCATCTTCTGCGCCGCGTCCGGATCGTCGCGGAACACGCCGTCGAGCAGCGTCGCGAGTAGCGATCCCGCCGGCGGGCTGATCTCTGCGTCTTCCGACCAGGCGCCCGGCAGGACGTGCCGGCAGCGGTGATCGGGGTGGTGCGCCTCCTGGACGGCCACGCCATCCCCGTCGATCCGGATGAAGCCGCTGGCGCAGTTGATGCCCTGTGCCGCCTCACCGAAGAAATCGGGATCGGCAACCATGGCTGCCAGTTCGTGGAGGATCGAGTCGATCCGCGTCTTGCCGAGCTTCACCGGGATCGTGCGGTTACCGGACTTGATCGCACGGCCGTCCTGCTCGTGCACCAAGCGCCGCAGATCCGCCTCGGCGATCGACTCCCAGTGCAGGCCGTTGTAGCGCCAGAGGGCACCGTCCGCGCAGACCACCTCGCCATGGACCCGGTTCAAGGCCACGATCACCTGCCGGGCGATCTCGACATCGGAGCCGATCTCCAGCGGGACCAGGCTGGCTTCGTCGGGGACGAACGGAACCGCGGCCGCGATGAAGGCGCGCACGGCGTCCTCGCCGTCGGTCTGGAGAATGTCGTTGGCATCGCTGCCGGCCGGCGGATGGGCGATGGTGACGGCGTGTCCCTGCGTGCTGAGCGTCTGAGCGGCTGCCATCATCGCCCGGAAGGCTGGGCTATCCTCGGCATCGCCATCGCTGGCAATGGTGACCGATACGCCATCGCCAAGAGGCACCTCGGCCCGGATCGTCCCCAGACAAGCCCAGGTCTCGCGGCCGGTGGCCTGCCAGATCGACAGCGCCGTCTCGACCCCCTCGGCGAGGACGACGGGAGGCGTACCGGGCAGACGCACGACGGCTCGGCGGTGCCATTCGGCGACTGCCTTGTAGGTGCGCTTGACCACGCCCACCGGCGCCTTCTGGCCGTCGTCGGTGACGGCGATCCGCTGCAGGGCGAGCGCTTCCCCGTGATCGTCCGTGGCAAGGGCGACAAGCGCGCCGAAGCCGCCTTCCGCCCTCAGCTGGAAGAGCAAGCTGTTGGGGAGGGGCGCGGTGATACCGCGGCGACGGAGATAGGCTTCTGCCGGGGTCCCCTGGACCGGGACGCAGGCCGTGAGGATGGACGCGACATGGCCCGTCGGCGCCTTCCGCCTGCACAGGTCCTGCCGAGGCGGCCGGTCTTTGGCAGGCGGAGGCGTACTGCCCAGCCAGTCAGCGCCCCAGTCTCGCGCGGCGTCGAGATCGAGCCCCGTATGGCAGCGGATCAGCTCAAGGGGACCACCACCGTGGCCTGCCTCGTGATCGTACCACTTGCCCGTGCTCTCCCCATCGATCTCGACGGCCACGCTCCCCTTCCTGCCAAAGCGCAGCTGGCGAGACGACGACCGGCTCCTGTTCGGAGGGCCGAGGAACGCCGTCGCCAGATCGCCGATGCGCTGTTCGAGCCGGGGGATGAGGGAGCGATCGCTATGCATGCGCATCATCGGCCTCCCTCACCAGCGCCAGAACCCATCCGAGCGTCCATCGGGTCCCCCTTACCGCCGCTCATTGGGCGGCTCCGGATTCGGGTCGACGGCGCCGACGGTGGTGCCCTGGCGCAGCCGGGCGGCTTCGTAGGCCTCGATGTCTTTCAGCCGATAGAGAATGCGACCGCCGATCCTAAGATACGGCGGCCCTTCGCGCAGCCAGCGCCAGCGCTCCAAGGTCTTCGGAGAGATGTTCCAGCGACGCGCCAGATGCTCCTGATTGAAGTGGCGCAGATACATGGGTGTGTCCTCCAGGTTCGCGATACCTGGAGGATGGCAGGGGGGTGTTAACGGATCGGTGAGGTGGGTGTTAACGGATCTGTTAGAAATTCCCGGCCCGACCGAATTCAGAGGTCGAGCCAGTAATATCCGGCCGTGTCATGCCTGATCAGGGTTTCGTAGGCGGCATGGCCGGCGAAGATCTGCCCGACCCGCGAACTGAACCCGGCCTGTGCCTGCAGGGTCTTCTGGTGCACCTTCGGATTGCCCGCCTGCCAGGCCTCGAACAGGACTTCCACCACGCGCGCCTTCCGATCCGTGAAGGCGTACTGGACATCGCCGATGGTTGCGGATCGGAAGTCGGAGGCGAAGACGTACCCGATCGGTCCGACCTTCGCGCGTCTACCCGGCCCCCGAAGCGCCGCGATCATCGGATCCTCGACCACGGGATCGAGCCTGTCGACGTCGAGCACGTCCGCAATCCGGATCGGTGCGGTCCGTGCGGGAAGATCGCCGGGCATCACTTCCGGATCGGTCGAGGTCAGGACGATCGCCGGCGTGTCGCCCTTGACCTCTTCCACCCGCTTCATGGCGTCGGTGAACCGCGATCGCTCGGCGAGCCGGGTGCCGAGGAAGAGCAGGACGGGATAACGCCCGACCCGGACGCGACCGATGCGGATGATCGGCTCCTCCTCCGATCTCACCTCGACCTGCGACAGGCCGAAGTGATGGCGGACGGTGTTGACGAGCCAGGATAAGTCGACCCGGTAGGTCCTCACCATCGCGGGCTCTACCGGGTGGAAGCCGGTGTCGGGACAGTAGGCGCGGAAGCGGCCCGGTCTGTCGCCCTGCTCCACCGCGACCGAATGGGGCTCGTCGCAGGCGAGGCAGAGGATCGAACGGGCGCTGCCGGCCTGAACCAGCGCCTTGATCGCGATCAGGCGTTCGATGGCAGACCGCTCGGGGCTCATGTCGATGAACTGCCGGGAGAGAACGCCGCCTTGTTCCAGCAGGCGCTCGAGCACCGAGGCCGGGTTGCCCGTGGTCATTCTCCCGCGTCCGCGATCAGGCCCCACTTGGCGATGTGCGTCTCGGCAACCTCGCGGTCCCGCTCAGAGAGGTTCTTGAGGTTGGAGCCGTTCGGCCTCGTGAGCTCGATGGTGATGGTGCGCGCCCGGGTGGCGTCGGGTTCCTTGTAGAAGCGCAGACAGATGGCGGCGTGGATGACCTCGAAGCTTCCGAGCAATCTGCCTCCACGCCCCAACCAGGAATCGGCGAGATCGTAGACCGTGACCGAGCTGTCCCCTCGAGGAGATTCGAGAACCATCTGACCCTGGTCCGGATCCGAGGCCACCAGCCGCAGGCGCCGCACCCAAGCGACCTCCACGCCGAAGGCCGGATCAGGCGCGAGATCCTGCCGCCGCGCCAGACGATGGAGGGCGAAGCTCCGCTGTCGCACGGTGTCGAACTTCGGCTCCACTCCGAGGAGGTGTCGGGCGAAGGCCTCGCGCAGGGCCTCGTGCACCTTCCAACCGCCCTTGCCGATGGTCGTGGTGTCGCCGGTCGCCGGGTCATAGACGATGGCCGCGGCAATGGTCGGCGCAGAGATGAGGTGTCTGAAGTTGCCGTCGACGACCTCGATCCGATGGTTGGGCAGTCCCTCGACGTAGAGCGATATCTGTGTCGCCTCTCCGTCGCGCTCGAGGAACTCGGTCGCGCAGCTGATACCGGCACCGGTATCGCGCTGGTGGTAGGCACAGATGGCGTCCTCGAACCGCGCGATATTCGCGTCCTCCCGGCTGATGTCATGCCCGGGGTCGGTGCGGTAGTGGCGTCCCTGCTGACCCTCCGTCCGGTGGTCGACGAAGTGCAGCTGCTCGGCGTTGCGGAAGAGTTGCGGATGGTGATGCAGCAGCCAGAGGGCACGCTCCTGGAAGGTGTCGAGACTCGCGAACGTCTTGATGATTCCTGTCTCTCCGTCGGCCGCGCTCACCATCGCCCGGAAGCCTCGTTCGCCAGCCAGTTCCTGCACCCGGGCGAGGTCGGCAATGACCTCCCGGCCTGAATCTCGATCGAGGCCCAGCAGACACTGCAGAAGCCGGCGTGGCCGCTTGTTGACTCCGAGGGCCCAAACGTCCTCGTCGATGATCAGGCCGCGCCCTGCAAAATATGGCTGGAGCGTCCGCTGCGGGATCTGACGCAGCACCTGGCGCAGGTTCAGGGGCATGGGCGGCTCCCTCAATCCTGGACGCCCGCCGGCAACTGAATGGTCGCCGATGGATCCCGGCCGGTGTCTCGATGGGCCGCGTCCGGGAGGGCGGGCACCCCACACTCATAGTTGATTTCCAAACAACCGTGAGTGTAGCACATCCCCCGGCTTCGCAGAAACGCGATCCCGCCACTTCTTTCCCTATCCCTTTCTAACGACTGGGGTTTTGGCTGTTGCGGCCGCTCGGGCGGGGGCATCATGGGGCCAATGGAGATGCGCCCATGAATCCCATAGACCCCGCCCGTCTCGGCACCGCAGAGCGACTCGGCCTCGTCGCCACCCTGCTGGCCCGGGGCGTCATCCGGCTCCGCGCGCGACAGTCCAGCGGTTTATCCGCCAGGACCGGAGAAAGTCCGCTGGACCTCTCGGCCGGCGAGAGCGGTCATCCGACCCGTCGATAAGGAGACGGAGAGAGCCGATGACCGACACCGTGCTGGCCGAGCTGAACGCCCTGAAGACCCTGCCGATCGCCGAGCTGAAGGCGAAGTGGCGCGACCTCTACGACCGCGAGCCGCCGGCCTTCAACCGTCGCTACCTGGAAAGCCGCCTCGCCTACCGCATCCAGGAGCTGGCCTATGGCGGGCTCAAGCCCGAGACCCGCGCCCGGCTCGACGCCCTGGC